>JBBSBW010000014.1:0-124747 GCA_038250865.1 Thermoanaerobaculia bacterium | reverse complement strand
GACTCGGCGACCTGGGGCTGGGTCACGAGCGCGGCCTCGTTCTCGCCCAGCTCGATGCGGAACCCGCGGATCTTCACCTGGTGGTCGATCCGCCCGAGATATTCGATTTCGCCGTCCGGCAGCCGGCGCGCGAGGTCGCCGGAGCGATAGAGCCGTGCCCCCGGCTCAGACCCGAACGGATCGGGGACGAACCGTTCCGCCGTGAGCGCCGGGCGGCCGAGATAGCCGCGCGCAAGGCCGGCGCCGCCCACCAATAGCTCGCCCGGCACGGCGACCGGCACCGGATGGAGCTGCGGATCGACCAGCAGCAGGGCCAGGTCGGGAATCGGCCCGCCGATCGCGCTGCCTGTGGAGGCGAGATCGGCCTGCCCGAGCGGCCGGTAGGTGACGTGGACCGTCGTCTCGGTGATGCCATACATGTTGACCAGGCGCGGCCCGGGGCGCGTCGCGCCGTCGCCGTAGCGGGCAAACCAGGGCGCGAGCGTCTGCAGCTCCAGCGCCTCGCCGCCGAACACCACGCTACGCAGGGCGAGCGGTGCGGCCTCCTCGTCCGCTTCGCCCTCGGCGCGGATCAACTGGCGGAACGCCGACGGCGTCTGGTTCAACACCGTCACCTTCTCGCGCGCCAGCAGCTCGCGGAACGCGGCGGGCGACCGGCTGGTGAGGTAGGGCACCACGACCAAGCGCCCGCCGTACAGCAGCGCACCCCAGATCTCCCAGACCGAGAAGTCGAACGCGAACGAGTGGAACAGGGTCCAGACGTCCTTTGAGTCGAACCCGAACCACCGGTCGGTCGAGTCGAACAGGCGGATCGCGCTGGCGTGGGTGATCACCACCCCCTTGGGCTGACCGGTTGAACCGGAGGTGTAGATCACGTAGGCGGCGTTGTCGGGCGTGGCGCCGCTTTCCCTTCGCTGTTCCAACTTTTTGGCCGGCGGCCGACGCTCCCGGCCCTGATCCAACCGGATGATCGCAAGCTCGTTGCCGAGGCGGTCGAGCGGCAGGCTCGCCTCCAGGTCGCCGCTGGTGACCAGCACCTTGGCGCCGCTGTCGGCGAGCAGGAATTCGAGCCGCGCAGGCGGATAGGCCGGGTCCATCGGCACGTAGCAGCCGCCCGCTTTGAGCACGCCCAGGATCGCGATGGGGATATCCAAGGAGCGCGGCAGCAGGAGGCCCACCCGCACTTCCGGGCCGACGCCCAACGCGCGGAGGCGCCCGGCGAGCCGGCTCGAAAGCTCGTCGAGCCGGCCGTAGGTGAGACGGGTGGCGGGCGCCGGGGATTCCGGTTCGGTGGACCCTGGATCGACCACCGCGATGGCGCGAGGCTTCGCCGCCGCGCGCGCGGTGAAACGCTCGTGGAGCAGCTCTGCCACCCGCGGCCGGATCGGCCGGCTGACGCTTAGGGCCTGTTCGATCTCGGCGTCGCTTAAATAGCAGTGCACGTCGTGGTGGGCCAACGGCTCCGCGGCCATCGACTCGATCACGCGGCGGTAGTAGCCCATCAGCAGGTCCACCTGCTCGAAGGCCAGGCCCGGGTCGTTCTTTTCGAGCACCAGGGTGATCGCCACCTCCTTCACCGGATCGCGCGAGAAGGTCGCGGCGAGCGGGAAATGGGTGACCGACAAGTCGCTGTTGCCGTGACCGAAGACGTCGACCGAACCTGACCGCATGACGTTGTGCACGGTGTGAAAATGAAGGTAGCTGAACGCCGATTCAAACAGCACCTGACCGCCGCGCAAACGCTGGATCGCGGCCAGCGGATAACGCCGGTAGGGCATGACTTCGAGCTCGCCGGCGAAGGTACGCTCAACCAGTTCGAGCCAACTGCCGGAGCCGAGGTCGAGGCGGAACGGCAGCGTGTTCAAGAACAGGCCGCGCACCTGTTCGCCGTCGGCCTCCGTGAGCCGGCCGTGGGTGGTGAGACCGGTGACGACGTCGGTGCGCCCGCTGCTGATCCCCATCACCTTGCAGTGCGCCGCGAGCAATACGCTTTTCAGCGGCGCGCCGGCTTGGCGGGCAAGACGCTCCAGGCCTAAAAGGACCCAGGGATCGAAAGTGATGCTGGGCTTGTGGTCGGCGCCGGGGCGCTCGAATTGCGGGCCGGCGCCGGGCATGCGCGGCCAGCGCACCAGGCGCTCCGGTTCGAGCTCGTCGAGCTTGCTGCGCCAGAAATCGCGCGCCTGCGGCGAGGCGAGGATCTGGCGCTCCAGGAAGACGAAATCGCGGTAGGTGGTCGCGAGCGGCTGCCGTTCCGGGGGGGCTTCGCCGCGCGCGAGAGCCCCGTAGTCCTCGAAGATCTCGGCGAGCGTCGACATGGTGCTCCAGCCGTCCGAGATCGCGTGGGGCTCGGTCAAGGTGAGCTGAAACGTATCCTCGGTTCGGCGATGGACGCGGTAATGAATCAGCGGCGGCACCGAGAGATCGACCAGGCGGCGGTTCTCTTCAAGGACGAACTCGTCGATGCGCCGCTGCCCTTCCTCCGCGTCCAGACCACGCAGGTCGTCGACCTCGATCGACAGATAAGCGGTGCGATAGACCAGCTGCAGCGGTTCGCTGTAGCGGGTGAGGTCGAAGGCGGTGCGCATGATCGGATGGCGCGCCACCACCCGCGCCACCGCCGCTTCAAACGCCCCGGAATCGAATCTCGACTTGAGGTGAAAGCTGTTGACGTTGTGGTAGGTGGGCGTCGACGAGCCGTCCGGCGAAAGCTCCATGTGGTAGAGCATGCCGAGCTGAACCGCGGTGAGCGGATAGGCGTCAGCCAAATCCGGCGGCAGCTTCGCCCGGTCCTCTTCAGAGACCAGGCTGAAAGGCTCAGAAAGCGGCGCCTTCTCGGCCGCGCGCTTCTTGGCGCGCAGCTGCTCCAGCAACTGACGCCGCTCCGGCGACAGCGCCGAGATTCGCTGGGAAAGCTCGCTCACCCGCGCGGCTCCTCTACCCCTGCCGAAAGGCGTGCGGCCACCTCGTCGTCCGACAACTCTTCGAGCTCGGCGAGAAGCGCCGCGAGATCCTCTTCTTCGGCCGGCGTGCCGGAGGCGGAGCCGGAGGCCGCCGCCGATTCCTCGGCATGCGCCGCGAGCGCCGCCACCGTCGGATGCCGGAACAGCTCCTCGACGGAGATTTCAATCCCCCGCTCTTTGGCGAGCGCGATCACCCGCACGCTCCGGATCGAATCCCCGCCGAGCGCAAAGAAGCTGTCGTCAACGCCGATCCGTTCGAGCCCGAGCACCTCGCCCCAGATCTCTACCAGCGCGCTTTCGGTCTCGTTGCGCGGCGCCACGTACTCCCGTTCGAGGTCGGGACGGGCGTTGCCGGGGGCCGGCAGCGCCGCGCGGTCGAGCTTGCCGTTGGCGGTGAGCGGCAGCGCGGGCAGGCGCAGGTACATCGCGGGCACCATGCCCTCGGGCAGCGAGGCCGCCAGGTGGCGCCGCAGCTCGTCGACGTTCGGCGCCGGCTCGCGATCGGTCGTGTAGTAGGCGACCAGCCGGCGCTCGCCCGGCCGGTCCTCCCGCGCGAGCACCGCCGCCTCGCGGACGCCGGGCGCACCGGCCAAGGCGGCTTCGATCTCGCCCAGCTCCAGCCGCACGCCGCGGATCTTCACCTGATGATCGTTGCGCCCGAGGAATTCGAGGTCACCCGAAGGCAGCAGACGGGCGAGGTCGCCGCTCTTGTAGAGGCGTGCGCCGGGCTCTCCGCGCTCGATCGCGAACGGATCGGGGACGAAGCGCTCGGCGGTGAGATCCGGCCGGCCCAGATAACCGCGGGCGACCCCTGCGCCGCCGATGTAGATCTCCCCCGGCACCCCCACCGGCACCGGACGCCCGCGCGAATCGAGCAGGTGCAGCCGGGCGTTTCGGATCGGGCGCCCGATCGGCACCGGCCCCGGCGCGATGTCGCCGGCTCTGGCGAGGTAGACCGAGCAGCCGACCACCGTCTCGGTCGGGCCGTATTCGTTGGCGATCCGGACCTCAGGCGCCTGCTTGCTCCAGACGGCAAGAGTCTCTCCCAAGAGCGCTTCGCCGCCGATCACCAGCGTCTTGCTCCACGCCGAGGTCTCACTCTTCTCCGCAATCGGAGCGAGCAACGCGAGATGCGCGGGCGTCAACTTGACCAGGCTGTAGCCGACCCCCAGCCCGAGCGCCACGGCGAGCGACTCGACACCGCGATCCTCGGCGAGCAGCTCGACCGTACCGCCGGAGGCTAGCGGCGCAAACAGGCTGGTGACGGTCAGGTCGAAGCCGATCGGCGAGTGCACCGGCACGCTACCCGTTCCGATCTCGTAAGCGCCGATCGCCCAATCGAGATAGTTGACCAGGCCGCGGTGCGGCACCATCACCCCTTTGGGTTTGCCCGTCGAGCCGGAGGTATAGAGCACGTAGGCGAGGTCGTCCGGACCGGCCGGCCGCGTGATGACGGCACCCGTCTTGGTGACCGGCAGAGTGGCCGGCAAGGAGCCGAGCGCGAGCGTCTGCGGGGAGGTCGCGCGCTCAGGCGGCAGCAGGCCGAGCAGACTCTCCTCCGCAAGCACCAGGTCGGCGCCGGAATCTTCGAGCATGAAGGCGAGGCGCTCGCGCGGATAAGCCGAGTCGAGCGGCAGGTAGGCGGCGCCCGCCCGGAGCACCCCGAGGAGCCCGACGACCATCTCGATCGAACGCTCGGCGAGGATCGCGACCAGCGTGCCCGGACCGGCGCCGCGCGCGGCCAGCGCCTGGGCGAGCTGCTCCGTCCGGGCGAGCAGCTCGGCGTAGGTCAGCTCCAGGCCACCGCTCTTGACCGCGATGCGCTCCGGCGTCGAGCGCGCCTGGGCGACGAACCGGTCGTCCGCCGTTCCGGCCGGGATCGGTGCCGCGGTGTCGTTGAACCGGCCGAGCCGCTCCCGCTCGCTGCCGGTGAGCAGATCGGGATCGCCGACCGGCGCGTCGGGTGCTGCGAGCAGCGCCGCGAGGAAGGTGCCGAAGCGCTCGCTTTGCGTCGCCGCCGCGTCGGCCGAAAAGATCCGCGCGTCGTAGGCGAGCGTTACTTGGAGCCCCTGAGCGCTCCGCT
The DNA here is from genome assembly GCA_038250865.1 of Thermoanaerobaculia bacterium. GTDB lineage: Bacteria > Acidobacteriota > Thermoanaerobaculia > Multivoradales > UBA5704 > DASYKS01. The sequence goes on along the minus strand of JBBSBW010000014.1, from coordinate 119,704 downwards.
CGGCTTCGAGCGCGAGCTTCCACCGCTCGACGTAGGCCACCCGCCGCTCGACGGCGAAGCGCACCGGCAGGCTCGGCGGGCTCGCGGCAGGCTCCGAGGAGCCTACGCTGCGGTAGCTGAACGCCGCCGGAAAACCGGCGCTGTAGCGGCCGTCCTCCTCGGTTGAGAAACAATCCTGCCAATCGACCGCCTCGGTAAGCGCCGCGTCGATCTCTCCCGCCAGCTCGGCGAGCGTCCGGGTGTCGCCGACCCGTTGGAGCTGGGGCACGGTGCGCGCGAAAGGCCCCAGCGCATCGGCGAGATCGGGATGGGTTCGGCCGTCGAGCTGGACCCCGACCCCCACCTCCGCAGTACCGCTCAGGCGGGAAAGCAGCGCGCACCAGGCGGCGAGCAACAAGGAGCGCTCTTCGATCCCCCAGGCGCCGGCAAGCTCGGCCGCGCGCGCCGCGGTCCCGGGCGCGAGATCGACCGCCACGCGCTCGGGCGTAAAGCCGCCGGCCGCACGGCTTTCAAGCGGCAGCGCGAGGGAAAAGAGCGGCGACAAGTCCTGGGCGCGGAAATGCTCGCGGCCGGCGCGACTCTCTTCGCTCGCGAGCAATTCGCTCGCCCATTCCGAAACCTGCACGTACTGCACGGGCTCCTCGACGGCTTCGCCGGATTCCGGCGCGCGCACCAGACCGGCGAGCAGTTGGTCGAGCAGCTGGTCGAGAGTTTGGGCGTCTCCAGCGATCGCCGGCAGCGCCACGATCAACCCGGCGCGGCCGGTCGAAAGAGGAAGATAGGTCGCGTGCACCACCGGCCCGCGCTCCAGATCGAACGGCCGGGCCAGCTGTTTGGCGTACAGCGCGTCCAGATCCGCACCCTCTGGCCCCAACTGCCAGAACGGCGGCAGATCGGTCGCCACCACCTGGAGCGGGAACCGCACCCCGGGCGAACGCCGATAGGTCGTGCGCAGGATCTCGGTGCGCGCGACGACCGCGGCGAGCGCCGTGCGCACCGGTTCGGGCGAGATTCGCTCCGGCTGGCCGTCCAGGATCACGAGCGCCTGGACGCGAAACGCCCGGCTGTCCTTGGCCAGCTGCCAGACTCGCCGCTGCTGCGGCGACAGGCGAAATCCTTCCAAGGCTCCGCTCATGCCGCCCCTCCCCCTCCAACATCGTCATAACTGGTCATCTCGCCCATCGCGACCAGGATCTTCCGCGGCGCGCGGAACGGGTTGCGACCGTGGGCCACGAGCACGTTGTCGAGCAGCACCACATCGCCTTTCTGCCAGGGGAACGACACTTCGAGCCGGGCGTAGACGTCGAGAATCACGGCCATCCATTCGTCGGGGATCGGCGAGCCGTCGCCGAAGAAAAGGTGCCGCGGCAGCTCGTCATCGGCAAACAGCGCGCGCATCGATTCCGAGGTCTCGGGGTCGAGGCAGGCGACATGCCAGTGCTGCCCTTGGTTGAACCAGGTCTTCTCCCCTGTTACCGGATGCGCGATCACCGCCGGCCGCTTGCCGCGCGTGCGGAGCCGATCGCCGGAGCGCCACGACAACTCAACCTTGGAGGCCGCCGCTTCGCGCTCGACCTCGGCCACGTCGTCGGTGCGGAAGACCGTCTGCCAGGGCAGGCCGAGCCCTTCGGAATAGGTGCGCTGGTAGAGCACGCCCTTCTCCTCGAACGCGGCGCGGATCTCCTCCGGGATCTCCTCGTAGACCCGGCGGCTGTCGACCAGCGGGGTTTCGCCCCCCTCCGCCGCCGGTACTGCGCAGGCGAACCAGATCTTTCGCGGCCAGCGCCAGTTGAACGAGTTCTCGTTGTGCCAGAGCAGCTGCTGGTCCTGCGGATAAAAGACCGGCGTATAGACCTTGCCGGTCACCGACTCGCGCGGGTGCTCGCCGTTTTCGTTGAACAGCTCGGCGCACAGAGTGCTCGCGAATCCTTCGAGCGCCTCGGGGGTGTCGATCGCAAAGCCGCGGAACAGGATCGCGCCGTGCGCGAGCAGATCGGCCTGGATTTCCGCTACGTTCCCCGCCGCCCATTCGGCGAGATCCGCATCCGGCACCGCGGGGGACAGGACCAGCGGCAGCTTCTGGTCGGGTGCCAGGTAGCCGCGACGCACCACCTCCGCTTCGCCGATCGACACCGCTTTCGGCTGCACTGCTTTAAACGATTTGAAGCTCCGCTCTTTCAATCCCCTTTTGTCCATCGCCTGCTCCTCTTTTTCCATTGTGGAGAGCGCACTTAATATTCTTGACAGCGGCGCGTCGGGCTCATGCCCCGCGCGCCCGGCGACCGTCCCGAGCTGGCGCATCCAGCGCTCGACACGCGGCGTGTCGAACAGGTCGGTGCTGAAATTGACCCAACCTACGAAGCCCTCGGGGCGTTCCCAGAACGCGAGCACCAGGTCGAGCTTGGCGACGCGGATCTCCACTTCCAGCGCTTCGATCCGCAGCCCCGACACCGGTTCGGCGGAGCGCGAGGCGTTTTCCAAAAACAGCTTGACTTGAAACAGCGGCGCGTGGGCGAGCGTGCGATCCAAACTCAAAGTATCGACCAGGGCGTCAAACGGGACATCCTGGTGAGCGTAGGCGCCGAGCGCCACCGTGCGCACCCGTCCTACCAGCTCAGCGAACGTCGGATCGCCCGACAGGTCGACGCGCAACGCGAGCTGGTTGATGAAGAACCCGAGGATCCCCTCGGTCTCCTCGCGATTCCGGTTCGCCACGTCGGTGCCGACCACCAGATCGTCCCTGCCGGCCAGGTGCTTGAGCACGACCAGCCAGGCGGCGAACAGCGCCATGAACGGCGTTGCCCCCTCGCGGCGCGCGAGCGCCCGCAAACCGTCGGCGACGGCCGTCGGCAGGAGCACCGAACGCGTGAGGCCACGGTCGCTTGCCCGGGCCGGACGCTTCCGATCGGCGGGCAGGTCGAGCACCGGGGGCGCCCCGGCGAGCCGCGCGCGCCACCAGGAAAGCTCCTGCTCCAGGGTCTCCCCGGTCAGATAGCGGCGCTGCCAGGCGGCGAAATCGGCGTACTGGAACGGCAGCGGCCGGAGCTGCGCCTCCTCGCCGCGCAGCGCGGCGCGATAGAACGATCCCAGCTCGTTGACGAAGACGCCCGACGACCAGGCATCGCTCGCGATGTGATGGCTGATGAACGCCATCACGTGGTCGCGTTCGGCCAACGGCAGCAGCAGCAGGCGCAGCAGTGGACCGCGCGCCAGATCGAGCGGCCGGTCGGCCTCCATGGCGAGCAGGCGAAGGACCTCGCGCCGCTGCGCGCCCGCCAAATCGCCGGCCCCCGCCCGCAGCGCCGAGAGGTCGAGCCGCGGCAGCGCCGGGCGGCTCGGCGGCAGGATCGTCGGCACCGGTTCGCCCCGTACCGCGGGGAAGACCGTGCGCAGCGACTCATGCCGCGCGACGATGCTTGAGAGCGCCGACTCAAGCGCCGCGATGTCGAGCGCGCCGCGCATGCGGACGGCGTCGGGAATGTTGAACATCGCCGTGTCCGGGCGCATCTGCTCCAAGAACCAGAGCCGCGCCTGGGCGAACGACATCGGCAGTCGGGCGCCCCCCTCGTCGCTGCGGGGGATGCGCTCAAACGGCGGCGCCGCGGGAATGCCGGACCCAAGCGATCGCTCCACCTCCCGCGCGAGCGCGGTGACGGTCGGCGCCTCGAACAACTGGTGCACCTGAAGCTCGACGCCCAGGACCCTCCGCGCGCGAGAGATCACCTTCGTCGCCGAGAGCGAGTGGCCCCCCAGCGCAAAGAAATCCTCGCTCGTGCCGACCCGCTGCAATCCGAGCACCTCGGCGAACAGACCGGCGAGAATTTCCTCGGTCGCGGTGCGCGGCTCGACGTACCCCTCCGCCGGTTCCAGCCGCGTTTCGTCCGGTTCCGGCAGGGCTTTGCGATCCACCTTGCCGTTGCGCGACAGCGGCAGCCGTTCGAGCCACACGAACGTTGCCGGCACCATGTAGGCCGGCAACCGCGCTTCGAGCGCGCGGCGGATTCGGGCGACCGTCGCGTCCGCAGCGCCGGCCGCCGCCCTCGGCTCGGACACGACATAGGCGATCAACCGGGTCTCGCCGTCGCGTGAGGATCCGGCGACGACCGCCGCCTCACGCACTTCCGGCTGCCCGGCAAGCGCCGTCTCGATCTCGCCGAGCTCGATCCGGAAGCCGCGGATCTTGACCTGAAAATCGATCCGCCCCAGGTATTCGAGATCGCCATTGGCACAGCGGCGCGCGAGGTCGCCCGAGCGGTAGAGCCGGGAGCCGGGCGTTCCGTGCCAAGGGTCGGGGCGGAAACGCTCGGCGGTCAGCTCGGGGCGGCCGAGATAGCCCTGAGCGACACCCTCGCCGCCGATCAGCATCTCCCCCGCGACCCCCACGGGCACCAGATTTCCTTGCGCATCGACCAAGTGAACCTGAAGGTCGGGGATCGGCACGCCGATCGCGCTTCCCGGCCGCGCGAGATCGGCGCGCCGGACCGGCCGATAGGTGACATGCACGGTGGTCTCGGTGATGCCGTACATGTTGATCAGAAGCGGCGCGTCCTTAAACCCGCCGGTGAAATGGTCGAACCAGGGCGCGAGCGAAGCGATCTCCAACGCCTCGCCGCCGAAGATGACGAAACGGAGCTTCGCGAGCGCATCGAGCGCGCCCGTCGCCATGGCCTCGGCCAGCAGCTGGCGGAACGCCGAAGGGGTCTGGTTGAGCACCGTCACCCCCGCGGCGCGGACCAGCTCCAGGAACGCCGCGGGCGAGCGGCTGGTCTTGTAGGGCACGACGACCAAGCGGCCGCCGTAGAGCAGCGCGCCCCAGATTTCCCATACCGAGAAATCGAACGCGAACGAGTGGAACATCGTCCAGACGTCCCGCTCGCCGAAGCCGAACCAGGCGTCGGTCGCGGCAAACAGCCGGGCGACCCGGGAGTGGCTCACCTCAACCCCTTTCGGCTGGCCGGTCGAGCCGGAGGTGTAGATCACGTAAGCGGTGCTTGCCGGCAGATCGGGAAGACGAGAGAGCGGCGCGCTGCTCTCCGCTGCAATCGCCGCGGCGTCGCGGTCGAGGCAGAGGATCTTCACCTCTTCGCTCGCTTGGAGTCCGGCGAGCAGCTCCAGATGGCTCTCGGCGGTCACCAGCGCCCGCGCACCGCTGTCCCCGAGCATGAACGCCAACCGTTCGCCCGGATACGACGGGTCGAGCGGCAGATAGGCCGCGCCGGTCTTGGCGATCCCGAGCAGACCGACGATCAGCTCGAGCGAGCGCTCCAGACAGAGGCCGACGCGATCCCCCGGGGCGACACCCAGGGCGACCAAGCGCCGCGCCAGCCGGTTGGCCCGGGCGTCGAGATCGCCGTAGGTTATTGGGTCGAGGTCGAAAGTCACCGCGAGAGCGCCCGGCCGCCGCGCCGCCTGGGCCTCGAACCGGCGGTGCAGCAGTTGCTCGGCCGCAAAGCGCGCGCCGGGCGCGTTCCACTCCTGCAGCAGTTGGTGGCGTTCGGCCGCGGAAAGCAGCGAGATCTCACCGAGGCGCACCGCGGGGCGAACGAGGACCGACCTGAGCAGAGCCTCGTACCGCGCCAACATGCGTTCGACCGTCGTCCCGTCGAACAGGTCGGCGCTGTACTCGATCCAGGCATCGAAACCGCCATTGGCCGGCGTCAGGTTGAGCGCCCAGTCGAACTGCGCGCTCTCGCGGGTCGCGGCGAACGACGCGATGGACAACTCCGGCAGCTCAAGCGGCGGTGCCGGCAGGTTGTGGAGATTGACCTTCACCTGAAAGATCGGCGAGAAGGCGCGGCTGCGCTCCGGGCTCACCGCCTCGACCAGCTTGTCGAACGGCAGGTCCTGGTGGGCGTAGGCGGCGAGCGTCGTCTCGCGCACCCGCGCCACGAGGTCGCGAAAGCTCGGATCGCCACCGAGCCGGCAGCGCAGAGGGAGCTGGTTGATGAAAAAGCCCACGATCCCTTCGGTCTCGGCGCGGCTGCGCCCGGCGACGTCGGTGCCGATCACCAGGTCGTCCACTCCGGCGAGCCCGCCGAGCAGCGCCGCCCCGGCTCCGAGGGCGACCATGAATAGCGTCGCCGATTCGCTGCGGGCGAGGCCCTCGATCTCCGCGGCGAAGGCCGGCGACAACCGGCGCATCCTCACGCCGCCGCGGTTGCTAAGAACGCCCGGACGCGGCCGGTCCGACGGCAAATCGAGCCGCTCCGGCGCGTCGCCAAGCTCACCGCGCCAGAAATCGGTGAGCACGGTAAACGCCTCGCCACCGAGCCACTCGCGCTGCCAGCGCGCGTAATCGACGTATTGCAGCTCGGGCTCCGGCAGGGGCGAGGGGCGGCCGGCGACGAACGCCGCGTAGAGCGCCGCCAGCTCCGTGGTCACGATGCCGGTCGACCAGCCGTCCGAGACGATGTGATGGAAAGTAAAGAGAGCGACGTGCTCCGATCGCTCGATCCGCAGCAGCGCCGAGCGCAACAGCGGCCCCCGCGCAAGGTCGAACGGTGCGAGCGCCTCGGCGCGAACGAGACGCGCGGCCTCGCGCCGCTTCTGCGCCTCCGGCAGCGCCGTCAGGTCGATCTCTGAAAGAGCGAAGCGATCCGAGGGTGCCGCCACCCGTTGGACCGGCTCGGCATCGACCTCGGCAAAGGTCGTGCGCAGCGAATCGTGGCGGCGGACGATCTCGCCGATCGCCCGGGTGAACGCGGAGTGCACCAACCGTCCCGAGAGGGAGAGCGCGACGGGGATGTTGTAGAACGGACTGCCCGGCTGCATCAGGTCGACGAACCAGAGGCGGCTTTGGGCAAACGAAAGCGGCTCGCCCGCCTCCAAGCGAACCCCGCGCACGAGGGGAGGAGCTTCGAGCCGCGGGTCGTCGCGCAGGCCGGCATCGATCCGCGCCGCAAGCTGGGCCACCGTCGGCAGCTCGAACAGGCTGCGCAGCGGGATGTCGACGCCGAACGTGCGACGCAGGCGCGAACCGAGCTGGGTCGCGTGCAGCGAGTGAAAGCCCAGGTCGAAAATGTTGTCCAGCACCCCGATCTGCGGCACGCCGAGCAGTGCCGCCAGCCGTTCCGCCACCAGCTGTTCGGTGGGGGTGCGCGGCGCCACGTATTCGCCGCCGCGGCTGACGCGCCCCGACCGGCCCGCATCGATCGCAGGCAGCCCGCGGCGGTCGATCTTGCCCGAAGGGAGACGCGGCAGAGCCGGCAACACCACCCAATCGGCCGGCACCATCACGTCGGGAAGCGTCGCCGCGAGCCGCGCTGAAAGGGCGGGGACGTCGATCGTCGCGCCTGGGGACGCCACCAGGTAGGCCGCGAGGCGGGGATCGCCCGGCCGGTCCACGCGCAGCGCGGCGGCCGCCTCGGCGACGCCGGCCAAGCGCGCGAGCGCCGCTTCGATCTCGCCCAGCTCCACGCGCACGCCGCGGATCTTCACCTGAGCGTCAATCCGGCCGAGATATTCGAGCATCCCGGCAGGATTCCATCGCCCGATATCGCCGGTGCGGTAGAGCCGCTCGCCGGGAAGATCGCCAAAGGGATCGGGAACAAAACGCTCGGCGGTGAGATCGGGTCGGCCGAGGTAGCCGCGGGCGAGGCCCGCGCCGCCGAGCGCCATCTCACCTCTACCCAACGAGGGCGCGAGGTTGCCGCGACCATCGAGCAGGAAAATTCGATCGTTGGCGATCGGCGCGCCGATCGGCACCTGGGGGCCGCGCTCGGCGCCGGTCGCGGTGAAGAACGCGGCGTCGATCGCCGCCTCGGTCGGCCCGTAGAGATTCACCGGCGCGATCCCCAGCCGTTCGAGTGCGTGTGCCGCGAGGTCGGCCGAAAGCGCCTCGCCGCCGCAGAACAGACGGCGCAGCTTGCCGCGGCAGAGCGCCGACTCCTCCGTCGCCAGGAACGGCCCGAGCAGCGAGGGGACCAGCTGGAGCACGGTGATCCCTCGCTCCGTCACGAGCTGGGCGAGGTAGGCGACGTCGCCGTGCGCTCCGGGGCGCGCGAGCCAGAGGCGCGCGCCCGAGAGCAGCGGCACGAAGATCTCCCAGATCGAGGCGTCGAACGAATACGGGGTCTTCTGTACCACCGCGTCGCCTTCCCCGAGCGGAAATTCACTCTGCATCCAGAGCAGCCGGTTGACGATCGCGCCATGGCTCACCGCGACCCCTTTCGGCTGGCCGGTCGAGCCGGAGGTGTAGATCACGTACGCCAGATCGTCCGGGCCAATCTCCGCAGTCCCGACCGTCCTTGCAGCGGCAAAATCGAAGCTCCTGAGGTCGATCGCCGGGACCGATCCGCCGAAATCCTCGGGCGTCCCCCCGCCGAGCAGCAGCAAGGCGGGGCGTGCGTCGGCGAGCATCCACGCGAGCCGCTCGGCGGGCAAGCTGGTCTCCAGCGGCAGGTAGGCGGCCCCGGTCTGGAGCACTGCGAGAAGCGCGATCACCATCTCCGGCGAGCGGTCGAGCGCGAGCGCCACGATCGATCCCCTTCCGACGCCTCTTGCGGCGAGCGCGCCGGCCAACACGCCAGACTCGGCGGCGAGTTGTGCATAGGTCCGCTCGCCCGTTTCGCTTTCGAGCGCGAGTCGGGCGGGTGTCCTCGCCGCCTGCGCGGCGAAAAGAGCGTTGAGAGTGCATAGCGGGCCGAGACCGCGCGCGGTGTCGTTGCCTTCATGGATCAGCCGCGCGCGCTCCGCCGCGCCGAGGATCGAAAGCTCGCCAATCGGCGCGGCCGGCCGCGCCAGGGCATCTTCGAGCAGAGCGAGGAACCGCTCGGTGAGGCGCTCGGCCTCCGCCTCCCCAACCCGATTGGCGTCGTAGCCCAGCTCCAGGCCCGCACCGTCCACTCGCAGCTCGAACAAGAACCGGTCGCCAATCACCTCGCGGTCGCGGACCCTAAACGTGGCGCCGCCCGCTTCGATCGACGTTGGAGCCGCCCGCCGGACGAACGAGAACGGCAGCTCGGGCGCGATACCGCCGGGCAACAGCTCCTCAGCGAAAACCTCCTCGAAGCCGAGCCGCTCGGCGAGCGCCAACGCCACCCGTGCCTCCGCCTCGGCGAACGACAGCTCGCCGGGCAGCTCGAACGGCACCGGAATGCGCGGCGAGAACAGCCCGAGCGCGCCTTCGAGCTCGGCAAACTTGCGGCCGGAAAACGCCACCGAGAGCGCGACATCCGGGCGCGCCGCGAGCCGCGCGAGCAGAATGCTCCAGGCGGTGGCGAGCCGCTCGGTGCCGAGCTGAGCCGGCAGCCCCGCGGGCAGCGCGATCTCCCGCCGGGCCGGCGCGAATTCGCCGCGCGGCAAGAGGGCGATCGGCAGCTCGGCCGGATCGAGCGGCGCGATCTCCTGGCGCCCCCAATAATCGCGCCCGGCCTGTGTTTCGGGCGATTCGACCAGGTCGCACAGCCAATCCGCCAGATCGGCGTACTGGAGCGGTTCGTCATCGGACGGCTCCGGCGTTTCGCCGCGCTGCTCGCCGTAGGCCCCAGCGAGCGCACGCACCAGCAGGTCGAGCCCCGCGTCGTCGGCGAGCAGCGCAGGGAGCGCGAGGTCGAGCACCGCGACCCCATCGGCTCCTGTCGCCAGCGCGGCGCGCAGCAGTGGCGGCGCCGCCAGATCGATCGGCGGCACCGGAGCGGAGCCCTCGCCGAGCGCCAAAGCCACAGCGGGCGACACTTCCTGAAGCGGCGCACTCATGCCCGGCGGCGTGCGGAATCCCGTGCGCAAGATCTCCCAACGTTCCCCCACGACCGCGAGGGCGCGGGCGAGCGCCGGCCGATCGGTCGAGGCGTCGAACGCTCCCGCGATCTCGACGCGGCAGCGCGCGACGAACGCGGTCGGTCCCTCCTCGGCGAGCCGTCGCCAGAGGTGCGCCTGAGACGGCGACAGTCGGAACCCTTGGATCTCGCTCAACTCGAATCTTTCCTCGAAACTAGACCGTGCTCGCGGTGGGTCGGCGCCGCGCTTTGAGTTTTTCCCGCGCCACGTCGGAGACCGACGCCGCGGCCTGGCCCAGCCGTTCGCGATCCAGCGCCGCGAGACGTTCGACCACCTCGCCGAGCGTCGTTTCCGGTGGGAGCGACGAAAGCGCCGCGAGCGCCGTTTCGAGCTTCTTCAACTTGTGTTCGATCGTCGCCGCGTCGAAGCGGCGCCGGTCGTAGGTCAATTGCAGCTCAAGCCCGTCGAGCGGAATCGCCCGCAGCGACAGCGGCAGATTGGTCGATACGTCGTAATCCGGCATCCGCAGCTCGAAGCTCCCTTGGCCCTCGGGTTTCGCGAAGGGGAAATTCCAGAACTCGAACGCGGTGTCGAACAGGCCGCGATCGGCGGGCAGGCCCGCAGCTCGCTGCGCCTCGACCAACGGCGCGTAGGAAAAGCCGATCAGCTCCGCCTGCTCGATCTGGAACGCGCGCAGCCAATCGCCGACGGACGTCTCGGGCGCGAGCTTGGCCCGCACCGGCAGGGCGTTGATGAAGCAGCCGACGATCCGCTCGACGCCAGCCAGCTCCGGCGGCCGGCCGGAGACCGAGACGCCGTAGACCACGTCGTCGGTGCCCGCCTCCTGCGCGAGCAGCAGCGCCCACGCGGTCGCCACTACCACCGAGAGCGAGATCTGCGCGCGGCGTGCGGCCTCGCGGACCGCGAGGTCGAGACCGGCGTCGATCCCCTTGGCGAGGCGCAGGAAATCCGCGCGCTCCGGGGCGCCGCCGTCCGCCGCCCGGTCGGCGAGGAGCGGCGTCGGGCCGGCGAAACCGCCGAGATAGCGGCCGAAGAACCTTTCGGCGGCCCCGGCGTCGCGCGCCGCGCGCTCGGCGAGCCAGGCGATGTAGTCGCGGAACGGCCGGGTCGGCGACAACACCGGCGTGGCGCCGCGGCGCAGCACCTCATAGGTCGCGAGCACCTCGACCACCAGCATCGGCGAGGACCAGCCGTCCATCAGCAGGTGGTGATGGCTCCAGATCACCTCCCATTCGCGCTCTTGCGTCCGCGCCAGGCGGAGGCGCATCAGCGGTGGCCGGGAGAGGTCGAACGGCGTCTCGCGATCGAGCCTCTTGAGCGCCTCGATCCTCGCCCGCCGCTCCTCCGCCGACAGGTCGCGCAGGTCGTCGAAGACAACCGGCAGCGGCGCGTTGGCCGCCACGATCTGGAGCGGCTTGTCGAGGTCGTCCCAGGCGAACCAGGTGCGCAGCGCCGGGTGGTGATCGACCGACCGCTGCCAGGCTTCGGCCAGCCGCTCGGCGTCGATCTCGCCCACCAGCGTCGAGGTCACCTGCTCCAAATAAACCGCCTGTTGGCCCGCGGCGAGCGTGTCGAACAGGAACCCCTGCTGAAGCGGCGACAGCGGATAGGCGTCTTCCGCCTCGCGCCCGGCGAGCAGTTGCGCGAGCCGCTCGGTGGCAAGCCCGGCGAGCGCGAAAGCAACGCCCGAGCCGGGCGATTCCGCCGGGGAGCCCGCAGGGTCGCCCGGCAGGTCGCCTAGCGCCAGGCCCAACTCGCGCAGCGTCTGGTGCTCGAACAGCTGGCTGCTTTGCAGGTCGATCCCGGCGTCGCGCCCCGCGGCGACGATCTGGATGCCGAGCACCGAGTCGCCGCCCATCTCGTAGAAGTTGTCGTCGACGCCCACCGCGTCGATGCCGAGGATTCGCTGCCAGATCTCGGCGAGCCGTTTTTCGGTCTCGGTGCGCGGCGCCACGAACGGCGTCTGGACGCTGCGCGGATGCGCTGCCCGCACGGCGGTCGCCGCGGCCGCCGCCTCGCCGGGACCTTGCACCCTGGCCCGCTGCATCTGTTCGAGCAGCGCCGCGAGGTTGCGCGGCGAGACCGCAGCCTGGCGGCCGGGCCGCGCGGAAAGCAGGCGCCGGAACGCCTCCAGCCCCTCGGCCGGGCTCATCCCTGACAGCGCGAGCAGGGCGTCGCGCTGCGGGTCACCGGTCGAGCCGGCGGGCGCCGGTGCCGGCGCAGGGGCCTTCGCCTCGGCTTGCGATTCGAGCCGCCCCACGGCCTCGCCGACGCTCTTGAGCGTGAAACCCTCGATCTCGACCACCACGCGGCCGTCGTCGTCGAGCAGCACCACGTCGGCGGTCACCGTTTCCGGGCTCGCATCCTCATGCCGCCGGATCGAGCTCCAGAGTCGGGTGGTCAGGGCACCGGAGAACCTCAAGCGCCGATAGGCAAACGGCAGGTGGCTCCCCTCTTCGAGCATGCCGACGATCCCGGTCGCCACGTCGAGCAGCGCGGGATGAAGCGGCATCGTGTCAAAATCCACGGCGAACTCCTCCGGCAACTCCAGACGCGCGAGCGCTCGGCCCTCCCCGAGGTGGACGCGCTTGAGCGACTGCCAGCGCGGCCCCCACCAGACCAACCCCTCCCGGTCGTCGAGCAGCTTGGTGGTCACCTCGTCGGTGCGCTCCGTCGTGGCGTTTTTGAGCGCGGCGAGGTCGCGCGACCCGAGTTCAGCCGAGCCTCTCTGCACCTTGCCGAACGCGTGCTCCTGCCATTTGGAGTCGCCCGGCGAGCGGCTCGCGATGCGGAAGGCCCAGTTCTCGTCCTTCCCCTTTTCGAGCGTCACCCTCGCCTCCTTGCTGGTCGCGGGCACCATCAGCGGGGTGAGGAAGTAGACGTCCGACAGCTCTACCGGGCCGTCGTCGAATGCCAGAACGAACGCCGCGCGCGCCATTTCGAGGCAGCCGGTGCCGGGGACCGCGGGGGTCTTCGCCACCCGGTGCTCGTCGATCACCCAGAGGTCGCCCGCGACCAGCCGCGACAGGAACACCTTGCGCTCCGGCGCGTCTTCGACCAGCGCGTGGACCAGCGGGTGCAGGCGCGGGCCGGCGGGGACAAAAGACGCCGAGGGCACCGTCGGCACCCGCGCATGGACCGCCATGCCGACGTCGCGCCAGGCGCCGTAGTTGATCGACAGGGTGTTGATCCCGCGCCGGCCCGCCAGGTCCTCGGCGAACGCGTCGAGGAAGGAGTTGGCGGCGCAGTAGTCGACCTGGCCGAAGTTGCCGTAGATCGCAATCGTCGACGAGCAGAGGACGAAGAAGTCGAGCGGCTCGTCGGCCAACGCCGCTTCGAGCACCCGCGCTCCGCGGAGCTTCGGCGCGAGCACCGCCGCCGCCACTTTCGGGTCCTTCAACTGCACCACGCCGCCGCCAGGCACGCCCGCGGCGTGGACCACGCCCCGAATGTTCGCCGGGTGCGCGTCGGTCCCGAACCGCTCATGCGCCGCGGCGACCGCGGCGCGCATGTCGGCGAGGTTCGCCACGTCGGCGCGCGCCACCAGCACCTCGGCGCCGAGCGCTTCGAGATGCAGGACTGCGCGGATCGCTCGGCTTTGCGCGTCGCCCTCCCCTTCGGGCTGCGCCGCCAGATGAGCCTCCCAGCTCTCGCGCGGCGGCAGTTCGCTACGGCCGGTGAGCACCAGCCGCGCACGGTATCCGGCGGCGAGCGATTCGGCGATCGTCAGCCCCACGCCGCCGAAGCCGCCGGTAATCAGGTAGACGCCGCGCTCGACGAACGGCAGCCGCTCTTCGAGCGTGCGGTCGATGTGGATCGGCTCCCACGCCTGGACGAAGCGCCGGTCGCCGCGCAACGCCACTCCCACATCGGCGCGCGGATCGCAGATCTCGGCGAGCAGCCGGTCTATCTCAGCCGGCGCCGTTTCGTCCGCCGGCCAGAGGACATCGATCGCCCGCGCGCCGAGCCGCGGGTTTTCCTGCGGCACCACTTTGCACGGTCCGAGCAGCGTCGCCTTTTCCGGCGTGAGCCGTTCGTCGCCGCGGGCGCGGAACAGGCCCGTCGCGACCACCGCGATCTCGACCTTTTCCGCCAGCCGCTGCCGCCCTAGCGCCTGGGCGAGGTAGAGCAGGCTGTAAAACGTCCGGCGTTCGATCTCTTGGCTGAGCGCCGGGCCGGGGCTCGGTCCGTCGTCGCCCACCGCCAGGCAGTGGACGATCCGCGCCGGCAGTCCGTCGCCCGCCGCAAGGGTTTCGAGCAGCCGGTCGTAGTCCTCCGAGCTCCCGAGATCGATCGCGAACCGGTCCGGCGCCGACTGGGCGAACCCGGCCCCATCGATCGCCGGTTCGACCACCGCGACCGGCGCCCCCGCCGCGCGCAGGCGCTCCGCGAGCGAGGTTCCCAAACCCGCCGCGTCGCTAATCACCAGAAAGCGCGGCGCACCCAGTTCGGCGATCAGCTCGGCCGCCGGCCGCGGCAGCGCCGGGGAGGAGGGCTTCCAATACGGGACATAAAACCAGTCGGCGAAATCGAGCCTTTTCGCGCCGGACTGCGCCGACATCGCGGCGAGCATGTCGGTCGGCTCGATGTAGAACCGGCGCCGCTCGAACGGATAGGTCGGCAGCACCGCGCGCCGCCGCTTCTGGCCGGCGAAGAACGCTTTCTGATCGATCGCCACCCCCGCCATCCAGAGCTGTCCGAGCGCGCCGAGCAACACCGCGAGATCGTCCTGCTCCTCTTTCGGCTGGCGGGCGGAGGCGACGACCGGCCGCGCGCCGCGGTCGGGCTGCTGGCGCGCGAGCTGCGCGAGGCTGGTCCCCGGGCCGACTTCGAGCAGCGCCCGGTCGGGATCGGCAAACAGAGTCTTCATCCCTTCGGCGAAGCGCACCGTGCCGCGCAGATGGCGCACCCAGTACTCCGGGTCGGTCGCCTGGGCGGCGGTGATCCAATCGCCGGTGACGTTTGAGACGTAGGGGAGCTTCGGCTCGGCCAGCGTCGCCCGGTCGAGCTGCGCGCGGAACGGTGCGAGCGCCGACTCCATCATCGACGAGTGGAACGCGTGCGAGGTGTGGAGCCTCCGGTAGGCGACGCCGCTCCCGGCGAGCGCCGCCTCCAGCGCCTCGATCGCGGCAAACGGCCCGGCGACCACCGCTCGCTTCGGCGCGTTGGTGGCGGCGAGCGACAGCTCGGGATGATCGAGCAGCAACGCCTCGACCTCGGCCGCCGGCAGCGACACCGTAGTCATCGCCCCCGGCGGCACCGCCTGCATCAGCCGACCGCGCGCCGCGACCAACGCGAGCGCGTCTTCGAGCGAGAAAACCCCGGCGAGGCAGGCCGCCACGTAGTCGCCGATCGAATGGCCGAGCATTCCCTGCGGCTCGATCCCCCAGGCGGCGAGCTGGCGCGCGAGCGCCCATTCGACGGCGAACAACGCCGGCTGGGTGAGGCGAGTCTCGGCCATCAGCGCCTCGGCCTCGGCGCGCTTTTCCGGCGCCGGATAGAGCACCTCGCGCAGATCGAGCGGCGGCGAGAAATGCGGCTGCAAGATCTCGGCGCAGCGGTCGATTTCGGCGCGGAAAGCCGCCTCGCCTTGGTACAAACCGGCGAGCATGCCGACGTGCTGCGAGCCCTGGCCCGAGAACAGGAACGCAAGCTGCGGCGCGCCGGTCTCGCGCGCCGAGACCAGAGGGCGCTTGGCGTCGCCGCCCGAAAGGACGGTGATCGCGTCGGCGCGGTCGCGGCAGACCAGAGCGCGGCGAAACTCCATCTGACGCCGGCCGAGCGCCAGGGTGAAGGCGACGTCGGCCAACGGCACCGCCCCGGCCGCGCCGGATTCCAAGTGCTCTTTGAGCCGCGCGGTCTGGGCTTCGAGCGCGCTCTCGGTGCGCGCCGAAAGCAGCAACAGCTGCCACGGCCGCGAGGGGCCCGAGGGCGAGGTCTCCGGCGCCTCTTCGACGATCGCGTGGGCGTTGGTGCCGCCGATGCCGAACGCCGAGACGCCGGCGCGGCGCGGCGCCTCGCTCCGCGGCCAAGCGGTCAGCTCCCGCTGGACGTAAAACGGGCTCGACTCGAAGTCGATCTGCGGGTTCGGCCGCTCGAAGTTGATGCTCGCCGGCAGCTCCTCGCGATCGAGCGCGAGCAGCGTCTTGATCAGGCTCGCGATCCCCGCCGCCGAGGCGAGGTGGCCGATATTGGTCTTCACCGAGCCGATGGCGCAGAAGCCGCGCTTGGCGGTCTTGGCGCGGAACGCGCGGGTGAGCGCGGTCATCTCGATCGGGTCGCCCACCTGGGTGCCTGTGCCATGCGCTTCGATGTAGCCGATCGTCTCGGGATCGACCCCCGAGACCGCATGGGCGGCGCGGATCACCCTCTCCTGGCCGTCGGCGCCGGGTGCAGTGAAGCCAATCTTCGCCGCGCCGTCGTTGGTGACTGCGGTGCCGCGGATCACGCCCCAGATCCGGTCGCCGTCGGCGATCGCATCTTCGAGGCGGCGCAGCACCACGACCCCTAAGCCGCTGCCGAAAATCGTCCCCTTGGCTTCGGCGTCGAACGAGCGGATCCGGCCGTCGGGCGACAGGATGTCCCCTTCTCGGTAGATATAGCCGCCCATCTGGTTGGTGCGCACCGAAACGCCCCCGGCCAGAGCCATGTCGGTCTCTCCGGCGAGCAGCCCCTGGCAGGCCAGATGCACCGCGACCAACGAGGTCGAGCAGGCCGACTGGACGTTCATGCTCGGGCCACCGAGGCCGAGTTTGTAGGAGATGCGGGTCGAGACGTAGTCGCGGTCGTTGGCGATCTGAGCGTTCAGCTCGCCTACCGAGGCGAGCAGCGCCGGGTTGCTGTAGATGTTCCACAGATAGGTGGTGAGCTTGATCCCGGAATAGACCCCGACCGGCCCGGCGAAGCGCTCGCTGTCGTAGCCCGCATGCTCCAGCGCCTCCCACGCGCACTCCAGGAACAGCCGCTGCTGCGGATCGACCAGCTCGGCCTCGCGCGGGCTATAGGAAAATAGCGCTGCGTCGAACAGGTCGTCGCCCTCGATGATCCGGCCGACGCGCACGTAGTTCGGATTCGCCATCAGCGCCTCGTGCTCGCCGCGCAGGTCCTCGTCGGAGAAACGGGTGATCGATTCGACCCCGGCGCGCAGGTTCGCCCAGAACTGCTCGACGTTTTTGGCACCCGGAAACCTACCGGCCATGCCGACCACGGCGACCTCCATGCCGGTCCAATCGTTGTCGCGCTCGTTCATCCCTGCTCCTCTTCGGTCTTGCGTTGCGCCAGCCGGCGCTTCAATCGGTCGCGTCCGGTCGCGAGCTTTTCACTTCGATCCTCGACCACCGCCGCCGGCCGCGGCGCGGCCTCCCCTTGGGAGAGAAACGCCGCGAGCGCCGCGACGGTCGGATGGGTGAACAACTGCACCACCTGGAGGTCGGTGCCGAACGTCTCCTGCACCCGGGCGTGGACCTTCACCATCTGGAGCGAGTTGCCGCCCAGCTCGAAGAAGTTGTCGTCCTTGCCAACTTTCTCCACCCCCAGCACCTCGCGCAGGATCGCCGCGAGCGTCCGCTCGATCTCGGTCTGCGGCGCGGCGAAGGCGCCGCTTCTCGCCTCTTCGGCGGGCTCGGGCAGCGCGCTGCGATCGACTTTTCCGTTCGGGTTCACCGGTAGCTTCTCCAAGAGGGCAAACGCCGCCGGAACCATGTAGTCCGGCAGTCGACTTTTGAGGAAACCGCGTAGGTCGGCGCTGGTGGCCGGGGGGGACGTTGCGGAACCTTCCAGGACCACGTAGGCGATCAGGCGCTTGTCGCCGCTTCCTTCGCCTTTCCGCTCGCGCGCCACGACGACGCATTCGCGAACCGCGGGATGGCGACCGAGCAGGGCTTCGATTTCCCCCGGCTCGATGCGGAAGCCCCTGATTTTAACCTGAACGTCCGCTCTCCCGGCAAACTCGACCTCGCCGTCAGGCAGGTAGCGCCCGAGGTCGCCGGTGCGATAGACCCGGTCTTCGTTGTCTTCCGCCAGCGGATTTGCCGTGAAGCGCGCCGCCGTGCCTTCGGGGTCGCCGACATAGCCCGCCGCCAGATGCGGACTGCGAACCAGGACCTCACCCACCTCGCCGATGCCGGCGAGGCGCCCGGCCGGGTTGACCACCAAAAGCTGGACGTCTTCGATCCCGCGGCCGAGCGGCAGGCTCTGTTTCGCGATCCGGTCTGCCGGCTCGCCCTGCTCGGTCCCGGCGACGAGATGATATCCGACCGAGCGTTGAGTTTCGGTCGAGCCGTAGTAGTTGACCACCCGGACGTTGGGCGCGAGCGCCGTCAAGCGCGCGACATCGCGCCGGGTGAGCACGTCGCCGACGAAGAACGCCCAAGAGAGGTCGGCAATCACCGGCACCGGCTGGCCGGGGGCCAGCTCGCAGAGGATCTGCCCCATCGCCGGGGTGAGGTGCGCCACGGTGATTTGCTGATCGCGCATCCAGGCGGCGAGCCGGCCCGGCACCGCGACGTCGCCCGGGACCGGCGCAACCACCACCGCACCGGTCTGAAGCGGCGTGAACAGGTCGCGCTGCAACGGATCGTGAGCGAGCCCGGAGAGCATCGTGTAGCGGTCGTCGGGGCCGAAGCCGAAACGGCGCTGCTGCCAGGGGACGAAATGCGACAGCGGACCGTGGCGCCCCAGTATCCCCTTCGGCACCCCCGTCGAGCCCGAGGTGAACGATAGATACGCGAGATCATCGGGACCGAGGTCGACGCCGGAAGGAGGTGCCGGCTCGCCCGCTGTCGGATCGGCGAGCGCGGAGTTTGCGGCCGGGAGAAGCAGGCGGCAGGCAACCCCCTCCTCTGCGAGAAACGCTTCGATCTCCGCCGGCACCGGCCCCGCCACTTCGAGCGCCAGGAAGCCGCGCGGCCGGGCGAGCTTAAGGGTGTTGACCAGCCGGGTGGCGGGATGTGCCGGATCGAGGATGGTAAACGCCGCACCGGCTTCGAGCACGCCCATCACCGCCGGCACCAGGCGCGCCGAGCGATGGCCGAGGATCGCCACCACGTCGCCTTTTCGGACCCCGCCTCGGCGCAGCCGATGCGCCAGCCGGCGGACGCGGGCGAGCAGCTCGCCGTAAGTGAAGCTCTCGGCCGGATCGGCGACCGCCAGGCGCTCGGGCGCGCGCTCGGCCCAATCGGCGAAGCGCGCCGGCACCGAGCCCTCCCAGGCGGCCGAGAGCAGCGAGCGTGGGTCGGGCAGCACCGCCGCCGACCCTCCCGTGGCGAGCGACAGCTCGGCGGCCGGCCGGTCAGGCTCGGCCACCGCCTGCGCCAGCAGCTCGCGGTACTGGTCGAGCATCGCGGCGATCCGCGCGGCATCGAAAAGGTCGGAGTTGTAGACCCATTCCAGGCGGATCTCTCGCCCCTCTTCCGACGCATAGACCGTGAGGTCGAATTTCGCCGACGCCTCGGGCGCGTCTACGCCCGAGATGGCGAGCCCTTCGACCGCGAGCCGCACCTCGGGCAGATTCACCATGTTGAAGAACGCCTGGAACAGCGGCGTCCGCGACAGGTCGCGCGGCGGGTTGATCTCGTCGAGCAGGCGCTCGAACGGCACCTCGTGGGCGAACGCGTCGAGCACCCTCCCGCGCGAGCGGCCGATCAGCTCGCGGAAGCTCGGCGCGCCGGCCCCTCTCGCCCCTTCGGAACCGGCCGACAGATCGAGGCGCAGCACCAGGGTGTTTAAAAACATCCCGATCAGCGGCTCCAGCTCCGGCCGGTCGCGCTCCGCGGCCGGCGTGCCGATCGCCACCTCGTCCTGGCCGGCGAGCCGGCCGAGCAGGTGCGCCCAGGCGGCGAGCAGGGTCATGAACAGCGTCGCGCCGCCCGAGCGCGCGAGGCCGCGCACGCCGTCGGCCAGCTCGGGTCCGAGCACCAGCGTCGAGGCGGCACCGGCGAAGGTCCGCACCGCCGCGCGCGGCCGGTCGAGCGGCAGCTCCAGAGCCGGCGGTGCGCCGGAGAGCACCTTGCGCCAATGGGCCAGACGATGGGCCAGGCTCTCGGCGGAAAGCTCGCCGCGCTGCCAGGCAGCATGGTCGGCGACCTGGATCGCGAGGTCGGGCAGGGCCGCCGGCTTGCCGGAGACCTCGGCGCCGTAGAGCGCGGCCAAATCGCGCACCAGGACGCCGAACGACCAGCCGTCGGCGATCGAGTGGTGGAGCGCCAACAGGAGCGCGTGCTCGGGCGCCGCAGCCGGCACGGCCGCGTCGATCGCTACCAGCAGGAAACGCGCGAGCGGTCCACGCGCCAAGTCGAACGGCAGCGCCGCGAGCCGCTCGTAGAGCCGCGCGCGCTCGGCGGCCCGGCGCGCCCGGGGCAAGGCGCCGAGATCGGCGAGCGGCAGCGCGAGGTTGCCCGTGGGCGCGATCCGCTGCACCGGCGCGTCGCCCGCGAGAGCGAACGTGGTGCGGAGGCTCTCGTGCCGCTCGGCGAGGCGGTCGACCGCGGCGCGCAACGCCGTCGGCGCGAGCCTTCCCATGAGCGCGATCGCCGCCGGGATCGTGTAGGTGGAGCTTTCGGGCTCGAACCGGTCGAGCAGCCAGAGTCGCTCCTGGGCGAACGACAGCGGCAGCGGCCGGCCCCGGTCGGCGCGCGGGATCGGCCGATCGAATCCGGTATCGCCGACGGCCGTGCCGGCGGCCACCGCCCCGGCGATCCAATGCGCGAGCCCGGCGAGGGTCGGCTCGTCGAACAGCACGGCGAGCGGCAGTTCGATGCCGAACGACCGGCGCAGCCGCTCCGCCGCCCGGGTCGCGAGCAGCGAATGGCCTCCGAGGTCGAAGAAGCTGTCGTCCCGGCCGATCCGGCGCCGGCCGAGCAGCTCGGACCAGATCGCCGCCACCTCGCCCTCGATCTCGCCGCGCGGACCCTCGCCGAGGGCTGCGGCATCCGGCGCCGAGGCGTCCGGCGCGAGCCGCGCGAGCGCCCGGCGGTCGACCTTGCCGTTGGCGGTCATCGGCAGCGCCGGAAGATGGACGAAGCTCTTCGGCACCATCGCCTCGGCCAGCCGGCGCCGCAGCGCCTCGACCAGCTCGCGATCCGCGTGACCGGCGCCCGGCTCCAGAACCAGGAACGCCACCAGCCGGCGGTCGGCCCCGCCGCCCGGCCGGGCGTCCTCGGCGACCAGCACCGCCGCCTCGCGCACGCCGGACAGCGCGGAGAGCGCCGCTTCGATCTCGCCCAGCTCGATCCGTTGGCCGCGGATCTTGATCTGGCGGTCGATCCGGCCGAGGAAGTCGAGTGCGCCGTCCGGCCGCTGCCGCACCCGGTCGCCGGTCCGATACATCCGGCCGCCCGGCTCACCCGAATACGGGTCAGGCACGAAGCGCTCCGCCGTTTGGGCCGGATCGTCGAGGTAGCCGCGCGCGAGGCCCTCGCCCGCCACCCCCAGCTCGCCGCCGAAGCCGCGCGGCGCGAGGCCCTGCCAGCGGTCGAGCACGTAGGCGCGCACCCCCGAGATCGGCCGGCCGATCGAGGGCACAGCGCCCGCGCGGCCGTCCTTCGCCGCCGATTCGCCCTGGGTGGTGATCACCGCGCTCTCGGCCGGCCCGTACTGATTGCACAGCACGTAGAGCGCGTCGGCCGGCGCCCCTTGCAGCAGGCGGTCGCCGCCGGTCTGGAGGAAGCGCAGCCGCAGCCCCGCCGGCTGCGGCTCGCCCGCGAATAGCTCGACCAGCGGCGTTGGCGACCAGGCGATGGTCAGCCGTTCGCGGGCGAACCAGGAGAGCAGGTCGCCGGCCGACAGCCGCACGTCCGCGGGCGGCACGTGCAGGCTCGCCCCGGAGGCGAGCGCCGGCCAGATCTCGATCACCGCCGCGTCAAAGCTCGGCCCGGAGACCTGCGAACCGCGATCGGCGGGCGTCCAGCCGAACCGTTCGAGATGCCACGAGACGATGTGCAGCGCGCCGCGGTGGCTCATCGCGACGCCCTTCGGCCGGCCCGTCGAGCCCGAGGTGAAGATGGCGTAGGCGAGGCCCTCCGGATTCTCTCCGCGCGGCGGCGCCTCGATCGGTTCGGTGCTCCTTAGCGCCGGTTCGGCGTCGAGCGCCAACACCGCCGCCGCGCCGCACCAGGGCCCGGCCAGGCGCGCGAGCGTCACCACCGCCGCCGCTCCCGACAGCGCCACCATGTCGCCGCGCCGCGCTTCCGGATAGGCCGGATCGATCGGCGCGTAGGCGGCGCCCGCGCGCAGCGCACCCAGCTCCGCCACGATCAGGTCGACCGAGCGATCGAGGCAGACCGCGACCCGGGACTCCTCGGCGATGCCCAATTGCCGCAGGCGCCAGGCCAGCCGGTTCGCCCGTGCCCCCAGCTCGCGGTAGGTGAGGCGGCCGTACGGGTCGGCCACCGCGAGCGCCTCGGGGGTCGCCGCCTCCCAATGCGCCACCAGATCGTCCAGCCGGATCGCCGCGGGCGGCGGTGCCTGGCGTTGCGGACCGGCCGCCGCGGCGAGCAGCTCCGCCCGCTCGGCGGCCGAGAACAGTTGCAGCTCCGAGAGCCGCGCCGCCGGCCGCGCCGCCATGTCCGCCAGCAGGCGGCCGAGCTGGCCCACCCACCGGCCGATCGTCGCCTCGTCGAACAGGTCGGCGTCGTATTCGATCCCGCCCACGGCGCCGGCCCGGGCTTCCGGCTCGACGAACAGCGCCAAGTCCCATTTCGCGGTGTCGATCGCCATGTCTCTCGGGGTGAATCGGAGGCCCGGCAGGGCGAGCCCCCGGCCGCCGGTCGGGCGGGAGACCAAGGCCACCTGAAACAGCGGCGCCACCGACCGCTCCCGCACCGGGGCGAGCGCATTGACCAGCCGTTCGAACGGCACCTCGCCCCGCCTTTCGATCGCCGCCAGGCGGGCGCGGCTCACCGCCAGCAGATCCGCGACGGTCGGGTCGCCGAGGAGGCCCGCCCGCGCCACCCGGGTGTCGGCGAACAGGCCGACCAGCGCCTCGGTCTCCGCCGTCCGGCCGGCGACCGGCAGGCCGATCGCGACCAGCTCCCGGCCGGACAGACGGCAGAGCAGCGCGCCGACGGCGGCGAACCACGACTGGAACGCGGTCGCGCCGAAGCGGCCGGTGAGGCGCTGGAGCGCCCCGGCCGGGTCCGCGCCGTCCCAGTAGGGGGCGAGCGCGAGGTGGTGGCCGCGGTGGCGCGCCACCGCCGGACGCGGCCGATCGGCCGGCAGCGCCAGCGGCTCGATCGCGGCGCCGTCGTCGGCCGACAGCTCCGCCACCTGGTCGGCGAGCCGCGGCGCCAGCCATTCCGCCGTCGCCTGGTCGCGCTGCCAGGCCGCGACGTCGGAATGCTGCAGCGCGAGCGGCGCGAGCGGCGGCACCGGCAGACCCAACGCCCGGGAGTAAAGCACCCCGAGTTCGCGCTCGACGTTGCGCAGCGACACCCCGTCCGCCACCAGATGGTGGAGCACCAGCACCAGGTCGTAACGGTCGGCGCCCCGCCGGATCAACAGAATGCGCAGAAGCGGCCCGGTCGCCAGGTCGAACGGCCGGCGCCCCGCGTCGCCTTCGAGCCGGGCCGATTCGGCCGCGAGCCGCTCCGGCGGGGCGGCGAGCCCCGAAAGGTCGATCGCGAACCGCGGCGCCCGGCCGGCCGGCGCGAAGCTCTGCGTCGGCCCCTCTTCGGAATCGGCGAACGCCGCCCGCAGAGCCTCGTGGCGCGACCAGATCCCGTCCAACGCCTGGTTGAGCGAGGACGAATCGAGCGGCCCCTCGATCGAAAACGCCCCCGGGATGTGGTAGAGCGCGCTGGGTCCTTCCAGCTGCTCGATGAACCACAGTCGCTCCTGCGCGAACGACAGCGGCATCGGCCGCGTGCGATCGGCGGAGGGGAACGCCTGCGCGCCTCGCCAGGCGGGCGCGTCCCGCCGCCGCAGCTCCTCGACCTGGCGGGCGAGCCCGGCGACGGTCGGCGCCTCGAACACCGCCAGCAACGACAGCTCGACCTCGAGCGCGGCGCGCAGGCGGTAGATCAGCCGCGTCGCGAGCAGCGAATGGCCGCCGAGCGCGAAGAAGTCGTCGTCCGCGGCCACCGACTCGACGCCGAGCAGGACGGCCCAGATCGCGGCGATCTCGGTTTCGAGCGCGCTCTCCGGCCGGGTCTCGGCCCGCGGAATCTTCACCTGGGTGTCGAGGCGGCCGAGGAAATCGATCTCGCCGTCCAGGCGCGCGCGCTCCTGGGCAAACGACAGCGGCAGCGCGCGGTCGGCGCGCGGGATCCCCTCCGCACCGGTGGCGTCGGTGGCGTCGGTGGCGTCGGCGGCGTCCTCGACCTTGGCGCCGGACTCGTCGCCTTGGAGCGCCGCGATCCGCCGCGCGAGCCCGGCAGCGGTCGGCTCTTCGAACAGCAGGCCGACCGGCAGATCCATCCCCAGCTCGCCGCGCAGGCGATAGATCAATTGGGCGGCGAGCAGCGAGTGGCCGCCGTGGGCGAAGAAGTCGTCTTCGACCCCCATCCGCGCGAGGCCGAGCAGGTCGCGCGAGGCCGCGACGATTCGCCGTTCGAGGTCGGAAGGGGGTGCGGCGTCGCGCGCCGCCGCCTCGGCCGGCGAGGGAACCGGCGCCGGCCGCCGGGCGAGCGCGCGGCGATCGATCTTGCCGTTCGCGGTGAGCGGCAGCGCCGGGAGGTGAACGAAGACGCGCGGCACCATCGCGTCGGCGAGCCGCGCGCGGAGCGCCGAGACCAGCTCGCGATCGACGAGCACCGCGCCGGGCTCGGCCACCAGATAGGTGACCAGCCGCCGTTCGAGCCGGCCGTCTATCACGTCCTCGCGCGCCACCACCGCCGCTTCACGCACGCCCGGCAGAACCGCGAGAGCCGCTTCGATTTCGGAGAGTTCGATCCGCTGACCGCGGATCTTCACCTGGCCGTCGAGCCGGCCAAGAAACTCAAACGTGCCGTCCGGCTTGAGTCGAGCCCGGTCGCCGGTCAGATACATCCGCGCGCCGGGGGTCTCGGCGAAAGGATCGGGAACGAAGCGCTCCGCGGTCTGGCGCGGGTCGTGGCGATAGCCGCGAGCCAGGCCGCCGCCGGCCGCCGCGATCTCCCCCGGAGTGCCTTGAGGCACCAGGTTCAGATACCGGCCGAGCAGGTGTGCGGCAACCCCCGCGATGGGTGAACCGATCGAAGGGACCGGCCCTTCGGCCGCGGCCTCCCCCTGGGTCGTGATCACCGCGTTTTCCGCCGGCCCGTACTGGTTGCACAGGACGTAGGCCGCCCCTTTCGGGACGCCGCGCAGCAGGCGGTCGCCGCCGGTTTGCAGGAAGCGCAGCGCGAGGCCTTCCGGCAACGGCTCGGCCGCCATCAGCTCGATCAGCGCGGTCGGCGCCCAGGCAACCGTCAACCGCTCCCACGCGATCCAGGCGAGCAGGTCGGGCGCCGACAGGCGGACATCGGCGGCCGGCAGGTGCAGGCTTGCGCCGGAGGCGAGCGCCGGCCAGATCTCGATCACCGCAGCGTCGAAGCTCGGCCCCGAGATCTGCGTACCCCTATCCTGGTTCGTCCAGCCAAAGCGCTCGCAGTGCCAGCCGACAATGTGGAGGGCGCCGCGATGGCTCATCGCCACGCATTTCGGCCGGCCGGAAGAACCGGAGGTGAAGATCGCGTAGGCCAAGCGGTCCGGATCGCGCCGGGTGATTGGAGGGGCCAGAGGGGCCGTAGAGGCCGGAGCGGCGGTCGGATCGGCCCGGCTCCCGGCAAGCCCGAAGGACGTCTCTTCCGGAGCGTCGAGCAGGATCGCCGGCAGCCCCGCGGCCCACGGTCCGTGGAGCGCGGAGAGGGTGACCACCGCCACCGCTCCCGCCGCCGCCAGCATGTCGGCGCGCCGCTCGGGCGGATAGGCCGGGTCGATCGGCGCGTAGGCCGCCCCGGCACGCAAAATCCCCAGCTCGGCGGCGATCAGCTCAATCGACCGATCAAGGCAGACGGCCACGACCTCATCTTCCGTAACACTCAGTCTTCGCAGGCGCCAAGCCAGCGAGGTCGCCCGCGCCCCCAGCTCGGCGTAGGTCGCCGTTCGACCCGTCGCGATGCTCTCGGCGACCGCAAGCGCGCGCGGCGTTTCCCGCTCCCAGCGCGCCACCAGGTCGTCGAGCAACAGCCCCGCGAACGCCGCTTCCGGCTTGAGCGAAGGCCCTCTCGCCGCGGCGAGCAGTTGCGCCGTCTCCCCCTCCGACAGCAGCCGCAGCTCGGAAAGCCTCGCGCCCGGCCGATCGGCGCAATCGGCGAGCAGCCGTTCGAGCTGGCCGATCCAGCGCTCTACGGTCGCGGCGTCGAAGCGCCCGGAGTCGTATTCGATTGCGCCGCGCCAGGCGTCGCCCTCCGCCGCGTCGGCCATCAGGGTGAGATCGAACTTCGCGGTGCCGGTGTCGAGCGGCTCCGCCGAAAGCTCGACGCCCGGCAGCGCAAGGCGCCGTTCGCCCGCCGGCCGCGCCGCCGCCATCGCCTGGAAGAACGGCGCTTGCTCGCGGTCGCGCTCGGGCGACAGCGCCTCGACCAGCCGCTCGAAAGGGGTTTTCGCATGCGCGAGCGCACCCGCCAGCCGGGCTCGCAGACGGGCAAGAAACTCGTGCCCGGAGGGGTCGCCGGTCGCGTCGACCCGCACCACCACGGTCTTGACGAACAGCCCGACCAGCCGTTCCGCTTCGCGCCGCGGCCGGCCCGCCTCCGGCACGCCGAGGCCGAACTCCTCCTGGCCGGCGAGGCGCGCGAGCACGGCGGCAAAGCCGGCGAGCAGCGCCACGAACGGCGTCGTGCCGCCCGCGCGCGCCAGCCGTTCGATCCCGAAGCCGATCCCGCCGCCGAGCCCCTCGCCGAGCACCAGGGTGCGCCCTCGATGGCGGGGGTGGGGAGCGCCCGCGGCGGGTTCGCGGTCGGCGGGCAGTTTGAGCGGCGGCAGCCCTTCGAGCTGGGAGCGCCAGTATTCGATCTCGGCCGTCCCTGCCAGGGGGTCCGCCGCCTGTGCCGCCAGCCGACCGCGCTGCCAGGCGGCGAAATCGGCGTATTGGCAGGGCAGATCTTCGAGCACCGCGGGGCGCCGTTCGATCGCCGCGGCATACAGCTCGGAGATCTCGCCTTCGAGAATCCCGAGCGAGACGCCGTCGGCGACCAGGTGATGGACCACCAACGCCAGGCGGAAGCGCTCGCCGCCGAGGGTCATCCGCCAAACGCGCAGCAGCGGCCCGGTGCCGAGATCGAACGGCGTCCGTGCGGCCAGAGCGCTCACGCGTTCGGCCTCGGCCCCTCCCGCGGAGGCGACGGCCGAAAAATCGATCTCCGGCAGCGCCGGCACTCCTGCCGCCGCAAAGCGCTGGACCGGCCTGCCCTCTTCGACCGCGAAGCGGGCGCGCAGCGCCTCGTGGCGTGCCAAGACGCCGGCAAGCGCCCAGGAGAGAGCGGCGACGTCGAGCCGCCCGGCGCCGGTAAACGCCGCGGCGATGTGGTGGAGCGCGCTCGGCCCTTCCACCTCTTCCAAGAACCAGATCCGCTCCTGCGCGACAGACAGAGGCATCGCCCCGCCCCGCGCGACGAGCGGAATCGGCAGCTCGATACCGCCGAGGCCGCCTTCGCCGAGCCGCCGGGCGAGCCGCGCGACGGTCGGCGCGCCGTAGAGCATCGCCACCGGCACCTCGATCCCCAGCTCTTCCTGGAGCCGGTAGGCGAGCTTCGCCGCCAGCAGCGAATGACCGCCGAGCGCGAAGAAATCGTCTTCCACCCCCACCTGCGGCAGACCCAGCGCCTCGGCCCAGATCGCCGCCAAGCGCGCCTCGGCGGCGTTGCGCGGCGACAGGCCCCCGGCGACCAGGGCCGGCAACGGCAGCGCTGCGAGCGCTCTCTGATCGACTTTGCCGTTGGCGGTCATCGGCAGCGCGTCGATCCACAGGTAGGCGCGCGGCACCATCGCGTCTCCCAAGCGGCGCGACAGCACCTCGATCAGATCGGCGTCCGAGGCCGGCTGAGCCGCTGCCACCAGGTAGGCGACCAACCGCCGGTCGGCCTCTCCCCCCAGCCCTTCGCGCACGCCGACCGCCGCCGCGCGCACCGCAGGGAGCGCGGCGAGCGCCGCTTCGATCTCCCCTAGCTCGATCCGCTGGCCGCGGATCTTCACCTGGGCGTCGATCCGGCCGAGGAAGTCGATTTCGCCGCCGCGGGCTCCCCGCCGGAACCGCGCGCGGTCGCCGGTCCGGTACATCCGGCTCCCCGGCTCCCCGGCGAACGGATCGGGAACGAAACGCTCGGCGGTCTGCGCTGGATCTCCCAGGTAGCCGCGCGCGAGGCCACCTCCTCCCGCCGCCAGCTCTCCGGGTGTGCCCGCGGGTGTCCGCACCAGGCGCCGGTCGAGCAGGTAAACGCGCGCGCCGTCGATCGGCCGACCGATCGACGGGAGATCCCCGGCTTCGCCGGTCGCGACGTCGGCGGGAACCGTGCCCTCGGTGGTGACGACCGCGTTTTCCGCCGGTCCGTATTCGTTCGACAGCACGTAGCCCGCGTCCGGCGCGGCGCCCCGGTGCAGCCGGTCGCCGCCGGTCTGAAGGAGCCGGAGGGCCAGGCCGTCCGGCTCCGGCAAAGCGAGCAGGCTTTCTACGATCGCCGTCGGTACCCAGGAGATCGTTACCCGTTCGCGGGCGAGCCAGGAGAGCAGCACCGGGGCGGAGAGCCGCGCGTCGGCGGGAGCGACGTGCAGGCTGGCCCCCGACGCCAGAGCCGGCCAGACCTCCATCACGCTCGCGTCGAAGCTCGGCCCCGAGGTCTGGGCGCACCGGTCCGCAGGGGTCCAGCCGAACCGCCGAAGGTGCCAGGCGACGAGCTGTGCCGCGCCGCGATGGCTCATCGCCACCCCTTTGGGCCGGCCCGTCGAGCCGGAGGTGAAGATCGTGTAGGCAAGCCGGTCGGGATCGCGCAGGGTGACTGGAGCGGCGTCCGGCGCCTCGCCCTGGTCGGCGGCGAGGTCTTCGAGCGTGAGGACGGTGACGCCGACCGCCTCGCCGCACCAGGCGCCCACGAGATCCCGGCGGGTGATCACCACGCGCGCCCCGGCGACCGCCATCATGTCGGCGCGTCGCTCCTCCGGATAGGCCGGATCGATCGGCGCGAACGCGCCCCCGGCGCGCAGCACGCCCAGCTCCGTGACGATCAGCTCGATCGACCGGTCGAGGCAGATCGCGACGTGCGATTCCTCCGCCACTCCGAGCGCGCGCAGGCGCCAGGCCAGGCGGTTCGCTCGGGCTCCGAGCTGCGCGTAGGTGACTCGCCCTTCGGCGCTCAAGATCGCCAGGGCTTCGGGGGTGGTGCGCTCCCAGTAGGCGATGGCCTCATCGAGCAGCGGTGGCGCTTCGATGCCGGTCGAGGATTCGTTCGCGTCCCAGGCGATGAGCTGTGCCAATTCGGAGTCGGCGAGGAGCGGGAGATCGGAGAGACGGCGGTCGGGAGCGTTGATCGCAGCTTCGAACAGTCGGGCGAAGCCGTCGAGGATGCGTTCGGCGGTTTGGGGTTCGAACCTGTGCCGGGCGTATTCGAGCGTCGTTGCGAGCGTGCCCTCGGCGTGCCGTTCGAGGGCGAGGGTGAGATCGAATTTCGCCGTGCCGGTCTCGATCGGTTCGAGCCGGGTTTCGAGGCCCGCCAGGCGCGGCGCGGCGAGCGCGTCTTCGAGCACCAGGAACGCTTGGAACGGCGCGCCGGCCAAGCTTCCGCCGGCCGGGTGGAGCAGCTCGACCAGCCGGTCGTAAGGAAGGCGGCGGTGTGAATAGGCCGAGAGTGCCACGGCGCGCAGCCGCCCGACCTGCTCGGCAAACGACGGATCGCCGGCCAGGTCGATGCGCAACGCCAGGGTATTGACGAAGCAGCCGATCAGCGGCTCCAGCTCCGGCCGCGTGCGGACCGAGATCGGCGTGCCGAGCAACAGCCGGTCGGCACCGCCGAAGCGGGCGAGCACCGCACCCCACGCGGCGGCGGCGGTCATGAACGGCGTCGCGTCGAGCCGGCGCGCGACGGCGGCGAGCGCCGCGTCGCCGAACTTCAATACCCGCCCGATCCGCGCGCCGCGCGCGCCGTCTGAGGCGAATCGATCGAGCGGCGCATTAAGAGGTAGATCGAGCGGTAGATCGAGAGAAGGCGGCGGCTCGGCGAGCGCTTCGGCCCAGTAGTGTTGCTCGGCCACCAGATAACCTTCGGCCAGCAGGCGCCGTTCCCAAACCGCCGCGTCCGCGACTTGGATCGGCAGCGGGGGCAAAGGCGATCCGCCATACGCCGCACCGATCTCGTCGGCCAGCAGGCCGAGCGACCAGCCGTCGGAGACCAGGTGGTGAAGGCTGAGAACCAGCTCGTGGCGGTCGGCCTTGAGCTTCAGTAGTAGCGAGCGAAGCAGCGGCGGCCGCGCGAGATCGAACGGCTTCCGGGCGGCGAGCGCCGCGGCGCGGTCGGCCTCTCCCCGACATAACCTCTCGGGCAGCACGGCGAGATCGATCGCCGGGAGCGCCGGGAGCGCCAGGACCGCGGGCGCCACGATCTGCACCGGCCCGTCGAGCCGCGGCTCGAACCCGGTGCGCAGGGCTTCGTGGCGCTCGACCACCGCGCGCAGCGCCGCGCCGAGTGCCGCCACGTCGAGCGCGCCATCGAGCGTCAGCCGGCCCGGCAGGTGATAGGTCGCGCGCCCCGGATCGAGCCGTTCCAAAAACCAGATCCGCTGTTGGGCAAACGAAGTAGGCAGCGGTCTGCCGCGATCCTCTTCGGCAATCCGTTCGATCGCCGGCTCCGCCGGCCGATCCGTCGCCGCTTCCTTGACCGCCCGCGCCGCGCGCACCTTCTCGGCCAGGCGGGAGACCGTCGGCGCCTCGAACAGTGTGCGCGCCGGCAGCTCGACCCCGAACACCCGGCCGACCCGCGCGAGCAGGCGCATCGCCACGAGCGAATGGCCGCCCACGTCGAAGAAGTCGTCGTCGAGACCGATCCGTTCCAGGCCCAGCGCCTCAGCAAACTGGCCGGCGAGCAGCTGCTCCATTTCATCGGCAGGCTGCCGCTCGACGCCCTCGGCATCAGCGCTTGCGGCGAAAGACGGCGCGGGAAGCGCCTTGCGATCGACTTTGCCGTTCGCGCTCCGCGGCAGCGCGGGGAGCACCACGAACGCGGCCGGCACCATGTAGGCCGGAAGGGTCATCGCGAGGAATCCGGCGAGAGGCACCGGATCGAGCGCGGCGGGGCCGGCACCCGCAACGTAGGCGATCAGCCGGTCGCCCAACGCCACCACGACGCTTTCCTCGACCTCAGGGTGCGCGAGCAGCGCCGCCTCGATCTCTCCCAGCTCGATGCGGAAGCCGCGGATCTTTACTTGATGATCGACCCGGCCGAGGAAATCGAGCTCGCCGTCCGCGCGATATCTCGCGAGGTCGCCCGTCCGGTAGAGCCGCGCGCCCCCTTCGCCCTCGTTCTCCCCCGCTGCGAACGGATCGGGCACGAAGCGCTCGGCCGTCGTCTCCGGCCGGTCGAGATAGCCGCGGGCGAGCCCCGCGCCGCCCAGGTACAGCTCTCCCGGCACGCCCCGAGGGACGGTCCGCCCGGCGCGGTCGAGCAGATAGGCGCGTCCGCCGTCGATCGGTCGGCCGATCGACGGACGCGACTCGCCGCGCGGAATGATCGCTCCGGTTGAATAGGTGGTGTCTTCGGACGGACCGTAAAGGTTTCGCACGGTCAAATCCGGCAACGCGCGCGCCGGGCCGGAGGCCCGTTCGGACATCCGATAGATCCGCTCGACCAGCTCGCCCGGCAGCGGCTCGCCCGCGAGGATCACCGCCCGCAACGCAGGAAACGCCACGTCGAGCCGCGCCAGCTCGGCCATCGCCGAGGGGACCGTGTTGATCAGCGAGATCTCCGCCCGCGCCGGGTGGGCGGGCAGCGCCAAGGCATTGTCGGCCAGGATCGTCTTGCCACCCCAGGCGAGCGGCACGAACAGCTCGAACACCGAGAGGTCGAAGCAGACCGAGGTGACCGCCGCCACCCCCGACAGCTCGGCGTCCGAAAGCTCCCGCCGCGCCCAGAGTGCGAACGCCACGGCGGCCCGATGAGCGATCGCCACCGCCTTCGGCCTGCCGGTCGAGCCAGAGGTATAGATCAGATAGGCAAGGTTGTCCGGTTGCACCCTCGGCGCGCGCATCGCCGGTTCGACCGGCAGACATGCCGGGGAATCGATCGGTCGGTCGATCCGAACCGTTACAGGAAGCGCCTCGGGCAGCGCGGCGAGGCACGCCTCTTCGGTGATCAGCAACCGCGCTCCCGAGTCGGCGAGCATCAGAGCCAGCCGCTCGCGCGGGTAGGTCGGATCGAGCGGCACATAGGCCGAACCCGCTTCGAGCACCGCGAGCAGCGCCGCGACCAGATCGGCCGAGCGCGAAAGGCAGACCGCGACGCGGATCTCCGGCCCCGCACCGTGCGCGACGAGCGTGCCCGCCAGCAGGGCGACCCGTTGCCGCAGCTCACTGTACGAGAGCCGCCCGGTTCCCTCGGAGGTCGCCACCAGCGCCTCGGCCTCCGGCGTCCGCACCGCCTGGGCAAAAAACAGCTCGTGCAGGCAGAGGCCGGAGAGATCGGCGGCCCCGGCCCCGCGGTCGTTCCACTCCACCCGCAGCTGGTGCCGCTCGGCCGGCGAAAGCCGCGGCAGCGCGGACAGCGCCGTCTCGGGCGCCGCGGCGGCGGCATTGAGCAGCCGCACGAACCGGTCGAGCAGCCGCATCGCCGTCGCGCGATCGAACAGCTCGGCGTTCGCTTCGAGCGCGAAGGCGAGCGTGCCCGCCCCGGCGTTTGCCGCCGAGCGAAGCGTCAGATCGAACTGCGCCCGCGGCTCCGGCAGCTCCAGCGAAACGAGCGAGAGCTCGCCGATCGCGAGCCGCGCGCCCGCCTGGCCCAGCGCCACCGCGGCGAGCGCCGATCCGGCTTCGTCCGCCGCGCCGCGCGCCGCGTGGTGGACCAACATCGCCTGGAACAGCGGCGAGCGCGATGCGTCGCGCGCCCGCTCGGCCGCGAGCAGCGGGAACGGGTCGTCGGCATGTTCGAGCGCGCCGAGCAGCTCGTCGCGGGTCCGCTCCAGCAGCTCGCGGAAGCTCGGATCGCCCGCGGTTTGGGCGCGCACCGCAACCGGGTTCGCAAAATAGCCGACCGTCTCGGCGAAGCGCGAGCGGGTGCGCCCCGCCGTCGGCACCCCGAGCGCGAAATCGTCCTGGCCGGCGGTCCGCGCCAGCTCCGCGGCAAACGCCGCGAGCAGCGCCGCCTGAGGCGTCGCCCCGCCCTTGCGCGCCAGCGCTTCGAGCCGCGCCGCGGTCTCGCGCGGCAGCGCCGCCCTCGCCACGGTGCCGGTAAAGCTCTGCGCCGCGGGGCGCGGCCGGTCGGCCGGTAGATCGAGATCCGCCACCCCCGAACCGAGCCGTTCGCGCCAGAACGCGCGCAGCCGCTCCCCCGCGGGCCCGGCAAGCAGCTCGCGCTGCCAGCGGATCCAGCTCGCGTAGCTGGTTTCCGGGGCGAGCGGCGCGAGGGCGCCGCCGGTCCAGAGCGCCGCAAGGTCGCGGGCGATCGTGCCGAACGAGGCGAAATCGACGCTCGAATGGTGGGCCGCGAACAGCATTAGGTCCGCACCCGCTCCACGCACCAGCCGCGTCCGCACCCTCGCCCCGCGCTTGAGGTCGAACGGCAGATACGCCGTCCGGGAAAGGTCGGCCAGCACCTCCGCGACGCTCCGGCCGCCCAGATCTTCCACCGCGAAATCGAGATCGGTCGCCGGCTCCTCATTCGCCGCCGTCGCGACGAACTGGCGCGGCGCGCCGTCCTCCACCACCAGGCGCAACCGCAGGGCGTCGTGCCGGGCGACCAGCGCCTGGAGCGCTGTGCGCAGCCGGTCCGGCCCGTCTGAAGGAAGATTCAAAACGCGGAACGCGGCGGCCAGGTTGTAGGCCCCCGCCTCGGGCGCCAGCCGCTCGACCACCCACAGCCCCTCCTGACCGTAGGAGAGCGGGAAGGTGCCGTCGGCCGGTTCCGGCGCGTTCCCGGTTTCGGGATCGGTTTTGGCGTCGGCTGCCGCCGCCGTCGGCGCGGTGTCGAGATCCGCCGCGATCAGCGTCGCGAGATCGCCGAGCGTCGCCCCTTCGAGTAGCGTCGCGAGCGGCAGCGCCGAGCCGAGCCGCTCTTCGACCGCCGAGCGCAGCTCCAGCGCCGCAAGCGAATCGAGTCCGTACCCGGATAGCGGTGCGCCGCGCTCGATCCGCGCCGCGGGGACCCCCAGCGCGCGCCCCGCCCAGGCGGCGAGCATATTTTCAAGCGCCCGGCGCCGCGCCGCCGCCGGCAACGCCGCCAGCTCCGCGCGTCCCGGCTCGGGCGCGGCGGCCGGACCTGTAAGGTTCCCCGCGGCCGCCTCTATCCCCATCTCCCCAACCGCGGCGCTCCTCGCCACCACCGGCAGGGTGCCCGCGAGGTACCCCTCGCGGCTGGCGTGGCGCTGCACCTTGCCGGAGGAGGTTTTCGGCACGCCGCCGATCTTGACCAGCACCAGGTCGGCCACCTGCGCCTCGTGCTCCTCCGCGATCGCCGCGCGCACCGCGACGGCGATCTGCTCATGCACTTCCGGCCCGGCGCGCCGGTCGACCTCGTAGACCAGCACCAGCCGCTCCGCCTCGTCGCCTTCCGTTCCGCCGGGGATCGAAAACGCCGCGCCGCTGCCTGCGCGCAGGCCTGGATGCGCCCGCTCCGCCGTCTCTTCGAGGTCCTGGGGATACAGGTTCCGTCCGCGCAGGATGATCAGATCTTTGATCCGTCCGGCGACGAACAGCTCGCCGCCGTGGCGGAACCCGAGATCGCCGGTGCGCAGGTATGGCCCCGCCCCGTCCACGGTGGTCGCCGCGAACGTCTCCGCACTCACCTCCGGCCGGCCCCAATAGCCGCCGCCGACATTCGGGCCGGCAATCCAAATCTCCCCGACCCGGCCCGCGGCCAGCTCCTCGCGGCTCTCGGGATCGACGATCGCCAACCGCTGTTCGAGCCACGAATCGCCGCAAGCCACCAGTGCCTGCTGGCTCGGTTCGTCCCGCACGACCGCGCGGCCGTGGCGCAGCTCTTCGGCATCGAAGCGGGTCGCCTTCGCCCCCGCCCCTGGCGCGCCGCCGGAGACGAACAGCGTCGCCTCGGCCAGGCCGTAGCAGGGATAAAACGCCGCGGAGGAAAAGCCGTTGCCGGCAAACGCCGCGGCGAAGCGGTCGAGCGTCGCTGGGCGCACCGGCTCGGCGCCGTTATAAGCCACCCGCCAGCTCGACAGGTCGAGCCCGGCGCGATCGTCCGGCGCGATTTTCCGCGCGCACAGGTCGTAAGCGAAGTTCGGGCCACCGCTGGTGGTCGCCCGGTAGCGGCTGATCGCGGTGAGCCAGCGCAGCGGCTTTTGCAGAAACGCCACGGGCGACATCAACACGCAGCGACCGCCCGACCAGAGCGGCTGGAGGACGTTCCCGATCAGCCCCATGTCGTGGTAGAGCGGCAGCCAGCCCACCACTACCGATTCCTCGGTCTGGCGGAAGGCGGCTTGGATCATCCGCTCGTTGGCGATCAGGTTCGTGTGGCTGACCCTGACCCCCTTGGGCAGCGAGGTCGAGCCCGAGGTGTATTGCAGGAACGCCAGGTGGTCGGGCCGGATGCCCGGATCGCGCCAAACATCCGCCGCCTCCGCCGCCCGGGCGGGATCCTCGCCACCGCTCAGGTCATCGGTCGCGAGCCAGCGCGCGGCGGCCAGCTCGGGGACGTCCTGGCTAAGCGCCGCCGCCCGCGGCAACAGCGCCTTTTGCGCCAGCACTACCGCGGGGGCCGCGTCGCGGACGATTGCCCGCAGCCGCTGCTGCCCCCGGTTCGGCCGCGGCGGATAGGAGGGGACCGCCACAACCCCGGCGTAGAGGCAGCCGAAGAACGCGGCGATGAAGTCCAAACCGGCGGGAAACAGCAGCAACGCCCGATCGCCCGGCCGCGCTACTTCGGCCAGATGGACGGCGATCGCCCGGGCCGCCCGGTCCAGCTGAGCCCAGGACAGACCTCCGCCCTCCGCCTCTCCATCTTCAAGGAAGGTGTAGGCAGGAGCCTGACCCGGCTGAAGTGCCCGCTCGCGCAGTACGTCAACCAGGTGATGAGCCCGGTTCACGTTCGCCGCCGCGGAAGGCGCGACCGTGTCCGGGATA
The DNA here is from genome assembly GCA_038250865.1 of Thermoanaerobaculia bacterium. Lineage (GTDB taxonomy): Bacteria > Acidobacteriota > Thermoanaerobaculia > Multivoradales > UBA5704 > DASYKS01. The sequence goes on along the minus strand of JBBSBW010000014.1, from coordinate 83,733 downwards.
AACCTTGATGCCAAATTCCGAATTCTCCCCGCCTACGCAGTGTCCCTTTGGCCGCGAACCGGGACACTTTCAGGCACCATTTGCGAGCCTACGGGCGATATGAGATCTTGCTCGTTCCTCCCGACGGATCGCCCGTCGGGCCAGGGTCTTGCTCCGGCTCGCGACACCCCGAGGAGCCGGGCATCGCCGGGTACTCGATCGGGGTCGCCAAAAGGATCGATCGCATGTCGAAAACCATCGTAGCGGGCGCCGTAGCCCTCCTGTTCGCGGCCCAGGTCGGCGGCGCCCAGGATTTGAAGAACGACGACGAGAAGACGCTCTACGCCATCGGCGCGGCGATCAGCCGCAACCTCGCTGCCTTCAACCTGACGACGGACGAGGTCAAGATCGTCGAACAGGGCCTGGCCGACGGCGTGGCCGGCGGTACCTTGAAGGTCAGCCTCGAAGAGTTCGGACCGAAGATCCAGGCTCTCGCCGCCGACCGTGCGGCGAAGGCCGCCGGCAAGGAGAAAGAGGCGAGCAAGGGCTTCCTCGACAAGGCCGCCGCGGAAAAAGGCGCCGTCAAGCTCCCCTCGGGTGTGATCTACATCGAAACCACCCCGGGCACGGGTGCGAGCCCGAAGCCGACCGACCAGGTGAAGGTCAACTACGAGGGCACGCTCACTGACGGTGAGGTCTTCGACAGCTCGATCCAGCGCGGCGAGCCGGTAACCTTCCCGCTGAACGGCGTCATCCCCTGCTGGACCGAAGGCGTCCAGAAGATGAAAGTCGGCGGCAAAGCCAAGCTGGTCTGCCCCTCCGACGCCGCCTACGGCGACCGCGGAGCCCCGCCGAAGATCAAGCCGGGAGCCACCCTCGTTTTCCAAGTCGAGCTGCTCTCGATCGAGGCCGCCCCGCCCGCACCCGCACCCGAGCCGGAAACCCCCGAAGCCACCCCGCCGCACTGAGCGCCCTCAAAACGAATTGCCAAGGCGGGCGACTCCTTAGGGAGCGCCCGCTTTTTCTTTTCCCTGGGAGCGCCCGGGAACCACCGGCGACCCTGCTAGGCTTCTCCCCCATGCTCCGCCCCATCCTCACGATCGCCGCCATCGTGGCTCTGCTCTACCTCGCCTGCTGTGTCTTCCTGTTCACCCGGCAGCGCTCGCTGATCTACTTTCCCCATCCCCCCAGCTCCGCCCCCGGCACCTCGACCCTCACGCTCCGCAGCGAAGGCGCCGAAGTCCGAGCCACGGTAAAGACCGCCCCCGGTCCCGAAGCCGTGATCTATTTTGGCGGCAACGCCGAAGACACCCACCACAGCCTCCCCGACCTCGAAGCCGCCTTTCCGCGCCACGCCCTCTACCTAACCCACTATCGAGGCTACGGATCGAGCACCGGCCAACCCACCGAAAAAGCCCTGGTGGCCGACGCCCTCGCCCTTTACGACAAGGTGCGCACCACCCATCCCCAAATCACCGCCATCGGCCGCAGCCTCGGTAGCGGAGTCGCCATCCAACTCGCCACCGCCCGGCCCCTCACCCGCCTGATCCTCGTCACCCCCTACGACAGCCTGGTCGACATCGCCGCCGACCAATTCCCGATCTTCCCCGTACGCTGGCTGATGCAAGACAAATTCGAATCCCGGCGCTACGCCCCGAACGTCACCGCCCCCACCCTCCTCCTCGAAGCCGAAAACGACGAAGTCGTCCCCCGAGCAAGCACCGAAGCGCTCTACAACCGTTTCGCGAACGGACAAGCGATCTTGAAGGTCGTCCTCAATACGGGCCACAACACGATCCAGCTGAGCCCGGAATACGTCCCGCTGCTGGCGGGCGGTCGGTAGAGGCTGCGCATTCCCAACCTCTCGCCGATAGACACCGCCGCTCTGGGGCTCTGGACGAACCTGCAGGAGCAACTGAGATGACCAATAAAAAGGACTCCCGCCCCCCATTTGAGCGGGTACACGACACCGCTCGGATTCAGGAAAGCCTGGCGCTGTCGGTCCAAGATGCGCTCGTCCAACACAAATAGGCCGGCAAGCCGGTCGCGGTGTGGCGCGATGGACGCGTCCAGTGGATTCCTCCGGGGGAGATTCCGGACATCCTCGAAGGGACCTGATCATCCAAGCCTCCACAAAAACGCCTCCTGGGAGCGCCGCCGTCTCGGCGGCGCTCCGTGGCGTTGACGCTACCCGAACCGTGCCGTACGCTTCTTACATGAAGATCGAGATGACCATCGAGTTACCCGAAGAACTCCTTGAAGCGCTTACCCGCCGCGCTCCAGACTCTCGCCTTCGCTCCGAGCTGGTCGAGGCCGCCGTACGCGCCTACCTCCCAAGGCTGCAAAAGCGCGACGCCACGGGCGACCTCGAGATCATCAACGCCCACGCCGCGGAGCTGAATGCGGAGGCTGAGGACGTGCTCTCCTATCAGGTCATCCTTTGAGGCGCGGCGAGCTTTATCGCGTCAGGCACCCGACGGCCAACGATCCGAAACGGCAGCGTGTCTTCGTGGTGGTCAGTCGCCAGTCGGTCATCGACTCCACCTTCTCTACAGTGATCTGCGCCCCGATCTACACCCGGCACGACGGTCTCGCCACACAGGTCGGGATCGGGATCGACGAAGGCTTGAAGTACGACAGCAGCATCCATTGCGACGAGTTGGTCAGCCTCCAAAAAAGCCAGCTCACAGACTATGTCGGGGCGCTTTCACACAACGAGATGATCGAACTCGATTTCGCTCTCGCCGTGGCGCTCGACTTGGTGGAGAGCCTTCCTCCGAATTGATCTCCGCGGCAGCGCAGGGGGCCAAGCCCCCCTCTGTGCCCCCCTCTGGACACCCCCGCTTTCAGAGCCCAGAACTCAGAGTCCAGAGAACTCAGAGTCCAGAGCGGAATGGGGACACTACGACGCGAAACCCGACATCGTTGAGGCGGAGGTCGGGACCGACCCTGTCGCGAACGGCACACCGGGCGAGCCCCGGTTGATTGCCGAACGCCCCGCCGCGCTTGAGAGTATCCGAAGTTCCGTTGGATCGGGCCTTCAGCCCTTCCCGAATCTTCGACCCAATCCTTTCCTGGGGCGTTGCCCCAGGCTGGCATAGGACGCGCCTTCGGCGCTTAAATCACACACCCTCGAATCGGAGGGAAGAGGGCCGAAGGTCCTCCTTACGTCAGCCCAGGGCAACGCACTGGGTTACCGGTCCAGCCGCCCACACACGGTCCCCCTCCCACGACACACAAGGGCTGGGACCTCGTACCATCACGGCGGTTCCTCATCGCCATCTGTATCCTCCCCTCACCGCTCTTTGAACGTCCCATAGATCGCCGCCCCCAGCAGCAGCACCGCCAACCCGATCGCATACGGCACCCACTCGAACGAGCGACTTTCGGGGACCCCCGTCGGCCCGTGCGGCACGGGGGCCGATTCGGGGGATCGTTCAGCCGGCCTCTTTTCCCCGTCCTCCCCAGCCTTCGGCTCGACCACCTCGACGGTGTAGAAGATCCTCGTGGCGCTTTCTTTTGCTGCAGCGACCAGAGCTCCTCCGACGTCTCCCGCGTGCAGACGGGGCGCCAGGGTGTCTCGAACGATCTCCGCCGCCCTTCCCCGGCGCTCCGGGTCGTCGAGCCCTCTCCCTAACGTCAGCTCGACTTGGCGATCTTGGAGCGCCACGAAGATCAGCACCCCTCTCGCGTCGTCTCCTCCGAGGCGCCACGATTCGGACAGCTCTCTTGCGAACGGGCTCGGTTCGTTGCCGCCTAAGGAGTCGACCACGACCGCGGCGATCTCTCCTCCGGTCTCGCGGCGGATGTGCTCGGCGATTTTTCGGAACTCGACGATCGATTCGTGGGGCACCCGGCCGGTGTGGTCGAGCAGGACGCCTGCGGGGTGATGGAGATCGGCCACTTCCACCGCACCCGCGGGTGCGGCGAGCGCGAGAAGCAGAGCGACGATCGAGAGAGGTGAAGCGAGGCTCACGAGCGGAAGGGCGAGGCGGCGACGAACTCGGGGATCGGCGCCTGGTTCGGCGGGGTCGAGCGGAGGAAGCTCGCCTCGTGGCCGCAGGAGCAGGCCTCGTCGATGCGGATCAGCCCGAACATCATGTAGGTCGACGGCTGCACGACCTTGAAGCGACTCGCGAGATTCCACTTGTGGCACTTCGGACATTGGCCGCCGCTCCTGAAGAACAAGCCGGCGCGCAGCATGCCGACCTCGCCGCAGCCGAGGCAGGCGAGGATCGGCCGCTGGTCCCGCGGTTCGTCGGGGGAGAGATCCTCGCCCGCGTCGTCGGGGTCGCCCAACTCGTAGAGCAGAGAGAAACAGCGCGGGCAGACCTTCGCCCGGCGGCGGAGGGCGACCAGGACCACGACGACGAAGATCAGCGCCACCACTGCGGTCAGGATGCCGATCGCGACCGGCGTGTTCTTCGCCCGCATTTCGCGGTTGATCGCCGAGGTCATCGACTCCGCAGATTTCGCCAGCCTGCGCTTGGCCGCCGCCTCGTTCTTCGGCATCGTGACGAAGACCGGCGCCCGCTCCGAGGGAGAAGCGGAGGGAGCCGCGGAGGTAGAGGCGGGCGGCGCGCTCTGCCCCGTGGCACCGGCCAGTCCGAGCGTTACCGAAAAGAGGGCGCAGGCGAGAATCCGAACCATGCCTAAGGCGCCCCGCGCCTTCCTCATCCCGCTCCGCCCTTCGCTTTCGCTTCGGCGGTCGTCGCCCCCGCGAGCTTCGCGCCGAGGAAATCGCGGTTCAGGCGGGCGATGAAATCGATCGAGATCCCCTTGGGGCATACCGCCTCGCATTCGGCGTAGTTCGAGCAGGCTCCGAAGCCTTGAGACTCCATCGCTTCGACCATCCCGAGCGCCCTTCGGTTCCGCTCCGGCTGGCCCTGCGGCAAGAGGCCGAGGTGCGAGACCTTCGCCGAGGTGAACAGCTGGGCGGCGCCGTTCGGGCATTGCGCTACGCAGGCGCCGCAGCCGATGCAGGTAGCGGCGTCGAACGCGGTGTCGGCTTGCCCCTTCGGCACGGGGGTCAGGTTCGCCTCCGGCGCGCTGCCGGTCGGAATCGAGATGAAGCCGCCGCCTTGGATGATCCGGTCGAACGCGCTGCGATCGACCATCAGGTCCTTGACCACCGGGAAGGCCTTGGAGCGCCAGGGCTCCAGATACAGCTCGTCGCCGGTTTTGAAATGGCGCATGTGGAGCTGGCAGACGGTGGTGTGCGGCAGCGGCCCGTGGGCGTGGCCGTTGATCATGAAGCCGCACGAGCCGCAGATCCCTTCGCGGCAGTCGTGGTCGAAGGCGATCGGCTGTTTGCCGGCGGCGATCAGCCCCTCGTTCACCACGTCGAGCATCTCCAGAAACGAGCTGTGCTCGTTGATCCCCTTGGCCTCGTAGCGCTCCATTCGGCCCGCCTTGTCGGGGCCGCCCTGGCGCCAGACGTGTAGCGTCAGATCCATTATTTGTAGCTCCTCTGGCTCGGGCTCACGTTGTCGAACACCAGCGGTTCTTTGTGCAGGGTCGATTCCCGGCCCGGGCCGTTCCATTCCCAGGCCGCGGCGTAGGAGAAATTCTCGTCGTCGCGCAGCGCCTCGCCCTCCGGCGTCTGGTACTCCTCGCGGAAATGGCCGCCGCACGACTCGTTCCTCTCGCGCGCGTCGCGGCACATCAGATCCGCGAGACCGAAGAAGTCGGCGACCCGGCCGGCCCGTTCCAGCTCCTGGTTCACTTCAGAGGCGCCGCCGGGGATGCGCAGGTCGTTTTCGAACTGCACTTGGAGCGCCTGGATTTTCTTCCGCGCCTCCGCCAGCCCCTCCGCCGTGCGCAGGATGCCGCAATGATCCCAGACCAGCTTGCCCAGCTCGCGGTGGTAGGAGTCGGCGGTGCGTTTGCCGTTGCCGCCGAGGAACTTCCCGATCTGGGCTTCGACGTCGCTCTGGGATTCGCGAAAGCCCGGACTGTCGGTGGTCACCGGCTGGTTCAGGAAGCTCGAAAGGTAATCGCCGATCGTGTAGGGGATGACGAAATAACCGTCGGCCAAGCCCTGCATCAGCGCCGAGGCGCCGAGGCGGTTCGCGCCGTGGTCGGAGAAGTTCGCCTCGCCGAGCACGAACAGGCCGGGCACGTTGCTCATCAGGTTGTAATCGACCCACAGGCCCCCCATCGTGTAGTGGGGCGCAGGGTAGATGCGCATCGGCACCTTGTAGGGATTTTCGCCGGTGATCTTGTCGTACATCTCGAACAGGTTGCCGTAGCGCTCCTCGATCGCCGCCTCGCCCACGCGGCGGATCGAATCGGAGAAATCGAGATAGACGCCGTTCTTCTGCGCGCCGACGCCGCGTCCTTCGTCGATCATCGACTTGGCGTTCCGGGCCGCAACGTCTCTCGGCACCAGGTTGCCGAAGGCCGGGTATTTCCGTTCGAGGTAGTAGTCGCGCTCCCCTTCCGGAATCCGGTCTGGCGAGCGACCATCGCCCGGGTCTTTGGGAACCCAGATCCGGCCGTCGTTGCGCAGCGATTCGCTCATCAGCGTGAGCTTGCTCTGGTAGTCGCCGGAGGTCGGAATGCAGGTCGGATGGATCTGCGTGAAGCAGGGGTTCGCAAACAGCGCGCCGCGCTTGTGAGCGCGCCAGATCGCCGTGACGTTCGAGCCCTTGGCGTTGGTCGAAAGGTAAAAGACGTTCGAATAGCCGCCGGTCGCGAGCACCACCGCGTGGCCGGCGTGGCATTCGATCCGGCCGGTGATCAGGTCGCGGGTGACGATGCCGGTCGCCCGGCCGTCTTCGACCACCAAGTCGAGCATTTCGGTGCGCGGGTACATCCGCACCTTTTTAGCGGCGATCTGCCGTTCGAGCGCCTGGTAGGCGCCGAGCAGCAGTTGCTGGCCGGTCTGGCCGCGGGCGTAGAAGGTGCGCGCCACCTGCGCGCCGCCGAAGCTCCGGTTGTCGAGCAGACCGCTGTATTCGCGGGCGAACGGCACCCCCTGGGCGACGCACTGGTCGATGATGTTTACGGACAGCTCGGCGAGCCGATGGACGTTCCCCTCGCGGGAACGGAAGTCGCCCCCTTTGACCGTGTCGTAAAACAGCCGGAAGACCGAGTCGCCGTCGTTGCGGTAGTTCTTGGCGGCGTTGATTCCCCCCTGGGCGGCGATCGAGTGCGCGCGGCGTGGGGTGTCTTGGAAGCAGAAGCACTTAACCTCGTAGCCCAGCTCGGCGAGGCTCGCCGCGGCGGCGGCGCCCGCGAGGCCAGAGCCGACCACAAGTACTTCGAACTTCCGCTTGTTGTTCGGGTTCACCAGCTTCAAGTGGCTCTTGTGCTCGCTCCATTTCTGGTCGAGCGGGCCGGCCGGGATTTTGGCGTCTGGCGTGCCGGGGGCGGAGGGCTGAGCGGTTTGGGGAGTCGTATTCATGAGCGCGGGCTCCTAGGCGACCAGCCCGGTCAACACGGCCAGAGGGAACGAGAGATTGCCGAGGGTGACGACCCAGGCGAAGGCGATCGCGAACCCGCGGCGCCAGGCGTTGTAGCGCGGATGGTTCCAGCCGAGCGATTGAAACAGGCTCCAGAGGCCGTGGTAGAGGTGAAAGCCGAGCGCGATCTGCGCCACCAGATAGAAGGCGGAGACCCACCAGACCTTGAATCCCGCGATCAGGTTGTGCCGCACGTCGCCTTCGACGAAGTCGGGATGGACCCAGCCGAACGTCAGGTGCGCCAAGTGGTAGAGAACGAACAGGAGGATGATCACGCCGCCCCAGCGCATGGTGCGCGCGGCGTAGGTGGCCTGGACGACCTCCGTCCGTTGGTAGGGCACCGGCCGGGCGGCGCGGCTCGCTTGGGTGACCGCCCAGGCGGCCCAGATGTGAAGAATCACCGCTGCGAGCAGGACGATCCGGGCGATCCAGAGCACGGCGTGCGCGGGCACCAGCGGCTCGCCGATGTGGCGGAGAAACGCGCCATAGACGTTGATCGGGATGGTGCCGTCCGGATGGGCCGGCAGGTAAAGCTTCAGGTTGCCCAGCATGTGGGTCAGCACGAAGCCGAACAGCACGAGCCCCGAGACGGCCATCACCGCTTTTTTGCCCAAGGTGGAGCGGAAGAAATCGGAAAACCAGAACATGTCGATCCTCGAGAGGGCTGTCTCCGGCGATTTCCGGCCGGAGGATGGAGTGGCTGTCGCCCTATTCTATGGGAACCGTTCGGAGCTGTGACTCATTTCACAAGCTGGCGGCGGTCTTACAAGCTGGCGGCGGTCTTCTACAAGCTGGCGGCGCCGGCCGGCCGGCCGGTGCGCCGACGACGGCGGCGGGGCCGCTTGGGGGCCGCCACCACCTCTTCGGGCGGCGGCATTTCGCCCGAGCGGGCGCGGGCGCCCGCGGCGCGCCAGACCTCCAGTTTGTCGGCGCCGTCCCCGGTAGCGGCCACCAGGATTTCGAACAGCAGCAGCGCGTCTTCGAATCCCGCGCGGCGGGCGAGCCGCAGCCGCTCGCCCGCGCTCCAGCCCGAGTCGATCAGGCGCTGGAACAGGTGAAGCGCCGCAAGCACCTGCTGGGATTTCAGGTTCGAGAGGGTGAAGCGGGCGAAAAACGGCGCCACCGCCTCTTCGGTCATCTTGTCGAGCGCCGCCCGGCCCATCGGCCGCTGATTGAGCGCCTCGATGTCGTGCCGGCGCAGCATGACCTGCGGCAGCAGGATCGCCGCGAGCGCGCCGGAGTCGGAAGGCTTCCGGCCGGCGGCGACCATCCGGTCGATCGACGGCAGGATCTGGCCGAATTCGCCGAGGCCCCGCTCCCCCGCTGCCACCATGGCGTACGCCTCGGGGAGAATCACTTCGAGAATTCCCAGCTCCAACAGCCATTGGGTCGCGGCGCCCGAGCGGCCGCAGCGGAACAGCTGGATGATCTCTTCGGTCATCCGCGCCGGGGACGCCTTGGTCAGCTCCCGGCTGTGGAGGTGAAGGGCTTCCTGGGTCCGCGATTCGATGCCGAAGCCGAGCCGGCCGGCGAACTCGCAGGCGCGCAGCATTCGCACCGGGTCTTCCTGAAAGCGGACGCCCGGGTCGCCGATCGTCCGGATCAGCTGGCGTTCGAGATCCTCAATGCCGCCGACGTGGTCAATCACCGAAAAGTCGGCGATGTCGTAAAACAGGGCATTGACCGTGAAGTCGCGCCGGAAGGCGTCCTCGCGCGGCGTGCCGTAGGTGTTGTCGCTGGTGATCAGCAGGTCGCCCGGGGCGGTCTCTTGGTCTTCCGGCCGCGGATCGCGGCGGAAGGTCGAGACCTCGACGGTGTCGCCGTCCTGGAAGAAGACGTGGACCAGCCGGAAACGCCGGCCGATGATGCGGGAGTTGGAAAACAGGCGGCGGATCTCGTTCGGCCGCGCGTTGGTGCCGATGTCGAAATCCTTCGGCTGACGGCCGAGCATCAGGTCGCGCACACTGCCGCCGACGAGGTGGGCCTTATAGCCCGCACCGTGCAGCCGGTAGAGAACTTTCAGGGCCTGACCGCTGATTTGCTTCCGGGAGATCGGGTGCTCGGGCCGCGAAAGAATACGCGGTTGCACCTCACTGGCTACGCTCACGTCGACATTATACCTAAAGGAGGGGCCGGGGCGGGTGGAGGGACCCACCCCGGCGGGAGGAGGGAGGAGAAAGAGGGTTGGTGTAGCGGAACCTGCTAGTTGTGCGGGCGACCCGAGGAGTGCCCGCCCTGATGCCCGCCATCGTGATGCTCACCGTCATGGCGGTCGTGCCGTCCATCGTTTCGATCGTTGCGCTCGTTCCGGTCGTGCCGGTCGTGCCGGCCGTCGTAGCGATCGTTCCGGTCGTTCCGGTCGTGGCGTCCGTAGTCGCGGTCGTGGTCGCGGTCGTAACCGTACCGCCGGTCGCGATAGGGATAGTTGTCATACCGGCCGTTGTAGCGGTTGTTGCCGTTGTAGCCGTTGTACCGGTTGTCGTAGCTGTAGTAGCCGCCGCCATAGGCACCGTAGCCGCCGCCGTAGCCGTTGTAGCTGTTGTAGCTGTCGTAGTCGTAATCGGCGCCGTAGCCCGGCGCGTAGCGGTCGTACAGCGAGAGCGGGTCAATGTTGTAGGCAGCCAGGTGATGGCGCACCAACGGGCAGCTATCGCTGTGATAGTTGTAGCCGCCGGAGGTGAAACAGTAGGAGTTACACCGATACCCGCTGTACGAGATCGGATCGGCCGTGCGGTAGTAGTAGCCTCGGGGATGGCCGTACCCGAAATCGCCGAACGTCAGGTTGAAGTGAACGCCGCCGATCCGGAAGAGCGCTCCCAGGGAGAATCCGTCAGCCTGGGCGGCGGGCGTGAGCAGCGGGAGCATCAGCAGCGCGGCAAACAGCGCCGTTACCTTCCAAACCTTCAGTCGTTTCATTCCGTTCATGGTTAGGAACCTCCTTCTGCCAGAACTGTTTTCAACCTCCGTGCCAACTCCGAAGATCGATCTTAAACGGCTGAAAACAAGAAGCTTTCCTGCGGATCACCCAGCAGGGGCCGGGCTCGCGTCCTCGCAGGTAGACGATTGAATCGGCAGCAGCGTCTACCGTAGAAGACAGTCATGGTCACGAACCCGGGCTCCGAGGGCGATACACTGCCTGCAATGACTGCCAATCCTCCCGCCACCGACGCTACCGGGGCTACCTCGGCTACCGGGGCCGTCCGGCTCGAACGGCGCTCGGCCGACAGCCTCCAGCAAGACCTCGAAGAGCTGGGGCGGTCGCTCCGCGAGCCGCTGCCGCGCATCCCCTCCCGCTTCTTCTACGACGACTTGGGCTCGGATCTGTTTGAGCAGATCTGCGAGCTGCCCGAGTACTACCCCACCCGCACGGAGCGGGCGCTGCTGGAACGAATCGCCCCGGAAGTCGCCGCCGCGACCCACGCCGAAACTCTGGTCGAGATCGGCTCCGGCGCCGCGACCAAGACCCGCCTACTGTTGGATGCCCTGCGCGACCAGGGGACGCTCAAGCTCTACGTGCCGTTCGACGTGGCCGAGGCGACCACCGAACGGATCGCCAAGGAGCTTACGAGCGAGTATCCGGGGCTGGCGGTCCACGGCATTCTGGGCAACTTCCTCGCCGACCTGGCTCCCCTTCCCGGGCAAGAGGGATCCCGCCTGGCGATCTTTTTGGGCGGCACGATCGGCAACCTGAACCCGCAGGAGGCGGCGAGCTTTCTCGCCGATCTCCACGCCGCGCTCGCCCCGGGCGACGCCTTCCTGCTGGGGCTGGATCGGGTCAAGCCGATTCCACGCCTCGAAGCGGCCTACGACGACTCGGCCGGCGTCACGGCGGCGTTCAATTTGAACATCCTGAACGTGACCAACCGGATCGCCGAGGGAGACTTCGATCCCGCGGGTTTCAAACACCGGGCCTTTTTCGACGTCGAGCATTCGCGGATCGAGATGCGGCTGGCGGCGACCCGGGCGCAACGGGTGACGCTCCAGGCGCTCGACCTCGCCCTCGATTTCGAACCGGGCGACGAGATCCTGACGGAGATCAGCACCAAGTACGACCGGCCCCGGGCCGAGCGCCTGCTCGCCGCCGCGGGATTCTCGGTCACCGAGTGGTTCACCGACCCTGAGGATCTGTTCGCGTTGATCCTGGCGAAGCGCTAGGGGAACCTCAGGTCTTGCCGGTCCTCGGCCGGCATTTGCCGGGATCGAACAAATGCTCGATCTCGACCTCCGCTGGCACCCTCTGCCCGGCGAGCCGAGCGGGCTCCCAACGCCAGCCGCGCACCGCCTCGAACAGAGCGAGCGCCATCACCGGGCCGCCCGATGCATCGAGCCAACGGGGATGGACCGACCGGCCTGTTGAGTCGATCGTCACCGCAATCCGCGCCGTCCCCTTTTCGCAGGTCGCCTTGAGCGCCTTGGGGTAGCGCGGCCCGGCGCCCGAGAGCTTCTTCGCCTCCTGATCGGCCTTCGACTGACCGGGCTCGACGCCGATCGAGCGCGCGGCGAACGCCGAGAGAGAGCCGTCGCCGCCGAGCCGGAACGGGTCGAGCGCCTTGCCGGCCGCGCCATAGGGATCGAGGCTCACCTCGTTCAGATCCGGCTGAATCGCCTGGGCGGCGAGCCAATTCCACCGGCCGGCCTCGACGTCGCCGCCACCGGCTTGGGCGAGCGCGCGAAACGTGAGCGTGAGACCGAGCGTCGCCGCGGCTCCCGCATCGACTTTGATCCCGAACAGCATCTCGGAGATCATCCGGTCGGTGTCGCGCCGCGGTTTGCCCCACTCCCCCGCCCGCAGGTGCTCGTCCGCCTTGTGCAGCCGGCGCGCCCAATCGTTGGCGGCTTCCGATTCCTCCCCGCTCGGCAGGTCGCCCTGCATCATCCGGGGCGCAGGAACGGTGCGGGAGATCTGGGCAGAGGCGACCAGGCCGAACGAGAGCAGCAGCAAGGCGACTGAGGAGAGCTTCGATCCGGTGCTCATGGTACGGGAAGTCTATCCGAACGTCTCGCGCCAGCCGGGGCTTTCCCCGAGCCGGTCGAGCGCCTCTTCCAGCCGTTGCTGATTCTCCCGAGCGATCAGCCAGGTGCTGCGGCCGGAAGGGTGCGGCAGAGGGATCAGCTCAAAGCTAAGGCCGAACTGCTCGACGTCGAAGCTCCGGCCGATCCGCTCGGCGAGCGGCGCGGGCTTGGGTAGGAAGCGCGAAATCGCAAGCTGGCCGATCGCGATCACGGTTGCGGGCTCCACGAACGCGAATTCCCGCTCCAGCCAATCGGCGCAGGTGGCGACCTCGTCCGGAGCCGGCACCCGATCACCCCCCTGGGGAGCCCGCCCGGGAAAACATCGAATCGCCGCCGCCATCCAGACCCGGGCGCGAAATTCTTCTTCAGACACCCCCAGCCGCGCGAACCACTGAAACAACCGGGTCCCGGCCGTGAAAGCAAACAACCGGTTGCCCTCCCGCTCATGCGGCCCGGGCGCCTGACCGACCAGCAGGACCCGCGGGCGTAGGGTCGGAGGCTCGCCGGAGACGGGAGGGGCGACGACACGGGGACAACGCCGACAGGCGCGCAGGGCGGAAACGTGGGTGCGGAGGGTGGTGGGATCCCAGAGAGCCATCGAGGCGAGAGGATAGCGTGACGGCTCGTCACTCCTTCGACGGATCGACCTGGAAGTTGACCGTCAGCACGTAACTCACGGTGATCGGCTTGCCATCTCGCTGCGCCGGGGCAAACCGCCAAGTCTGTAAAGAGTCGAGCGCGGCGAGCGACAGGAAAATGCTCGGAGAATGCAGCAACAGCGGCCGGCTCGTCTTGCCGTCCCTTCCGATGACCGTTTCGACAATCACGGTTCCGCCGACTCCCGATTTGCGCAGGGTCGGCGGATAGGCGGGCGAGCTCCGCTCGAGGAACTGCGGCCGGCTGATGCCCTTGCCGACTTCCAGCTTTTCCACGTCGAGGGCCAGCGGATCGAGCGCGGCGCGCACCAGCTCCCCCGCTTTGCCATAGGCGGAGAGATCGAGATCTTTGGCGGAAAAGCCCAGCTCGCGCGCCGAGGCGGCCGCCCATTCCGCGGCCTCGGTTTTCCCCGTCCCCGCGAGAGCCACCGCGCGGTACACCACGCTCCGCGCGAGAAGCTCGCCGAGCCCCGGGCCTTCTGCCGGACGGCTGAGGATCTCGCCGATCAATCCCTCGGCGGCGGCTCGCCCGTCCTCCCAACGGCCGGCCCGCAGGGCCTGATCAGCGGCCTCGCTCTTCGCCGTCCACTCTGCCACCGGCAGCGAGAGGATTTTTGCCGCGGGAAGCGGGGCGGCCGGAGCGAGAGCGATTGTGGCAAGGAGGATGGCGAGAAGGAAAAGCTTGTGGTTCGAGCGCATGCGTCATCTCCTGGAGGCAGAGAAGTTGAGGCGATGAGCATACTACGAGGCTGAACGAGACACATCCAAGGCCTCCTGGTTGTTCCTGGGCTCGCCAGGCTCCAGCCTGGCGCTTTTCGGCCCGATTGACCGAGCGCTGCCGTGCTGCAAGAAAGCGCCAGGCTGGAGCCTGGCGAGCCCAGGGGCCGCCTCGATCTACCCAAGCTCCGCCAGCAGCGCACTGGCCTCGTCATACGTGACCTGGTAGGTGTAATCGGGAGGACCGTCGCACGTCGCCAGGTTGCGAGCCCGCGCCGCCTTTCCAGATAGCCGCTATCCGAGGCCGATAGCGGCTATCCGCGCTCCCCGCTCGGCCGTTTCGGCTACCTCGCCGATTCGGTGCCGAGCTGGTGCTCGGCGCTCCTAGGGTTCCCTATGCGGCGGCAGGTGCCGCCACCGCCGGCAGCACTTCGACCGCCTCTTCCCACCAGGTGGCGTCGTGGCCGAACGCCATCCCTTCGTACGAGCAGGTGGACGTCACCTGGTCGCGGCCGTAGACCGGCCGGCCGACGTGGCGGGCGCGCAGCAAGGGGTAGAGCTGCTGGCAGCCGTGGCAGAAACGGGCGACTACAGGGCCGCGGCGCTCCGGGGCGATCTGGCTCGCGGGGGCGGCCTCTGGGTGGCGGAAGCTCATGGTGCGAATCTCCTTCTAACTGCGTTGATCTTATCGCGACGGCGACACGAGTAGCCCCCGGTCAGAATCTCGGCCAGTCCCATCCCTTTGGCTCGCATTGTCGCCCCGCGCTCACCCTTAGCTCTATAAGGCCCGGCGCGGGCGACCGGCATCCAGCCGCTTCATCGTGCCGCGAAAGGAGAACAAGATGAAAAAGAAGTGCTGCGCACTGAGGCTCCACCGCGAGACTCTGCGGGCGCTCGATCCCCGGACGCTGGAACCGGCAGTCGGTATGGTCTACACGCCACGCTGTCAGTACAGCGGTTATCAAACCTGTGGAACCTGCATCGAGACCTGCGGGACCAATTACTGCTGATCAACAAGACCCTCCGTGCAGCCGGCTTTGCCCTGAGGTGGCCGGCTGCGCGCTTGCTTGGCACAACCGAGCCTCCAAGAACCGGCATACCGAGGACCGGCCCTCGACCGAAGTCGGAGGGCCGTTCCCTGAGCGAGGCCGAAGGGCCCCCGGCTCCTAAGTGGCGTCGATCAGCTCGGCGCGCGAGAAGAAGAAGGCGGTCTCGATCTGCGCGTTCTCGGCCGAGTCGCTGCCGTGGATCGCGTTCGCTTCGATCGAGGTGCCAAAGAGGTTGCGGATTGTTCCCGGCGCCGCCTTGGCGACATCCGTGGCCCCCATCACTTCGCGCAGGTAGGCGACCGCGTTCTCGCGGGCGAGCGCGATCGGCATCACCGGGCCGCCGGTCATGAACTCGACCAGACTGCCGTAGAACGGGCGCTCTTTGTGGACCTCGTAGAACGCCTGCGCCTGCGCCGGGGTCAAGCGGAGCATCTTGATGCCGAGGATCTGGAAGCCCTCCTTCTGGAGGTGGGCGATGATGTTGCCGGCGTTGCCTGCCGCGACGCTGTCGGGCTTCAGGATCGTGAGAGTCGTTTCCATGGTCTTCTCCAGACTTCGATTTGGATAGGAAAGCCGGCGGTTTGACCTAAGAGGCCGGCCGGCTCCATCGTTCAATGGATCTCCCCGTTCAGGAGAGTGTTTCGATTTCGCCCTTGGCGCCGCGGACGAGGTAGACCGTTCCCACCAGCTCCACCCCTTCGGGGCCGAGCAGAACCGCGGCGCCGGACGGGATGCCCAAACCCCAGGTGACGCCCGGAGCTTCGAGCAGCTTCCTCAGGCGCCGGTCGTGGCCGGGATCGAAGTTCGGCTCGACCACCCCCTCGGGCAGCCAGCCGAGCCCCGGGATCAGAGCGCCTCCCGCGATGCTCCGCGCATATGCGCCGACGGCCTGCGCCGACGCCGCGATCGCAACCACGACTCCCCCGGCCTTGAGCTTGGCGGCGAGCGCCTCGGCCGCCGCGGTGCCGACGACCGCTTCGAGCAGGTGGTCGGCGACGCCGCCGCCTAAGTAGACCGCCCCGACATCGCGGATCCGCTCGGAGTTCTTGCCCCGCCGGCCATCACGACCGCGATAGATCGGGATGGTCTCGGCGGTCCGCTCGAATTCTTCGAGCAGATACTCGGCGAAATGCCGGCCGTAATCTTCCGAACCGCTCGCCGCCGGGACGAACCCGACGGCCGAGCCTTCGGGGGTCTCATCGAGCCAGGCCTGATCCGCCTCGGCGGTCTCGCCGAAACTGAACTCGCCGCCGCCGACCAGTACGAGGGTGCCGGTGAACGACGGATCGCGAACCAAAAGCCGCGCGAGCTTGGAGGAATCCTCCCCCTCTTCGAGGTCTCCGGCGGGCGATTCGTCGTTCGGACCTTCCGTCATCGGCCGAGCGCCCGCTTCACCGTCTCGCCCAGATGCCCGGGCGATTCGACGACGTGGATTCCGGCATCCTTCATGGCCTGCATCTTCTCGGACGCCGTTCCCTTGCCGCCCGCGACAATCGCGCCCGCGTGGCCCATGCGCCGGCCCGGAGGCGCGGTGCGGCCGGCGATGAAGCCGACGATCGGGCGATGCTCGAGATCCCAGTTCTCTTTGCACCAGGTCGCGGCCTTCTCTTCAGCGTCGCCGCCGATCTCGCCGATGAAGATCACCGCCTCGGTCGAGGCGTCGTCTTTAAACGCCGCTAGCACATCGATGAAGTTGGTGCCGTTGACCGGATCGCCGCCGATGCCCACGCAGGTCGACTGGCCAAAATCGAGGTTCGAGAGCTGCCAGACCGCCTCGTAGGTGAGCGTGCCGGAGCGGCTGATCACGCCGACCGAGCCTTTCTTATGGATGTGCCCCGGCATGATGCCGATTTTCGCGTGGCCCGGCGAGATCACGCCCGGGCAGTTCGGCCCGATCAACCGCGTCGGGTTGTCGCGCAGGAACGCCTTCACCTGGAGCATGTCGTTGACCGGAATGCCCTCGGTGATGCAGACGGTCAGCTCGATTCCGGCCGCGGCGGATTCCATGATCGCGTCGGCCGCAAACGGCGGCGGAACGAAGATCATCGACGCGTTGGCGCCGGTCTCTCGGCGCGCTTCTTCGACCGAATCGAAGACCGGAATCCCCTCGACCGTCTCGCCCCCCTTGCCCGGCGTCACGCCGGCCACGACCTTCGTGCCGTATTCGCGGCAGCCGAGCGCGTGGAAGGTTCCCTCTTTGCCCGTGATCCCCTGGACCAGCAGGCGCGTGTCGTCACCTACCCAAATCGCCATTACGCGGTTCTCCCTTCGGCCGCCGCGACCACCTTCGACGCGGCGTCTTCCATGTCCTCGGCGACGATGAACGAGAACGGCGCGTCGCGCAGGATCTGCCGGCCGAGCGTGACGTTCGTCCCTTCGAGCCGCACCACCACGGGCAGCGTGACGTTTCCCAGCTCCTGGATCGCGCCGACGACGCCGTTGGCGATCCGGTCGGTGCGCGCGATGCCGCCGAAGATGTTGATCAGCACCGCCTTGACGTTCGGATCGGAGACCAGGATACGGAACGCGTTTTTCACCGCCTCCTGGCTCGCCGAGCCGCCGACGTCCAAGAAGTTCGCGGGCGAGCCGCCGTGGAGCTGAATGATGTCCATGGTCGCCATCGCGAGGCCGGCGCCGTTCACCATGCAGGCGATCGAGCCGTCGAGCTTGATGTAGTTCAGGTTGAACTTGCCCGCCTCGACCTCGGAGGGATCTTCCTCCTCGACGTCGCGCATCGCCAGAATGTCGGGCCGGCGGAACATCGCGTTGTCGTCGAAGGTCATCTTCGCGTCGAGCGCCAGCACGTCGCCGCCGCCGGTGATCAGCAGCGGGTTGATCTCGACCAAAGAGGCATCGGTATCCAAATACGCCTTGATCAGCGCGGCGACCAGCTTGCCGCACTTGCGCGCCGTGTCGCCCTTGAGCTTCAGGCCGCGCGCAACCGCCCGGCCTTGAAACGGCAGCAGGCCGAGGTGCGGATCAACATGCACGCGGAAGATCGCATCGGGATCGTGCTCGGCCACCTCTTCGATGTCCATGCCGCCCGAAACCGACGCCATGATCACCGGTTTGCCGTTCGCCCGGTCGAGCGTCACCGAAAGGTACAGCTCGGAGGCGATGTCGAGCGCCTCTTCGACCAACACCTTCCGCACCAGCTGCCCCTCCGGCCCGGTCTGCGGCGTCACCAGCTGCATGCCGAGAATCTTGCCCGCGAGTTCCTTCACCTCTTCGGGCGACTTGCCGACCTTCACCCCGCCGCCCTTCCCGCGTCCTCCGGCGTGGATCTCCGCTTTGACCACCGCGCGCCCGCCGAACCCCTCCGCAATCCGGCCAGCCTCCTCCGGATCGTCCGTCACCTGCCCCTTCGGGGTGGTCACCCCGTAACGGCGCAGGATTTCCTTCGCTTGATACTCGTGGATCTTCAACGCTCACCCTCCTGGCGAATTGGCAAACCTGGGAGCGCCCCGGACCGATGACGACCGCCGAAGCCTCTGGAGCTTATCAGGGGGGAGCGTCTGATCGGCGGCCGAACGAGTGGATTCGGCCGTCGAATCCACTGGAATGGGCCATCGCTTCCACTGCATTCGGCGGTAGATCGACTGGATCGGGCCGTCGAATCCACTGGATCGGGCCGTGCATCGATTGGATCGAGCCGTCGAATCCACTGGATCGGGCCGTCGAATCCACTGCATTCGGCGGTAAATCCACTGGATGCGGCCATCGAATCCACTGGGTTCGGTCGTCGCATCCACTGGATTCGGTCGCCGCTTCCGCCGGATTGGGCGGCAACTCCACTGGATCGGGCCGTCGCTTCCAGTGGATTCTGTCGTCGCTTCCAGTGGATTCGGTCGTCGCTTCCAGCTCTTGGCCCAGGCTCTCCGTGCCGATATGATCGAGTCGGTGGTCGATCTCGATGGAATCCGAGCCAAATTTCGGCGAGACCAGTTCGGGAGCATGACGCCCCCCTGCCTCAGCCGGCTACTCCAGCCGCCGCAGCAGCCCCGCTGTTCGGCTCGCCGAATCCTAACTTCGGGAAGAACGATCGGCACCACCCGCTCGGCCGAAGCGGTTCGCGTCCTGCTGACAGCAGCCCCGCCAACGGCGTGAGATCGGCAAATCCCGGTGATTGGCGCCAGAAATCCCCTTTCAGCTCCCCCACTTCCGAAAGCGCCATCCATCCCAGCGCCAACCTACGAAGCTGCCGCAACTCCCCGATCCGTGCTGGCAGCTGATCCAACTCCGGATCCCCGAGGTCGAGCCACTCCGCGCCCGTGCGGAGAGCCTCTTCCATCCTCCGCTCCGCTTCCGCCATCTTGGAATCCATGATGACGGAATGCTAACAGGTTGACGCTTGAACGACTTGGTAACGTTGATCCAGGCGACCGCAAAAGAGCCGAGCTGGTGCTCGGCGTTCCCAGGAAAGGCTCGCTTCGCCGAGGTGGGGGCTACTGGTGAACCATGTTTCGAGCAGCAGGGGCGGCACCTGCGCCACGGCGCGGTTACCGTAGAGGCCGCGCTCCGCTCCGGTGAGCGTTTCGGTGTCGAGGTCGGTGGCGACGATTCGCCAATCCCAACCGAGAAGGGCCGGGTGCTCGGCGAGCACCAGGGCAATCGTCGCCGGCACTTCGCCGCGGGCGCAGGCGACCGACCAGATGCGCAGCCGGCGCTCCGCCGTGCGCGCTTGGCCCAGGGTCTCTGGGCCGATATGATCGAGTCGGTGGTCGATCTCGATGGAATACGAGCCAAATTTCGGCGCAACGAGTTCGAGTTGTCGCAGCATGCTCTCGATCAGTCCATCCTGCGGCGAATCGCCCTCTCGGAGGTCCGGGACGCCGTTGAGGCCTCGGAGGTTATCGAAGATTACCCGAACGATAAGTACGGACCCAGCTGCCTACTTTTCGGCGTCACCGCCGAAGCGCGCCCTTTGCACGCGCAAGTCAGCTATCCGTCACGGCCCCTCATCAAGGTGATTACTGTCTACGAGCCCGATCCCGTAATCTGGATCCATCACCGCACCCGGAGGCCCCGAAAATGAGCTACGACGATCTTGCCGAGCAGTTCCGCGACGAACAGGTGACCTACACCCTGGCGGACGGAGAGCGATTCATCGTCATCGAGAACGTCCCCGCCCGGGTCTCCCTACGGACGGGCGAGAGGCTGTTCTCTCCGGACACGGTAGAGCGAATCCAGGCGATCGCTTGGGGTGAGGGGAAGCCGGTTCGAACCCTCGAAACCCCCGTGTTTCAGTTCGCAGCTTAGCCGCCGTTCCGGATCGAGACCGGCCACCACTTCGGCTGGGCCCGGGCTTCGATGGGTTACCCGGGCCAAAGGCCGCCGCGCCATAGCGCGACGGCCCCCGGTTTGGTTTCCTGCTCTGCAATCAGTACAGGAAGGCGTAGCCGATCTTCAGGAAGAATGTGCGATCGGTCTGCGCGAGGTCGACGTTCTGGAACCCCAGGCGGGAGTCGGTATAGCCCGCGAAGAGCACGGTCTGGGGGTTCAGCTTGTAGGAGAAGAGGAACTGGCCGAAGAGATCCTGCTGCTCCGGACGAACCGGACGCAGGTAGAGACTCGGGTCGCGCTTCAGGTCCTGGTACTGGACGATGGCGCGCACGAAGGTGCGCGTGCTGAACTGGTAGACCAGCTTCATCTGCGTCAGGTTGGCCTTGAAGAGTTGGCCCCCCTTGACGTCCAGCGTCTGGTAGGCGTGGTCGACCTGGACGCTCACGTTGCGCCCCCGGAGCTGGATGCTGGGCACGAGATTCACCAGGTCTCCCCGGCGGGTGTTCGCGAAGTCGATCTGGTCGCCGAACTGACCTTGCAGGCGCAGGCGCAGGCTGCCGCTCGGGTTGATCTGGAAGAAGAAAGTCTGCTGGGAGAGGTCGAAAGTGGTGCCGTTAAAGAAGGTCTTGGTATCGTCCAGATAGACCTCCACCTGCGACTGATAGGGGCCGTTGAGCGTGCCGAACAGCTCGACCGTCTGGTCGGTGAGAATGCCGGTGTGGTCTTCCGTGCGGAGCCCTTTGAGGCCGACGCTCATGCGGGTGTACCAGTTGTCCTTGTCGCCATAGAACAGGCGCTCGCCTTGCGCCTGCGCGGTCTTCACGTCGACGCGCGGAATGAAGCCGCTGTCGGCGCGGAACTGCGGGTCGAGGTCCTGGTACGAGACAAGCGCCTTCCAGACCTTGGCGAAGTGGTCGTACTGGACGTGGAAGGCGTCGCCGTCGAAGGCGTCGCGATCCTGTTCGAAATTGTCCGCCACCTGCCGCGGATACCGGGTGTCCGAATTCAAGTACTGGACGCGGACGGTATCCGACGGGGTAAAGCGGAAAAACCCGTCGAGGCCGGCGACGCGGTTGTGGTAGCCGTCGCCCTCACGGCCGGTGTAGAGCACGCCCAGGGTTGAGTACTGGCCGAGGTCGCGGCGGTAGCGAACCGCGCCGGTGTTGATCGATTCCTTGAGGAACGCGGTGGAGGAGCCTTGGTTCGAAGGGATGACGATATTGTTGACTTGGTCGTCCGCCAAGAACACGCCGAGAGAATTCTTCCCTTCCTTGGTGTTGACCTTGACGCCCCAGTCGGGGTCGGCCACGGTGCGGGTGAACACGGCCTAGAGAGGAGTCAGGTAGAGGTCGGCGCCCTCCAGGAAGAAAGGCCGCTTTTCGGGAAAGAACAGGGCGAAGCGGGTGTTGACCTCGAGCTGGGCGGAGTCCGTTTCGACCTGCGAGAAGTCGGGGTTGATCGTGGCGTTCAGAGTGGTGTTGGGCGTAACGCCCCAGCGGACGGTAAGTCCGGGTTCCACCTTCTCGTCACCCTTGACGAGCTCGCCGTTCGGGAAGGTGTCGACGACATCCGTGCGCGAGCCGGTGACCGTCGGCGTCAGCTCCAGGTTGCGTCCCGGGGCGATGCCCGAAAAGCCCGCGATCTTGTTTTCCTGGCACAGCAGGCAGTCCTTGGCGCGGTCGGTGAACTTCGAGGAAATTCGATACCGGACGTTCCTCGGATAGCTGCGGAAGGCTTCGAAGCCCCAGGTCTGCGGCACGTCGCTGCGCGGAAAGCGGAGCTGCTTGAAGGGGATGGCGATCTCGACCGTGTACCCCTGATCGCTCACCTGGCCCTTGGCATCCCAGATCGCGTCCCAGGAGAAGTCCTCCAGGGCGTCGATCTCGGAAAACGTCGCGTCGACCTGCACTCCCAGCGGGTTGACCCGGAATTGAAAGGCGCGGCGCTCGTCGTTGAAGGTATCGATGTTGAAACCCACATGATCGTCCTGAATGAACGCGGCGATGGCATCGCGGTCCATCAGGTGAGCGCGGATGGCCCCCGGCTCCGGGTCCGCGCAGCGGAAGGCCACGTAGAAGTTTTCCGAGTCGTACGTGACCAGCGACACCGTGGCGACCGGCGGCGGCCCGTTGTTGGCGCGGCCCCATTCGAAGGGAAGGTCGACCACCAGTGCGGTCTTCCACGCCTCCTCGTCGAGCAGGCCGTCGACCTTGATCGGCGAGGTGGCGGGAGAGACGGCAAAGCGCCGGGTCTCCGCCGAGGGTGCCGCCGTTTCGGGAGCCGTCGCCGGTGCCTGGGCGGCGAGGGACGCACCGGCGAAAGACAGTAATAGCGCTGCGGCCAAGGACCGGACCGCGGCGGAAAGGATTGGTGTTTTCATCATTCGCAAGCTCTCCAGGTTTTCCATTGGGGTCAGGCCGTCGCGGTGGCCGTCTGTTGCTCGTCGCCCTTCTCTTCTTCCGGCGGAGGCGCAGGAGCCGCCGCCTGCCTCTTCGGCGCGTCCGGCAGTTCGGTTTCGACATTGCGGACCCGAGGGTTCGAGAAACCCCAGAGCGCCGCGAGGGCCGGGATGGCGGCCATGGTCAGGAACATCAAGCCGATGCCGCGACCCGGACCGACACCGACCACTCGTCCGATCGCCGTGCCGGCCAGGTATCCGCCCGGCATCAACAGCGGGATGAAGATCTTGTCGGCCAGCGGGCCGGCGCTGAAGTCGCCGATCGGCGTGGTGAACTGGGCGATCATGCGACGCATCGCGAAGACCCGCCCCTGGACGTCGCCCGGCGTCTTGCTCTGCCAGATCGCCGTGCTGGAGCCGTTCATGATCGGCAGGCCGATGTACCAGATCAGGACGCCCGCCCCGACCATGAAGAGCGAGGGCCGGAGCCCCACCAGCACAAAGCAGACACTGATCAACACGCCGACGCCGAGCACGCCGTAGACGCGCGGTTTCGGACCGCCGGTGGCGGTCATGATGGCGCCGCCGATCAGCATGCCGACGCCGACCAACGACATGATGGTACCTACCGCCGCCTTCGAACCGGTAAAGCCCAGCACCATCGGCACGAGCGCCACGCCGCAGGCACAGAGCGCGAAGTTGAGCACCGCGAAGTAGAGGAGCAGCCGGAGCATGCCGGGCCGTTCGCGGATGAAGGTCCAGCCGTAGGCGGCTTCGCGCCAGATCGAGCCCTTGGCGCTTTGCCCTTCCGGGCTCACCTCCGGCCGCGGGACGCGGACCATCAGTAGGGTCCCGGCGGCGAAGAGAAAGGTGGCGAAGTCGACCATCAGGACGCCCCAGATGTTGATCGCGCCCATCAGAATGGCGGCCAGGGCCGGCGCCGCGATCGTGGTACCCGCCTGACCGAATTCGAGCATGCCGTTGACCCGACCGTATTGGCTGCGGTCCACCAGCAGGGTGATGGCCGAGATATAGGCCGGCCACTGGAAGGTGGCGAAACATGAGCCGATGGCTGCCCCGATGTAGATGTGCCAGACGTGAAGCTGGCCCTGCCAGAGCAGGTACGCGTAAGCAATCGTTACCAAACCTGGACCGAGGTCGGTGAAGAACATCACCCATTTGCGATCCCAGCGGTCGACCAGCGCCCCGGCGAACGGCGCCAACAGAACTCCCGGCAGGCTGGCGGAGAGGATGATCAGGGTGTACTGCGTCACGGAATTCGTGCGCTCCAGCACCCAGATGCCCAGGGCAAAGCTGGTGAGACCGGAGCCGAGCAGCGATACGAGCTGCCCGATCCAGATGGTGCTAAAAGCCTTCAGGCTCTGCGATGGCGGCGTCTTGTCCGACATGTGTTCTCCTGTTCTAACGGAACGGTTACGTCTGTCCGCCTTCGCCCAAAGGGCAGTTGGCCCACAGTGCGGGATCGATTTCATGCATGTCCAGCGACTCCCCTCCCGCGCTCTCCCGAAGCCGGAGCCGGACGTCAAAACAGCCGTCCTCTCCGGCCGACCAGCCGATCCGCACCCGGTAGGGCAGATCCTTTTCCAACGCCCAGAAGTCTTCCGGTTCGACGCCGGACGGACGGACGCCGCGCAACGCCTGTTGCAGCTCGCCCACGGTGCGCGGCGCGCCGACCGACCGGAGCCGGCCAAGGGCTTCCAACTCCGCGGTCAGGCGGGCGTTCGGCACCCGCCGCACGTCGACCGCCGGAGGCGACTCGGCCACCAGCAGCCGACGAAGCTGCGCTGGAACCGCATCAGGGTCGCCCCACACGAGGTGGCGCGCCGACGGTTCCGGTCGAATCGGTTCCGACAGGTGCAGGACCGCATCGTAACGGAATCGCGTCATTTCGTTCTTGGCCCGGCCTCGTTTGAGCTGGATCTCGACCCAGGCGACCCCCGGGACCAGCCCGGGCAGCGAGGCGAACAGGGCCGGGTGTAGCGCCAGCTCCTGTTCCTGGCGGACGGCGGCGGCGACTCGTTCCCGCAGCTCGTCCAGGGTCATCGCCTCATCCGCCTGCCGGAGCTGGACGGAGGCGTGGAATGCCGCGAGGTGCGGCAGGCTGCGAAGGTCGCCGAGGAAGATCCGGCCGCCGGGCGCCACCCGCTCCGCCGCCCCCCGGAGCACGCGCAGAAAGTAATCGAGGCTCGGAAAGTACTGGGCGACGGAGTTGAGGATCACCAGATCGAATCCGCCGTCGATCCCGGCAAAATCGTCGGCCCGGCCCTGCACCAGCGTGACGTTGCCCCGACTCTCGGCATCGAGCCGGCCGCGGACGTACGCCAGCGCCTCGGTCGAGAAGTCGACGGCCACGTACTCGGCGACGCGCGGTGCCACGCGGAGCAAGAGCATGCCGGTGCCGCAACCGATCTCCAAAACGCGCCGAGGAGACCGGTCGAGGAGCCGCTCCACCGTCCCCTCCACCCATTCCTTCATCTCGCCTTCGCGGATCGCCTTGCCCGTGTAGCTGCTGGCCCAGCCGGCCACGTTGAGCGAGGGATCGCGCGGCGGCGGGCTCTGGGAGTAGGCGTCCCCCCACAGATCCCGCCAGCGGCGCAGGTGCGCGGTCTCCTGCTCAAGCACGGGCACGGTAGTCCTCTACGAACCAGCGCAGAACCTCTTCGCATCGGCGCGCGAGGGGTTGGATGGTTTCGGGCCGGTGGAGGTTCGTGTTGTACTCCCACTTGAACAGCACCTTGTCCTCGATGATGTAGCCGCCGATGGTGATCGGACACATCCGCTTGGTGGTGCGGTCCTGGTGGTAGCCGCCGAAGTTTTCGATCTTCTTCAGCCGGCCCAACTCCTTGGCGTTGTCGGGGCCGAAATAGTTGAAGAACACCTGCGGCTCCAGGGCCTTGGCCAAGTGGCTCGCAATGTCGGGATCGTTGCTCAGGTAGCGCAGAATGCCATAGCCGGTGCCACCGTGTGGGACGCGGCGGAGCTGCCGGTTGAGTTCCCGCGCGCTCTCGATGAGATTGGGGCTCGGCCCCATGTCGAGCAGCACCGGGTAGATGGTGTTGAACCAGCCGATCGTGCGCGTCAGGTCCATGTCGTCGTACATGGCCTCGCGGCCGTGGCCGAGCAGCAGAATGGGCAGGGAGCGCGAGCCGATCCACCCTTCAAAGGCCGAAAGAATCGCGGTGACTAAAATGGCGTCGATCTGTACGCCGTGGAAACGCGGCACCTGTTGGAGCAGGATGGCGCTCTCCTCCAAGTCGAGCTCCGCGCGCTCGACCCGAGCCGTGATCCAGTCGTTCGGCCCGAGATCGAGATCGATCGGGAACTGCGGCGGGTTGAGCGGCGCCTGGGCCAGCCAGTAGTCCCGCTCCTGCTGCGGCATGCCGCCCGGCCGCGCGCGCTCGGCCAACCGCTCGGCCCACTGCTTGGCCGAAGTGGACTTCTGTGCGATTTCGATCGGCAGGCCCGCTTCCAGCCGGCGGTAGGCGGCGTCGAGGTCGTCGAGCAGGATCTGCCAGGAGCCGACATCGGCGGCGAAGAAGTGGACCGACATGAACAGAAAGGTGACCTTGGCGGGCTCGAAGCTGAAGGCCACCGTCCGGACCAGGTTGCCCGCCGCCATGACACAACTGATCACCTGCCGACGAACCGCTGCGGCAAGCGTCGGGAAGCGCTGCTCCTCCGGCAGCGCGGTGAGATCGATCCGATGCAGATGCACGGGCGCCGTCGGCGGATCGATCACGAGCCCCTGGCCGGCAGCATCGGTCACCATCCGCACCCGCAGGTTGTCGTGGTGCAGCATGGCGTATTCGAGAGCCTGTTTGAGGAGGCCGAGATGCAGATCGCCGTTCTTGGGCTCCAGCAGCGTGCCGATCGTGTGGTAGTCCGGGTTTGCGTGCCGCAGGTCGAGGAAATGCAGCTCGGCCGGAGTGAACGGCTTCGGACCGGTGA
This sequence comes from Thermoanaerobaculia bacterium, assembly GCA_038250865.1. GTDB lineage: Bacteria > Acidobacteriota > Thermoanaerobaculia > Multivoradales > UBA5704 > DASYKS01. The sequence continues at coordinate 57,203 of JBBSBW010000014.1, read as the reverse complement.
TCACCTCCTGCTCCGCCAGAATCTGGACGGTACCGGCCACCGCCGCCAGCTCGGCCACGGTACGGTGCTGGAAAACCTGCTTGGTGGTGATCCCCATCGCCGCCTTGTTGGCCTTGGTGACCACGCGGATGACCAACAGCGAGTCGCCGCCCAGCTCGAAGAAGTCGTCGTTCGCGCCGACCCGCTCCAAGCCGAGCAACTCCTGCCACAGATCGCAGAAGAACTTCTCTTTATCGTTCCCGGGAGGCACGTACTCGCGCGCCGCGGCGCTCTTGTCCGGCGCCGGCAGCGCGCGGCGGTCTACCTTGCCGTTCGGCGTCAGCGGCAAGGCATCGAGGAACGTGAAGAGGGCCGGGATCATGTACTCCGGCAGCTTTTCCTTGAGGTACGCGCGCAGGTCGGTGACCGCCGGTTTCGGCGCGCCCGGCGCGGCCACCACGTACGCGGCGAGCCGCTTGCTGCCGGGCGTGTCCTCGCGCGCCACGACGACCGTCTGGGCGATCTGCGGATGCCCGACGAGCGCCGCCTCGATGTCGCCCAGCTCGATGCGGAACCCGCGCACCTTCACCTGGTGGTCGATGCGGCCGAGGAACTCGACCCGGCCGTCGGGAAGGCGCCGGGCGAGGTCGCCGGTGCGGTACAGGCGGGCGCCGGGCTCGCCGCGCAGCTCCGCGAACGGGCTCGGGATGAAGCGCTCGGCGGCGAGATCGGGCCGGCCGCGATAGCCGCGCGCGAGGCCTGTGCCGCCGATCAGCAACTCGCCCGGCACGCCGAGCGGCACCGGGTTCAAGCGCTGCGACACCAGGTAGATTTCGGTGTTTTCAAGCGGCCGGCCGATCGTGATCGGTCCCTCCTGCCCCACCTCGTCGAGAGTGGACCAGATGGTCGCCTCGGTCGGTCCGTAGACGTTCCAGAGGGAGCCGCAGACGCCCAGGATCTGACTCGCGAGGTCGCGCGGAAGCGCTTCGCCGCCGCAGAGGATCTTGATCTTGCGGTTGCCCAGCCAACCCGCGCCGAGCAGCAGCCGCCAGGTGGCCGGCGTGGCCTGCATGGCGGTGATGCCGCGGCGGTCGATGACCGCGGCGAGCTGCTCGCCGGCCTGGCTGGTATCGCGCGACACTAGCACCACGCAAGCCCCGACGATCAGCGGCAGGTAGAGTTCCAGGCCGGCGATGTCGAACGACAGCGTGGTGACCGCGAGCAGCACGTCCGAGCGGGAGAGGCCCGGCTTGCGGCTCATCGAAAACAGGAAGTTGACCACCGAGGCGTGAGTGATTTGGACGCCCTTGGGTTTGCCGGTCGAGCCGGAGGTATAGATCACGTAGGCCAGGTTCGCGGGGTCCGCGCCGCGCTCCAACGGCGTGACGCTTTCGGCCTCGATCGCCGCGGCATCGCGATCCACGGCGACCACGCGGGCTTCGCTCTTCGGCAGGCGCTCGATCAGGCGCTCCTGGGTGAGCAGCACGGGCAATGCCGAGTCTTCCAGCATGTGGGCCAGCCGCTCCTGGGGATACTCGGGGTCGAGCGGCACATAGGCGCCGCCGGACTTGAGCACGGCGAGCACGCTCACGAGCATCTCCAAGGAGCGCTCCATCGCGACTCCCACCAGCGTCTCCGGGCCGACACCGAGCCGCCGCAGATAACGGGCCAGGCGGTTCGCCCGCTCGTCCAGCTCGCGGTAGTTGAGGACCGTCCCTTCCAACTCCACCGCGGGCGCCTCCGGCGCCTCGCGGACGCGCTCCTCGATCAGCCCGTGCAGGGTCACCGGGGCTAAGTCGATCCGGGTGGCGTTCGATTCCACCAGCTCGCGGCGGTGCTCCTCGGCGGAAAGCAGCGGCAACTCGGAGAGGCGCAGCTCGGGATCCCCCGCCACCGCGGCGAGCAGGGTGCGGAAGTGGCCTGCGAAGCGCTCCAAGGTGGTCCGGTCGTAGAGGTCGGAGTTGTACTCGACGAAGCCGTCGACTCCGGCCGGCGTCTCGGTGAGATAGAGGGTCATCTCCATCTTCGAGGTGCGGCTGTCGATCGGCACCGGCACCAGCTTCAACCCGGGGAGATCCAGCGCCTCGCCCGGGTTGTTGAGCAGGATGAGCATCACCTGAAAGAGCGGCGTGCGCGCGAGATCGCGCGGCGGGTTCAGCTCCTCCACCAGCTTTTCGAACGGCAGATCCTGGTGGGCGTGGCCGTCGAGCGAAACCTCGCGCTCGCGGGCCAACAGCTCGCGGAACGTGGGATCGCCCGACAGGTCGGTGCGCAGGACCAAGGTGTTGGCGAAGAAACCGATCATCCCTTCCAACTCGGGCCGCCGCCGGTTCGCGATCAGCGTGCCGACCGCGATGTCCTCCTGGGTGGTCCAATGATGGAGCAGCGCCTTGTACGCGGCGTTGAGGACGATGAACATCGTCGAGCCGGTGCGCTGCGCCAGGGCCTTGAGCCCGGCCGCGAGCGCCGGGTCGAACCCGAGCGGGATCGCGGCGCCGTTGTAGGTGCGCACGGCCGGGCGCGGACGGTCCGTGGGCATTTCGAGCGGCTCCACCGAGGCCAGCTGCCTACGCCAGAAAGCGAGCTGTTCTTCGAGCACGGCCCCTTGGAGCCAGCCACGCTGCCAGAGCGCGAAATCGAGGTACTGCACCGGCAGCTCCGGCAGCGGCGAAGGCCGGCCGGCGGCGAAGGCGTCGTGGACCGCCGCCAACTCGCGGGCGAAGATCCCCTGCGACCAGCCGTCGTAGGCGATGTGATGGACGTTGTAGTAGAGCAGGTGCTCGCGCTCGCCGGTGCGATAAAGCCGCGTCCGCATCAGCGGCCCGAGGGTCAGGTCGAACGGCTCCTTGGCGTCGGCCGAGGCCATGCGCAGCGCCTCGTCCCAGACCTCCGCCGGGTTCGCCACCCGCTCCCGCACATCGAGGAAGGGAACCTCCATGTCGACGACCTGGGCGATCACCTGGGCCGGCGTCCCCTCTTCGGAACGGAACGTGGTGCGCAGCGTCTCGTGACGGCGGACCACCTCGCGCAATGCGCGCTGCATCACCGCCGGATCCAGATCGCCGGTGATGCGCAGCGCCTGCGGAATGTTGTACTCCGGGCTCTCGGGCTCGAATTGGTTGAGAAACCAAAGGCGTTGCTGGGCGAAAGAGAGCGGAAACGATTCCTTCGCCCGGCTTTGGCGGGCGATGCCCGGCACCTCCGCCGGCTTCTCCTTCCGCTCTTGAAGCTGCTGAAAGAGCAGGGCTCGCTTCTCGGGCGGCAGCTCGGCGATGCGCTGAGAAAGGTCTACTGCGGTCATGCCACCATCTCCTTGTCCATAGAATCCATTCACCGCGCCCTACGGCGCGCTTTCCAGCTCGGCGAGCAGTTTGGCGAGCAAATCCTCGTCGGCCCTCTCCAAACCCTTTTGAACGATCGCCTCGGCGAGGCCGGCGACCGTCGGGCGGTTGAACATTGCGCGCAGCGGCAGCTCGACGCCGAAAGACTCCTGCACGCGGGAGAGCACCTGGGTCGCCATCAGCGAATGGCCCCCGAGCTCGAAGAAGTTGTCGTCCGCGCCCACCCGCTCGACGCGCAGCACCTGCTCCCAGATCGCCGCGAGCCGCTCCTCGACGTCCCCGCGGGGCGCCACATGCTCCCGGCCCGGCTCGTTCCGGCCGCCCCCCGGCGCCGGCAGGGCCTTCCGGTCCACCTTGCCGTTCGGAGTGAGAGGCAGGCTCGGGAGCGCCGTAAAGAACGACGGGATCATGTAGTCCGGCAGCTCCTCGCGCAGCGCCGCCCGAAGGTTGCCGACGCTCGCGGCCTGGCCTTCCGCCGCCACGTAGTAGGCGGCGAGCTGCGGGTTGCCCGGCGTCTCCTCGCGCACCACGACGACGCTCTGCGCCACGGCGGGATGTCGCGAGAGGGCGGCCTCGATCTCCCCCAGCTCGATGCGGTAGCCCCGGACCTTGACCTGGAAATCGGTGCGCCCGACGTAGAGGGTTCGCCCGTCCTTCCGCTGCCGAGCCAGGTCTCCGGTGCGGTAGAGGCGTCGGCCGGCGGCACCCAGAGGATCGGGGATGAAACGTTCCGCCGTCAGCTCCGGTCGTCCGAGGTAACCCCGGGCGACGCCGTCGCCGCCGATGTAAAGCTCGCCGACGACCCCCGCCGGCACCGGTTCGAGATACCGGTCGAGCAGATAGACGCAGGTGTTGGCGATCGGCCGGCCCACCGGTATCGAGCCGCCGGAGCCGCCGGAGCCGGCGGCAGCAAACACCTCTTCGACAGTCGACCAGATGGTGGTCTCGGTGGGGCCATAGACGTTCCAGAGGGAACCCACCCGCGGCAGCAGCTCGGCGGCCAGGTTGGCGGGCAGAGCCTCGCCGCCGCAGAGGACCTTAAGGTCCCTCTTGCCCGCCCACCCGGACGAAAGGAGCATGCGCCAGGTGGCCGGGGTCGCCTGCATCACCGTGGCGTTCGAGTTCGCCAGAAGGGCCGCGAGACGCAGGCCGTCGCCGGCCGTGTCGCGGCTCGCCAGCGCGACGCACCCCCCGACCATGAACGGCAGGTAGAGTTCCAGCCCCGCGATGTCGAACGAAATCGTGGTGACCGCGACCAGCGTGTCGGCCGCGGTCAAACCGGGCTTTTCCGCCATCGACGCGAGGAAATTGATCACCCCCCGGTGGCATACCTCGACCCCTTTCGGCCGCCCCGTGGAGCCGGAGGTGTAGATGACGTAGGCCAGGTCGTCCGGACCCGCCAGCGGCTCCGGGCACGTGGCCGGTTCGCCGTCGAAGGCGCCGGGTTCTACGGCGATCACTTCGAGCCCTTCCGGCTCGTCCGGCAGGAGGTCGCCCAGCAGCTCCGTCTCCGTCAGGAGCACCCGGGCGCCGCTGTCGGCGAGCACGAAAGCGATGCGATCCGCCGGATAGGTGGGATCGAGCGGCACATAGGCGCCGCCGGCCTTCAGCACGGCAAGAAGCGCCACCACCATCTCCGGCGAGCGTTCCAGGCAGACGGCGGCCAACGTACCCGGCCCGACGCCCGCGGCGCGCAGCCGGTGCGCGAGACGGTTGGCCCTCAGGTCGAGGTCGCCATAGGTCAGGCGCTCGGTCACCGCCAGATCCGATTCGAAGACCAGCGCTATCGCCCCGGGGTCGCGGGCCGCTTGCGCCTCGAAGAGCTGGTGGACAGAGAGGTCGGCCGGATAGGACGCCGCCGTATCGTTCCAGCCTTCGACGATCTGGCGGCGCTCGTCCTCCCCCAGAATCGGCAGCGCACCCACCGCGCTCTCGGTATCCGCCAGGACGGCGCGCAACAGGTGGATGAAATGAACGGTGAAACGTTCCATCGTCGCGGCGTCGAACAGGTCCGTGTTGTATTCGACCATGCCGGCCAGGCCGCCAGGAGTCTCGGACAGCGAGACGAGCAGGTCGCCGCGCGAGGTCTTGTTGTCGATCGGCGGTACGCTGACCGAGACCTCGGGCAGCGAAGGAGCGCCGGCACCCGCTTGATGGAGCACGAAGAAGACCTGGAAGATCGGGTTGTGGCTAAGGTCGCGCGCGGGCCGCAGCTCTTCCACGAGCTGCTCGAACGGCAGCTCCTGATGGGAGTAGGCGCCGAGGGAAGCTTCGCGGACCCGCGCCAGAAGCCGGCGGAAATTCGGCTCGCCCCGCAGGTCCGTGCGCAGCACCAGGATGTTGGCGAGGAAACCGATCAGCCCCTCCAGCTCCGGCCGGTTGCGACCGGCGATCGGCCAGCCCACGAGGATGTCCTCTTGCCCGGAGTATCGACCGAGAAGCGTATTCAGAACCGCCTGAAGCGCCATGAAGAGCGTGCATTGTTCCCGGCGGCCGAGCGCGGCCAAATCGGCGACCAGTGCCGACGGCAGCTGGAAGTTCTGGCGCGTGCCACGCGACCGTTGGACCGCCGGGCGCGGCCGATCGGTGGGCAACTCGATGGCCGCCGGAGCGCCCGAGAGTTGCCGGCTCCAGTAGGCGACCTGCCGGGCGAGCACTTCCCCTTGGAGCCACGAGCGCTGCCACCCGGCGTAATCGGCGTATTGCACGGGCAGCGTCGGCAACGGCGAAGGCTCGCCCTGAGAAAAAGCACCGTAGAGCGTCACCAGCTCGCGCAGGAAGACGGAGATGGAAACGCCATCCGAAATGATGTGATGGATCGCAAAATAGAGCACCCGATCGTCCGGGGCGAGCTCGAACAATTTGAAGCGCACGAGCGGCCCGCGCGCGAGGTCGAACGGGCGCAGCGACTCCCCGACCAAGCGCGCCAGGGCTTCGGTTTCAGCCTGCGGCACGGTCAAAGCCTCAAGATCGATCCGCGGCAGCGCCGGAGGCAGGTCCGGAGCGGGCGCCACGAGCTGCACCGGCTGCCCACCGGAGACCGCGGCAAACGTGGTGCGCAGCGACTCGTGGCGGCGCACGATCTCGCCCAGGGCATGCCTTAGCGCACTCAAGTCCAGCGGGCCGCGGAAGCGCACGGCCACCGGCAGGTTGTATCCCGGATCGCCGGGCAGGAGCTGGTCCAGGAACCACAGCCGCTGCTGGGCGAAGGAGCAGACCAGCGGCCGGTCGCGCGGGACCAGCTCGATCGGCGGCGCCACCATGCCGTCGGCGGAGCGGCGCAGGTGCTCGACCGCGGCGGCAAGGCCCGCGACCGTGGGCTCCTCGAACAGAGTGCGCAGCGGGATCTCAACTCCGAGCGCCTCGCGGAGGCGCGAGATCGCCTGGACCGCGAGGAGCGAGTGGCCGCCGAGGTCGAAGAAGCTCTGGTGAAGGCCCACGCGCTCGCACCGCAGCAGCTCGGCCCAGATGGCGGCCACCACCTCCTCGAACGGCGAGCGCGGAGCCTCGTCGGCATCGCCTCCCATTCCCAACGCCTCCAGGGCCGGGGCGAGTCCGGAAAGCGCGCGGCGGTCCACTTTGCCGTTGACGTTGAGCGGCAGGGCATCCAGGATCACGCAGGCGGAAGGGACCATGGAGTCGGGCAGCGAATCGCGCAGGAACTGCTTCAGCCCTTCCGGCGTCGCGGGCCGGTCGAGCGCGGCATAGGCGACCAGGCGGCGGCTGCCCGGAGCGTCCTCGTGGACGAGCACGATGCACTCGCGCACCGCCGGATGGCGGGCCAGGGCGGCCTCGATCTCGCCGGGCTCGATGCGAAAGCCGCGAATCTTGACCTGAAAATCGGAGCGCCCCAGGCACTCGACGGTGCCGTCCGCAAGCTGGCGCCCGCGATCTCCCTGACGATAGAGGCGCTGGCCGGGGCCATAGCCCAGCTCCGCCGCGAACGGATCGGGGATGAAGCTGGCGGCGGTCCGGTCGGGCCAGCCGAGATAGCCGCGCGAGACGTTCGGACCACCGATGTAGACGTCGCCGTGGACGCCGGCCGGCACCGGTTCGAGCGCGGCGTCGAGAACGTAGACGCGGCAGTTCGCGATCGGCTTGCCCACCGGGACGCGCTGCGCCCGGCGCAGCGCGTCGGCGTCCGCCGGACCGGGCTCGTAGGTGAGCGCGGTCACGGTGGCCTCGGTCGAGGCATAGCCGTTGATCCACGCCACCTCAGGCGCCACCTCCAGCCACTCCGCCACCCGCTCCGGCAGGGCCTGCTCGGTGCCGACGACGACCGTGCGCAGCGGCTTCGGCGGGTGACCGGCGGTGCGCAGCAGCTCGCTCACCCACTCGTGCCAGTAGGCCGTGGGCAGGTTCGCCACGGTGATGCCGTAACGCTCGATCATTCCGTGCAGTTCGTCGAACGACGGAAACAAGCCCGACGGTCGCGGCACCACGGCGCCGCCGGCGAGCCAGGTCGGGAAGATCTCCTCCGACGTGATGTCGAAGCTGATCGAGGTGAACTGGAGCGCGCGATCCGCGGAGGTGAGGCCATAGCGCACGGCGCACGCCGAGGCATGGTTCGCGAGCGCAAAGTGCGGCACGCCCACCCCCTTGGGCCGACCGGTCGAACCCGAGGTGTAGATCACATAGGCGAGCGCCTCAGGCACGATCTCGAACTCAGGGTCCGAGGAGTCTTCGGCGTCCAGGTCCTCCAGAAAGAGCACCCGGGCCTCGTTGGCGGGAACGCCCGGCGCGAGATCGCGGGTGGTCAGCAGCACCGGCATGCGGGTGTCCTCGACGATCACCGCCAGCCGCTCCCGCGGGTAGGACGGGTCGAGCGGCACCCAGGCGCCGCCCGACTTGAGGACGCCCAGGAGAGCCATGGGCAGGGCGAGCGAACGCTCCAGGCACACGCCCACCGGCGTGTCGAGCCCGGCGCCCAGGCGGCGCAGCGCCCGCGCCACGCGGTTCGATCCCGCCGCCAGCTCGGCATAGGTAAGGACCCCGTCGCCGAACAGCACGGCGGGCGCTTCCGGGGTCCGGAGCGCCTGCTCGGCGATCCGCTCGGGCACCAGCCGTGGCGAGCCGCCGAAACGGGGGTTCCACTCCGTGAGTGTCCGCCGCCGCTCCTCGGCCGTGAGCAGCGGCAGCTCGCCCTGAGCACACTCCGGATCGGCCAGGATGGCGGTCGCAAGCCGGACGAAGCTCCCCGCCAGGCGTTCGATCGTTCCGCTGTCGAAAAGGTCGGTGTTGTACTCGAAGAACCCGGCGAAGACGCCGCCGCGCTCGATCATGTCGAGCGTGAGGTCGAGCTTGGCGAAGCCGCGCTCCAGGGGCAGGTTCCCGAGCTTGACGCCGGGAATTTCCACCGTGCCGCCGGGCACGTTCTGGAAGACGAACAGCACCTGGTAGAGCGGGTTGTGCGAAAGATGCCGCTCGGGCTGCAGCGCTTCGACCAGGCGCTCGAAGGGCAGCTCCTGGTGAGCTTGCGCGTCGAGCGTGTCGCCGCGCACGAAGTCGAGCAGCCGGCGGAACGTGGCGCCCCGGTCGATCTTGCCGCGCAGCAGCAAGATCTCGGAGAAGAAGCCGATCACCCCCTCCAGCTCGGTCCGATTGCGGCCCGCCACGTTGGTGCCGAGCAGGAAAGCCTCCTGCTCCGAAATCCGGGCCAGGAGGAGCTGAAAGACGGCGAGCAGCACCATAAACGGCGTCGCCCCCGCGTTCCGGGCCAGGGCGTAGATGCCCGCCGACAGCTCCGGAGATAGGGTGAACCCCTGCATGGCGCCGCGGAACGAACCGCCCGGCGGCCGCTGTCGGTCCGCGGGGAGATCCAGATAACCGGGGAAGCCCGCCAGCCGGTCGCGCCACCAGGCCAGCTCGCCCTCCAGCCGCTCGTCGGTGAGCCGCTCCCGCTGCCAGACCGCGAAGTCGGGATATTGGACCGCCGGCTCCGGCAACGGCGAAGGAAGGCCCGCGCGGAAGGCCCGGTAGAGCGCGGTCATCTCCCTGTAGAGCAGGCCCATCGACCAACCGTCGAAAGCGATGTGATGCACGGTGAGGAGGAGCGCGTGCTCGTCCTCCGAGAGGGTGAGGAGCCGGGCGCGGAAGACCGGACCCCGGACCAGGTCGAACGGGCGGCGCGACTCTTCCTCCGCGACGCGGCGGGCGTGCGCGAGGTCGTCTACCGCCTCGATCGGCAAGGGAAAATCGGCGGCGGGGACGACCCTCTGGCGCGGCTCGCCGTCGACTTCCGGAAAGACGGTGCGAAGCGCCTCGTGCCGGCGCACGATCTCGGCGAGAGCGCGCCGCAACGCGTCGGAATCGAGCGGACCGCTCCACTGGAGCGCCCGAAAGACGTTGTGGGTATGGTTCCCCGGCTCCAGGCGGTCGAGAAACCAGAGGCGCTGCTGGGCAAAAGAGAGCGGAAAGGCGCGCTCGGCTCGTTCCTTCTGGCGCGCCAGACGGGCGATCAGGGCGAGCTTCTCGGCGCGCGACATCTCAGGCTTGGCTTCGAGGACCTCGCTCAACGCTCGTCTCCCGCCGCCACGAGGGCGGCGCTTTCCAAGAACGGCGTGAAATCGGTGGCGATCACCCGCGTCCCGCGCACCCGGTCGCGCTGCGAGGGCTCCAGATCGCGGACCACCGCCATCCGCTGCAGCCAGCGGTCGCGGCCGTCGTAGTAGGCCTTGAAATCCGAGCGCGCATGGACGCAGCGCCGGTTGTCGAGCACCAGCAGACTCCCGGGCTCGATGACGACGTCGCGCTTCGCCTCGTTGACCAGTCCGCGCACCACCTGCAGGGCGTGTTGGGCCTCGGGCGTCACCCCGGACATCAGGTCGAGGTCATAGCGCAGGAACGGGTCGAGGCGATCGCCGAACAGGACCGACACGAGCGGCCCGGCCCCCGCCACTTCATCGAAGTTGCCGAACGAATAGTCGACCCCGGTGCGGAAGAGATCCGAGAACAGGGTGTCGCGGTCGCCCGGCGGCAGCAGGTGGAAGAAACGGCGGACGCTCGAAAAGATCGTGCGCGCCTGCTTGTCCGGGTCTTGCCGCAGGCCATAGAGCAACAGGTACTCGGGCAGGTACGGGTGGAAGGCGATCTCGGTATGGAAATCGAGCAGAATCGCCGAGCTCTCGCTCGACAGTTTGTCGGCGTTCTGAGCCGTCGGGAAGATATCTTGGAACAGGTTGCCCTGCTTCTCTTGTAGGTAGGCCACGGGCTCGCCCAAAGCCGAAGCGAAGCAGCACATCCACAGCTCGCTCACCCAGGTGGCTTTCTCCCGCCGCTCGCCCGAAAGGGTCGGAGTCGGCGGCAGCTCGGGGTCGGTCGGCAGGTTGCGCAGCAGAAGCGCACCGTCCGAATTGCCCCGCTTGGCGAAATCGATCAGGACCTGACGGAGGCGCCGGGGCATCTCGTGGAAGAGCAGCCGCGCCTCCTCGAAAAACATTTCGAAGTCCGCCCGGGGGGAGAGGGGGGAGAGCGTCGCGAACGCCAAGAGATCCCGCAGGCGCTCGTGCTCTTCGTCGGTGATGTCGAGAATGGTCCCCTCGGCCGGCCCCGGCAACGCGTGCCGTTTCATCAAGTCGTGCGCGTTGCCCGCAGCGGCGACCGAAGGGACCAGCACCTTGCCCTGGGGAACGGCGACTTGGCTGTGGCCGAGCCATTGGAGGGTCTGCACCAGCAGGCGGGCGTTGTCGTTGTAGGTGACATAGGGCTCGGCAAACAGGTCCGAATCCCCGGCCACGACCACACGTCCGCGGCCCGCTTCGACCCCCGCGATCAGGGCCGCCCCGCCGCTTCCGCACACGACCGGCTTCGCCCGCGCGTCGAGCAGCTCCACGGTGCAACCCGAACAGTACGAAACGGTGGCGACTCCATGGGAAATCGGGTGCTCGTTGACGTTCGTCGCCTCGAACACGTGGAGCTGCCGGCCGGCGTGGACCGCGGCTCCCGGAACCTCGGCGAGATCGTCGTTGAACCGGAGCCCGAAGCGACCGAGCAGGTCGTTGATGTTCGAACCCCAATGCTCGTTTTCAAACTCGCCGAGCACCAGCAGCCCCATCCCCGACTCGACCGCCGCGACGATGGCGGCGATCTCTTCCGGTGAGAGGAAGGCTTCGCCGCCCACCCCCAAATGCGCATGCTTGGAGGAGCAGCAATGGTTGAGGAAGAGGACTTCGACCTCTTTTAAGCGCTCGGCGGTGATCGGTCCCTGGGTGAGCCGGCGGGTCTCGCCGGCCAACACGTCGCGGACCAGGTCCGCCACGTGCGCGTAGGAGTAGTAACGGGGCGCCTCGTTGCTGCGCCGGCTCATCGCCAACGCGAGCAGCGGATCGGCGGTCCAGGTCTGGTTGTGGGTTTCGTCGTAAAGGACTTTCATCGGACCTTTTCTCCCATCAGTTCACCGAGCATCGCGTCGAGGTCGGCGTCGGAGAGCGCGGCGGCGGACGCCATGACGGCCGCCATCTCCCCGCCTCCCCCGTCTCCCCCGGCTCCCAACATCGGCTCCGGCGCCTGCATAGGCTCCATTTGCCGTTCCGCCACCAGCACCGCCATCCGTTCGATCGTGCGGCTCTCGAAGACCACGGCGAGCGGCAGGTCCACGCCCAAAAGACTGCGGACCCGGGCCAAAACGCGCGCCGCCGAAAGTGAATGTCCGCCGAGCGCGAAGAAGTCGTCGCACACCCCGACGCGCTCGATGGCGAGCACCTCGATCCAGATGTCCGCCAGCGTCTCCTCCACCGGATTGCGCGGCGCCACGTAGACCGCTTCGTCGACCGGCCGGGCCGGTTCGAGGTCGGGAAGAGCCTTACGGTCCAGCTTGCCGCTCGGCGAAAGCGGCAAGCTGTCCAGAGTGATGAAGTCGGAGGGCACCATGTAGTCCGGGAGCCGCTGCGCGAGGAGCGCACGTAGATCGCGGGTCTTCGGCGCCTCGGGTTCCGCCGCTGTCACCAGGTACGCCACCAGGCGCCGGTCGCCGAGGCGGTCCTCCCGCACCATCGCCACGCACTCGCGGATTCCCGGAAGGCCAGAAAGGACCGACTCCACCTCGCCCAGCTCGATGCGGTAGCCACGGATCTTGACTTGGAAATCGGCGCGGCCGAGGAACTCCAAGGCGCCGTCACGCGGACGACGCCGCACCAGGTCGCCCGTCCGGTAGAGGCGCGCGCCGACGGGGACGGCGAAGGGGTCGGGAACGAAGCGCTCGGCGGTGAGGTCCGGCCGGCCGAGATAGCCGCGGGCAAGGCCCTCCCCGCCGATATACAGCTCGCCGGGCACGCCATCGGGAGAAAGATCGAGGCCGCGTTCGAAGCGTTGCAGCACATAGACCCCGGTATTGGCGATCGAGGTTCCGAGCGGCACGGCGCGCCCGCTGTCCGGATCGGCCGACGAGACCGCATGGACGGCGGACCAGATGGTGGTCTCGGTGGGACCGTACATGTTCCACAGCGACCCCACCCGGCCAAGCAGGTTGCGGGCCAGATCCGCCGGCAGCGCTTCGCCGCCGCACAGGACCTTGAGGCGGGAAGACCCCTCCCATCCGCTTTCCAGCAGCAGACGCCAGGTGGCCGGCGTGGCCTGCATCATCGTCGCGCCGGACTCTGCGATCCGCTCCGCGAGGAGCCGGCCGTCGGCGACCGTCGCGCGTTCCGCCAGCTCGACGCGGGCGCCCACCGAAAGGGGCAGGAAGATCTCCAGACCGGCGATGTCGAAGGAGACCGTCGTCACAGCGAGCAACGTGTCTTCTTGACCGATGCCCGGCCGGACCGCCATCGACTCCAGGAAATTGACCACGCCGCGCTGACGGACGGCCACACCCTTGGGCCGGCCGGTCGAGCCGGAGGTGTAGATGACGTAGGCCAAACTCTCCGGCCCGGAGAGAGGCGCCGGATCGGCCGCGCTCTCGTCGCCGAAATCGACCTCGTCGAGGACGAGCCGCCGGACGCCGTGGTCGGGCGGCAGCGTCACTCCGGCTTGAGTAACCAGGACGGCGGCGCGGCTGTCCTTGAGCACCCAAGCCAGGCGGTCGGCGGGGTAGGCGGGATCCAGGGGAACGTAGGCGCAGCCGGCCTTCAAGGCACCCAGCAGTGCGACCGGCAGGTCCGGCGTACGCTCCAGGCAGATCGCCACTCGGCTCTCCGGGCCGCAGCCGAGGCGGCGCAGGCGATGCGCCAGCCGGTTCGCCCGCGCGTTGAGCTCGGCGTAGGTCATCGTGACGGATGGCGAGCCGTAGGAAACGGCCACCGCTCCGGGACTGCGCACCGCCGACCGCTCCACGAGCTGGTGGACCAGAAGGTCGGAGACCACGGTATCGGAGTCGGCGTCGGCGTCGCGGCCGGCGAGAGTCAGCTCTTGCCGCTCTTCGGGAGTCAGCATCGACAGCTCGGAGAGAACTGTCGTCGGGTTGTTGGTGGCTGACGCCAGCAGGGTCAAGAAGTGCTGGCTCATGCGCTTCATGGTTGCCAGGTCGAACAGGTCGGTGCTGTACTCCCAATGCAGGAGGGCGTGGCGATCCGCGCCGCTCGCCGCCTCCCCCACCCGCTGCTCCGCCCGCGGGATGACGATGACGTTCAAGTCCATCTTGGAGGACCGGTTGCCCCGCACCAGGAAGCGGGCCCGAATGCCGCCGAAGTCGAGGTCGGGCACCGCGGCGTCATGAAAGTTGAACATCACCTGGAAGAGCGGGTTGCGCCCCAGCTGCCGCTCCGGCCGCAGCTCCTGCACCAGCCGATCGAAGGGCATGTCCTGATATTCGTAGGCCTCCAAGTTGATCTGGCGTACCCGCTCCAGGAACTCGCGCAACGGCGGGTCTCCCGACAAGTCGCCGCGCAGCACCAGGCTGCTCACGACCATGCCGATCATCGCCTCCAGCTCGCGCGAGCGCCGGTTGGCGTTGCTGATGCCGAGGAGGATGTCGTCCTGCCCGGTGTAACGGTGCAGCAGCGTCAGGAACACCGCCGACATGGTCATGTAGAGGGTGAACCCCTCCTTGCGGCTGAAAGCCCGCAGAGCCAAATAGAGTTGCGCCGGAATCAGCAGCAGATAGAGATCCCCGCGGAAGGTCACCCGAGACGGACGCGGCCGGTCGGTGGGCAGCTCCAGGACGCCCGGGCTGCCGGCCAGCCGGCCGCGCCAATAGTCGAGGAGGTGGTCCATGACCGGCCCCTCCATCCACTCCCGTTGCCAGACCGCGAAATCGGCGTACTGAATCGGCGGCTCGGGCAGCGGCGAAGGCTTGCCGGCCACGAACGCCGTATACATGGCTTTGATCTCCCGCAGCATCACCCCGAACGACCAGCCGTCGTGGACGAAGTGGTGCTCGACCTGAATCAGCTCGTACAACTCGTCTTCGAGCCGCAGGAGGCGCCAGCGGATGAGCGGCGCCCGCGTGATGTCGAACGGGGTCTTGGTGGCCTCGGCCACCAGGCGCTCGGACAGATCTTCGCGTTCGTCCGCCGGCACCTCGCGCAGATCGACGACCGGCAGGTCGAGCGGCCCGGGCGGATGGATGATTTGCACCGGCCGCCCCGCCACGGTCGGAAAGCTGGTGCGCAACACTTCGTGCCGGCGGACCATCTCTTCGAGGGTGCGGCGCAAGGCCTCTTCATCCAGGCGGCCTTCGAACCAAATCGTGACCTGGAAGTTGTAGGCGATGTTGCCGCCCGGCGAAAGCTGGTTGAGGAGCCAGACGCGCTCCTGCGGGAACGACACGGGAAGGTCTTGGTCGCGCGAGGCGCGGCGGATGGGCGGCAGCTGCGGCACGTCGGCCGCGCGCTCGGCGTTCGCGGCGGCCTCGGCCAGATCGGCGATGGTGGGCTTCTTGAACACCTCCACCATCGGCAACTCGACATGCAGTGCCTGCCGCACCCGAGAGGCGAGCTTCGCCACCAGGAGCGAGTGCCCGCCGAGCTGGAAGAAGTCGTCGTGGATGCCCACCCGCTCGACGCCGAGCAGGTCGCTCCAGATGCCGACCAAGACCTCCTCCACCAGGTTGCGCGGAGCCGCGTACTCGCTGTCCAGATCCGGGCGTCCGGAGTCGGTCTCCAACTTTGCCACCGCCCGGCGATCCACCTTGCCGCCGGGTGTGCGCGGCAGCTCCGTGAGGAACCCGAACGCGGACGGAATCATGGAAGCGGGCAGCCGGGCCTCCAGAGCGCTCCGCAGCTCGCCCACCGTGGGTGCTTCCCCGGGCTGGACGACCGTCCAAGCCACCAGCCTCTTGCCGCCGCCACGCTCGTCGCGGACCACGACCACCGCATCCCGGACCGAGGGGATCGCTCGCAGCGCGGTCTCGATCTCCCCCAACTCGATGCGGTAGCCCCGCACCTTGACCTGGCTGTCGGTGCGGCCGCGGAACTGGAGGTCGCCGTCGGACGCACGCCGGACCAAGTCGCCCGTCCGGTAGAGGCGCGCCCCCGAAGCCCCGGAGAACGCATCCGGGATAAACCGCTCGGCGGTCAGCTCCGGACGGCCCAGGTAGCCGCGGGTGAGTCCGGCGCCGCCGATCAGCAGCTCGCCGTCGAGGTCGTTCGGGAGCAGTTCCTGACCGAGCCCGGCGACATAGGCGGCCGCACCCTCGATCGGAAATCCGATCGGCACGTCTCCGGCGAAGCCTCCGGCCTCCTTGCCGAGCTCGCGCCGCGTGGTGACGATGGTGGCCTCGGTCGGACCGTAGGTGTTGACCAGCCGGACCCGCTCCGGCGCCTTGCGGGTCCAGGCCTCCAGCCGGTCGCGCTGGGCCTGCTCGCCGCCGAGGATCACGAGCCTCACCGAGCCCGGAAGCTCAAGCCCCTGAGAGTCCATTTCGGCGACCAGCTCGTGCCAATAGGCGGTCGGCAGATCGAGAACGGTCACGCGAAGCTCGCCGAGCATGCGCACGAAAGAGACCAGGGAGGAGACCGATTCCTCGTCGCGCAGCACCAGGGTGCCGCCGCGGGTGAGGCAGGGATAGATCTCCTCGTTGCTCGTGTCGAAGCTCACCGAGGCGAACTGGAGAACCCGGTCGTCCGCATCGATCCCGAACGCCTCGGCGGCGCTCCGCACGTAATGACCCAGCGAAGAGTGGCCGACCAGAACGCCCTTGGGCCGGCCGGTCGAGCCGGACGTGTAGATCACATAGGCCAGGTGTGCGGAGTCCGCGACGGGCAACTCCTCGACCGTTCCCGTGTCGGCGAAGAGACCGTCGAGCCGCTCGATCCTCGCCCGGACCGCGGGCAGCTCCGGGATCAGCCGGCCTTGGGTCAGCAGAATCCCGGCGCCGGAGTCCTCGATCATGAAAGCGAGGCGCTCCGCCGGCCATGCCGGATCGAGCGGCAGGTAGGCGGCCCCGGCCTGTAAGACACCCAACATCGCCGCGATCATTTCGGGCGAGCGCTCGGCGCAGAGCGCCACCAGCGACTCGGGGCCGGCGCCCAGGGCATGCAGGCGCCCGGCGAGGAGGCCGGCGGCCCGGGCCAGCTCACCGTAGGTCACCTGTCCCCCGGACCAGGCCACGGCCGGCGCTTCCGGAGTGCGACCCGCCTGCTCCGCGAACAACCGGTGGACCGGGAGGGCGAGAGGCCCCGCCGGTCGTCCGGAGGCGCCGGCCACCAGCTCGCGGCCTGCCGCCGCGGTCAGCAGCGGGAGGTCGCCGAGCGGCGATTCCGGCCGCTCCACGACGCCCTCCAAGAGCGCCTCCAAACCATCCAGCAGCCGCCGGACGGCGGCGTCTCCGAAGCGGTCGGGGTGATAGGAGATCTTCAGCGCCATCCCTCGCCCGCGCGGCGCGACGTAGATCGTAAGTGGGTAGTTACTGGATTCACTCAGGTTGGCGGCGCGCAGTTGGAGCGCCAGTCCGCCGCCGCCGGTACGGCCCAAAGCCTCGAGCGGGTAGTTCTCAAACACCAGGATGCTCTCGAACAACGGCACCTGGCGGGGCATGCCGGCCCAGACCAGGATCTGCTCCAGCGTGCAATGCTCGACCTCGCGCCGTTCGAACTGCTCGGCCTGGAGCTGCTGCAGCCAGGGAACCAGCCCGGCGTCGAGCCGCACCCGGAGGCGCACGGGCAGAGCGTTGATGAACAGACCGACCATTTCCTCGACGCCGTCGATCTCGTGGGGCCGGCCGGAGACGATGCCGCCGTAGACCACGTCCTCCACATGGCTCCACCGTCCGAGCAGCAAGCCCCAGAGCCCCTGGAACACCGTGTTGGTGGTGATCTGGAAACGCCGGGCCAGCGGCTGGAGCCTCTCAAGGGTCGCCGCCGACAGCAGGCGCTCGGTCTCCGAAGCGACCCGTCCGCCGGTCTCCCGCGGGGCGCCCGTCCCGTCGAAGGGCAGCGGCGTCGGCGGTTCGAACCCTGCCAGCGCCACGCGCCAGCGCTCGCCGGCCTGCTCGAGATTCTGACTTTTGAGCCAGACGATGTAGTCGCCGAAAGGGCGAACCGGCGCCAGCTCCGGGTCGCGTCCCTCCCGCTCGGCCAGATAGATCGCCTGGAGATCGCCGATCACCAGTGCCATCGACCAGCCGTCCAGGATCAGGTGAGAGAAGCTCCAGACCAGCTTCCACTCCTCGTCCGACCAGCGGATCAGGGCGACCCGCAGGAGCGGCGCCTTGCCCGGGTCGAAACCGAGCGCGCGATCCTCTGCGAGAAAAGCCTCCAGCGCCGCCGGCCGGTCGGCCGCCGGGAGGTCCCGCCAGTCTCTCTCCTGCCACGGCAGCTCCACCTGGCGCCGCACCACCTGCAGCGGCTGATCCCGCTTCTCCCAGACGAACAGGGTGCGCAGGGCGGCATGGCGGTCGACCAATTGCTGCCAGGCGCGGCGCAGCGCCTCCGGGTCGGTCTCGCCGAGGGTGGCGACGTACTGGTCGAAGTAGACCTCCGAGCGGATGCCCGTGAACAGCAGGTAGAGGAGCATTCCCTGTTGCGCGGGCGACAGCGGATATATGGCTTCAAGGTTCTGGTTGCTCATCTGTGACCTTTCTACTTGGCGCTCTACTTGGCGAGCTCAGCCAGGAGTTCGTCCAAATCGGACTGGCTCAAGCCCGCTTGCGGGAAATCGGCCGGCGTGAAGGAACGGTCTGTTGCGGGTTCCTGCCGCCGGACCTCCGCGATCTGCGCGATCTGCGCGATCTCCGGCGTTTCAGCCAACTCAGCGACGGCGGCGAGTTGGGCGATCGTCTGGTTCTGGAACAGTTGTCGGGGCGTAAAGCGAAGCCCGAGCTTGCGGCTCCGCGTCACGATCTGGATGACCAGGATCGAGTCGCCGCCCAACGCAAAGAAGTTGTCGTACACGCCCACCCGCTCCAGATGCAGGACCTCGGCCCAGACCGCGGCCAACGTCTCCTCCGCCGCGTTTCTTGGCGCCACCGGCTCCCCCTCGGCGCGCGATGCGCCCGGCGCGGGGCCGGCCAAGAGAGCCCGCCGGTCGATCTTGCCGTTGGGCGTGAGCGGCAGGGCAGGCAGCAGGGTGAATGCGTGCGGGACCATGTACTCGGGGAGCCGATCGCGAAGCGCGGCCTGTAGGGCGTCCGCCGGCTCGGCCAGCCCCTCGTGAAACGCGAGGTAGGCGACCAGCCGGCGCGACCCGGGCACATCCTCGCGCACCACCACGGCGCACTCGCGCACCGACGGACGCGCGGCAAGGGCCGCCTCGATCTCGCCGAGCTCGATGCGGAAGCCGCGGATCTTGACCTGGTGATCGGCGCGACCGAGAAACTCCAGTGCCCCGTCCCGCGGGCGACGGCGCGCCAGGTCCCCGGTCCGGTAGAGCCGCTCTCCGGCGCGTCCCGAAGCGGGATCGGGCACGAAACGCTCGGCCGAGAGGTCGGGGCGCCCGAGATACCCCCGCGCCAGCCCCTCGCCGCCAATGCAAAGCTCGCCGGGCACTCCCGCGGGAACCGGCTCCAGCCCGCGCTCGAAAGGCTCCAACAGGTAGAGCCCGGTGTTGGCAATCGGGTTCCCGAGGGGTACCGGGAGCCGACCGTTCGCATCCGCGGCCGTCACCGCGCGCACGGCGGACCACACCGTGGTCTCGGTGGGGCCGTAGACATTCCACAGCGATCCCGACCGGGCCATCAGCTCGCGGGCCAGCTCAGGCGGCAAGGCTTCGCCGCCGCACAGCGCCTTGAGGTCCGGACTCCCCTGCCAGCCCGCGTCGAGCAGGAGCCGCCAGGTGGCCGGGGTCGCCTGCAGGGCGGTCGCCCCCGATTCGGCGAGCCGTTCGGCCAGGCGGAGGCCGTCCGCCGCGGTTTCGCGGTCCGCCAGCTCGATCCGGGCGCCGACCGAAAGCGGCAGGAAAAGCTCCAGGACCGCGATATCGAATGCGATCGTCGTCACCGCGAGCATCGCATCGTCCGAGGCGAGGCCCGGGCGCTGCGCCATGGCGGCCAGAAAATTGACCGCTCCGCGCTGGCGGACGGACACGCCCTTCGGCCGGCCGGTAGAGCCCGAGGTATAGATCACGTAGGCCAGGTTCTCAGGGTCGGCCGGCGCGACGGGATCGGTCGCGCTCTCTTCGCCCAAGTCGATCCGGTCCGGATCGAGCAACCGCGCGTCATGTGGGGGCAAAGCCTCCGCTGCCGCGCCGCCGGTGAGCAGCACCGCGGCCCGGCTGTCCGTGAGCACCCAAGCCAGGCGATCCGCCGGATAGGCGGGATCGAGCGGGACGTAGGCGCCGCCCGCCTTGAGCACGCCGAGCAGCGCGACCAGCAGGGTGGCAGAGCGCTCCAGGCAGACGGCCACCCGGTCCTCCGGGCCGATGCCAAGGCGACGCAGGCGGTGGGCCAGCCGGTTCGCTCGGGCGTTGAGCTCCGCGTAGGACAGGTGCCCGCCGTCCCACGACACCGCGATGCTCTGCGGCCGATCCGCCGCCGCCCGCTCGAAGAGCTGCTGGATCGAGTCGCCGGGGATCTCCTCCGCCGCGCGGCGCCCGGCCGCCAGCAGTTCGATCCGCTCCTCGGGGGAGAGGAGCGGCAGCTCCGACAGGCGCCGCTCCGGCGCCTCGACGATCCCGGCGAGCAGATTGCGGAAGTGGGCCAGCAACCGGGCCGCCGTGCCCGGATCGAAAATCTCGGTGGCGTACTCCAGACGGGCCAAGAGCCCCTGATCCCCGTCCGAGGACGCCGAGGGGAACAGAAACAGGCTCAGATCGAACTGCGCCCGGCCGGCTTCGAGCTCGATGGGCGAGAGCGTCAGACCTTGCAACTCAAGCACGCCGGCCGGCAGGTTCTGGAAGGCGAGCATGACCTGGAACACCGGCGAGTGGCTGAGATCGCGCTCCGGCCGCAACCCCTCCACGAGGCGTTCGAACGGGACCTCCTGGTGAGCGTAGGCCGAGAGAGCGCCCTCGCGAACCTGCGACAGCAGACCGGCGAAGGTCGGATCCCCGGTGAGGACGGTCCGCAGCGCCAAGGTGTTGGCGAAGAGACCGATCATCTCTTCCAGCTCGGCGCGGTCGCGGTTGGCGACCGGCGTGCCGATCACGACGTCGGGCTGGCCGCCCTGGCGCCAGAGCAGGGTGGCCAAGGCACCGAGGGAAATCATGAACGGCGTGACGTCGAGCCTGCGGGCCGCGGCGCCCAGCCGCTGCTCGAGGCCGCGGCCCAGGGCCAAGCCGGTGCGGGCGCCCCGGTGGCTCTGGATCGACGGCCGAGGCCGGTCGAGGGGAAGCTCGATCACCGGGGGCGCACCGGCGAGTTGCTTCTGCCAGAACCCGAGGCAAGCCTCCAGCACCGCACCGTCGAGCCATTGGCGCTGCTCGGCCGCGTAGTCGGCGTACTGGATCTCCAGTTCGGGCAGCGGGCTCGGCTCGCCCGCCGCGAAGGCGCGGTAGAGGACGCCCAGCTCTTTGACGAAGATGCCCATCGACCAGCCGTCGGACACGATGTGGTGCAGCCCGAGCAGCAGCGCGTGCTCGCCCTTGAGGAGCCGCACGAGGGCGGCGCGCAGCAGCGGGCCGACCGCCAGGTCGTAGGGACGCAGCGCCTCAATGGCGGCCTGGCGACGCGCCTCGGCCTCTCGGAGATCCGCCGGCAGGCCCGTCAGGTCGAAGATCGGTAGGCGTACCGCCGCGGCGGCGACGATCGACTGCCAGGGCCGGCCCCCGGATGCCGTGAAGAGCGTGCGCAGCGCCTCATGGCGGCGCACGATTTCGGACAGGACACGGCCGAGGGCCGCCACGTCCAGGGGGCCGACGAGCCGCACCCCACCGGCCAGGTTGTAGGCGAAACTGCCGGGCTCAAGCTGGTCGAGAAACCAGAGCCGCTGCTGCGCGAAAGAGAGGGGCAACGGCTGCTCGCGCGAGACCGGGACCAGTGTCGGCCGCGTTGGCCCGGCCGAGGTGTCGGCGCGTTGAATGCGCTCCACCAGGGCGGCGAACGCGCCGAGCACCGGTGCCTCGAACACCGCGCGGACGGGAACCTCGATACCGAGCGCCTTGCGCAGCCGGGCGATCATCCGGGTGGCCAGCAGCGAGTGCCCGCCCAACTCGAAGAAACCGGCGTCCGAAGGCACTTCGACGACCCCGAGGAGATCGGCCCAGATGCCGGCGAGCAGCTCTTCGACCGGGCTCCGGCCGGCCGTTGCCTCCACACCGTGAAGCTCCGCCACCGGAACGGGCAACGCCTTGCGATCCACCTTGCCGGCGGGGGTCAATGGCAGTGCCGCAAGGGCGACGAACGCCGAAGGCACCATGTAGTCCGGCAGACGTGCGCCGAGGGACGCCCGTAGACCGCGCAGGTCGGCGAGCGCGCCTCCGGTAGCCGCCAGGTAGGCGACCAGCCGCCGTTCGCCCGGCCGGTCCTCACGCACGATGGCCACGCACTCCCGCACTCCGGGAATAGCCGCCAAGGCGGCCTCCACCTCCCCCAGCTCGATGCGGAAACCGCGGAGCTTGACCTGGAAGTCGACGCGGCCGGCGAACTCGACGCCACCGTCGGGCAGGTAGCGGCCCAGGTCGCCCGTGCGGTAGATCCGATCGCCCGGCTCCGGCGCGGTCACGAAAGGGTTCGGCCGGAAGCGCTCGGCGGTGAGCGCGTCGTCGGCCAAATAGCCGCGGGCGAGCTGTCGGCTCCGCATATGGATCTCGCCGATCTCGCCGACGCCGGCCAGCGCGCCGGCCGGGTTCAAGACCAGGAGCTGGGCGCCCTCGAATCCGCGGCCGAGCGGGAGAACCTCCTTGCCCAGCCGCCCGAGGTCCCGTGGAACCTCGAAGAAAGAGAGCGCGCGCTGCGTCTCGGTCGAGCCGTAGAGGTTGACGCAGATCAGCGCGGGGGCGAGCCGGAAGAGCCTTCCTACGTCGCCCTTCTTGAGTTGGTCGCCGACCACGAAAACGCGCCGCAGATCGGGCAGCTCCCGCACCGGTTCGATGCCGTCCACGCCCGAGTCGAGCAGCAGCTCCATCATGGCCGGCGTCAGGTTGAGCACACTCACCCGCTCGCGCTTCGCCCAGGCCGCGAGGTATCCGGGAGCGTGAAGGCGCTCGGGGTCGGGCACCACGAGTTCGGCGCCGAACCAGATCGGCGTGAGGAGGTCACGCTGCAGCGGATCGTGGGAAAGCGCCGAAAGCATGCCGTACCGGTCTCGGTCATCGAGCCCGAATCGTTCTCCGATCCAAGGGTAGAAATGGGTCAGAGCGCCGTGGCGGCCGACCACCCCCTTGGGAACGCCCGTGGAGCCGGAGGTGAAGGTGATGCAGGCCGCATCGTCGGCGCCCACCGGCAGGTTGGGATCGCTCTCCGGAAGGCCGTCCAACTCCGCTCCCGACGGATCGATGCGGCGGCAGCCGGCAGCGGCCTCTGCCAGCTCCGGCGGAAGGGGCGGCGCGCCGGGCACGTAGATCCAGGCGGCCGGGCGGGCGATCCGGAAATAGTCCAGCAGGCGCGCCGCCGGATCGGCAGGATCGAGAACCAGGAAAGCCGCGCCGGCTTTGAGCGTCCCCAAGAGCGCTTGAACGAGCGGGGCGCTGCGGTGCGCCCAGACCGCGACTGTGTCGCCCTTCTCCACCCCCCGGCCGATCAGGACGCGGGCCAGGCGGTTGGCGCGGGCTTCGAGCTCCGCGTAGGTCCAGACCTCTCCCGCCGCGTCCCGGACGGCGATGCGTCCGGGTTGGCGGGCGGCCTGGCGCGTAAGGGCCTGATGGCCGCCCCCTCGCCATTCGCCGCCAAGCGCCTGCGCGAGATCCGGCAAAAAGGCCGCGGCCTCGAGGGTCACCAGCGACAGCGCGCCGATCTTCGCCTCCGGAGCGGCCGAGGCCTGTTCCAGCACCGACTCGAGCTGGCGCAGCAATTCCTCCATTCGCGCCGGCTCGAACAGGTCGACGTTGAAGACCAGATTGAAGTGCAGGGTGCCGGGCAGATCATGGACGTAGAGGGTGAGGTCGAACTTCGAATCCGACTCAGCGACCGGAAGCGGCTCGACGGCGAGCCCGGGCAGCTCCAGACTCAGATCGGAGAGGGAGATGAAGTTGAACAGCACCTGGAAAATGGGGTTGCGGCTGAGCTGGCGCTCGGGCTTGAGCTCTTCCAGCAGGCGCTCGAAGGGGAGATCCTGGTAGCGATGGGCCCCCAGCACCCCGTCGCGGACCCTGACCAAAAGCTCCCGGAACGTGGGATCGCCCGCAAGATCGGTGCGCAGCACCAGGGTGTTGAGGAACATGCCGATCAGCCCCTCGATTTCGGTGCGGCTGCGCCCGGCGCTCGGCGAACCGACCACCACGTCGTCCTCGCCCGCGAGGCGGCCCAGCAGGAGCTGGAAGCCGGCCAGGAGGGTCATGAAGAGCGAGGTCCCCTCCTGCCGCGACAGCTCGCGCAGGCGGGCGGTGAGTCCAGCGGGAAGGCTCCGTTCCGCGTTGCTACCGCGATGGCTCTGCACCGCAGGCCGCGGGCGGTCCGTGGGCAGCTCCAGGGCCGGCGGGCTGCCGGCCAGCCGATCGCGCCACCAGGCGAGCTGCTCGTCGAGACCCGAGCCGCCCAGCTGCTCGCGCTGCCAAACGGCGAAGTCGCCGAACTGGATCGGCAGCTCGGGAAGAGGCGAGGGCCGGCCCTGGGCAAAGGCGCCGTAGAGCGCCCCGAACTCGCGGAAAAAGACGCCGTACGACCACCCGTCCGAGACGATGTGATGCATTTCGAGGAGGAGCGTGTGTTCCTCGGCGTCCAGGCGCAGGAGCGCGGCGCGCAGCAACGGCCCGCGGGAGAGGTCAAAGGGACGTTTGAAACTCGACGACAGGCGCAGCCACTCCGCCTCGCGAAGATCGTGGGGGAGCGCCGAAAGGTCCGCCTTCCGCAGGCGAAACGTCCCGGCCGGGGAAACCACCTGCACCGGCACACCCTCGCGCTCCGCAAACGTAGTGCGCAGCGCCTCGTGGCGGCGCACGATCTCGGCGATCGCCGCCTCGATAGCGGCCACGTCCAAGACCCCGCGCAGGCGGGCCGGCGCGGGGATGTTGAACGCGGTGCCGCCCGGCTCGATCCGATCGAGCAGCCAGAGGCGCTCTTGGGCGAACGAGGCCGGCAGGGTCGGCGCCGGTGCGCGTCGGGGGATTCTGCCCGCGGGCCCTCCTTCCGGCGCTTCAGCCGCCCGCTTCTTCTTCCTCCTCATCACCAGCAGCGCGAGCTGCTCGGGCGAGAGGTCGCCGGCACGGGGAAGTTCGTCTGAGCTCATCGGCTTACCTCCGCGTACAGCTCGGCGTCCGACAGATCGGAGAGCACCGCTTGCCCCACGGCCTGCGAGAACCCGCCGAGCGTCGGCGCCACGAACAGCGCCTGGAGCGGGATCTCCACTCCGAACGTGTCGGCCAACCGGGCCAGGGCGCGGGTCGCAAGGAGGGAGTGCCCGCCCAGGTCCCAAAAACTGTCCTCGACCCACACCTGGTCGACGCCGAGGACCTCGCACCAGACCTGGGCGACCTCTTCCTCCAGCGGCGTGCGCGGAGGCGTAAGCTCCGCCCGGACACGCGCTTCGGGCTCCGGCAAGGCCCGGCGGTCGATCTTGCCGTTCCCGGTGAGGGGTAGCTCGGAAAGCGTGACGAACGCCGCCGGCACCATGTAGGCCGGCAGCTGCGATTCCACCAGCGACCGCAACTCGGCGATCTCCAGGGTTTCCGGGGCGTCTTTCTGCACCGGAACCACATAAGCCACCAACCGCTTGTCGCCGGAGAGGTCCTCGCGCGCCACCACCACGGCCGCCTCGACCTCCGGATGCGAGGTGAGGACCGTTTCGATCTCCCCCAGCTCGATGCGGAAACCGCGTAGCTTGACCTGGTGGTCGGCACGGCCGAGGAACTCCAAGACGCCATCGGGCCGCCAGCGCGCCAGGTCCCCGGTGGCGTATAGACGCGCCCCCGGCTCAGCGAAATCGCCGCCGACCGGATCGGGGACGAACCGCTCCGCCGTCAAATCCGGGCGAGCCAGGTAGCCGCGGGCGAGTCCATCTCCCCCGATGTAGAGCTGACCGACGACTCCCACGGGCGCAGGCAGGAGCGAGCGGTCCAGCACATGGGTACGGGCGTTGGCGATCGGCCTGCCGATCGGCACCGGTCCCTCCGGATCTCCGGCGCGGACCGGGTGGAAGGTGGTGAATGTGGTCCCCTCCGTGGGTCCGTAGACCGCGATCACCTCGGTAGCGGGAAGGCCTTCCGCGGCGCGCCGCAGATGCGTGGGGGAGAGCACGTCGCCGCCGGCCAGGAGCTGCCGGAGCGGCCGCAGGCGGCCCAGATGGGACTCCACCATCTGGTGGAAGAGACCCGTCGTCATGAACATCGTCGTCACGCCCCGGTGCTCGATCATCTCGCCGAGCCGGCGCAGGTCGGGCGGCCCGGCAGGGAACAGCGCGAGCCGGCCACCGTTGAGCAGCGGTCCCCAGATCTCGAACGTCGAGGCGTCGAACGGCACGGGCGCGAATTGCAAGACTACGCACTCCTCGTCGAGACGGGCGTAGTCGGTTTCCCGCACCAGCCGGACGACATTGCCATGGGTGACGGCTACGCCCTTGGGGCGGCCGGTCGAGCCCGAGGTGAACATCACGTAGGCCAGGTTGTTCGGATCGACGCTCGTCCGCGCCGAGGTCGCCGGTCCCGCGGAAAGCACCTCACCCAAAGGCAGCCGGAGGGTCCCGGGGGCAGGCGGATTCGGCAGAGAAGGCAAGAGCCCTTCCTGCACCACCAGCACCCGGACCTCGGCGTCCGCGAGCATGCCGGCGAGCCGTTCGGCCGGGGATTGTGGGTCGAGCGGCAGGTAGGCGCCGCCGGCCTTGAGAATGCCCAGGAGGGCGGCGATCAGGTCGGCGGAACGCTCGGCGAACAGGCCCACCCGCTCGTCCGGTCGGACGCCCAAGGACCGCAGCCGGGCCGCGAGCCGCTCGGCCCGGAGGTCCAACTCCGCGTAGGTCAGCTCCTCCTCCCCTACCAGCACGACGCGGTCCGGGAAACGGCGCGCCTGCTCCTCGAACAGACCATGGATCGTAGCGGCGCGGGAGTAGGTGGTCGCGGTGTCGCTCCACTCGCGGACCACCTGCGCGCGCTCGGGAGCGCTCAGCAGCGGAAGGTCCCGGACCCGGACCGTCTCTCCCTGGGCGAACACCCCGGCGAGAAGATTTCCGAACCCGCCGAGCAGACGGAGTAGGGTCGCGCGATCGAACAAGTCGGTGCCGTATTCCGCCCACACCCCCATCCCGCCCCCAGTGCGGCCGATGTGCAGCGACAGGTCGAACTTGGCGGTTCCGCTATGCGCCCCCTCCCCCGCCGTCAGCACCAGACCCTCGCCGCCGCGCACCGGCTCCGGCGCGTCGTGCAGCGCGAAGACCACCTGCACTAAGGGATTGCGCGAGAGGTCGCGCCCCGGCACCAGCTCCGCTACGAGCTTCTCGAACGGGAGGTCCTGGTACGCGTAGGACTGGAGCGCCCTCTCCCGTACCCGCGCCAACAGTTCCTCGAACGACGGCTCGCCGGCCAGGCTGACCCGCAGCGCCAGGGTATTGACGAACAGGCCGATCAGGCCCGCCACCTCGGGCCGGCTGCGGCCGGCCACCGGCGCCCCGACCACCAGCTCGTCCTGGTTCGTGACTCGGTGCAGCAGGGCGAAGAACGCGCCGAGCAGAGTCATGAACGGCGTGGCGCCGTGGCGCCGGCCGAGCCGCTCCAGCCCATCCGCCAGATCGGCCGGCAGCGATGCCGACTCGACCCCGCCGCGATGGCTCCAGACCGCAGGCCGGGGCCGATCCGCCGGCAGCTCCAGAACCGGCGCGGTCGGCGCCGTGGCCAGCCGCCCGCGCCACCAGGCGAGCTGCCGCTCCAGCTCCCCGCCGGAGAGCCAGCTCCGCTGCCAGACCGCGAAGTCGGGATACTGCACCGGCAGGCCGGGCAGAGGAGACGGCCGGCCGGCGGCGAAAGCCTCGCACAGGGCGCCCAGCTCGCGCTGCAACAGCTCCATGGACAGACCGTCGGAGACGATGTGGTGCAGCGTCCCCAACAGACGGTGTCCGTTCGGCTTCAGGCGCAAGAGGAAGGTGCGCAGCAGCGGCCAGCGCCCGAGGTTGAACGGCCGACGGATCTCCGCCTGTGCCAGCCGCTCCGCCTCGACGTGATGCCGGCCGGCATCGAAAGCCGAAAGGTCGACCCGGGGCAGGGTCCAACCGGCCGACGGCCGCACGACCTGGATCGGATCCGAAGCGCCGGCCGGCACCTCGAAGGTGGTGCGCAGGGCCGCGTGGCGGCGCACCACCTCCGCGAGAGCCTGCGCCAGAACGGACGGACAGAGCGGCCCGGACAGAGCCAGGTCGAGCGGCATGTTGTAGACGTGGGAGCCTGGCTGGAGCTGGTCGAGGAACCACAGGCGCTGCTGGGCGAAAGAGAGCGGGCTCGCGGCACCGCCTAAACCCGCGGCGAGGACCGGGGCGGCGCCCGCGTCGGCCTGCCGCAGCTCGGCCTCGATCCATGCCGCCAGGCGGGCGACCGTGGGCTCCTGGAAGATCACCCGGAGCGGCATCTCGACGCGCAGGCGTTCGCGCAGCCACACGGCCAGGCGCGCGGCCATCAAGGAGTGGCCGCCGAGCGTGAAGAAGTCGTCGGCGACGCCGACCTCCTCGATCCCCAGCAGCTCGGACCAGACCTCGGCCACCGCCGCTTCGATCGGCGTACCGGGCGCGACGCGCGCGGCGCGTGGCATGGCGGCCGGCACCCTGCCCTCCAAGGTGCGGCGGTCGACTTTGCCGTTCGGCAGGAGCGGCAGCGCGGGTAAGGATTCGAACCAGGCCGGCACCATGTACTCCGGCAGCTCCGCGCGCAGCGCGGCGACCAGTTCGGCGGCGCTCGGTAACGACACCCCGGCGGACGGCTCGACGGGCACATACCAGGCCCCGATCCGATCCTCGCGCACCAGGACCACCGCCTGCGAAACGCCCGGATGACGACCGAGCGCCGCTTCGATCTCCCCCAGCTCGATGCGCAGGCCGCGCAGTTTGACCTGGCGGTCGAGCCGGCCGAGAAAATCCAGAACCCCATCGGCCAGCCACCGCGCGAGATCCCCCGCGCGATAGAGGCGCGCGCCAGCCTCCCCGGAAAACGGATCGGGCACGAACCGCTCCGCGGTCAGCTCCGGCCGCCCCAGGTAGCCGCGCCCCACCTGCGCGCCGCCGATCAGCAGCTCGCCGTGGACGCCGGCCGGAACCAGCCGTAGCTCGCGGTCCACCAGGTGAATCCGCGTGTTCGACACCGGCCGTCCAAGAGGCACCACCCCTCGCCGGCCGTCCCGCTCGTAGGCCCAGACGACGACCTCCATCGCGGTTTCCGTCGGGCCGTACAGATTGATCAGCTCGGCGTCGAGGCGGCTCCGGAATCCTTCGGCCAGGGCGGGCGTCAGCGCCTCGCCGCCGCAGCAGACCCGGCGCAGAGTCCGGCACTTCTCCAGCCCGCCCTCCAACAGCGCGCCGAGCAGCGACGGAACCACCTGGAGCACGGTCGCCCCCTCCTCCTGCACCCGGCGCACCAGAGCGTCCGGATCGCTCTCCTCGCCCTGCCGGGCGATCACCAACAGCGCCCCGGCCGACAGCGGTGCCCAGATCTCCCAGACCGAGGCATCGAAAGCGAAAGAAGTCTTCTGCAGCACCCGATCCGAGGATCTGAGCGGCAACGCCTCCTGCATCCAGCGGAGGTGGCTCACGATCGCCCGGTGCGGCAACATCGCCCCTTTAGGGCGGCCGGTCGAGCCCGAGGTGTAAATCACATAAGCCAGATTCTCCGGGTCCGCGCACGGCTTGAGAGGACTCGCGTCCCCGCCCGCATCCGCCGCGCCGTCGAGCGCCACGAGGCGCGCCCCCGCCACGCCTGCCACGGAGGCCGGCAGTCCTCCCGCCAGCCGATCCTCCGCCAGCACCACGGGCACCTGCGAGTCGGCGATCATCCAGGCCAGACGCTCCGCCGGGTAGTCGGGGTCGAGCGGCAGGTACCCCGCGCCCGCCTTGAGCACCGCCAGCAGTCCCACCATCTGGTCGAGCGAGCGCTCCGCGAGAACGCCGACGACGCTTTCCGGCATCGCCCCCGACGCGCGCAGACGCCGCGCCAGACGGTTGGCCGCGAGGTCCAGCTGGCGGTAGGTCAGGCTCCGCCCGTCAAAGCTCACCGCCGGCCGCTCCGGAGTGCGCGCCGCCTGCGCCTCGACCAGCTCGTGCAGGCAGAGACCGGTGGGAAAGGCGACCGACGTGTCGTTCCATTCGCGGAGCTGTTGCGCCTCTCCCGTGGTCAGCAGCGGCAGCTCCGCGACGCGCCGCTCCGGCGCGGCCGCGATCCCTTCGAGCAGGCGGACGAGGTGCTGCAGGAAGCGGGCGATGGTCGTCGGGTCGAACAGATCGGTGCTGTGCTCGGCTTCGAACAGCGTCCGGCCGCCGGCGATCCTCACCCCCAGCGTCAGATCGAATTTCGCCGTGCCTCCCCCGACGGCGCCGGGCCTGATCGCCAGCTCGCCGACCTCGACCGGCTCGGAGGAGAAATTCTCGAACGCGAGCATCACCTGGAACAACGGGTTGCGCGACAGATCGCGGCCGGGTACCAGCTCGGCCACCAGGTTGTCGAAGGGAAAGTCCTGATGGGCGTACGCCGCCAGGGCCGACTCGCGCACCCGCGCCAGCAGCTCTTCAGACGAAGGATCGCCGGCCAGGTTCCCCCGCAGCGCCAGGGTGTTGACGAAGAAGCCGATCAAGCCCGCGACCTCGGGCGAACTGCGGCCGGCCACCGGCGCCCCCACCAGAAGGTCGTCCTGGCCCGTATAGCGCCCCAGCAGCCCGAAGAAGGCGCCGAGGTGCATCATGAACGGCGTGACGCCCCGGCCCATTCCGAGCCGCTCCAGACGGAGCGTCAAGTCCTCCGGAAGGACGAGCCGCTGGACCGCGCCGCGGTAACTCCACGCCGCCGGGCGCGGCCGGTCGAACGGCAGCTCCGAGACCGGCGGATCGGCGAGGCGCCCGCGCCACCAGGCGAGCTGCCGTTCCATCTCTCCGCCGCTCAGCCAGCGCCTCTGCCAGACAGCAAAATCCGGGTACTGCGCCGGCAGTTCCGCGAGGGGAGAGGGCCGGCCGGTCGAGAATGCTCCATAGAGCGCGGCCAGCTCGGACACGAGGACGCCGATCGACCATCCGTCCGAAACGATGTGGTGCATCGCGGCGAGCACCCGATGCTCCTGCACCCCGAGCCGCAGCATCAGGGTGCGCAGCAACGGGCCGTGCCGGAGATCGAACGGCCGCCCCGCCTCGGCGTCCGAGAGGCGTGCCGCCTCGGCCGCGCGCCGCGGCGCGGGCAGGACGGAGAGGTCGATCGCGGGGAATTCCCAGGAGGCCGGCGGATGGACGGTCTGCAACGGATCGGCCCCGCCCTCGGGCACCTCGAAGGTGGTGCGCAGCGCGGCGTGGCGCCGGACCACCTCGGCGACGGCTGCGGAGAGGGCCGCCGGTTGCAGCGGACCGGAAAGCTCCAGCAGAACCGGCAGGTTGTAGGCCGACGACCCAGGCTCCAACCGGTCGAGAAACCAGAGGCGCTGCTGCGCGAACGACAGCGGGGCCGAGGTGAGTGCCGGATCTAGGGCCGGGCCGACCGCGGCGGCGCCGCGCAACAGCTCGGCTTCGATCCAGGCCGCCAAGCGCGCGACCGTCGGCTCCTGGAACACCGTGCGCACCGGCAGCTCCACGCCGAGCCGCTCCCTCACCAACGCGACCAGGCGGGTGGCGAGCAGGGAGTGCCCGCCGAGCGCGAAGAAGTCGTCGGCGGCGCCGATCCCCTCGACCCCGAGCAGGGTCGACCAGACCCCGGCCATCGCCGCCTCGAACGGCGTGCGCAGCGGCTCTCCGACGCCGAGCGCCTTCGGGGCGGGCGCCATCTTCGCCAGAGCGCGGCGGTCCACCTTGCCGTGGGGAGTGAGCGGCAGCTCCGCCAGGACGACGAACTCCGACGGCACCATGGGCTCGGGCAGGGATTGAAGGAGGGCGCGACGCGGGTCCGAAACGGCATCCTCGGCACCCGCGAGGTAGGCCACCAGCCGCGGGCCGCCCGGCCCATCGGCGCGCACCAGCACGGCCGCGCCCGCGACACCCGGCAGGCGCGACAGGGCCGCTTCGACCTCGCCCAGCTCGATGCGGTAGCCGCGGATCTTGACCTGCTGATCCAACCGCCCCAGGTACTCCAGCTCGCCGGCCAGCTCACCGGCCGACCCGTCGAACCGCAGCTTCGCCAGGTCGCCGGTGCGGTACATGCGCTCCCCGAGCCGCTCGGAGAACGGGTCGGGCACGAACCGCTCTGCGGTCAGATCCGGGCGGCCCAGGTAGCCGCGGGCCAGGCCGTCGCCGGCCAGGCAAAGCTCGCCCGGGACTCCTTGGGGCAGGCGTTCCAGCCAACGGTCCAAAACATAGGCGCGACTGTCGTGGACCGGGCGGCCGATCGACGGCGGGCGCGCGGATCGCGCCGCCACCAGCGCCCAGGTCGAGTAGGTGGTGTCCTCCGACGGGCCGTAGAGGTTGTACAGCCGCTCGGTCTCCGGCCGCGCATAGACCTGGTCGGACAGGGTGCGAGAGAGCGCCTCCCCCGCCAGGTTCACCGTCCGCACCGAGCGCGGCAGGGCGCCCTCGCGCAGCAGCTCCGCCAGGGCCGAGGGCACCGTGTTGACCAGCGTCGCCTCAAGGCCCGGCGGCAGCTCCGGCGGACCGGCGAGAAGCGCCAGAGCGTCTTCCAGAAGGATCACCGCGCCGCCCCAGGCCAGGGTGACGAACAGCTCGAACACCGACAGGTCGAAGGTCACCGCCGTGCCGGCCAGCACGCCGCGCAGCTCCGCCGGGCCGTAGACCTCGCGCGCCCAGAAGGCGAGCCTCACGGCGCTCGCATGGGTGATCGCCACCGCCTTGGGCCGCCCGGTCGAGCCGGAGGTATAGATCAAATAGGCCAGGTTCTCAGGGAGGGGCTCGATCGCCGGCCCCGCCGGCCCTTCCAGGCTGTCGATCCCGTTCTCGGTGACGACGATCCGGGCACCGCTGTCCGCGACCAGGAAGGCCCGCCGTTCCTCCGGGTACCGCGGGTCGATCGGCACGTAGAACGAGCCCGAGCGGAGCACGGCCAGCAGGGTCACCACGAGATCGGCCCGGCGTTCCAAGCAGACCGCCACCGCGACCTCGGGACCGGCGCCCAAGGCGCGCAGCCGCCGGGCGAGGAGAGCCGAGCGCGCCGCCAGCTCGGCATAGGAAAGAACCGCACCGTCGGCGACCAGCGCCACGGCTTCCGGAGTTCGCTGCGCCTGGGCTTCGAACAAGGCGTGCAACAGACCCGTCGGGTGGCCGCGATGCTCGGCCCGGTCCAGGGCGCCAAGCTGCGCACGCTCGGCCGGCGAGAGCAACGGCAGCGTCGCGACCGGCGCTTCCGGCCGAGCCACCGCGCCTTCCAGAAGGCGCTCGAAGCCCCCGATCAGCCGGCGGATCGTCGCGCCGTCGAACAGGTCGGTCGAGTGCTCCAGCCAGAGGCGCAGGCCGCCGCCCGCGCGAGCGTCGCGGCCGACGTGGAACGAAAGATCGAACTTGGCCGTGCCGGTATGGACGCCCGCGGCTTCCGCCATCGTGAGACCGGGGCCGAGCGCCAGGGATCCCCAGCTCTCCAGATAGGCGAAGATCACCTGGAACAGCGGGTTGCGCGACAGGTCGCGCTCCGGCGCCGCTTCGGCCACCAGCCGCTCGAACGGCAGATCCTGGTGGGCGTAGGCCGCGAGAGCCGACGCCCGCACCCGCGCCACCACCTCCGCGAAGGAGGGCTCCCCCGCCAGATCGGCCCGTAGCGGCAGCGTGTTGACGAAGAACCCGATCAGCCCTTCGAGGTCGGCGCGGCCGCGTCCCGAGACCGGCGTGCCGACCAGCAGATCGTCCTGCCCGGTGTAGCGGTGCAGCAGAGTGAGGAAGCCGGCGAGCAGCGTCATGAACGGCGTCGCGCCGAGGCCCCTGCCGAGCCGATCGAGAGCGCCCGAGCGAGCCGCCGGCAACTCCGCCTCCAAGACGGCGCCGCGCGAGGTCCTGACCGCCGGCCGCGGCCGGTCCGCCGGCAGCTCGGTCGCCTGCGGATCGGCGAGCCGGACACGCCAGTAGGCGGCCTGCCGCTCCAGCTCCTCGCCCACCAGGAGGTGCCGCTGCCAAACCGCGAAATCGGGATATTGCAGCGGCAGCTCTGGCAGCGGCGACGGTTGCCCCGCGGCGAACGCCGCGTAAAGAGCGGCCAATTCGCGCTCGAAGACCTCGACCGAAACACCGTCTGCGACGATGTGGTGAAGGTTGATCAGAAGCTGGTGCCGGTCCGGCCCGAAGCGCAGCAGGACCGTGCGGAGCAGAGGCCCGCGCCGCAGGTCGAACGGCCGGCGGCCCTCCGCGTCCACCTGCCGCGCGGCCTCGGAGTCTCGGGAGTCGAGACCTTCGAGGTCGAGCACGGGCAGCGGGCGGACGACCGGCGGGTGGATCACCTGCACCGGATCGGCAGCGCCAGGGGGCACTTCGAACGTGGTGCGGAGCGCCTCATGCCGCCGCACCACCTCGGCGAGCGCCGCGGCGAGGAGCCCGGGCTCCAGCGCGCCGTCCAAGCGCAGCAAGACCGGGATGTTGTAGACCGCCGAGCCGGGCTCCAGACGATCGAGAAACCAAAGCCGCTGCTGCGCAAACGACAGCGCCGCGCCGGGGCCGGCCGGCTCGATCGCCAAGGCCCGTTCCCGCTCCGGCCGCGACCGGAGAAGCTCGACCTCGACCCAGACCGCCATGGTGGCCACGGTCGGCGCCTCGAACATCGTGCGCAGGGGCATCTCCACCCCCAACCGCGCGCGGACGCGATCGACCAGGCGGGCGGCGAGAAGCGAGTGGCCGCCCAGAGCGAAGAGGTCGTCCGTTACGCCGACCGAAGGAACTCCCAAAAGCTCCGCCCAGATCGCCGCCATCTGCGCTTCGAGCGGCGTGCGCGGCGCCAAGCCTGCCGGGCTCGAAGAAACCGGCGCCCAGCGGGCCAGGGCCTTGCGATCCACTTTGCCGTTCGGCGAGAGCGGCAGAGCGTCGAGGAAGACCCACGCAGACGGAATCATCACCTGCGGCAGGACGCCGGCCAGAGCGGCGCGCAGCGGTTCCCCGGAGCGTTCCGCCCCAGCCGCCGGCACGACGCAGGCCACGAGGCGGTGCTCCGGCTCCTGCACCACGACCGTCGCCTCGCGGACCGCGGCCAACCGGACCAGCGCGGCCTCGATCTCCCCCAGCTCGATGCGGTGGCCGCGGATCTTGACCTGATGGTCGATGCGCCCGAGCATTTCGAGATCGCCCGAGGGCATCCGACGCGCCAGGTCGCCGGTCCGGTAGAGGCGCTCGCCGCCCGCACCGAACGGATCGGGCACGAAGCGCTCCGCCGTCAGGTCCGGCCGGTGGCGATAGCCGCGCGCCACGCCCGCTCCGCCCAGGCAAAGCTCCCCCGGAGCGCCGGGCGGAACAGGGCCGAGGCCGCGATCCAAAACGTAGGCCAAGACGTTGTCGATCGGGCGGCCGATGTGCGGCGGGCGATCCCCATGCGAAGAGACGAGGCCCGCCGTGGCCACCACGGTACATTCCGTGGGGCCGTAGGCGTTGCTCAGCTCGAACGGCAGGTCCACGATTGGGCGCCGCAGCAGCCGGTCACCGCCGGTATGGAGCAGCCGCAGACGGAGGCCCGAGGGGACCGGTTCGGCGAGAACCGCCTCGGCCAACGGAGTCGGGAGGAACGCCACCGTAATCCCTTCCCCTGCGGCCCAAGGGAGGAACGCCGACGGCCTTAGCACCACCTCCGGCGGCGCGGGGTGCAGCGACGCACCGGCCGAGAGCGCCGGCCAGATCTCCCAGACCGAAGCGTCGAAGGCCGGGGCCGCCACCATCGAGACGCGCTCGCCGGTGCCGAGGCCGCCGCGCCGCACGCTCCAGTTCGCGAGATTCGACAGGCCGCGGTGGTGCAGCTCCGCACCCTTGGGCGCGCCGGTCGAGCCCGAGGTGTAGATGACATAGGCCAGGCCTCCCGGTTCGGCCGGCCTCCTAAGCGGCGTCTCGGCCGGCTCGGGAGCCCCGCCGATCGAGTCGAGCAGCACAATCGGCACGGACAGGCCGCTCAACCCGGAGAATCGCTCCAGCAGGCTGCCGGTAGAGAGGAGCGTCCGGACCCCGGCGTCCCGCAGGATCTGCTCCACCCGCTCGGCCGGCCAAGCCGGGTCCACGGGCAAGTAGGAGGCGCCGGATCCGAGCGTCGCGACGACCGCCAAGATCAGCTCGGGAGAACGCTCGAGCAACAGGCCCACCAAGGTCTCCGGGCCGGCACCCAGGCGCACCAGGCGGCGGGACAGCGAGGCGGCCCGGGAACTCAGTTCGCCATAGGTCCATGAGACCTCGCTGGCCGACACCGCCAGGGCGCCGGGGGCTCGCCGTGCCTGCTCCTCGAACAGGCGGTCGACCGAGAGGCTGGGGAGGGGAACCACGGTCCGATTCCACCCGAAGACGGCCTGATCCCGCTCCTCCGCGCTCAGCAGAGGCAGCTCGTCGACCCTGCGTTCCGGATCGGCGACGATCCCCGCGAGCAACGTTTTGAAGTTCGCGAGCAGCCGGCCGACGGTCCCGGAATCGAACAGGTCCGTGGCGTGCTCGGCGATGGCCGCGAGGCCCGGTCCTTGTGGGCCGCCGCGCTCCATGAAGAGAACGAAGTCGAGTTCGGAGGCGCCGGTCTCCACCTCGGCCGCGGCGGTGACCTGCGCGCCCAGAGCCCCAAGATCCGGCCCCGCCGGAGCGTCCTGGATCGCGAACACCACCTGCACCAGCGGCGCGCGGGAGGGGTCGCGCACAGGAGCCAGCTCTTCCACCAGCCGGTCGAAGGGGAAATCTTGGTGGGCGAAGGCACCGAGCACGCTCTCGCGGACGGCGGCCACCAGTCCGCGGAAGGTAGTACCGGCGGTGACGCGGGCGCGCAACGGCAGCAGGTTGACGAAGAACCCGATCATCGCCTCTAGCTCCGGCCGGTCACGCCCCGCCACGGGGGTGCCCAGGACAAAGTCGTCCTGGCCGGTGAAACGCCCGACCAGGATCTGAAAGGCGGCGAGCAGGGTCATGAACAGCGTGGCTCCCCGCTCCCGGCTCCACGCTGCGAGAGCCTCCTCCATTTCCGGCCCGAGATCGAGCCGGAGGCGCTCTCCGCGGAGAGATGGGGTTGCCGGCCGCAGCCGATCCGCGGGCAGCTCCAACACGTCGGGTGCGCCTTCCAGATGTGCGCGCCACCAGTCCACGCGAGGAGCCACGGAATCGTCCGCGAACCGGCGGCGCTGCCAGACCGCGTAGGCGGGGTACTGCACCGCCAGAGGCGGTAGCTCCGCGCCGCGATAGAGGGCGGCCAACTCGCTCATCAGCACGCCGATCGACCAGGCGTCGGAGACGATGTGATGGAGGCCGACGAACAGGCGGTGCTCTCCCGCGCCGAGCGCCAGAAGAATCGACCGGAAGAGCGGCCCGCGCTCCAGGTCGTAGGGCCTGCGGGCCTGCTCCCGGCAGATCCGCTCGGCCTCGTCGCGCCGCATTCCGTCCGGCACGCCCTGGAAGTCGATCCCCGGAAGAGGCGGCCCGGACCACGAAGAGCCGACGATCTGGACCGGATCGCCCTCCGGCCCCGGAGCGAAGACGGTCCGCAAAGCGTCGTGCCGGCCGATGACGGCGGCGAAAGCGGCACCGAGCGCCGAGACGGACAGCCCGCCACGCAGGTCGACGGTCTGCGCAAGGTTGTAGGCAGCGGTGCCCGGGCGGAGCCGCTCCACGAACCAGAGCCGCTGTTGCGCGAACGACAGCGGCGCGGGGCCGGCAATCTGAAGACCGGCAAGCTGAAGACCGGGAAGGGGCGCCGCCGCCTTGCCGCCGCGATCCTGGCGTTCCACCCAAGCGGCCAGCGCGGCGACGGTCGGGTGATCGAAGATGCCACGCACGCCGGGATCCGCGCCCAGGGCCTCGCGCACGCGGGATGCCACCCGGGAGGCGAGGAGCGAGTGACCGCCCAGGGCGAAGAAGTCGTCCTCAACGCTGACCCGTCCGAGCTTCAGCACGTCCCCCCAGATCCCCGCCACCGCCGCTTCGACGGGGGTGCGGGGCGCCACGGTCTCCGGGTCGGTAAGTTCGGCGGGCTCGATGCGCGCGAGCGCCTTCCTGTCCACCTTGCCATTGGCGGTCAACGGGAGCGCGTCCAGGAAGACCCACCCCGCGGGGATCATGACCTCGGGCAATGACAGCGCCAGGAAGCCGCGCAAATCCTCGGCGTCGCTCAGGCCGGCCGCTCGCTCCGCGACGTAACCGATCAGCCGCCCTTCGCGCGCGAGCACCGTGGCCTCGCGGACCTCCGGGTGGCGCAAGAGCGCGACCTCGATCTCCCCCAGTTCGACGCGGGTGCCGCGGATCTTGACCTGATGGTCGATCCGGCCCAGGAACTCCAGGTTGCCCGAAGCCATCCGACGCGCAAGATCGCCGGTTCGGTACAGGCGCTGGCCCGCCTCCGGACCGAACGGGTCGGGAACGAACTTCTCCGCGGTGAGCGCCGGGCGACGCCGATACCCCCGCCCCAATCCGACTCCGCCCAGAAACAGCTCACCCTCGGCCCCATCGATTACGCGATCCAGATCGGCGCCGAGCAGATAGGTGGTGACATAGGTCAAGGGTCGGCCGATGTGCGGTAGGCCCTCCTCCTGTTCCTGGGGCGGCACGTGCGCCACCGTGGAGACGATCGAAGCCTCCGCGGGGCCGTAGACGTTGCTCATCAGGAACGGCGCCTCAGGACTCGGGCGACGCAACAACCGATCGCCGCCGGACTGCAGGCTGCGCAATTGGAGCCCGGCGGGGATCGGTTCGTCCAGGACTGCATCGGCCAACGGCGCCGGCAGCCAGGACACCGTGATCCCCTCCTGCGCCGCCCAGGGTAGGAAATCCGGCGGCGACATCATCACCTCGCGGGGAGGGAGGTGGAGCGAAGATCCGGCCGAAAGCGCCGGCCACATTTCCCACAGCGAGGCGTCGAAACCGGGCGATGCCACCATGGAAATACGCTGCCCCGGCCCGAGGCCGTAGTAAGCCCGGTTCCACGCCACGACGCTCGACAATCCGCCGTGGCACAGCTCCGCCCCTTTGGGCGCGCCGGTGGAGCCCGAGGTATAGATGACATAGGCGAGGCTCTCGGGGCCGACCTCCACGGTCAAGGGACCGCCTTCGTCGTCCGGAATCTCCTCGAGTAGAACCACGCCGCCCGGCGCCGAAAGACCCTGAAACCGGCGGAGGAGAGGCGCCGT
This sequence comes from Thermoanaerobaculia bacterium, assembly GCA_038250865.1. GTDB lineage: Bacteria > Acidobacteriota > Thermoanaerobaculia > Multivoradales > UBA5704 > DASYKS01. The sequence continues at coordinate 18,104 of JBBSBW010000014.1, read as the reverse complement.
AGTTACTAATACCCCGGCACCGGAGTCCTTAACGATATAGTCCACCCGCTCCGCGGGTTGGGCCGGATCGATCGGCAGGTAGGCACCTCCTGCTTTAAAGGTCGCCAGCGCGCAGACGATCAGCTCGGGCGAGCGCTCGAGCAGCAGCGCGGTCACCGACTCGGGACCGATCCCGAGGCGCCGCAGGTGCCGGGCCAGCCGATTCGCCCACGCGTTCAATTCGGCGTAGGTTAAATCGACGCCACCGGCCGAGACCGCCGGGTCGTCCGGTGCCTCCTCGACCCGATCTTCGAACAGGCGATGCACCGGACGATCCGCGCGGTCCTCCCCTAGATGAACCTCGGCACTGTCAGGAGAGAGAATTGCGCGGTCTTCGATTATCCACTCCTCGCACAAATATGCGGGTTTGCATGAAAATGGCAAGACTGAGGTTGGGTACAGGCCGGTTCCACACCCTTGGTGCGGCCTCAAACCGAATCCGGGACATCTCGCGAAGGATTAGCGGGAGCTAATTTCTCTATTGGAAACCAATTTAACGTGACCAACGGCCGCGCAATTCCCGTCTCTTATCTAGCTTAATAGCGCCAATATTGAAGAGGATCAAAGAGGATTACTTCTTGAATGCTGGCCGGGCAATAGGGTTCCTGTGATCGCAGAAATCCGTTCGATGGCCGGAACAAGGGCTTTCGGCAGTCGAAGCCGGTGGATTCGCCGCTGCCGGAAACCCTATCCCCCCAGCGCCTGCCGGCAGCGCCGCAACGCCCTTTCCCGATCGGGCAGGGCCAGCGCTTCGGGGAGCCGCAACTCATTTCCCTTCCCAGCAAGCAGCGCCGACAGCACCTCCCGGAACTCGTGCTCCGCCCTCCTGGCTTGGCCTAGATGCAGCAAACGGTCGGCGAGCAGCAGGCGCGCCTGGTAGAGGTCGGGGTCGAGGTAAAGCGCGGCTCGATAGGCGGCGACGGCGTTTTCGGGGCGGCCGGAGAGGTCGTCGAGGAAGCCTTGCAGGGCGTGGGCGGTGGCGTTTTCGGGCTCTCGCGACAGGGCGGATTCGAGGTGGCGCGCGGCTTCTTCGAGGCGATTTCCGGCGAGGGCGAGGGCTGCGGCTTCGAGGTTCCGGATGGGTGGTGCAGGTTCTGCGGCGGGTCGGGCCGGAACCGGACGGGGCGGTGGTGGTGGGGTTTGCGGTCGGGCCGCCGGGGGCGGCTTGGGTGCGGCAGCCGAGATTGCCCTGGGCTTCTGCGCCGCCACCGGCTCGGGCTTCTTCGTCTCTGGCCGCGCGGTGCCTTGGATGTATCCGAAACACGGACCGAGATCGACCGGTTCCAGATCGGCGTGGATCTGCCAGAGGGTTTCGGAGGCGCCTAAGAACAGGAAGGCTCCGGGGGCGAGGCGGCGGGCGACCTGGTTCGCGACTTTGCGTTGGAGCGGTCGGCGGAAGTAGATCAGGACGTTGCGCAGCAGGATGAGGTCGAAACTGCTCTCCGGCAGATCGTAGGGCGGATGGGCGAGGTTGATCTGCCGGTAGGCGATGCGTCGCCTGATGTCGGGCGAAAGCTCCCAGAGCTTGCCGCGTTTGGTGAACCATTTTTCGAGCAGCGCGGGCGGCACCTGGGCCACGGCTCGGTCGCCGTAGAGGCCGCGTTCGGCTCCGGCCAAGGCTTCGGTGTCGAGGTCGGTTGCGACGATCTGCCAATCCCAGCCGAGGAGCGCCGGGTGCTCGGCGAGCATCAGGGCGATCGTTGCCGGCTCTTCGCCGCGGGCGCAGGCGGCCGACCAGATGCGCAGGCGGCGCTCAGAGCTGCGGGCTTCGATGCGGGCGGGGAGCGCCTTTTGGATGATCGCGTCGAGCTGTTGGGGGGCGCGGAAAAAGTAGGACTCTTTGATCGTCACCAAGCCGATCAGGACCGACCATTCGTCGGCCAAGGCGCCGGTCGAAAGGGCGTAGAGGTACGCCTCGACGCTCGGCTGACGGGTGGTTGCCGTGCGGCGGTTGGCGATCTCGTCGAGCAACGTCAGGCGTTCGTTCGCAATGACGTTGCCGGTCGCTTCGCGGATCAAGCCGGAGAGCCGCTCGGCGTTGGATAGGGGGCCGGAGCGCGCGATCGCGCCGGTACCGCCGAGCGACGAGGCGCTCTTCGCGCTCACGGCCGCACCCGGTCGCGACCGGCGGCTTTCGCCTCGTAGAGCCTTCGGTCGGCGATCGCCACCAGCTCGTCGGCGGCGGTACGGCCGGCCAGCTCGGAGAGCGCCGCGACGCCGAAGGAGGCGGTGATTGTTTGCTGCGGCACGGTGGCGATGGCGAGCGGGTGCGCCGCCATGTCGCGGCGCAGCCGTTCCGCCGCCTGGCGCGCGGCTTCGAGATCGACCTGCGGCAGGACGGCGAGAAACTCCTCGCCGCCGTAGCGGCCGAGCAGGTCGGTCGTGCGCAGCGATTTGCGCAGCACCGCCGAGCCTTCGCGCAGCACCGCGTCCCCCACCAGGTGACCGAAGCGATCGTTGATCCGCTTGAAGAAATCGAAGTCACAGAGCACCACCGAGAGCGGCAGGCGGTAGCGGCGGGCGCGCTCGATCTCCTCGCTCAGGCGCTCGAAGATGGCGCGCCGGTTGAGCAGGCGGGTGAGGCCGTCGAGCACAGACAGCTCGCGCAGGCGTTCGGCGAGCAGGGCGTTTTCGAGCACCACGCCGAGCGGCCGGACCAGGCCGTCGACCAGCGACGAGGCGGAGGTGGCGAACTGCCCCGGATCGCGCGGCAGGAGCACCAGGCTTCCCCGGCCGCGGGCGAGCGGCAGCTCCAGCCAGACGGCGAGGTCGAGATCGACCGGCTCGCCGCCGCGCTCGCCCGAGACGCCGAGGTCGCGGGCGATGCCGGGCGGCAGGCCCAACGAGGCGAACAGGCGCTTGCCCAGCTCGGCGAGCAGGTCAGGAGGGAGCGGCTCCGGCAGCAGCACGTGCGCCGCCACCAGCTCGGCGTCGCCCGCCGCCGCCCCCAGGAAGCGGGCGTCGACCACCGCGCCCAGGACTTCCAGCACGGAGCGGCAGGCTTCGTGGAAATCGCCCGTGCCCATCCCCGCTTCGAGCAGCTCGGCCGCGAGGGTGGCCTGGAGCAGCGCCGCGTCGAGCCGCGCCGCCACTCCGGCCACCCGACTGAGCAGGTGAGCGTCGCTGCTCGGCGCACCGGCGGCGGGGTTCGGCTCGGGCGGGCGCAGCGCCGCGAGCCGAGTGACCTCTGCCGCCAGCACTGCCGCCGGCGCTTCGAGGTCGAGCCGGGCGGCGGCACCGCTTTTGGCGCTCCAGAAGCGCGAAGCGGCCTCCCCTTCGCCGGAGAGGATCAGCACCGGAATGCGCGCCTGCACCGGGTCGGCCTTGAGCAGGCGCAGGAGCGGGAAGCCTTCCATTGTCGGCACCGCGACGGCGGCCACCACCACGTGCGGGCGCCGGGCGAGCGCCGCCATGGCGGTCTCGAAATCGCGCGCCTCTTCGACCTCGAACCCGGCGCCTCGCAGGGCGCGCGCATGCACCGCCCGGCCGACCTCGCTGTGCTCGACCAAGAGGACGCGCGTGCTCATGAGCCCGCTCCCGCGGCTCCTTCGCCGCTTCGCTCGCTTCGGTCGGTTCGGTCGCCGCCGCGGCAGATGCGGGCGAGCCAACGGGCGATCTCGCGCGGCGGCATCGCGAGGTCGGCCGCGCCTTTTTCAAGCGCCACCCGCGGCATGCCGAAGACCACCGAGCTCGCCTCGTCCTGGGCCACCGTGATGCCGCCGGCCGCGCGCAGCGCGAGCAACCCTTCGACCCCGTCGGAGCCCATGCCGGTGAGCAAAACGCCTACCGATTCGCGCGGCGCGGCCAGGGCGATCGAATGGAACAGATCGTCGACCGAGGGTTTGTGGCCACGGCGGGCGGGGGTCGCGGCGTCGAGGCCGATCTTGCCGTTGGTTTCAAGCCGCAGATGGGAGCCGGCCGGCGCCAGCCGCACCGCGCCGGGAGCGAGGATTTCGCCGTCCTTCGCGAGCCGGACGTCATGCGGAAATTCTTTGTTCAACCAGTCGGCGAGCCCCGCTTCGAAACCGGCCGCGATGTGCTGGACCACCAGGATCGACACCGGCAGATCGGCGGGCAACTCGTCGAACAACTCGCGCAGCGCCGCCGGCCCGCCGGTCGAGGCGCCGATCGCCACCCAGCGGAGCGGCCGCTCGGGTCGCCGCGCGCCCGGGCGCCCCAAGGCAGGCACCGCGCCCATTGTCGGCGCCGCGAGCACCGCGGGCGTAGCGGGCGCCACCGACGGGGCGGCCGCTTCGTCGGTGCGCGCGGGCGTCGCCTTCCGCACCCCTCGCGCCGGCCGTACGGCGGCGACCGCGGCGGCCGCGGCGCGCACCACTTCGGGCAGGCTGTCGGCCAGGAGCTGCCAGCTGCCGGTATCCTCCGGTTTCGGCAGGACCTCGATCGCGCCGCGTTTCATCGCCTCGAACGCGGTCTGCATCTGGTTGCGGTTGGCGCGCGAGGAGAGCACCAGAATCGGCGTCGGCCGCCGCGCCATGATCTTTTCGATCGCCACCAGGCCGTCCATCACCGGCATCTGGAGGTCCATCACCACCACGTCGGGCTGAAGCTCCACCACCGCCGCCACCGCCCGCTCGCCGTCTTCGGCGTCGCCCACCACCACCAAATCCTCGGTCCGCGAGAGGAAACGGCGAAGCACCGCGCGCACCGAAGGCGAATCGTCGACCAACAGGACACGGATCACGGAGCGAAACGCCCCCCGAGCCGGCGCACCAGCTCGACCAATTCGCCCGCGTCCAGGCTCTGTTTGGCGAGATAGGCGTCGGCGCCCGCCTGGAGACCGCGCAGGCGATCCTCCGAGCGGTCGCGGGTCGAGACGACGACGATCGGCAGATGGGCGAAGTTTTCGAGCGAGCGCAGGCGCGCGGTCAGCTCCAGGCCGTTCATCCCCGGCATCTCGATGTCGGTGACGACACAGTCGAAGGTCTCCTCCCCCAGGCGCGTCAGCGCTTCGAAACCGTCGGCGACGGCGCGCACCGCAAAGCCCGCGTCTTCAAGCAGGCGGCGCTCCATCTCGCGGGTGACCAGCGAGTCGTCGACCAGCAGGACCCGCACCCGGCGCAGCGTCGGCGCCGGCCGCGGCACCACCGGCTGGTGGGCGAGGCTGCGCTCGGCGAGCGCCGCTGGGGCGAGCACGCCGATCGGCTCGCCGGAGGCGAGGAGAGCCACACCTTCGACCGCGAGGTCCGCCGCCGCCGCGCGGGCGAGCGGCCGGACCAGGACCTCTTCTTCGCCCAGGACATCGTCGACCGAGACCGCGAACGGCTGGCCGGAGGCCATTCCCTCGACCAGCAGGCGGCCCTCGGCGTCCGCACGCCCGCACAGCCGTCCCAGCGGCACGAAGTGGACCAGGCGGTCGGGGGCGGACTTGCCGGAGACCCTGGCGATCAGGCGGCCGTCGCGTTCGATCACGGTGGCGGGATCGATGTGGGTGGTGCGGCGGGCCGAGCTGGCCGGCAGGCCCAGTTTGAGGCCGCCGACGCGGAGGACCAGGATCGCCTCGCCGCGGCGGGCGACCGGGACGACGATCTCCACCCGGGTGCCTTTGCCCGGCGTCGATTGGAAGAACACCTCGCCCCCCGCTCGGGACGCTGCGGCGGAGACGACATCGAGCCCCACGCCGCGGCCGGAGATGTCGGAAATGACAACGCGGGTGGAAAAACCCGGGGAGAACAAAAAGCGCCAGACCGCCTCGCGCGACAGGGCGCGCCCTTCGGTCTCTCCCACCAGGCCGGCGGCGATCGCCTGGTTGCGCACGACCTCCGGATCGGCGCCCGCGCCGTCGTCCTCGATGCTCAAACGCACGCGCGAGGCCTCGGCGGCGGCGGCGATGCGCAGCCGGCCGATCGCGGGCTTGCCCGAAGCGGTCCGGGCGGCGGGCGCTTCGATCCCGTGATCGACGGCGTTTCTCACCAGGTGGATCAGCGCCTCTTCGAGCTCGCGGACGATCCGCCGGTCGAGCCGCACCTCCTCGCCCGCCACCTCGACGTCGATCTCGCGGCCGAGCGACCGGCCGAGGTCGCGCGCCGAGCGGGCGAGCGACTGGAGCTTGTCGCGCAACGGCTGGAGCTGAAGGGTGAGGATGCGGTCGATCTGCTCGTCCGCCGTGCGGACCAGGCGCCGCTCGCGGCCCTCGACCTCGATCGCGAGCCGGCGGAGCATCGTGGCAAGCCCCGCGAGCACCTGGGTCGGCTGCGCCTCACGCAGACCTCCTTCGGCCAACTGGGCCAGCTCGTACAGCCGGTCGACCACCGGCCGCACGCCGAGCGCCAGCAGACGCACCTGGGTCGCCCGCTCGGCGAGCGCATCGAGCGACGTGGCGTCGAGCCGCAGCTCGGCGCCGCGGCGCTCGGGTGCGGCGACTGGGTCGATGGCCGGGGCCGGAGGCGTCAGCGCGGGAGCGGCCGGTTCCGGCGGCTCGGCGGGGTCGGCGGCGGGCGTTTCGAGCAGGGCGAGCAGCTCGGCGTCGCGATCCGGCTCGTGCCCCTCGGCCACCTGTTCGACCATCGCCGAGAGCCGGTCGGCCACCCGCACCATCCGTCGGCCGAGTCCCGGCCGAGGCTCGGCGAGCAGCTCCTCCGCCGCATGGCAGAGCTCCGAGAGCGGCGCGATCTGGAGCATCCGGCCGGCGCCCTTGAGCGTGTGCAGCTCGCGCCTTGCCTCGGCGAGCGCCGCGCGGTCCTCGTCCAGGCGCGAGAGCGTCGCCGACAGGCGGGCCAGCCGATCGCGCGCCTCTTCGGCGAACAGGGGAACTAAGTCAGCAAACTCCGGATCCACCGGACTCCCAGGGGCCTAAATCTTGGTCCAACTGTTGATGTTGATGTCGAAGGCGAGGATACCGGCGAGCCGGCCGTCTTCGTAGACCGGTGCCGCGACCGTGAAGATCGGCTCACCCGAAATCAGCGACGGATAGACCGTGGTGATCACCGCGCGCCCGGCCTTGACCGCCGAACGGAACCAGGGCCGATCCTGGAATCCCGTACCGCGCTGCACCGATTCGGGTACCTCGCGGCTGCCGAGCAGCTCGTGGTTGGCGGCGGACGACAGCTGGCCTGCGACCTCGTCGGTGAAATAGAGAAACTCGATGTAGCCCCGCTGGGTGAGCAGCTCGGGCAGCAGGCGGTCGATCGCCTCCCAATTGCCGGCCCGGCGCTCGACCTCTTTGGCCCACAGCTCCGCGGCGTGCTTGAGCGAGTGCGGCGTATCGAGATGGAACGACTGGGCGAGCATTTGGATCTGCAGCCCCAGATGGTTCAGCCGGTCGGCGGTCGAGGTGAACTGTTTGAGGCCATCGGCCATCCGCTGCACCACCTGGCTCACCTCTTTGAGCGTCAGCACGACTTCGTCTGAGGCGGCATTCTGCTGCTGGGTGGCGAGCGAAATCTCGCGCGCAACCCGCGCGGTGTCGCCCGAGGCGCGGCGCAGCTCGTCGATCGCCGAGGCCGCGGCGCGTGCCCGTTCGAGCACCCGGCTCGCCTCTTTGCTCCCCTCTTCGGTCGCCACCACGGTGGCGCGGATCGAGCCCGCGAACTCGTCGAGCAGCGCGCGCACCGACTCGACCGATTCCTGCGAGCGTTGGGCCAGCCGGCGCACCTCTTCGGCGACCACCGAGAAACGCCGGCCGTGCTCGCCGGCCGCCGCCGCCTCGATCGCCGCGTTCAAGGAGAGGATGTGGGTCTCCTGCGAGATCTCGGTGATCAGGTCGAGCACGCGGTAGATCTCTTTGGAGCGCGCGCCGAGCGAATCGGCGCGGTCGGCGATGCCGCTGATCCGCTTTTTTACCTCTTCGACCCCGGCCACGGCCTCTTCAACCGCCGCGGCGCCGACATCGCCGCTCTCCTCGGCGCGCTGCGCCAGCTCCGCCTGGCTCGCGGCGTTTTCGGCGATCTGAAACGCGGTGCGCGCCAGCTCTTCCATGGCGGCGGTGATCTCGACCACCGATGCGGCCTGCTCGGACGAGCCGGAAGCCAGCTCGGAGGCGATCTGGTTCACCCCGCTCGCGGCGCCCGCCACCTCGATCGAGCTCGACTGGATCTGCTGCGCGAGCACGCCGAGCGCCGCGGTGGCGCTCTCGAACGCGGGCGCCAGCTCCCCCGGCAGGCCATGGCCTCGCGCGGAGCAGCGCACCAGGTCGCCGGAACTCAAATGTCCGAGCGCCTCGACCAGCCCGTTTTCGGCTTCCACCCGGGTGCGTGATTGAGTTTCTGCGAGCGCGGCGAGGCGGCGCTCCCCCGGGATCACGACCGTGAACTGAACCGCCACGGCGACCAGGGCGACGAGCAGAAACGCCTCGAACAACCAGCCGGGGGCGCCGTGCGCCTCGGCGAACAGCAGCAGGGCGAAACCGGCGAGCAGGACCGATCCCAACAGCACGAGCCCCAGCATCGAGCTACCGAGCCGCCGCGCGGGAGGCGCGGAAAAAGAGAGGTTCGAACCACCGGTCGACGGAGCGAAGTTCGGGTCAGGCATCGGGCCCTCCAGAGGCGACCAGGGGCAGGGGAAGATGGAGCGGGTCGAGCAGGATCACGGGCCGGCCGGCATGGAGGGCGACGCCGATCCCCTCCTCGGGCCAGAAAGTGCGCAGTGCGGTCGAAAGCGGACGAACGGCCAAGCCCTCCACCACCCCTTCGACCCGGTCGGCGGCGAGAGCCAGGGAACCGGCCGCCAGCTCGACCCGCAGCGCCGATCCACCGGGGCCCACGCGCGCCACCCGGCCGCTTTCGATCCCCCACAGGCCGCCGCCGCGGTGGAACAGAAGGTAAGAGCCGGGGGTCACTAGCCGCCCCCCAGCTGATCGGGATCGAGCACGCGGACGATCCTGTCGCCGAACAGCGCCTCGCCGATCAGAAAACCCGCCGCCGGCAGCCACGAGGAGGCGGAGAGGTCGACGACCTCCAGCGCCTCGTCGGCGGCGAGGCCGATCGCTTCGCGCCCGTCGGCGGTGCGCGACCAGACCACCACGGTGACGGGAAACAGCGGATGGGGGCCGATCGGCGCGCCGATCAGGCGGCCGAGGTCGAGCACCGGCAAGGGCTCGCCGGCAAACTCCGCAAGGCCCGCAAGCTCGGCGCGCGCCCCGGGCAGAGGATGGACGGTGAGCGCGCGGACCACCCGCCGGACCGCCGCCACAGGCACCGCGCAGATCTGCTCGCCCACCCGCACGAGCAGGTGGCCGACGCCGGGCCGCGGAAGGGGTTCGGGGCTTTGTTGTGCATCCATCGGTCGCATAGTCCTTCGCAAACACCGTCGCTCCGCCTCGCACTACCCGACGGCGCCGATCCGCGTCCAGTTGTGGACATCGACATCGACTCCGAGGACCGACCGCAGCTCGCCGTCCGGCCCAACCTCCGGCACCGCGACCGTGAAGCAAGTCCTGCCGTTGACCGACAAGTACGGCGCGGTCAACACGGTCCGCCCGCGCGCCACCACGGCGCGAAACCAGGGCCGGCCGGAAAGATCGCGATCGTTGCCGGGCTCGACGATCGCCATCGCCTCGCCGCCTTCGGCGGCCGCAGCCTTGGCGTCGACCGGCCTTCGTCTCGAACCGAGGTAGAGAGCATACCCCTTCGCGTCGACCAGGTATGCATCGTCGAGATATGGCGCCTCGGCCAGAATTTCATCGAGGGCGCGTTGATACCCCGGCTCGCCCGCGGCGGCCGGCGAAGCGAGGCTCGCGATCTCGGCGAGCCGCGCGCTCCAGCCTTCCGCCAGATGCACCAGCGAGGTCGGAGAGTCGCGCCGCAACCCCTGCGCCAGCAACTCGACGCCGAGCACCAACCGTTCGAGCCGGGTCTGCGTGACGTCCAGGCCATGGAGTGCCGCGGCGGTCCGCTCGACCACGTAGCCCACGTCGCGCAGCGTCGCCACCACCTCATCCGACGCGCCGTCCTGCTCGCGGGTGGCGGCGGAAATCTTCCTCGCCCGGGCAGAGGTCTCGGCACCCACCGCGCGCAACTCGGCGACCGCCACGGCGGCCTGCTCGGTCGACCCGAGCACCCGGCGGGTTTCCTTCGCGCCCTCTTCGGTGGCGACCACGGTGCCGCGGATCGAAGCCGAAAACTCATCGAGCAGAGCGCGCACCGAGGCGACCGAATCGCGCGACCGGCTGGCCAACCGTCGGACCTCCTCGGCGACCACCGCGATCCTTCTCCCTTCCGTCCCGGCCGCCGCGGCGTCGATCGCCGCGTTCAACGACAGGACGTGTGTCTCCTGGGCGATTTCGGCGATCAGGTCGAGCACCCGGTAGATCTCTTTCGACCGCGCCCCCAAGGCATCGGTGCGCTCGGCGATCGCGGCGATCCGTCCCTCGACCTCGACGACGCCGCCGACCGCCTCGACCAGGGCGTCCTCGCCGATGGCGCCGCGCACCTCCACCCGGGCCGCCAGCTCGGCCTGCGCGGTCGCGCGCTCCGAGATGCCGGAGGCCGTGCGCGCCAGCTCCTCCATCGCGGCGGTGATCTCGCTGACCGACGCCGACAGCTCGGAAGAGGACGAGGCAAGCTCCGCGGTCATCTGTACCACCCCGTCGGCCGACGACGCGATCTCGCCGTTGACCTGGCGGAGCTGTTCGGCGAGCGACGCGAGCCCCTCCGTCGCGGTGACGATCGCCGAGCGGACTCGGGGCACCAGGTGCGGGCGCGACGCCGCGGCGGCGACCAGGTCGCCGGCCCGCAACTCGCGCAGCGCGGCGCGTGCGGCGGCCTGCTCGGCGGCGATGGCGTCAATGCCGCCGACGGCACCGATGGAAACGCCGGCCTCGATCCGCGATCCACGACCTCGGCCGGCGAGAATCGCGAGCGCCGCCGCGGCGATCCCGACGAACAGGGCGGACGGCCAGGCGGGACCGCCGGCCAGGGCGCCGATCGCCAGAAGCACGAAGCCCGCGGCCGCGGCGCTCGCGAGGAGGGCCCCTCCGCCGGCAGCGCTGCGCGGCCGGCGGGGGCCGGACTCGGTTTCTCGCGGGCGTTCTCGGTTCGGTTCGATCACTTCTCGGATCCTCTTCGGCCACTTCTCCGCGGGCCGCTTCTTGGCGGGTGAGCCGAGAGGCTCGCAAATGTGCGCGGGACGCACTCTCTATGGTGTCACCACAAGCCGATTCGGAGCCGCTTCGCGCACTAGAGCGTTCTCGTCTTGACCCAACCTTTGTGTCGTTATAGTTTCGCGCGCCCCGAACCAACGCAAGTGGGAAACCGGAAAATTGCTCTACCCTGGAAGTGCAGCACCGGTTGGCGGTGCCTTTCCATTCGATCCTTGATGGATTTTTCACATCTCGCGGAGGAGATATGCCCGACCGTAGTCTCGGTGCCCCTCGTCGTCCCGCCTTACCCACCCCATCGGCTCGGCTCTTTCGACCGCTCGCGGCTTTCGCCCTGATCGCGCTGATCGGCGCCGGCCTGCCCCGGCCGGCCGCGGCGGGCAACGGCCATTTCCTCCACGGCGTCGGCGCGGTCAACAGCGCTCTCGGCGGCGCGGGCGTGGCCTTCCCCAACGACGCCCTCGGCGCCCTGTCCTTGAACCCGGCTCTGCTCGGACGGCTGGACGGCTACCAGTTCCAGTTCAGCCTGGAGAACGTCGATCAGCAAAACGCGGTCGAAAGCCACGTCGGGCCGTTCGCCGGACGGACGGAGGACGAAGGGGACGACGCCGCGGTGCCCGCGTTCGGCTGGACCCATCATGAAAAGGACAGCCGCTTCGCTTTCGGCTTGGGCTTCCTCGGGCTCGCCGGATTCAGCGTCGACTACCCGCAGGACTCGACCAACCCGATCCTCGCGCCCCAACCGCGCGGCTTCGGCCGGCTCTATTCGAGCTACCAGTATCTGAAGATCCCATTCGCCGTCTCCTACCGGGTGAACGACCGCCTGTCGCTCGGCGCCTCGCTGAACCTCGCCCGCGCCACCCTGGCCGGCGATCCGGTCGGCTTCGCCGCGCCGGACTGCTCCCCCAGCCCGGGCGGACTGCTCTGCTACTTCCCGCGCGTCGACTCCGACAGCGCGATGGGTCATGGCCTCCAGGTCGGCGCGCATTTCCAGGCCACTCCCGCCTTTGCTCTGGGCTTTTCCTACTCGACCGAGACGAAGTTCGAGGACTTCGAGTGGAACTCGGTCCACGCCAACCCCAACCTGCCGAACTACGGCACCGCGCGGAAGATCAAGTTCGAGCTCGGCGCGCCGGCCGTCGCCGCCCTCGGACTCGCCTGGACGCCCACGCCGAAGCTCGCCGTGGCGCTCGACGCGAAGCGGATCTTCTATTCCTCCACCCCCGGCTTCGGCGACTCCGGCATCAACCCGGCGACCGGCGCGATCCGCGGTCCCGGCTGGGAAGACATCGACGTCTTCGCGCTCGGGATTCAGTTCGCGGCGACGCCTAAGCTCACACTCCGCGGCGGCTACAACAAGAGCGACAACCCGATTCCGGATTCGCAGACGTTCTTCAGCCTGTTCGCTCCGGGAATCTTCGAGAATCACGCCACGGCCGGGATCGGCTATCAGGTCGGCGAGAAGACGCGGCTCGATCTGGCGTACTATCGGGCCTTCAAGAACGACGCGAGCGGTCCGCTGTTCACTCTCTCCGGACCGGTCCCCGGTGCCGGTGTCAAACAAGAGATCGCGTTGGAATCCATCATCTTGACCCTGTCGTTCCATCTGGACTAAAAACGTCTCACAGAGCGACTTAGAAAACGGACCCCGAAGGCCCTCGGCTTTCGGGGTCCGGGCGTCGAATCTCATGCCGCAGATCGCAGAAACCCCATTCGGCTACGAAATCCTCTTCGAGAGCACGGTCGACCGTGACACGGCGCGGCGAATGCTCGAAGTGCTTCGCCGCACCGTGCGGCCGCGCGACGGCGGCTTCACCGTCCTGGTCGATCTGCGAGCGACCCGCAGCTTCACGGCCGAAGCCCAGGAACTGGTCAAGCAGACGATCCTGATCTGCCGGGAAGCCGGCATGGGAAGGAACGCCGTGGTCACCCACAGTGTGATCGCCGGCCTACAGGCGCGGCGGATGGTCAAGGAAACCGGCATCGCGCCGGCACTTCGCTTCGTCGACGGCACTCGCCATCCCAATTGGCGCGAGCGGGCGCTCGCTTGGCTGACCGACGGCATCGAGCCCGGCGAGCCCGACGAAACCGAATAGCCGCCCCGCCGCTCCACTAGATTCCTCGAAACGTTTCGTTTTTCCTGCCGGCGCCGCTCCGGCGTTCGTATCGTTAGCTTTCGTTCGCGGATCGGCCGATCGCCGTTCGTCCCTGATTTCCCGCCACCTACCCCCCCCCCACCAAAATGCCTGGGTATTTCTTGCCACGCCAAGGCGCCCTGGTGTACCCCTAATTTATAGATACGAGCGAACTACGCTCGACTCTCATGTCTTGGGAGGTTGCTATGTTTCGGATTGACCCGCAGCAGCAGAACCTCGTCTTGTGCCGCCGCACCCCCTTCACATCGATTGCAATGGCCGGGCTGTTTGCGCTCGGAACGGGCGCATTCGCCCAAGGGGTGACCTTCCGCGACATTGCGAATGCCGACCACGGCATTACGTATCGCCGCACCCCTTCGGCTGACAACGCGATCGCCGACGCGATCCGCCATCGGGGCACCACGGGCAAATTCGACGTCCTCTTGGGACCGATCAAGGAACGCGGCGCGCCGGGTGTCGCGCTGCTCGACTTCGACCGCGACGGCGATCTCGACATCTACGTCACCAACGGCCCGGGCCACGCCAACAGCCTTTATTCGAACCAGCTGCGCGAAACTGGCCAGGTCCGGTTCCGCGACGTCGCAAAGCAGGTGGGCGCCGGGCTCGTCGATCAGGATTCGACCGGCGTCTGCTTCGGCGACATCGACAATGACGGTGACCAGGACCTCTACGTCCTCGGCGCCAAAATGCCGAACCGGCTGCTCGAAAACCGCAACGGCCGCTTCGTCGACATCACCGACAAGGCCGGGGTGGGCGGCGGCACCTACAACCATTCCTCGTGCGCGATGAGCGATCTGGACGGCGACGGCCGGCTCGACCTATTCATCGGCAACACGTTCGATTGGAAGACCAAGTTGGCGATCATGGTCGAGCCGTTCGCGCTCAATCAGCCGAACCAGCTGTTCATGAACCGCGGCGGCAGGCGCTTCCGCGACGTTTCGGCGACCGCCGGCATCCGGGGCGCGGTCAACGACATCTCCTGGGCGGTGGCGCTGTTCGACTACGACTCCGACGGCGATGACGACATCTTCGTCGCCAACGACCAGGGTGCGATGCCGCCGGCCCGCTACGGCGGCGTCGACCGCGGATTCGTCCGCACCTACAGGAACGACGGCCACGCCCACTTCACCGACGTCACCGGAGAGACCGGCCTGGGCAAGCCGGAAAGTCACATGGGCTTTGCGGTCGCAGATTTCGACGGCGACGGCACGCTCGACCTCGCGATCTCGAACATCGGCGACTACATCGAACCGTTCTTCGGCATCCCTTATACGCTCGGCGACCAGACCCAGCGCTGGTTCCTGAACAACGGCGACGGCACGTTCCGCGATCCGGGCGTCGGCCCCGCGCTGGTCTCCTCCGGTTGGACCTGGGGTATCTCACCGTTCGACTACGACAACGACGGCGACTTCGACTACGTGGGCTTAGGCGGCTTCGACATGTCGCTGATCGTCGACGAGTCGAACCCCGGCGTGATTTTGGTCAACGACGGCCAAGCCCATTTCACCCCCGACCTGTCGCTCGACGCCGATCATTCCAGCCGCAACGACCACGGCGTCGCGGTCGGCGATCTCGACGGCAACGGCTTCGAGGACGTGGTCTCGGTTTCGATCGTCAACCGGCCGACCGCCCTGCCGCAGGTGCCCTATCCAACCTCCTACGGCAACTTTCTAGACGGCGTCGCCGGCTTCGCCCCGGTCTGGTCGCTCACCGGCAACGGCGACGAAGCGCGCTGGAGCGGCCTGGTGATGGACAACGGCACGCTCGCGATCGAGCTGAACCAAGGCGGCAACGGCAAGAAAGGGGTCGACGTCGACGTCCTCGGCTCGATCGGACTCACCGAACACGGCAAGGTGAACCGCGACGGCATCGGCGCGATCGTTTCGTTCACCCCCGACGGCGGCCGCAGGGCCACCCAGCCGGTCCTCGGCGGATCGAGCCTCGCCTCCGAAGACTCCCTCACCGCCCACTTCGGCATTGGCGACATCACGGCCGGAACCGTCGAAGTCGTCTGGCCCGGCCGGGTGAAGAACCGCCTCTACGGAGTCCACGCGGGAGAAAAGGTCCTCTTCCCCGAAATCCCCTGCAGCTTCGATGCGGGGATGACCCGCGGAGCCTATAAGGCCTGCGTCGGCAACGCGGTCAGAGACCTCCGCCGCGCCGGAGCGATCGACCGGGCGCAGCAGGACCGTCTGTTCGCGAGCGCGCTCCGCGCGTACGACGAGCGCTGAAGGCGGAGACGGTCTGGCGGTAAGTATTGAGAAGAAGGCCCGGGTCCGGCGATGCTGCCGGGCTCGGGCCTGTTTCTAGTCCGAGCCGATTGAGCCAAGTTCTTCGGGTTGGCTCCGTCTAAACTAGAGTCTTGAAAGTTTTTTCGATCAGGACCGGTATCACTCTTGCGGTGCTTGCCGCCCTGCTTTGCGGCGCGGCGCTCCGCCAGATTCTCTATGGCCTGCTCGCCGGCCGATCCGGACATCTCGTGGCTGGGCTTGCGCTTACTGCCGTCGGAGTACCCTTGCTCTTCTGGGTAACCCGCCGCGTAGAAGAGTGGCGCCTCTCCGTTGCCGCGGCCTCGGCCGCAGCCGGTTTCTATTACGCCTGGAAAACCAAAGCCGCCACCGCAGATCTCGGTCGGTTCGCCGGCCCGGACGGCAGCCGGATGTTCGGCGAGCACGCCGCCGCGATTTCGACGGCCCTGGTCTTGTTCATCGTCGCCGGCATCGCTCTGGGACTGCATGTCCTTCGGTCCTTTGAGGAGTGAGGGTCAAACTCCGCCTGGCAGTTCCCGGAGGTAACGTTTCAAGCCAGATTCCGCCTATTACGCAACAAGGAGGAGCCCATGCTCCAAAGACGTCCTCAATCTCTACCTGTTTTCGGGTTTGCCCTGCTCGCGCTGGCGTTGCCCGCGTTGGCCGAACATCCGACCGGGATCGAAGTCCGCTTGAACTCGACGACCGCTGGCGAGCAGCGACTGACCGATCTCGATACCGCCGCCGACGGCCGGTTCGTGGCGGTCTGGAAAAGCCAGACCTCGGCCGCCGCTCCGCGTCGAATCGTCGCCCGAGTCTTCGGCCCCGACCTGTTGCCGAGGACCGGCGAGATCGTCGTCGCGACCGTGCCGAACGAGGTAAGCGCGTTTACCGGCCGCGTCGGCCTCGACAAAGCGACCGGCAATTTCGTCGTGGTCTGGTCGACGGCCGACAGCTCGTTTTTTCCCACGGGCCTATTTGCGCGGCGGTTCAGCGCGCTCGGCGTCTCCCTCGGACCGACGATGGTCCTCGGCGCGGCGGGCTCCGGACGCGGATTCCCCGACGTCGCCCGGTCCAATGCACAGTTCGTCGTGGTCTGGCAGCAACCGGATGGGTTGGGTACGCCCGACGTGCCGAGCTATAACCTCTTGGGTCGCAAGTTCACCGCCGCGGGAGCGCCGGCTGGATCGATCTTCAGTGTCGTCAGCGGACCGGGAAGCCAGGAGTTCCCGGAAGCCGATATGAACGCGTCGGGTCGGTTCGCGGTCGCTTTCGAACACCATACCGATGGAGTCGGCGGATTGCACATCGATATCGGGGTCGCTTCGTTCGCGGCGAATACCCTGCCCGTCCTGCCGCCCACACTCGTGACCAGCCTGGGCAAGGAGGAGGGGCCCGGAGTGGTGATTGGCAACGACGGCAAGCTCTTCGTCGAGTGGTCGGACGATGGAATCGATCCGCCCGATGACCACGGCCACGGCTTCGGCGTGCTCGGGCTCATCCTGCGCGAAAACGGAAAGGTGGTCGCCGGGCCGGGCCGGGTGAACGTCTTTCTGCCTAACATCCAGGCAGCGGGGCATCCCGTCCTTACCCACACGGGTGGATTCCTGGCCGGCTGGATCAGCTTCCTTCAAGACGGCAGCGGCACGGGAGTCTACGGCCGCGAGGTCGGGTCGACCGGCAGTCTGGGGCCGGAATTCCGGGTTAACTCCGTGACTGCCAGCAATCAACTTGACCTGCGCTTCGGTCTCACCCCCTCCGGCAAGGGAGTCGCCGGTTACTCGACGGTCCGCGTCCCGACCGGCTTCGACGTGGTGGTGCGAAGGGTGGTGCCGTAAGGGATTCGAAGGTTCCTGCGCGACATCTCTCCACACAGGATCTTGGGCGCGCTGCACGTCAGGGCATCGCGGGAAGGGTGAGCCCGCGGATTCGCTAGCGCGAAAAATGAGCCGACAGGGCGGCGTTCACTTCCGCCGCGCGGTGAATCGGCAGGCCGTGCGCGGCGCCCGGAAGCTCCAAGAGCCGGGCGCCTGGAATCGCCGCCGTGAGCGCTTGGACGACGGCGGGCCGGGCGATCAGGTCGTGCTCGCCGCCCACCACCAGCGTCGGCAGGCCCGCCAGCTCTCTAAGCCGTGGCGTGAGGTCGCAGCGTTTCATCGCCGAGAGCTGTTTCATCTCGACCGGCGGATGATCGGCAAGGTCGTGGCCGAATAGAGGGGCAAGCCGCGCAGCCTCGGCCTCCGAATCGAGCGCCGCAAGATCGTTCTCCGTCATCACGATGCGCATGAAGGCACTGCGACGCATCGGGCGGGTGCCGATGAAGCTGCGAAGACCAAACCAGAATTTGGGCCAGGTAAGCGCTGTGGCATCGGCACCCCGCGAAAACGTGCAGAGAAGGGCCAGGCTGCGAACTCGGGAACGCTTCGCGAGCGCCAATTGGAGCGCGATCAGACCGCCGAGCGAGTGCCCGACGACATGCGCCGATTCGATTCCGCATGCATCCAGAATCGCGAGCGCGTCGTCCGCCATCTGCTCCACGCTCAACTTCGGATCGGCCGGTTGGCTCCGGCCCAGTCCCCGATTGTCGAAGGTGATGCAGGCGAAGCG
>JBBSBW010000013.1:0-129720 GCA_038250865.1 Thermoanaerobaculia bacterium | reverse complement strand
GGACGTTAACTGCCCCGTGGCTCGGTCGTGGGTAGAGCCTTGCGGCGACGCACCGATCAGCGTCTCGTCCCGTAGGGACGACGTAATATAGCGAGCGGTTTCAACCGCTTGCTTCGGCGTTGCCCTTCGGGTGTGCTCGTCCCGGCCCCCCCACCGGCATCCCGTCGACGCTTTTGGCTGGAGCCGGGAACCGCCGTCCGCGCAGGCGGCTCTACGACACCGAGATTCCGCGGATCAACACCTCACCCTCCTCGACGACTTGAATGCTCAAGCTGTGGCCGTAGAGCAGGCCCATTCCCAGGAGGGGATCCGTGTCGGCGACATCCACTGGAATGCGTCGCGGGCTGCCTTCCCAGAGGATCACCGCTTCGTGTACGTCGAACGTGACCGCTTGGCCGTCACCCAAAAGTGCGCGTCCGGAACGACGATAGGGAAGTCCAAGTGCCGCAACGAGACCCGGCGGTAAGGTGAGGTGACCGTTGAACCCCGTATCGACGACCGTCTCGACTCGTTGCTCGCTTCCTTGGTTGTTACGGACGACGAGCGTGACGATCGCCTCGCGAAAGGCGTTGACCCTGCCGGAAGCCATTCGGTAGTCCGGCGCTCAAGCCGCCGCTTTTTCGAATCGGGGTCCAAAGCGTCGCGCGTACGGCGACCCGACCTGGCGCATCCAGACTTCGGCGTCGGGACGGCGGGCGAGGAGACGATCCGAAGCCGTAATTTCATCGGAGTCGACTTCGTAATCGGCGGTCCGCACGTCGATCAAGACGAACTTGCCCTGTTCCTGTGGGCCTAGGTTGGGCCGGATCTCCCGCTCGTAGATCTCATCGCCTTGCTCGGCGATGTCTTCGCGAGACGGGGACGGGAGGTTCGTCGGACGAGTTGGCATCATGCTGAGTGTAGCAGCCGAAGCGCATACAGCACATAGAAACTGCTCGGGATCGGCTCCAGAGTGAATCCTGGGCTCGCCAGGCTCCAGCCTGGCGCTTTTTCTTGGGCGGAGCCACCCGGCGGTCGTAGGCAAAGGCGCCACGCTGGAGCGTGGCGAGCCGTGCGCCCGCAAGCGCACTCGTTCGAGGTGCAAATCCTCTTCGGGCATCCGCTCTCCGGCCCGAAACCAAAGGTAACTGCGTCGCCGTGAGGCGGGGTGGGGAGCAACTGGAGGTAGGGGACCAGTCCGCAGGAGACGAACTCGATTCGGCCCTATGTTCTCGGCGAGCCTGCGGCACAGTGGCGAAGCCCGGACCCGGAAGGGAAGCCCACCGCGATGAGGGGTAGCGTGCAAAAGCGCGGTGGGGGGACATGGGGTGGTTGGAGGCAGAATGGTCTCTAGGGAACGAGTGACGTGAAGCGGGGAGACCTCGGAGAGGGAAAAGGAGCCCCCCGAGGAGTCAGAGTTCCCGTAGTAGCGAAGAAGCGCCGTAATGGGCGTGGAGCGAAGGGGGACAGGAAGGTGGATACGTGAGGGACAGTCGAGCGGAAACCGAACCGGCGGGAGTGCCCGAGAGGGCTACACAAGCCGGAGAAACCCAGGACCGATGGTCCTGGGTGGAACCGAGCGTCTGGACCGAACGCATGCTGATGGCCCTCGAAGTGGGGGTCAAAGGAGGCAAGTGGTACAGCCTGATCGACAAGGTCAGCTCGCTGGACAACCTGAGGTCGGGTTTCACGCAAGTGAAGCGCAACAAGGGGAGTGCCGGAGTGGACCGCGTGACGGTCAGGATGTTTGAGGCCCATCTGGAGGAGAACCTCCAACGTCTGACGACGTCGCTGCGGACGGGTGAATACCGTCCTCAAGCGATCCGTCGGGTGTGGATCGGGAAGCCAGGGAGCAAAGAAAAGCGCCCTCTGGGGATACCGACGGTTCGAGACCGGGTGGTACAGACCGCGTTACGCAACGTACTGGAACCGATCTTCGAGCGAGACTTCGCAGCCCAGAGCTACGGGTTTCGACCGAGGCGAGGCGCCAAGGATGCCCTTCGTCGAGTGACCGAATTGCTCAACGAGGGATACGTCCACGTGGTGGACGCGGACATTCAGAGCTACTACGACACGATCCCTCGCCCGCCGCTGCTGGAGCAGGTGAAGGCCAAAGTCGCGGACAGCAAGGTCTTGGAACTGCTCGAAGAGTACCTCGGGCAGGAGGTGATGGAGGGAGCGAAACACTGGACTCCGGAATGGGGAACCCCACAAGGAGCGGTGATCAGCCCCCTGCTGTCCAACATCTACCTCGACCCGCTGGACCATCGGATGGCGCAGCTTGGCTACGAGATGGTGCGGTACGCCGACGACTTTGTGATTCTGTGTCGCACGCCCTCTGAAGCCCAAAGTGCGCTGGCCGAGGTCGAGGCCTGGATCACCGCGGCAGGATTGCGGCTCCATCCCGACAAAACTCGGCTCGTCGACGCCAGTCAGCGCGGAGGCTTCGACTTCCTGGGCTACCACTTCGAGCGGGGTTATCACTGGCCCAGCAAGAAGAGCTTACGGAAGCTCCAGGACAAGGTCCGAGAAAAGACCAAGCGCACCAACGGACACAGCCTCCAGCGGATACTTTCAGAGCTGGTCCCTCTTCAAAGAGGCTGGTTTGAATACTTCAAGCACAGCCAACGAACGTTCTTCCGAGTCTTGGACCAGTGGCTCCGGATGCGGCTTCGCAGCATCTTGCGCCATCGGCTCAAACGCAAAGGACGCTCGCGAGGAAAGGACCACAACCGCTGGCCCAACGCCTTCTTTGCTGAGCAGGGGCTGTACTCCTTCGTCGCAGCCTATGCCCAGGCCCGTCAGCCCTCTCGGAGGAAAAACCACTGACCGGAGAGCCGGATGCGGGAGATCCGCACGTCCGGTTCGGAGGGAGGGGGGACCGGGAACTCAACCGGCCCTCCCTACCCCTATCAGGGAAAAGCTCCGGCTTGCCTCCGTCCCATCTGGTATCCTTCCAACCGGCCCCAGTCGTCGTCGTTTTGAACCGCCAGGACCCTACTCGCGAGACCCATGTCCGACTTCGTTCACCTGCACCTCCATAGCCAGTTCAGCCTGCTCGACGGGGCGAACCGGATCGATGACGTGATGGCCGCCGCCGTGGCGGCCGGGCAGCCGGCCGTGGCGCTTACCGACCATGGCAACATGTTCGGGGCGATCGACTTCTACAACAAGGCGAAGAAGGCGGGGATCAAGCCGATCCTGGGGATGGAGGCGTACGTCGCCCAGGGGAGCCGGCTGGATCGGACTCCCGGGCGCGGCTCGTCGAACCATCTGGTGCTGTTGGCCAAGAACGAGGCCGGCTACAAGAACCTGCTCAAGCTCACCTCCGCGTCGTTCCTCGAAGGGTTCTACTACAAGCCGCGGATCGACAAGGAGCTGCTGCGGAAGCACTCCGAGGGATTGATCTGCCTTTCGGCCTGTTTGAAGGGCGAGGTCAACGAGAAAGTCGTCGGCCGCCACGAGAAGGAGGCGGAGGCCGCCGTCAAGGAGCACCTGGAGATCTTCGGGGAGGGGAACTACTACCTGGAGATGCAGGACCACGGGATCGAGGAGCAGCGCCTCGCGGCGGACGCCGTGCGGCGGATCGCCCAGCGGAATGGCGTGCCGCTGGTGATCACCAACGACTGCCATTACTTGAAGAAGGACGACGCGTTCGCCCACGACGTCCTGCTCTGCATCGGCACCCAGAAGACCTTCCAGGACCCGGACCGGATGCGCTACGCGTCGGACAACTTCTACATGAAGTCGGCCGACGAGATGCACAAGCTGTTTCCCAACGACCACAAAGCGATCGAGAACACCCTCGCGATCGCCGAGCAGTGCAATCTGGTGATCCCGACGGGCAAATTCCACCTGCCGGAGTTTCCGGTGCCGGCCGGCGAGTCGCTGGACGGCTATTTCGAGCAGGTCGCGCGGGACGGCCTCGAACGGCGGCTTCAAGAACTGCGCAAGCCGCGGGCAGCGGGGTTGGTGAAGACCCCCGAGTCGGTCTACCGCGAGCGGCTCGAATTCGAGATCGGCGTGATCAAGACGATGGGCTTTCCCGGTTACTTCCTGGTGGTCTGGGATTTCGTCCGCCAAGCGAAAGAGACGGGGGTGCCGGTGGGGCCGGGGCGCGGCTCGGCGGCGGGCTCCGTGGTCTCGTACGCGCTGCGGATCACCGATATCGACCCGCTCCAGTACGACCTGCTGTTCGAGCGCTTCTTGAACCCCGAGCGGATCAGCATGCCCGACATCGACATCGACTTCTGCATGCGGCGGCGCGGCGAGGTCCTGTCGTACGTGACCGGCAAATACGGCCGCGACCACGTGGCGCAGATCATCACGTTCGGAACCCTGGCGGCCAAGGCGGTGATCCGCGATGTCGGCCGGGTGATGGGAATGCCCTACGCCAAGGTCGACCGGATTGCGAAGCTCATTCCCGACATGACCAAGTCGCTCGCCGAGGTGGCGAAGGAGGAGCCGCTCAAGTCCGAGGCGGCGCGCGATCCGGAGGTCCGTCAGGTCATCGAGGTCGGCTCGCGGTTGGAGGGGCTCACGCGCCACGCCTCGGTCCACGCCGCGGGCGTCGTGATCACCCCCCGGCCGCTCGACGAGCTGGTGCCACTCTACCGGGTGGTCAAGGGCGACGAAGAGCAGATCATGACCCAGTGGGACATGAACGTGATCGAGAAGCTCGGTCTGCTCAAGATGGACTTCCTCGGCCTGCGCACGCTCACGGTAATTGACGACGCGGAAAAGATCCTCAAGCACCAAGGGATCGATCTCGACTGGAACGAGGTGCCGCTCGATGATCTCGATACGTTCAAGGTCTTCTGCGACGGGCGTACCAACGGCATCTTCCAGTTTGAATCGCGCGGCATGACCGACCTGGTCCGGCGGGCGCAGCCGAGCAAGTTCGAAGACCTCGCCGCGTTCAACGCGCTCTACCGTCCGGGCCCGCTGTCGGTCGGCATGGTCGACGAGTACATCAAGCGGAAGCTGGGCCAAAAGAAGGTCTCCTATACTCTTGAAGAGACGCGCGAGATCCTAGAAGAGACCTACGGCGTCATCGTCTACCAAGAGCAGGTGATGTTGATCGCGGTCAAAGTCGCGGGATTCTCGATGGCCGAAGCGGACGTGCTGCGCAAGGCCATGGGCAAGAAGAACGAAACGATGATGGCCGAGCAGAAGGAGAAGTTCGCGGCCGGCGCGGAACGGCGCGGCGTACCGCGACAGAAGGCGACCGAGCTGTGGGACTACATCGAGCCGTTCGCCGGCTACGGCTTCAACAAGAGCCACAGCGTCGCTTACGCGATGCTCGCCTACCGCACCGCGTACTTGAAAGCGCACTACCCGGTGGCGTTCATGGCTGCGATGCTCAACTCCGAGCTGTCGTCCTCGGAGTCGATCGCCAAGTACCTCGGGGAGTGCAAGAACATGGGCATCCCCGTGCTGCCGCCCGACATCAACGAGAGCGACTATTACTTCACGGTAGCGGGCGACACGATCCGCTTCGGGCTCGGCGGGGTCAAAGGCGTGGGCGAAAATGCGGTCGAAGAGCTGCTCGTCGCGCGCCGCCGGCTGGGCAAGTTCCGCAGCCTCGCGCATCTGGCCGCCGAGCTCGACGGCCGGGTCGCGAACCGCAAGGTTTTCGAGTGCCTGATCAAGGCGGGAGCGTTCGACAATGTCGGCGTCCATCGCGCGGCGCAGCTCGCCGCCCTCGACCGGGTGCTCGATTACGGCCAGCGGAAACGCGAGGAGCGCGACGCCGGCCAGTCGAGCCTGTTCGGAGGGTCGGGCCACACGACCGGCGACGAACCGCGGATCGACGCCTCGGTGCCCGAATGGTCGGAGAAGGACGTGCTCACCGCCGAGAAGGAGACGCTCGGCCTCTACCTGTCGGGCAATCCGCTCTCGGCCTACGAAGGGGATCTCGCGCGGTTCGCCACCCACACGACGGCCGACGTGAAAGAGGGCTTCGAAGGAGAAGTGACGATCGGCGGTCTGATCACCCAGATCCGAAAGACCAAGATCAAGATGGGACCCAACGCCGGCCGCTTCATGGGCCGCTTCGTGCTCGAAGATCTGCACGGCGGCATACCGGTGACCCTGTTCGCGAACCAGATGCAGCAGTTCAATCACATGGTGACCGAAGAAGCCGTGGTGCTGATCCGGGGCGAGGTCCGCGAGCGGGGAAGCGACGTCGAGCTGTCGGCGATGGACATCACGGCGCTGTCGCTCGGCAGCGGCAAGATCGTCGCCGGGGTCGATCTCGTGGTGCCCGAGAATTTCCCCCCCAAAGAGATGCTCCGCCTGCGCGACCTGCTGATCGAAAACCCGGGCGCGATCCCGGTGACGTTCGAGGTGCGAGCCGGCGAACGAACCCACCGCATCAGCACCCGCGATGCCTTTTCGATCGACCTCGGCCGCGAGCTGGTGGCCTCGATCGAGAACCTGCTCGGGGCCGGGACGGTCAAGGAACGGATCGTTCCGCTACCGGGCTAGGTCTTCGAAATCATTCCGGGCGAGAGCGTGGGATCTGTGGGTGGGCGGCACAGACCCCGCCGCTTCGAAGGAAATAAGGTGGCCCACCCACTAGATTCCTCGTTCAGGCTCGGAATGACTGGATTCGAGCGTCGCCGGATCGGCCGTGATTTCCGCCTTATCCCGCGCTGAGATAGTGCGAGAAGTTCCAGCCATTGCCGACTTTGATCGGTCCGCCAGCATTATAAAACGTGCCGTTCTTGAAGGGGTAGAGCAGCATGTCGCCGGTGGAGGTTCGGACGATCAAGTCGGGCGTACCGTCGTGGTTCCAATCGGCCACGAAATAGTCAGCGAAGTTCCAACCGTTGCCCACCTTGATGGGGCCGCCCGCGTTATAGAACGTGCCGTTCTTGAAGGGGTAGAGCAGCATGTCGCCGGAGGAAGTTCGGACGATCAAGTCGGGCGTACCGTCGTGGGTCCAGTCGGCCACGAAGTAGTCTGCAAAATTCCACCCGTTGCCGACCTTGACAGGGCCGCCCGCGTTATAGAACGTGCCGTTCTTGAAGGGATACAGAAGCAGGTCGGCAGCAGCGTTCCTGACGATCAGGTCGGGAATACCGTCCTTGGTCCAATCAGGTCCAGCGAAGTTGGAAAAGACCTTGCTTTCGACGACCCTCCCGCCAAACAGAATCTGGAGGCTGAGGAGTAACAAGAACGGGTACCGTAGTCTCATGGCCATTCTCCATAGGGGGCCCGTAGCCCCGAGTCCGCGTCGCAGATCGCTGCCGCCGACGTTCTAGAGAGGCTTTAGCTTTGTTTCCCCAGTTTCTGACATTTTGGACGGGAAGCTGGCGAGATTCCTCGGTCTCAACCCTTGGCGCAGGGGCGGAGCTCTTCGGGTCGGAGCCGCCCAACCTCCAGATCCCTCGCTCTCGCTCGGGATGACGGAGACGAATTTAAGCCTTGGGCTGTCGCGCAAACTGGGCGAGCGCCGCGCGGATCTTCTCCGCAAACTCCGCATCCTCCGCAATCTCCTCGGCGCTCATGCCGCGCCGGAGCGGGATCGCGATCGACGCCTGGGGAGATAGCCGGGCGCTCATCACCGTGAGAATCTCGACCAGCGCCGCGTGCGCGTAGGTGGAGGTGGGGGAGGCGTTCCATAGCGCCACCGGCTTGTCCACCAGCTCGCCGCTTCCCACCAGCCAATCGAGCGCGTTCTTCAGTCCCCCGGGCACGCCGTGGGCATACTCGGGCGACGAGACGATCACACCGTCCGCGGCGCGGAGCTGTTCGCGCAGATCGACCACGGCGGGCGGTCCGGGGTCTTCATCCAAGTCGGGATTGAACAGCGGCAGGTCGCCGAGACCGAGGTAGAGGACCACCTCGATCCCTTCGGGCGCGAGAGCCCGCGCCGCGAGCAGCAGCGAGCCGTTCGAGGATTCCCCGCGCAGGCTGCCGGAGATCGCGAGCAGGCGGATGGGGAGCATGCGGGCGATTATATGCAGGTGTAGGGGCGCAGCGTGTCCGGCGGTTAAAGGCCGGACAGCATGCTGCCCCCCTACGATCCTTGGCCCTAGTCGTCCTCCGCCAGATCCGCCAGCCGCTTGGCGAGGGCGTCCCGGACGGGTATCCGTTTTTTCGGCACCAACATGCCTCCGATGGCTTCGCTCGCCGCCTGCCAATCTTCGGCCCGCACGAGCGCTACGGCCGGATGGGTCTGGTCGTCCTGCGCACCGAGGGCGATCACCTGGGCGACGATTCCTTCGATGTCGATCTGGGGGACCGGAGGCCGACCGACCGGCGGCGGATCGGGTGGGGGGTGAGCAACCGGTCCGGGTGGCGTTCCGACGCCGGTTTCGAACCGGGCACCGTTGCCGTCGATCACGACCGTCCAAAGCGGCTCGGATTCCGGGAGCTTGAATCGCGCGGTGAATTGCGGGTCGGTGCTCCGCGCGACGACCTCGCCGTCTTCGATCGTGCAGCCGACCGAAGTAGGGGAGCCCGGGCCGCGGTTCTTCCGGCTCGGATCGAACGGGAAGCCGCGAACCTGCCGCTTCGTCACATGGTCGGCGAAGCTCCAGAGCGCCGAAGGGGTATTCGAGTTCAACTGGTTCGGGCGGATCACCAGACGCCCTTCCGGATACTCGACGAACCGGAACTCCCCGTACACCTTCGCATCGTCGAGCAACTTGAGGGCCGGGTTCGGCATGTGGATCGCATCGAGATCGAACGGCGAAAAGAGGGGCTCGATGCCGACGAGATCGGCGACCACGCAGGCCCACCCGTCGCGATCACAAAGGTCGTCGCGGCCCAGGACGAGCCGGCAAAACAGACCGAGCAGGTCTGGATTCGAGGTCTTCGGCGATCGTTCGCCCACCGGCGAAAGCGTGGGTCCCCGATAGTAAGGCACGCCCTTGGCGTTCCTGAACTCGTCCCCTTCGTCGGTCCAGGCGACCGCACCGAGGAGAGCCAGCCCCATCTGGCGCCGCAGCACCGTACGCGCATCCTCCCGGATTTCGGCCGGCGCTTTGTCGCTCGCAAAGATCAGCCCGGCCGCCCAGCGGTACGGATCGTAATCGGTGCTCCGCGGCTCCTCGCCGTCGAGAAAAGCCTCCATCCCCTCGCCGGGAATGCGCCCCGCCTGCATCGCCATCAGCTTGCCCGCGTCGCCCCAATCGCCGAGCACCAAGCCGCGCGCCGCCATCAAGAGTTGCGGATGGTTCCAGCTCCGGCCGCCGCCCAGGACCAAGCCGCCCGCGTCGGAACTCGTGGTGGCCAGCCAGTCCTCTAACGACTTCGGGCGGGAAGCGAGCCGCGCCTGCGCGAGGTTTTCGCGCGGCGGGTTGACCGTGATGTCCGCCCCGAGCGCCTGCAAGATCGCCGCAGGCGCCGCGACCTCGTTATGGAACTGCTTGTCCTCGTCGCCCGGCGGCGGCCAGGTGAAGTGGTTTCTGGGTGCCATGGCGGTTACCCTCCCGAAACTCGATCCTCACGCTTGGAGTCTATTTCGAAGTTCTCGTGAATGATCGTACCGCAGCCGATGACTGCGGCGAGGTCGGACACGCTCGGTGTGAACGGACTCCTTGGATCGTTGAGACGGACGCAGCGGGCCAGCCCCGCCTGGGCGGGGCTGGGAAGGATCAAGGAAACTTCAATCGAAAACCAAGATCGGAGAGTTGATCGAGGCTTTCTCCTTATTGGGCTTTTCCACCAGCCAGGTGAGGACCGCGCGAACCGGAGGGGTGGTTGCGAAATCGGTGGCCGGCAGCCTGACACTCCACGGCTCCGACAAGGAGTGGGGCAGCTTCAGCTCGTACAGTTTATGGCTCCCACCTTCAAGCTCGACGTCGAGTGTCCCGGACTCGAGCGTCGCGTTTTGGCTTTTCCAATCGGCACTGATTTCGACCCGAAGAATCAAATCCTTCGGCGGCCCTGGATCCGTTGCGACCTGCGTTACGGCACGTCGCGGCGGTCCCATCGCGCAGTTCGGGCAAGGGTCGTCCTCCGGTTGGGGCAGGACCCAGGGCTGGCTCCAGTAATCGTCGTAGAGGCGTCCCGGGCAGGTCACTCCGGAGCCTTTGCTGCAGGCTTTCGGTGCTGCGGCGGGCAGCCTGAGGGTAATGGACGCTTCGGTCTCCTCGAAGAGATCCGAGAGCTTCGGAGGGCGCGGCTCCTTGCTGGTTTGGCCGCCGAACACCGAGCGCAGGGAGATTTCTCTCACATTCGGGGGCGGGCTCTTCCGATAGGCGAAATCGGCCGGGTACTTAAGGTCGATTCCACCTCGGTTGAGAAGGTCGGCGGCGATCCCTCCGGCATCTTTGTCCGGGTTTTCGTGCCAAAGCCTGGCGGCGATTGAGGAAACGACTGCGGTTGCCACCGAAGATCCGGTGTAGGCGGACGTTGGTTCGCCAGTGAGATCTTTCAGTACGACATGGTCGCCAAAAGCAGCCAGCTCCGGCATGCCCCCTTTTCGGGCGTTGGTGAGCGGCTTGCCGTTCCACTGAACGCCGCCGACCGCATAAAGGAGGGGACCCTTGAGATCCTCGCCGCCACAGATGGATCCCGACCCCTGGATGTTGCCGCGGGCCCAGGCCGCCGGCAACAGCGGCCCGCTCGAAGCGTGGGGTCCCGCCTGGCTGTTGCCCGCGGCGGCAAAGATCAATACCCCTTGCCTCGCTGCATATACGAGCGCGAGATAGACGGCCCTGGGTCCCGCCGGTAGATCGCACACGCGCGTTTCGTCGTAGCCGCCAAACTTCTTGCCATCCCATCCGACCGAGAGGTTGATCACCAGATGGCGCCTGTGCTCTTTGTCCTTGCTCCTGTTCTCATTCTCCCAGGCGGTGACCTCCTGGTGGATCGCCTCGGCGAGGTCGGTGAAACTGCCCACGCTGCCGCCATTTGACGGCCGGCTGGATCGTTCCGGATCGGTCGCATTGAATTCGTTGACCGCCAGGGCGAGCCGCGTGGTGATCGCCACGGCCGAGCCCCCGAGATCGCCGCCGATCAGGCGGAGGAAATGACCGTGGCCTGAATTGCCCCGCCGCAGGACAATCCCCTCGGCGGTCGGTTCCGAGTCGAGGAACGCCAGGCGGACAGGCTCGTTGGTGTCGTCCGGGCCGGCCCCTCCACCGCCAACATGGGAGGTGAAGTAGGTTGCGAGCAGTGGGGCAATCTTTCTACCGAGCGGCCCGGATGCTCCCGGGATTTGGAGTGCAGGAGCCAACGCGACGGCGTCGGGTTCGAGACGCGACAGACCGAGCGTCACCAGCGGTGGCAGAGGCTTGGGCCGGGCGCCGTTGCTCTCATAGCGGCAGAGGCCATCCATTTGCTTTTCGACCGCTTCGGTGCCGGCCGAGTCGGCCTCTCCGCAGCTGTGTCGGACGCCGAGCTGGAATAGCTGACGCACTTGCCAGCCGTCGATCTCCGGGCAGGGGGCCTCGGGATCGATTTTGATGCCGATGTACCGCCAGGTCGGATAGGCCCCGACAGTGTCGGTCGGTGGAAGGTTCGTGAAGCGATCGAGAACGGAAACGGGCGTTTTTACGGCGTTGGTGATCGTGCAACCGGAACTGACGAGGAACAACAACCATCCCAACCCAAAGACGACTGATTTCATGACCGATCTCCTATCCATAATGCGAGGTATTAGCCGCCGTCTCGGATTACTTGACAGGCTCAGCGATCGATCAAAATGTTAGGGCTCTAGCAGGCGAAATTTTTTCCACTCCTCCGGATGGCTGCGCCGCCAGGTGAGCAATGCCTGCTGGAAGGCCGGTGAAAGGTCGGCCCCGCCTTGCCAGCGTTGGTAGAGGTCGGCAAAGAGCGATGCGGCGATCCGGTCGTCGACGTTTCCCACCGATGCGACGACGGAGCGCGAACCGGCAAGAACGAACGCGTTGGCGAGGCCGAGGCCTTCGACTCTCGCCTCGGGCGTCTGGCCGGTCTCGCAGCCGGAGAGGATGACCACGCGGGGCGCGTGCGGGAGAGTCAAGACTCCCCCAACCGTAAGGTGCTGATCGTCGGCGAGCAGGAGGCTGCTGTCCGAGCCTCCGACCCCGCCGAAGCGGCCATGCCCGGCAAAATGGAGCAGATCTGCGGTGCGCAGCAGTTCGCTGAGCTTCTTCGCCTGTGCCGCCGGCCCGTCGAGTCGGTCGATCCGCCAGGAGGGAGCCCAAGAACGAATCGCGCTTGTTACCCTGTCCGCTTCGACCACAGTTCCGGGCAGCGTGCCGTCGGGATTCGCAACGATCAGGGCTCGGCGTTCGCCAGCCTCGCCGGCCGGCCGTAGCGGTGTTGCACCGAAAGCAGGGGAGAGATCGAGGCCGTAAACGATCGGCTTGGCGGCGAGCAGGACCTCGCCTTCGAACGGCAGCGCGTGGAAATCGACGTTGCGTAGCTCGCCATAAGGGAGGATGCGGACTCTCCGGGCCGCTAGGATCTGGTTCCGGAACGGCACCAGAAGATTGCGCGAAAGCACGCCGAGATCGGTGGTTCCGAGAGAAAAACGGTTGATGGTGACTCCGGTGCGATCGGCGGCGAACGCCACCCATTCGCCGCTCGATCCTCCGGCCGGACGGGAGAGCGGGTGAAAGGCGAGCAGCACCTCTGCCGGGTCGATGGGAGCAAGCCGTCTGTCGTCGGCCGGCCGGCCGAGATGGTCGAGCGCATGTCCGAGAGCCTCTTCAGCTTCGTGCGCTTTCTTCTTCCGCTCGGCGCGATTCGGGTCGACCTCGCCGCTCAGCAGGCCTCCTTCATTGTAGGTCTCTCGGTCGATTTCCCCCCGAGTCTCGGCGTAGTTCGACACCGCCTTTCGCCATTCCTGGCTGTCTTGGTCCGAAAGATTCGCGAGCCGCTCGCTCAGGTCGAACTGGCGCAATACGCGAGAGCGCGCCCACCGCGCCGCCTCTAGCGCGTCGGCATTGCGGCCGGCGTCGATCAACAACCGGACCTTTAGGTTTGACACGCCTTCGCGCTGTGAGACGAAGGTCTCTCGCCCATCGTAAAGAGGAACTTCGAGGCTCTGCCCGTCGAGCAGGGCATCGGCTTGCTCCAGCGTTGCGAGAGCGCCCACGAGGTCCCCGAGCTGATCGGAGGCATACGCCGTGCCCAGTGCCGCCCGCAGTCGGCCGTCCGGCGACCCTGCGGCCGTCGCGATCTGATTGAGCTTGCGGTAGATCGCAAGCGCCTGCTTCGGACGTCTGCGCGCCAGGTCGATACGGGCTTCGAGGTCAAGCTCCCAGAGCGTCAGGTAAAGAGTTCTCTCGATCTTGAGCGCACGCGCCGCGACGAGCGCCTGATCTGCGGCTTCCGGTTGTCCGGATTGAAGGTGAGCCAGGACGAGGTTGAGCCGCGCATTGAAAAGCTGCCTCGGGGGGCATTTGGGTTCGGATCGAAAGTTTTCGATCGCCTGGTCGAGAAGGATGACCGGGTCTTCGGCGGCGGCGACCTCGCGGCCTGTTTCCGACTCGCGCGCCAGCAGCGTACGCCAGGCCCAGTTGTTGAGGAAACCCCCTCTTTGGCAGGCCGTAAGATCCGGCGAAGACTTTGCCAGCAGAGCAAACGCCTCCTCCGCCTCGTTTGAACGGCCGAGATTGGCGAGCACGAGCGCGCGCTTTTGCCTCGCATTCCAGCGGTTCTTTGGATCTTCGACGTGCTCGGTGATCTCGATCGCACGATCGAGCTCACTCAGAGCGGTGCGGAAATCGCCTTCCTTGTCGGCGAGCATTCCGCGGTAGAAGGCCAGGAGGTAACGCGATTCGGCGGGCAGCTGGGTAATCGATTGGGCAAGATTTTCGAGTTCGTCCAATTTTGCCCGGACCTGGACGAGTTCAAGGTGCTGAATCTTTGTATAGATCCCTTGACCCTCGTGCTTTCCACTTCCCTGGGTCGCCTGATCAATCTCTCCTTGGACATCGAGTTCCCGAGGCCTCGGTTTGCGCATTGCCGAAACCGCCAGCGACCATCGGGCGCGCCCGGAGCCCGGGCCAATCCTGCCCACCTCGATCTGCTCACTGCTCTTCGGAACTTCGACGACGAAGCGAACCCCTGCGCCGCTCGGTGTCTCTTTGGCGGTGAGGACTCGTCCTCCCGTGCGGATCTCAATCGACGTGTCCGCGGGCTTTGGCACCCAGAAGGTCAGCTGGCGGTTGGCGAGGAGGAGACAGGTCGGACCGGGTAGGAGAGTCGCGGTGCGGCCGGCGAATTCGACCGCGAGGGGACCGGGCACTGAATCGTGTATGCACCCGGAGAACGAAGCTGCCGCAAGGATCGTGAAGGCACAGCCGACGAGCGAACCGCGCAGAGTCATCGCATCAGGGCGTCCGGATCTCGATCTCTTTCGATGCCGTGACCGAGAGCCGTTTTTGGAGGAGCGCTCCGGGTGAGGCTTCGATCGCTTCGGCCGTGGGCTGGTGACCGGGGTAAGCGATGACGACCCACAGCGTCGCTCGCCCGGCCGGCAAATCCTGGGGAAGGCGCCCTTGGACCGTCATCGAGCCATTCTCGTAGCGCTTTAAGGCAGAGCAGCCCGCGGCGTGAACCGCAACAGGCTGCACGATCTTGACGAAGCAGTACGGCTCGACGGCCTTGCCATTTCCGAATTTCTTTTCGGCGTGGGCGTCCACGGTAAAGGGCTCCCCGGCAAAGAGGGCGGCTCCCTCTCCACGCTCGGTTTTGACGCCAGGGATGACCTCGGCGAGTGTGTAGACAGGAATCGGCGCCAAGGGACGAAGGACGAGAATCAGCGTCGTCGCCGCCGCGGCGAGCCCCGATCCGGAGTAGGCGGCACGCCAAAAGAAGAGATGGGCGTCGCGCCAACGGATGAAGGCGTCGCGCCAACGGACGAACACGGACGGCGGGATCAGCGGCCCGATCTCGGCCACCATCTTGGCGCGGAACTCCGGGGAAAGCGGGCGGAACGCCTCGTAGGCCTGATGCGATTCTGCGGAGTTTCCCGCCAATTCTTGCAGCTCGGCTTCCTCTTCGGGCGACAGCTCGCCGTCGGTCAGGCGGTCCCAGCGATCCCAGCGGTCGCGCTCTTCCGCCTCTTCTTCGCGGGCGGCGCGGGCCAGATCGCGTAGGAGTCCTGTGTCGTCCATCGTCGGTCGTCCTCTCATGTCATGGCTTTTGCGGTTCCCCGTTCGAGTTCGACAATTCGTCGCGCAGCCGACGAGCGAGCTTGCGCAACCGACTCTGCCATTGGTAGACGGCGGCGAGGCTCTTGCCGGTTTCTTGGGCGACCTCTTCCGGCGTCAGATCTTGCGGCAAAAGCAGGTCGAACATGTGCCAACCCTCGGCGGAGAGCTCCTCTTTCAACCGATCGAGCAGCAGCCGCAAGATCTCGCGGGAGGCGGCTGCCCGTTCCGGATTGTCGCCGCTGTACGGCTGGTCCGGCAGTTCTTCGATCAGCGTCGGATCGTCGATCCAGGGGCTGCGCTTGCCGCGCAGGATCCCCATGGCGCGCCGCTCCCCCACGAAGCCGACGTAATTGAGGAGCGACAGACCGAGTTCTGGGTCCCACCTGCGCAGCACGCGCGCATTATCGGCGAACAGGTATTGGAGGACCTCCTGCGAAAGATCCTCGACCTCCTGGTGAACGTCGCGTCCGGCCGATGGGCCCTGGCGGTACGACAGCAACGCCCGGGCGACCCGCTTCTGGATCACCGGGGTGATTTCGTCGATCAGCGAGCGGAGAGCGGCCTGGTCGCCCGAGAGCGCCCGTTTGAGAATCGCCTGCAACTCGTTGGAGTCGATCATCGAATCTTCGGAATTGGGAAGAGTGTATCCGATCCGCGGCTGCGTTCGTCCTTTGATTGGGTTTGTGAGAACGTGAGGAAGGAGCGTTCTGCGTCCGTCGAAAGAGAGCGCGAAACGTACCTAGTCCGCCTCAGTCTGCCGTGAATCCGTACCCCGCCGGAGGGGCGCGACGGTCAGAATTCTTCGTCGGCGCGCGAAGTCCCTCCCGAATACGCCCATCGAGTCGGTGGGCGCGAACCAGGGAGGAGCACCTCAAATGCGCTCGCTTTCACGTGATTTCGCCCTCATCCGCTCCATGGCGCTCGTTCTCGCCGCGTCGAGCGGGCCTCTTGCGGCTCAACTCCTGGAACTTCCTGGCGATCGAAACCCGGAGCGAATCCAGCCGGTCGCCGAAAAGTCCTCGGCCGTTCCGGTGCCGGGACCGGATTCCTCTCTGCTGCCGTGGCTGCTGGGAGGACCCAAGAGCAGTCCGGCGGCGGTAGGCAAGCCGCTGACGCAACCCGGCTGCGCGCTCCAGCAGTGCGACGCCTCGGTCTACTGCTTTCCGGGAAGCAACAGCGCCTGCCTCTTGCAGACATTCCCCGACATCCAGTGGCGGATCTGCATTCAAGCCTCGGCCTATGGCACCGTCGCCAATCAACATAGCCGGGGAATCACCATCGGTCCGGTCGACGTGCGGCGAAACCTCGGGCCGGCGACTCTCTGGCGGCGGGTGATTCACCGCGCGGAAGTGGCCGAGAACCTGACGCCGTACCACTCCCAAGGTGGGCACCTCTCGGACGATCAGCACGCCGACTGGAGCAATTGGCGGAAGACGGTCACCCCGGCGGACGCCAATGGCGGCGCGCTGATCACTCTCGCCAAGGATGCCGCGTTCGGCCCTTCGGTGGCCGCCGAGTGCCGCGACCGGGGCCCGGGATGGCTGTGCAAGGGGCACCGCGGGTCGTTCCTCCGGCGCGGTAAGGATCTGATCCTCTGGGGCGTCTACGACGCCGGCAACTACGACTATATTCAGGAGTTTGGGTTCCGCGACGACGGCACGATCTCGCTCCGCTCCGGCGCGACCGGCTTCGTGAACCCGGGCTTTCCGGATATCGCCCATTTCCACGATGCGCTCTGGCGCATCGACCTAGACATCGACGGTCCGGGGGGCGACAGCGCCTTCCTCTCGCGCCACGTTGAACCGGTCGCTGGGGATGCGACCGGCCTGGATTCGCGCGACGACCTGGTACCGTTCCACGGCGGGGTCGAAGGGTTCGAGGATTGGCAGCCGGCGCAATTCAACACGGTGGTGGTTCAGGATGCTGCCGTCAACGCGAGCGGCCAGCCGCGTAGCTACGAGCTGGAACCGCTGAAGACTGGATCGGCGCATCACTTTGGAGCCAACGAGCAATGGAGCCAGCACGATTTCTGGGTCACGCGCTATCGCTCCACCGAAGACACAGCATGGGCAGCAACGCCGATCTTTACCGGGCCGGACGGTTTCCTCCTGCCGTACGCGGCGAACCAGGAGATCATCTCCAATCGCGACGTCGTCGTCTGGTACTTGGCCGCGGCCCACCACGAGCCGATCAGCGAGGATCTGGACCAGAACAAGAACTGGGCGGTGACCTTGGTGCATTGGTACGGCCTGGAGCTGAAGCCCCACGACTTCTTCGACTTCAATCCGTTGGGCGGCCCGCCGATCTGCGATTGATCGGGAAGCTGGAGGAGGGAGGGCGAGGCCAGGGCGTGGCCGCGAGAGGTACACTCGCGCCAAACCTCGCCCTCCGAGCACGTCTCCGGGGTTACGGCGAACGGGCGGCGGAGCCGCGGAGATCAGAGCGAAGATGCCAGTGATGAGAAAGCGGCCGAGAAGGCCGAAGCCGAAACCCCTACCCGAGAAGGCGCCGGGTCTTGAGATTCCAACGCTGGCGGCGCGGGTGAGGGAGGCGGAGCCGGGACTCTCCTGGCGCGCGGCGCGGGAGCGGATCTTGGCCGGGGGAGTGACGGTCGATGGCCGGGTGGAGCGCGAAGCGGCGTTTCGGCCCGAGGCCGAGAGCAAGATCGAGATCGCCGCGACCCAGCCCGGGGGGGTGCCCTCGGTGCCGGTGATTCGGATCGTCCATTCCGATCCGGACGTCGCCGTGGTGGTCAAACCCGCGGGGGTCCTCACCGTGCCGTTTGAAGACAAAGATCGCGACACGCTGATCGCGCTCACCCGCGTGGCGTTGAGAAGGCGAGAAGCCGCCAAAGGGAACAAGCCGAACCTCACCCTGCGGGCGGTCCAGCGCTTAGACAAGGAAACCTCCGGCCTGGTCGTCTTCGCGCGCAACATCCCGGCTCAACGCAAGCTCCAAGAGCAGCTCGGTGAGCATGCGGCGCTGCGCCGCTATCTGGCGATCGCGGAAGGAAACGTCGAAGCCGCCGACATCGAGAGTTGGCTGGTCGAAGACCGGGGCGACGGCCTGCGCGGCTCCTGGCGCGGCCCGGGAGGACCGCCCAGGGAAGCGAAGCGCGCGGCCACCCGCATCCGCCCGATCGAACGTCTCGCGGGGGCGACCCTGGTCGAATGCGAACTCGAAACCGGCCGCACCCACCAGATCCGCATCCACCTCGCTGAAGACGGCCACCCGCTGGTGGGGGAGAAGGTCTACATTCGCGGCGCAGGAAAAACGCCGCACATCGTCGCCTCCCGCCCCATGCTCCACGCCGCCGAGCTGGGCTTCGACCACCCGCACAGCGGATCCCGGCTGCAATTCGATGAGCCGCCGCCGGAGGATTTCTTGGAGATCCTCGACCGGCTGCGGGCGGGTCGGAAGGGCGGGCGGTAGGGGAGTTGACCTACTCCGGCTCCAGGCTAAACAACCCCGCCCCGTAGGTTCCGGCCCAGAGGCGCCCCGGGCGTTGGGGATCGAGGACGAAGGTTCCGCTGAAGTTTGCGGCGGGAAAGCGGCCGCCGACCGGCTGCCAGGTTCGGGAGGTCGGGTTCCAGCGGAAGATACCGCGGCTGGGGAGGCTGGCGTAGAGGCCGGAAGCGTCGAGTTCCAGGCGATTGACGAGAACGTTGCCGAGATTGGTTCCCAGGCGGTGGAACGTCGTACCGCCGTCGCGGCTCTCCCAGACGCCGGGGCGGGTCGAAAGATAAATGTGCTGGGGATCGCCGGGGTCGATCCGGATCGAGCGGCTCGGGCTGATGCGGGTCGGCAGACCGCGGCCGATCGGCTGCCAGCTGACGCCGCCGTCGTCGCTCAAGGCGAAGAGGGTGTGGGTCGCCGCGTAGAGCTTCTTGGGGTTGCGCGGATCGACCGCGAGCGCCAGGAGCTTGCCGAAGGCGTTGACCTTCTCCCAGGTGAATCCGCGATTGAGGCTGCGCCAGAGGGTGTTCTCCGCGCCGTCGACGCTCGACAGTTGGAGGGCCGAGACATACGCGTAGTTCGGATTGCTTGGCGCGAAGACGGCGGCGTAGACGTTCAACCCGAACGTGTCCGGAGCGGCCGGCAGCCGGGTCGGCCAGGTGAGGCCGCCGTCCCGGGTCTCGACTAAACGGCTGCCGAAATCCGCGAGCGCGATGTTCGGATCGCGTGGATCCACCGCGAGCAGTCGGAGGTTGTCGGCGGGAAGGTTGAGGCCCGGTAGCGGCAGCGTCGTTCCCGGGTGGGTTTTCAGCCAGGGGCCCGTCGCGGTCGATTTGCGGAAGACGCCCGACCCATCCAGCACGGTGTAGATCGCGGCGCCCGATTCGAGGCCGATCACGGTGTGGGCGCGCACTCCGCGCCTGGCGTCAATCCAGGTCTCGCCGCCATCGTCCGTCCGCCAGAGCCCGCTCGATCCGAGCGCGAGTGCGCCGACTGCGTCACCGTCCAAGAGGGGGTCGATCCGAAACACCGGCTGCGCCGGGCGGATCGCGGCGGACTCGGGACCGGACAAAGACCATCCGGCCCCGCCATCGGTGCTCCGGTAGATGCCGGAAAAGCTCGCGGCCAGCAAAGTGCCGTCGGAGAGGATCGCAACGTCCGTGATGTCGGTGCGGCCGGTCGGCACTTCCGTCCAGGTGGCGCTGAGATCAAGGGATCGGAACAGACGAAATCCCGAGACGAGGTAGAGCGTACCGATCTGTATCGGATCGAACACGGGGCGCAGGAACGGGAAGCCGCCGTCCGGGTGGGCGGCTACACTCCAGGTCAGGCCCCCGTCGCGGCTTAGCCAGATCGAGGGCACGCCCGGTGCGGTATTGACGACGGCAATCACGTTTCCCGGGCCGTTCGGATCGAACGCCAGTCCTTGGACCTCCTGGCCGGGGAACGAGGTAATGTGCCAGCGATCGCCTCCGTCGTCGGTCTGGAACACACCATCGTTCGTGCCGAGTGTGAGGATGCGCGCGTCATACGGCGCGATCGCCAGAGCCTCGAACCGTGTCGCCCCCGAAGTGAGGCCGATATCGAGCCGCTCGAAATGCGCGCCGCCGTCGCTGCTGCGGAGGAGTTGGTCGCCTTCGTTGGCGTGCGAGAAGAAATAGACCTTGGCGGCATCGTCCGGCGCCACCGCCACGGCTTCCAAGATCGGCGAGGCGAGACCCGACAAGCCCGGCAGAGGACGCCAGCTCCGCCCGCCGTCGAGGCTGCCGAATCCCCCGGCGGCCAACGTTCCGCCGTAGAGCCGGCCCGGCTCGCTCGGAGCCTGGGCGATGCGATTGGAACCCCCTGCGGGACCGGCCGATTTCCAGTTCGCGGCGACGGCCGGAACGGCGGCGAGCAAGGCGAGCGAGGTCGCTGCGAGTGCGAATCGCGCACCGAGGCGGGTTCCAGTCTTCAAATAGGAGCAGCGCATCGCGAGCCCTTTCTGCGGATCGTCCTCTTGGTGACGGGAGGTATACGGAAGCGGAGGGGGTGTCGTTGGCGGACGAGGTGCCCGGCTCGGCTACCGGGCCGGGCACTTGCCTTCTTTTTCCCGAGGTGAGGGAATCCCGCGGCGAGTGTCGTTCCTAGGTGCGTAGGCGGGACATTCCCCGCCGACCCTTTCCGCCGCACCCGGAGAACACCAACATGCTACCCCTCGCCGCACATACCGTCCGCCGCGCCGCCCGCTTCGCTTCGTTCGCTTCCCTCGCGGTGCTCGCCGCCCCGCTCCCGCCGGCCGAGGCGCAGGTCCCCGCCTGCCTTTCGCAATGCTCGGCATCGGTCCAGATCGTCGGCTGCGACGACCGGGTCCAGGGGCCGACTACGGCGGCCGCCGCCCTCTCGGCCAACTCTCCCTGGCGCCACGTCGGCCGGCTCGACCTCTCGGGGGCGCCTGGCTGCTCGGGCACGCTGATCGGCTCGAAGTACGTACTTACGGCGGCCCACTGCGTGATGGACGCCAACAACGAGTTTCGAGAGGGTCCCATCCGCTTCCGTCTCGCGCAATTCAATGCCGGGCCGTGCAGCAGGCCGTTCGGCGACCACTACGCCGTGCGTACCTTCGTGCCGGCGGACTATGTGAACAGCGCTTCGACCTCGAACAAGGCGCTCGACTACGCGATCATCGAGCTGGCCAGCCCGATTGCAGGAGCGGTGCCGATGGCCTTCTCGTACCAGACGTGGGCGACGGTCGACAGCCTGACCCCGTTCTCGATCGGCTATCCGGGCGATAAGAACATCGGCACCCTTTGGCAGACGGGCTCGGCCAACAGCTTCATCAACACCTCGGCGGTCTGGCAGGACGGCGGCGAGAAGGGTCTATTCTTCCTCACCAACGACGGCGTCGGAGGCCAGAGCGGCTCGCCGGTCTACGTCTTCATCGCCGGGGTTCGCCAGCTGGTCGGAGTCCTGATCGGCAGCCCCGTCTCCGAATGCCAAGCCGGCCGCCTCTGGGCCTCGCGCCTTACCCCCGGAGCGGTCGACCGGATCCACAACGCGATGCTCTTCCCGCCGAACGGCAACGTGCTCGACTTCTCGCTGCGCTGGAACACCCTGCCGAACGTCGACATTCTCGCCGACGTACCGCCGTCCAACGGCTGCGGTTTCTGATCCCAAGCCCCCAACCGCGCTCCCGCCACCCCGCGGGAGCGCGGCCCGCACATGGGGTGCGGCCTCCAAAGTTCGTTCTCCAGCTCTTGAAGTTCGCTCGTGAGCGCCAGAAGTTCGCTTTGAAACTCCCCGAGTTCACTTTTCAGGCGCTCAAGTTCGCTTGCAAGCTCCCCAAGTTCACTTTTCAGCCGCGCAAGTTCGCTTGCAAGCTCCTCGAGTTCACTTTTCAGGGGCGTAAGTTCGCTTCCAAACTCCTCGAGTTCACTTTTGAGCCGCTCGAGTTCACTCTTTTTTCGAAAAAGTTCGATCTTTTTTGGTAGAGCGTCTCGGTTAGGCTACCGCTCGGGGGGCGGCGACACGTCGCCGCGTGCCAAAGCGCCGACCCGTCGGCGCACTCCAAATTCGCCGGTCGGAGCGTCCTCAAACCCCCCTCACCGCCGAACGGAGGTTCCTTCCCCCGGGGAGGGGGCGGTGGGTGCGGGGGAAGGCAAGGATGGGGGAGCCGGGATTCCGCGCCAACGCCTCGACCTCGCGAAGCCTGGGAGCGCCGAGCTCCAGCTCGGCATTCGAAGCGGACGCGATCACCCAAGTAGCCGAGCGGGTGCTCGGTGGAACGATCCGAAGGAACGGCTCCGGACTGCCGGAGGGTAGAATAGGCCGGTCGGTTGAAGCACATCGGTGAGTAGAAGATTCACGACCGCGAATGCGTGGGGGACGGATGAGCGCCTACAGTGACCAAGACTTGGAGGGCATGCTCTCCAGCATCGAGTCCGACCTCGCGGAGCGCAAGGAGTCTTTGAAAGGCGATGCGCCGACCAAGGTGCGGGAGGCCGTCTGTGCCTTCGCCAACGATCTGCCGGGTCATGACCGCCCTGGCGTTGTCTTTATCGGTGCGCGAGACGACGGGAGTTCGGCGGGGCTGGTGGTGACCGATGAGCTGCTTCTCCAGCTCGCGGACATGAAGACCGACGGCAACATCGTTCCGCCGCCGACGTTGACCGTCACGAAACACCTGTTGCGAGGCCACGAGATGGCGGTCGTAACCGTTTGGCCCGCGGATTCCCCGCCGGTACGTTACAAAGGACGTGTCTACATCCGCGTCGGGCCGCGCCGCGGTATCGCCTCCGCGCAGGATGAGCGCATTCTGAACGAAAAGCGGCGGTACGGGGATCGCCCCTTCGACGTGCGGCCCGTGCCTTCCGCTTCCCTGGCCGACTTGGATCGGCGGCGCTTCGAGGACGAATACCTCACGGCGGCCTTTGCCTCCGACGTCCTTGCCGCCAACGAGCGGACTTATGAGCAGCGACTCGCCGCGACCAAGATGGTGGTTGCGGCCGAGGAGCCTACGCCCACCGTACTTGGTGTCTTGGTGCTGAGCACCCGAACGAGGGACTTCATCCCGGGCGCCTACGTTCAATTCCTGCGGATCGCCGGCCGCGATCTCGCCGACCCGGTTTCAGACGAACAGTCGATCGACGGGCCGGTGGCGGAGGTGCTTCGCCGTACGGATGAGAAGCTCAGCGCCCACAATCGCACCGCTGTGGATTTCACCAGCGAACAACGGGAGTTGCGGATCTCTCAGTACCCAATGGTGGCTCTCCAACAAATCGTGCGCAATGCGATTATGCATCGAAGCTACGAGGCGACGAATGCCCCCGTGCGGGTGACGTGGTTTAACGACCGCATCGAGATCTTGAGTCCCGGCGGGCCTTTCGGTGCGGTGACGATGGAGAATTTCGGTCGGCCGGGTGTCAGTGACTACCGCAATCCCAGTCTCGCGGAGGCGCTTCGCGTCTTGGGTTTCGTGCAGCGATTCGGTGTGGGGATCGCTACGGCTCGAAGAGAGTTGGCGGCGAACGGCAATCCTCCGCCCGAGTTCGAGGTCAATCCGTCGTATGTCGGCGTGACACTAAGATTGGCGCCATGACGACGATCGCCTTCTTCAACAACAAGGGCGGCGTGGGCAAGACTTCATTGGTCTACCACCTGGCCTGGATGTACGACGAACTCGGGCTTCGGGTGCTCGTGGCGGATCTCGATCCGCAGGCCAACCTCACCGCCATGTTTCTGGACGAGGAGGCCCTCGAAGGCCTTTGGCCTGAAGGGAAGCCGCGAAAGACTCTTTTGGCGCCCTTGCTGCCGCTCTTGGAAGGCGAGGGCGGGATCGCGGATCCACACGTGGTGGACATTGAGGGCATCGGGCTCTTGGCAGGGGATCTCGATCTGTCGAGGTTCGAGGATGAGCTGAGCCAGCAGTGGCCCTACTGCCTCGACATCGGCAAGCCGCGGGCTTTTCGCGTCATCGGAGCCTTCCATCAGATCCTGGCGCGTGCCGCCCAATTGCGCGAAGCCGACATCGTTCTGATCGACGTGGGACCGAATCTCGGAGCGATCAATCGCTCGGCGTTGATCGCCGCTGATCACGTGGTGGTTCCTCTCGCTCCGGACCTCTTTTCTTTAAGGGGGCTGCAGAACCTCGGGCCTCGCCTGCGGGAGTGGCGCAGCGGCTGGACGGAACGGCTCAAGAAGCGCCCCGCCGGGCTGGACCTGCCGCAAGGTCGGATGGAGCCGCTCGGCTACGTCGTGATGCAGCAACACGCCGCCCGGCTCGATCGGCCGGTCAAGGCGTACGCCCGGTGGATGGCGCGTATCCCTGCCGTCTATCACGAGGCAGTCCTCGGAGAAGCGGTGGGTCAGACCGGGGTCAGCATCGAAGACGATTCCCACTGCCTGGCCGCCTTGAAACACTACCGGAGCCTGATGCCCCTTGCTCAGGAAGCGAGGAAGCCCATGTTCCTCCTCAAACCCGCCGATGGAGCGATCGGCAGTCACGCCAAAGCCGTTCGGGACTGCTATGCCGACTTTGGCGTGCTGGCGAAAAAGATTGCGGAGCGTGCGGGAGAGGCGTTGCCCTGACCGAACGTCCCGACCGCGACCTCGTCGCGCTATCGATCTTCCAGCCGCAGCACGCTCGCCCCAAGCGACCCCGCGTAGAGCAGACCCGGGACCGCCGGATCGGCGACCAGCAGGCCGGGGAAGGTGTCGAGCGGCAGGCCGGCGTTGACCGCCTTCCACCCCTGGCCTCGTTCCAGCCGGAAGACGCCGGCATAGGCGAGCGAGGCGAAGATGTTCCCCGCGGCGTCCAACATCAGGGCCGAGACGTACGGTTTGACGCCCGGCAGGTCGCCTTCGCCGCGCGGCAAACCGAGATTGATCCGGCGGAACGTGCGGCCGGAATCGGTGCTGCGGAAGACGCCTAAGTTTTCGGTTCCGACGTAGAGCGCGCGGGTCTTCGGATCGAGGAGCACCGACGAGGCATGAGCGCCCAAGAGCTGGGTCGCAATCCCCGGCAGGGTCGTCCAGTGATCGCCGCCGTCGGTCGTCTTGTCGAGACCGGAGAACGTCGCCCGGTAACCCACCTGGGGATGCGCCGGATCGAAGGTGAAATCCGCCAGGTAGTCGATGTCGGGAAGCTCGCTCCAGGTGGCGCCGCCGTTGACGCTTCGGTAGACCAAATCTTCCCCTTGCGAACCGCCTCCGAGCAGGATGCCCGCGTAGAGGACGTCCGGATGGACCGGATCGACGCGGAACAAATGGGCCGAGTTGTTGGGCAGCTCGCCCACCTTCCTCCAGGTATTGCCCCGGTCGTCGCTCACCCCGACATCGTGGGGACCCAGGGCGTAGACCCGCCCGGGATGATGCGGGTCCGCCGCGAGGTAGGGATTCTCAAAGCCGCGTTGGCTCGGCAGGCGCCGCCAACTGTCGTCTTCGCGGTCGATGCGAAAGAGGCCCTCGTCGAAGCTGCCGAGCAGGGTGCCTTGGGAATTCGGCAGGACGGCCAGATCGAGGACGTCATGCACGGCGATCCCGCGGCTCGCGGGGCGCCAGCTCGCGCCCCGATCGGCCGAACGCCAGAACCCGCGCCGGCCCCCGGCGATCACCGTCTCGCTGCCCGGACGCGGGCCGCCCGAGACGACGGCCAGGTGGGAGAGCCCATCGCGGGGCGTGGCCTGATCGACCGAGGTCACCTCCGACGGCGACCAATGCGCGCCGTCGGCC
Source organism: Thermoanaerobaculia bacterium (assembly GCA_038250865.1). Classification (GTDB taxonomy): domain Bacteria; phylum Acidobacteriota; class Thermoanaerobaculia; order Multivoradales; family UBA5704; genus DASYKS01. Next base: position 103,969 of record JBBSBW010000013.1, on the reverse strand, counting down.
GAGGAGTAGACCCCCGTCTCGGTCGCCGCGTAGAAGGTTCCCGAAGGGGCGATGGCGAAATCGAGCGCGGAGAGCGTCGGCAGCCGCGCGGCCAGGCTCCAGGTGGTGGCGCCGTCGGTGGAGGAATAAAGCGCGTGGCTCCATTGCGCGTAAAGCACACCCGCGCGGAAGAAAACCGCTCCGGCAGCTCGTCGAGGCCCGGACCACCGACGCTCGGCGTCTCCCGCCAGGTGAGGCCAGAGTCGTCGCTGCGATAGATCGCGCCATGAAAATCGCCGAGGTCGTTGCCGGCCGCGAAGAAGGTCACGGGCGTCTGCTCCGGTTGCGCGAGGGCGCCCGTAGGAACGTTTTGCAGCGCCCAAGAATCCCAGGTCGAACCGCCGTCCAGGCTGCGGAAGATCCCTTTCTCGGTCGAGGCGTACACCGTTCGCGGGTCGCCGGAAGCGAACAGAAAATCGGCGACGGGGAGGGAGAAGACGGCGCCCGCGGGCGGTCGTGCCGCGGGACCAGGTCGAGCCGCCATCCTCGCTGTGCCAGACCTGATCGAAGGGAGTGCCGCCGTAGGTGGTGGCGAGCAAAGTGTCGGGATCGCGCGGCGCGACCGCGAGCTTCAACAGGTACCCCCCGGGGAGGCCGGCGCGGATCGACCGCCACGATCTCCCGCCGTCGCGGCTCGCAAAAAGACCCACCCGCTCGGTGGCCGCATACAGGCGGGCGGGGTCCGAGGGGCTCTGGGCGAGCTGGCGAACCATGCCTCCGGCGGGACCCAAGGGGACCCAGCGTTCGGCGGCCCGAGTAGGGGCGGCGGGAGACCCGAGGCCAAGGACCAGCGCGAGCGGCCAGAGCGCCGAACCGAGAGGACGGGGTGGTTTCATCTGTTGGCTCCTTAGCGCTCTTCGAGCCGCCAGACGCTCGCTCCCTGCGTGCCGGCGTAGAGCCGCCCCGGGAAGCCCGGATCGGCGACCAGAGTGCCGGAGAAGGTGGCAACCGGCAGGTCGAGGTTCACCGCTTGCCACCCGTGCCCAGGGACGAGCCGGAAGACGCCATGACCGGCGAGGCCGGCGTAGAGATTTCCCGCGCCGTCGAGAACCAGGGAAGCGACCGTCGGGGTGAGCGAGGGCCTGGTGGCGTGGGGGAGGCCCGCGACGATCCGCTGGAAGGTCTGCCCGCCGTCGCGGCTTCTAAAGACGCCGCGGTCGGTTGTTCCGACGTAGACCGCGCGGGTCCGCGGATCGAACGCGACGGAGATCGGAATGGCAACCACGTTGGTCGGTTCGAGCGGCGGCAGAACCGTCCAGCTCACCCCGCCGTCCAGGGTTTTGGCCACGCCGCTGCTGGTCACGCCGAACCCGAGGTTCGGATGCCGAGGATCAAACGCCAGGTCGAACAGATCATCGATCGAAGGAATCTCCCGCCAGGTGGCGCCGCCGTCCACGCTGCGGAAGGCAAAATCGGTCGCCCCCGAGCCGAAGCCTCGCTCGATGCTGGCGAACAGCACGTTCCTATGCCCAGGGTCCGCGAGTAACAGAAAAACCCCGTCGTACGGCAGCTCGCCCACGGTTCGAAAACTGCTGCCGAGATCGTCGCTTATGCCGACGACGTTAGTGCCCAGGGCATAGACCCTTCCCGGGCGAAACGGATCGGCGGCGAGGAAGGGCGACTCGTACCCAACCGGCCGCGGTAGGCGGTGCCAGGAGACGGCCGCGCGGTCGGTCCGATAGAGGCCGTCCTCGAAGTTGGCGAGCAGGGTTCCCTGAGGGTTCGGCAGAGCGATAAGGCGCCGGACCGCCCGGCCGTCGAGCCCGTGGCTCGCTGCGCGCCAGGTGCGGCCGGAATCGGTCGAGCGCCAGATCCCGCGCCTTCCCCCGGCGATCACCGTCTCCTCCGCCCCGGGCACGAGCGCCAGTCGGACGACCGAATCGCGCGGGGAGGAGCGCTCGGGCGACGACGTTTCCCGCGGCGACCAATGGGTGCCGTCGGTCGAGGTGTAAATCCCGGAGAAAGTGGCGGCGTAGATCGTGCCCGACGGGGAGAGGGCGAAATCGATACCGCCGAGCGTCGGCAGGTGCGCGACCAGGCTCCAGCTCGCGGCGCCGTCGGTCGAACGGTAAAGGCCGCCGAACCAGACCGCGTAGAGCGCGCCGCCTTGAAAGAACAGCCGCTGCGCCTGGCCGGTGAACCCCGGGCCACCGGCGCCCGCCGTCGCAGTCCAGGTGACGCCGTCGTCGGTGCTCCGGTAGATCCCAATCATCGTCCGGCTGACGTTGAACGACGAGGCGTACCAGACGGCGGGCGCGTCGGGATCTTGGGCGAGCGCGATCGTGATCAGGTCGGGGAGCGCCCAGAGGTCCCAGGTCGAGCCGCCGTCCTCGCTGCGGAAGATCCCGCCCGGGGTGCCGGCGTAGACCTTGAGGGGGGAGGTGGTGTCGAACCTCAGGTCGTAGGCCGGATAGGTGAAGCCTACGGGGCTCGTCGGCGGTCGGACGGCCGGGGTCCACGAACCACCGCCGTCCTCGCTCCGCCAGATTTGATTATAGGGCGAGCCCAGGGAGGTGTTCGCGACGACGATCTCGGGATGGTGCGGATCGACCGCCAGGTTCTGGATGTCCAGCCCCTCCAACCCGTGGCCGATCGACTGCCACGAACGCCCGCCGTCGCGACTGCGGAAGACGCCGAACGGATCGGTCGCGGCGTACAGGCGCTGCGGATCGGAAGCGGCTTGCACCAACTGGCGAACAACGCCGCCCACAGGGCCGATCGGGACCCAACGGGGAGTGGCTTCCAGGGGGAGGGTCAGACCTGCGATGAAGAGAAACGCGAGGAGTGTGAGAGCGAGCGAACGGAACGTTGAGTTCCAATGAGAGGGCATTTTGGGATCTCCTGAGCAATTCTCGATGGAGCAAAATACTACCCGCTCCTCGCAGCGCCGACGAGAGCGCTCACCCCGCGGGGGTGTGGAGTGGTCCCAATCTACAAGGCGTTCCCGGGACCGCCGAGCACCAGCTCGGCATCGAAGCGGCCGAGAGCGTAAAGCAGACGAGCCGGCGCTCGGCCCATACGGCTTTTCTTAACCCAGGGCCTGGACCACGCGTTCCTTGGCGGCGTTGCTACCGGAAAGCAGCATGCCGATCCGCCCGCCGCGCAGGTGCTCGTAGCGCAGCAGGGCCGCGAGGCCGACCGCGGCGGAGGGCTCCAGGATCACCCGCAGATGCTCGATCAACAAAGCCATCGCGGCGAGGATCTCGTCGTCCGAGACGACCACCGCACCTTTTGCGTCGCGCCGGATGATCTCGAAGTTCAAGGCGCCCGGTTTCGGCGCGGAGAGGCCGTCGGCGATCGTTTGGATCTTTTCCGGTGCGGTGGGCGAGCCGGCTTCGAGCGAGAGAACCAACCCGGCCGCGCCCTCCGGCTGGACGCCCCAGACGTCGGTCGTGGGGGAGAGCCCCTTGGCGGCGAGCAGCGCGCCGCCGAGCAGTCCGCCGCCGGAGGTCGGCACGATCAACCGGTCGAGCGACGGCGCTTCTTCGAGCAGCTCCCACGTCGCGGTGCCCGCCCCGGCGATCACCTTCGCGTCGTCGAACGGATGGATCAAAGTAAACCCGTGCGCCTCGCGCAAAGCCGCGAGCCGAGCGAACGCCAACGTCGCGTTCGTGATCCCGTCCTTGTCGATCCGCGCCCCCATCGCGGCCACCGCAGCGAGCTTGGCCGGCACCGCGTTTTCCGGCATCACGACGGTCAGGGCCGCCCCCACCTCGCGCGCCGCCCAAGCTGCGCCCAACGCGGCGTTGCCGGCCGAAACGGTGATCAACCCGGCGGCCAGCTCCGCGGGGGAGAGCGAAAGGATCTTGTTCGTCGCCCCGCGCACCTTGTACGAGCCGGTCAGCTGAAGGCTCTCAGCCTTGAAATGAAGCTCGGAGCCGGTCAGGGCATCGAGAATCGAAGAGCGAAGCACGGGGGTCCGCAGCACCCGGCCAGCGAGCGTGCGGCGGGCGGCGAAAACGTCGGCGAAAGTCGGGAGGTTCACGGAGGGGAGCATATGCGAGAGGAGCGATCTCGACCGGACCAAAACATGCGAAACTCCCCTCGCCATGTCCGCGAGTGGGACGAATGGCGCCGCTTAAGCGGCCGCGAAATGCTAAACTGGCATATATGATCTCCCGCATCGCTCGTTTGGCTGTTGTCCTCGGGGGGATTGCGCCCGCGGCCTTCGCCTCCGGCGCGGTTCTCGATGGCGCGACGATCCCGGCCGGGTTCTCCGCGCCACGGCTGGTCCGCGACATCAATCCGGTGCCGGGCAATAGCGGCTCCGAACCCCACGATTTCGTCAAGGTGGGGGGGCGCTCCGTCTTCTTCGCTTCGGATGAACGGGGCCTGGAGCTGCATGCGACCGACGGCACGGCGGCGGGTACGGTTCGGCTGGCCGATCTTTGCCCGGGTCCGTGCGGCAGCGCCTTGGGCCGGTTCGCCGAGACTCCCGGGCTTTACTTCTTCACCCGGTTTCCTCATCCCGATCCCGGGTCTCGGCTGCGTGAACTGTGGGCGACGGATGGAACCGCCGCGGGAACCCGGCGGATCGCGCAAGGGATCGATCCGAACCCGGCGAACCGCGACGACCGGCTGTGGGTCGAAAACGCAGGAACCTCCGGGCGGCTCTATTTCGTTTGGAACGACGGCCTATCCGGTCCTGAGCTCTGGTCGAGCGACGGCACCGCCGCGGGCACGGGGCGGGTGGCGGATCTACGGCCCGGTCGCCAGGGCTCGATTCCCCGTAGTTTCGGCGTCTGGCGGAACCGGCTTTATTTCGCGGCGGACGACGGCCTGCGCGGTCCCGCTCTCTACTCGGTCGCGACCCGGGGCGCCGCCGATCTGCGATTCGTCGCCGATCCCGCCGGGCCGCGCCCGGTCTGGCCGTACGCTCTGCGCTCCCTCGACCGGAAACTCCTCTTCGTCGTCCCGGGCGGGACGGCGGGCAGGCTCTGGTCGAGCGACGGCCGGCCGGAGGGTACGAATGCCCTGCTCGCGCTCGACGCGACCAGCTTGACCGGGTTTTCGGGCGGCAACGCCGGCCTGCCCCTCTTTCGCGGCCGGCTGCTGTTCATCGCCCGGCGCGGCGAGGCGGGCCCTTCGTTGTGGTCCACCGATGGAACCCGGCGTGGGACGCTCCGACTGCGCCGGTTCGCGGCGATCAACGGCCTGGCCCTCTATTCCGCGCAGGCCTTTGGCGAGCGCCTCTTCTTTTCCGCGGCGAGCGGATCGTACGGGGCCGAACCCTGGTCGACCGACGGCACCCCGGAAGGAACCCGGCTGTTCGCCGATCTCTGCGCCGGGCCGTGCGGCAGCCATCCGGGTTTCGGGCTCGCGGCCGGCGGCCGGATGTTTTTCGAGGCGACCTCCCGCGCGGGAGAGCGCGGCATCTGGTCGACCGACGGCTCGCCGGAAGGAACGGTGACCGCCACCTCCCGCATCTGCTCCGGCTCTTGCCGCTTCTCTTTCCTGTGGATCGGCGTCACGGCCTCTCGGTTGGTGTTCGCGCTCTATCCGCCGCGCGGGGTGGGCGATCTCCGGCTCTACGCCACCGACGGCACGGAAGAAGGGACCGAGGCGCTCGGCGACGGCACGACGCCGTTCGTCGGGGATGCCATCCTGTTCGGAATCTCCGTGGGAGACGAACTGGTGTTCTCGGCCTACGACGAAGCTCACGGCGTCGAGCTGTGGACCACGGACGGCACCGACGCCGGAACGCGGCTGCTCGCCGACGTCGGCGATGCGGATGCCGGCGGTTCGTTCCCCGGCCCGCCGGTGGCGCTCGGCGACCAGGCAATTTTCATTGCGACCGGCGAGAGCGGCGAGGCGGAGCTGTGGGCGAGCGACGGCACGAGGAACGGAACCGAACGCCTGGCCGGCCTCGGCATGCCGGCCGGGCGCCAGGGCATCGACGTGCCGTCGATCACGGGTCATGCGCAGGCAGGCCAAAGAGCCCTTCTGTTGATTTTCTTCCCCTCGAATCTCCCGGCGCAGATCTGGTCGACCGACGGCACGGCCGAAGGAACTTATGAGCTTCGCGGCTGGAACCCGAACTACCTCGAGATCGCGACGCTCGGCGACCGCGCGCTGTTTCTCGCGGCCGATGAAATGCGATTCCAGCGCCTCGTTTCGACCGACGGCACGCCCGGCGGCACCGAGACCGTGGCGGATCTTTGGCGTTTTCCCAGCGGTCCCGAGCACCTTACGTCGTTCGGCGGCAAGGTGTACTTTTCGGCATTCGGCCTTGCGGTCGGCGTAGAGCCCTGGGTGAGCGATGGCACGCTCGCCGGAACGCACCCGCTCGCCGACCTGCGCCCCGGCGGAAACATTTTGGGCTCCAGCTTTCCAAGCGGCTTCGTCGCCGGGCCGGATCGCCTCTGGTTCTTCGCGGGGTCCGAAGGCAACTTCGGCAACCGCAGCGAGGTCTGGAGCACGGACGGCTCGCCGGAGGGGACGCGAAAGGTTTTCTCGTTCGATCCGGAAGATTTTTATGTCAATCGATTGATTCCCGCCGCCGGCCGGTTGTACTTGGTCGTCGACGGATTTTACGAGCAGCGGCTGTTCGCCTACAGCGACTCCGAGGGGATGATCGAGCTCGGCCTTTGGAATGCCTACATGTTCGTGCCGGGTTTTTCCGAGGACGACGCGGTCGTCGGCGACCGGCTGTTCTTCGCTTCGCCCGACACTTCCGGCGAGCTGTGGACCAGCGACGGAACGCGGGCCGGCACCCGGCCGATCCCGCGGCAAGACGGCGAAACGCGGGGCTTGGAATACGGCATTGAGAGCTATGCCGGTAGGGCGTTTTTCGCCGCCGCCGCCCGAGAGAGCGAAATCGCCCTTTGGACGAGCGACAGCACCGAAGCGGGAACCTTGCCGATCGTTCGCAACTCGGGCCGCTGGATCCGGGGGATCGGTCCGCACCTGTTCTTTACCCGCGCAACGCCGGGCCTCGGCGTCGAGCTGTGGGCGATCGATCGGACGGGGGCGGAATGAGCGCCCGCTTGCGCCTCGCCGGTTTTCTCCTGCTCGGTGGGCTCGCCTGGGGCCTGCCCGCCTTTGCATGGAACGGCGCGTCGCCAGATCCTCGGGTAACTCGTACCCCCGCCAGCTCGTCCCCCGATTACTTCTATCCGATCGGCGACAAGAGTCTATTCCTGGCTTCGACCCCGGAAAGTGGCTATGAGCTGTGGGTGAGCGACGCGACGGTTACGGGCACGCGGCTCCTGGTCGATGCCTGCCCCGGCCCCTGCTCGCCGCAGGCGATCTATCCGTTCGCCACTTGGGGGGATCGCCTGTTCTTTGGCGTCCTTACCGCGACGGGTCGCTCCGAGCTTTGGGTGACCGCGGGCGCTGCGGAATCGACACGCCGAATCGTCGAAGGTCCGGGGCCTCCGGGAGGAGGTTATTCCTATCCTTCGTGGGCGGTTTTTGGCGGGCGCCTGATCTTTTCATGGCGCGATTCCGCCGGAGGGAACGAGCTCTGGTCGAGCGACGGCACGATCGCGGGGACCGGGCGCCTGGTTGATTTGCGCCCTGGGCCGATCGGCTCGGGATCCCGCGAGCTGGTGAGGTTTGGCAACCGTCTCGCGTTTACCGCGAACGACGGAGTCCACGGGCGATCGATCTTTATAACCGACGGCACGGCGGCGGGAACCTCACGCATCGCGATTCCGTCGGCCGGGGCACCGGCTGGACGCTTTCCCTATGTTCTCTCGTCGCTCGCGGACCGGCTGGTGTTTCTCTATACGGACGGTTTCAGGCGCCAGGAACTCTGGTCGCTCAAAAGGGGAGCCACCGCCGCCGAAAAGCTCTTCGATCTCCCGCCGAGCTTCGACGAGGGGCATTCTTTCGGCTGGATTGTCCGCGGCGGCGAGCTGTTGTTTGCCGGCCGTCCGACCGGGGAGGAGCCAGGACTGTGGAGTACCGACGGCACTAAGGCCGGCACCCGCCTGCTCCATGCCTTCGGCGGGAACGTCCGATCCCTGTCGCTTACTCCGTCCGGGGGTGCGCTGCTCGGCAATCTGGCTCTCTTCCAGCTCTTTCGCGGCGGTCGGAGCGAACTTGGCAACGAGGTTCGCAAGATCGAGCTATGGGTGAGCGACGGCACGAGCGACGGCACGCGCCGGCTTGCCGACCTCTGTCGAGGCCCGTGTATCGAAGACAACAGCTGGATCTGGCCGGCTCGTGAGCATGCCTATGTGGTGCTGTACGACGGGGCACGGCGCGAGATCTGGGCGACCGATGGCACCGTGGCGGGCACTGCAGAGCTAGCGAGCGGCGTGCTCGACCTCATCGGTCCAGCTGGCCCTGATTTCTACTTTTCTCTGTTTTCCCGAGATGCGAGCGGTGGCCACCCGGCGTTGGATCTCTGGGCGAGCGACGGCACGGTCGAGGGGACGCGGCAACTCACCCACGCACCCCATTCCCCGATCACCGATTTCTTTTGGCCGGCCGCCGAAGCCGGCGGCAAGCTCCTGCTCGCCGGGTACGACGAGCTTCACGGCGTCGAGCTTTGGGTGAGCGACGGTACTCCTCTGGGCACCCGGCTGTTGGTGGACATCGCCCCGGGCGAGTCCGAGCCGGAGTGAGCGGAATTGAGACTCCACAAGAAAGAGAGCCTGAATGCGCCTCATGATCCATGGACTGATACTCGCCTTCCTGGTCGGCCTTCCCGCCGCGGCAATCACCCCGTACCGCGTGGCGGATATCGATCCGGTGCCGTTGAGCCTCGGCTCGAATCCCACAGGGTTCGCGTCGCTCGGCGGCCGGGCGATCTTCGGCGCGGAGTTCTCCGGCGACGTCTGGGCCTCCGACGGAACTGCGGGTGGAACGATGCAAATCGCGAAGGGATATCGGGTGTCGGTGGTTGCCAACACCGGCACGGCGATCTATTTCACCGCGGCTGATTTTCCGGACGAGGACGGTCCGCTCCGGCTCTGGGTAACCGACGGTACGGCGGCCGGGACGGTGGCGGTGCTGGAGGGTCGGTCGCCTTCGAGCTTCGGTTTCATCTTCTATCCGGTGCCCGGGACGCGGCGGAGCTTCTTCTCGTTCGACGACGGCGTCCACGGTTTCGAACTCTGGACGAGCGATGGCAGCGCCGCGGGTACCCACCTGGTGCGCGACGTCGCGCCGGGCGCGGCCCCCGGCTTCCTGGGCTATGGGGGGGCGCTCGCGGCTTTTCGGGGCAAGTTCTATTTCTCGGGCGAAGACGACGGCCACGGCCCGGCGCTCTGGGCGACCGACGGCACGCCCGCGGGAACCCGGGCGATCTTTCGCTTCGGCGCCACGGGTTCCGGAACGCGCGGCCCGTTCGGCCTGGCGGCCCTCGCGGATCGGCTTCTTTTCTATGCCGGCACCGCGGCTTCCGGGCTTGAGCCCTGGGCCAGCGACGGCACGGCGGCAGGCACCCGGCAGCTGGACGAAGTGGTTCCCGGCGCCGCCTCGATCACCCGACTCACGGGGTTCTTCGTCGTCGGCCCGCTCGGCTATTTCTTGGCGGGCGACGACTCGGAAGGCGCTCAGGGCGTAGAGCTATGGCGAACCAACGGCACGCCCGCGGGAACGTTTCCGCTGACCGACTTCCCGGGTCTCAACCCGTTCCGCAAAGCGCCCTACGACCTGTTGATCGCCCCCGCTCAGGGGAAGGTGGCTTTCGGTGCGGACGACGGGGTTCACGGCCTGGAGCCCTGGGTGACGGATGGCACCAAAGCCGGTACCCGGATGATCAAGGACGTCTGTCCGGGATCGTGCGGAGGAGCGGTCGGACGCTTCTTCGGCCAGGGGGCGCGGCTGTACTTTTCCGGCACGGCCGATACGTCCGGCAACGTGGAGCTTTGGACATCGAACTTGACCGCTCCGGGTACCCGGCAGGTCAAGGAGCTTTGCCCCGGGAACTGTTCTTCCTCGCCCAAGGGATTCGTCGTCGTCGGCCCGCTCGTCTATCTGAGTGCGCTGGATCCTGCCGGCCGCCGCCAGCTCTGGCGAACCAATGGCCAACCTCAAGGAACTGTGCAGTTGACCGACGTCGCGACGGACGTGGGCTTGTTTCCGCTCGAAATCTTCGACGTCGCGAAAGCCGGTTCCGGACTGCTGTTCGCGTCGCCCGACGACCACTTTCGGTGGGAGCTTTGGCGCAGCGACGGCACTCGCGCCGGAACGCGTCTGCTGATCGACCTTCCCGATGCCGATGTCGGCGGCTCGTACCCCAAGCGTTTCATGAAGGCCGGTGCCCGTAGCTTCTTCTTTGCCAACGACGGAATTCACGGCTCCGAGCTGTGGTCGAGCGATGGCACCTCGACGGGCACGCATCTCGTGCGCGAGCTGATGGACGGTCCCGAGCCTGCCATGGCTCCCCACGTGCCCGCTTCGGCCGATGCCGGCGGTCGTTTGGTCTTCGTTCGCAGCGATGGCAATTTCGGGTTCGCGGAGCTGTGGGGGAGCGACGGCACGGCGGGGGGGACGGAGCGATTGCTCGATGAACGGGTGATCCCCGCCGAGAGTCTCTACCCGTTGGGTCAGCGGGTCTTCTTCCTCGCGCGAGACGAGGAGCACGGCTACGAGCCCTGGGTGACCGACGGCACGAAGAGCGGCACCCGCCTGCTGGTGGACTCCGTTCCCGGGCCGGATTCGGGCGGGGGGGCGTCGCCGTTCCAGACCCTGGGTGGCCGTCTGCTGTTCCAAAACGCCGCGGACCCTTTCCAGTTGACGTTCTGGATCTCCGACGGCACACCCGCGGGTACCGTGCCGCTCGAAGAGGTCTATCCCTTCCTGGTCGAGCCGTTCGCCGAACTGTCGAGCAACCTGGTCGAAGTGGGCGGCAAGCAGTATTTCGATCGCGGCGGCCGCTTCTCCGATTCGCGCCTTTGGGTGACAAACCTCACCGCGGCGGGAACGCGCGAAATCGGCGTGGTGAGCGACGAGCCATTCTGGAGAACGTTAACGCTGTACGCCGCGGGGACCGAGATCTACGCCTACGGCATGTCCGACCTGGGGTTCAGCCTCTGGGCGACCGAGGGGGGGCAAGCCGGCGGCCGGCGCGTGGCGAAGCTCAGCGTAGATCTCAGCGCCGACGTCGCGGCGCCGACCGCGTTCGGCGGCCGGCTGTTCTTCCGCAACGCCCTCACGCCGGAGCTTTGGGTGTCCAACGGCACGGTGGCCGGCACCCGGCGGGTGGTCGATTCCACCGGCGCGCCGATCCGCGATCCGCGGTCGCTCGCGGTGCTCGGCAATCAGTTGATCTGCTCCACTCCAACCGACTTCTGGCGCACCAACGGCAACGCCTCGGGAACCCAGCGAGTGCTCCGGCGGCGATTCGTCCTCGACCCCCACGATCTGGTCGTCGCGGGCTCGCGGCTCTTCTTCGCCCACTTGGACGACGAGACCGGCGACGAGCTTTGGGCCTTGCGGCCTTGAGGATTCGTGGCGAAACTCCGATGGGTCCCATTCTCCGGCTCATGTCCCCGATTCAACTCCTGAGGAGTCCTCGCATGCGTTTCATCATCCTTAGCCTTTCGATCGCCCTCTTTGTGGCCGTGCCCGGCCTGGCGATCTCGCCGTACCTCGTCCGCGACATCTCCCGGGTTTACCAGCCGCTCGACTCCAGCCCCGACTCTTTCTTGTCGTTGGGGCGGCTGGCGCTCTTTTGTGCGGGTTCCCAAGGCGATCTTTGGGCGAGCGACGGCACCGCCGCGGGGACCCGGGTGATCCAGCCCGGGCTGGTCGGGCGACCGCTCGCCTTGGCGGGTGACACCGCCTACTTTCAATCGACGCTGAACGGCACCCCGTTCGCCCTTTGGTCGAGCCAAGGAACGGCGGCCACGACTCAGTTTCTCGGCGATTTTTCCACCCTGCGGCTACCGGGGACCCGCGTGGTCTCGGTTCCGGGAAGTCGAACGATTTATTTCACGGCGAGCGAGAGCGTTCACGGCGGCGAGCTGTGGACCAGCGACGGCACGCCGGCCGGCACCCATCTGGTGATCGACCTGCGACCGGGGGATCGAGACAGCGAAGTGGCAGAGCTGACCTGGTTTAAAGGGCGGCTCTACTTTACCGGCGACGACGGACGGGGATTCGCGCTCTGGTCGACCGACGGCACGGCCGGCGGCACCCGCCGCATCCGGGCGTTTACCGCCTCCTCGATCTTCGGCGCTTTCTTTCTCCGTGCGCTGCCGAACCGGTTGGTCTATTTCGGGCCGGAGCGAAACCGCGGCTACGAGCTCTGGTCGTCCGACGGTACGGCGGCCGGCACCGTCCCTCTTCCCGAGATCGCCGCGGGCAACCGCGGTGCCTTGATGCGCGACGCGATCGTGGTCGGCAATCGCTATTACACGATCGCGAGCGACGGTCGGTCAGGCTACGAACTGTGGGTCACCGACGGCACGTCGGGCGGTACCCGCAGCCTCACGCGGTTCGCTCCCGCAGATCCGCTCGACACCGGGTTCTTTCCCTATCAACTGCCGAACCGGCTGGTCTTCTTCGCCAACGACGGTTCGAAAGGCCGGGAGCCGTGGGTGAGCGACGGCACGCCGAGCGGTACCAAGTTGCTCGCCGATCTTTGCACCGGTTCCTGTTCGAGCAACCCGGGGTCCTTTCCCAGCCCGGCCAACCGCCTATTGCTCAGCGCGGACACTCCTGGGGCGGGAGTCGAACTCTGGACGACCGATGGCACCCCGGCGGGAACCCGCTTGCTCAAGGACATCTGTCCGGGCACCTGCTCGCCGAACTATTACGGTTTCCACCAGCTCAGAGGGCGAATTCTCTTCGCGGCATCCGAGCCGACGCATGGCGAAGAGCTCTGGTCGACCGACGGTACCCCGGCGGGCACCTCGCGGGTCTCGAACCTGCCTGACCCGATGCCGTTCGGCAGCATTTTCCCCGGAGCGGTCGCCGGGGGCAACCTTCTATTTCCCGGTCACGATCCGGTGCATGGCCGCGAGCTTTGGGCGACGCGCGGCCGGCTGGGCACCACCCGCCTGGTCGCCGACCTGGAGCCGGGCGAAGACGGATTTTCCGGATCGTTTCCGAACGCGCTGACCTCCGCCGGATCGCGGGCCTATTTCTTCGCCAACGACGGCATCGAGGGCTACGAACTCTGGTCGAGCGACGGTACCGAAGCGGGGACGCGGATCGCTTCCCATTTTGTTCCAGGCGCCGGGCCGGACTCTCCGCCGGGCAACATTCGCGCCGTCGGCGAGGACGGGCGCCTCTTCTTCGCCGCTCGTTTCGAAACGACGGGAGAAGGGCTTTGGATCGCCGACGGAAATCCCGACGGGATCATCCCCCTGGATCTCCCGGCGGAGCAGCGCGTCCTGGAGTTGAAGATCGTCGCCGGGCGCCTCTATTTCGCGGCCTCCGATTCGACGCTCGGCTCGACGACGCTATGGCAGACCGACTGGACCGGGGCTCCGCGGACGGTGGTCGCCACCAGCGCCGCGCTTTCCTGGCTGCACGAATTCGGTAGCGGGCTGCTGTTCGCCCGGGTAGGCACTCCGGAGGAAAGCGGACTCTGGATTGACGATGGGACCTCGGGAGGTGCCCGGCGCCTCGCCGAGGTGACGCCTGAAAGCGAGCCGACACCGTACGCCGGGAAGCTCTGGTTTTATGGCCGCACTCCGGAAGGCGAGCAGGGAGTATGGGCGACCGATGGCACCGAGACGGGGACGACCCAAACGCTGGACGTTAGACCGGCGCCCGGTGGTTTTCCGGCTCCGTTCCTGGCCGGAGGGACCTCGACCCTTTACCTGTTCGGCGCAAGAGCGAGCGGCGTGGGGCTTTACGCCTGCGAAGGTACGTTAGCAACGCTGCGCTTTCGGGGGCCGGTCGGACCCCTTTTAGGCATCCCGGGTCTCACGGTTCCGTTGGTCCTCGGAGATCGCCTCTTCTTCGAGTCGGCGAGTCCGGACGACCCGTTCGAGCGAGAACTCTGGTCGAGCGACGGCACCGTCGCCGGCACGGCCCCGTTGCGCGATTCGACCGGGGAAAAGGTTTTCTCGCCGGAGCACCTTCAGGTCTTCGCTGGAAAGGTGGTGGGCTTCCACTTCGGATCCTGGTTCGTCTCCGACGGAACTCCGGCCGGCACCTCGAACTTCGACCAGCCGGTACCAAATCTAGGGCCGTTCATGCCGCCCGCCCAGGCCGCCGGACGCCTGTTCTTCCCCGCGAGAACCGCAGGGGCCGGCGTGGAGCTTTGGGCGTTAGAGCCGTAGGCCCATCAGGGATTCGGCGCCGTAAGTACTCCGCCCTGAGGGTGAAATGAAGGCCTATTCGTAGTGCGTCCACATCCGCAGCACTTTGACGGTCTTCTCACCTTCTAAGACCTGATAGACCAGTCGATGCTGGATGTTGATCCGCCGCGAGTACGCGCCGGCCAGGTCGCCGACGAGTTTTTCGTAGGGAGGAGGGGATTGGAAAGGATTCCCTGCGAGGAGATCGAGCAGCGCCTGAGCCTTCGGTTTCAAGCCGGCCGCGACGAGGTTCTTGGCATCCTTCTTCGCCTGCTTCGAATAGACGAGCGTCCAGGTCACCAGCCGAGATCCTCGTCGCACTCCTCAATCGGGGTCGCCATACCTTCGCGGATGGACTCCCGCATGCCGGGAACGGAGAGGAGATAGAGGGTCTCCTGGACGGCCCGCCAGTCCTCTTCCGCCAGGAGGATGGCGCTACCGCGCTTACCGGTGATTTGGATCGGTTCGTGCGAGTCGGTTACATCGTCCAGAAGTTTGTAGAGTTGCTTGCGCGCGTCGGTGGCGGTGATGGTCGTCATGTTCATTGCCCTCAAATCGTACGGCAAAGCGTACGCTTTCGACGGGCTCTCGGTCAAACATTCCGGTTCCAGGGGTTAGCCACAAGCATGGGACCACCCTGAACGCCGCGACCCAGATGAGGAACATCTGCGCGCACGCCGGGGCCTTGCTGAACTGCGTTGCCGGACCGTAAGGTCCGCCGCTGTTGCTCCATGGGTGTGCTCGTCCTGGGACCGCCGCCGTCTCGGCGGCGTTTTTGGTCCGAAGTCGATCCAAGAAAACACGCTTGAGCGGTCTGCCGGCTGCAAGCGATACGTAGTTTGAGGGCTAAAGGCCCGCACGATTGCTCCGAGTCGATTATCCTGCATCTCGCAATGTCCGACCCGCTGGCCCGCGCCAAAGCTGCCTTGGCTCATGTCGATATCGACCCGGCGTCACCCTTTGCCGCTGCGAATGTTAACGCCCGCCGCTCGGTCGGAGCGCCGGTGGACATCGGCCGGCTGTTCTCAGGATGGAAAAAACGGCAGCCGGGAGGAATCATCAGTCGGACCCGCTACCGTTGGGACACCTCCCACGAATACTGTGCGCTGCCGCCGTTCTCTCCGCCGGTCTCCCAATGGCGCGCCTGGCAGGAGGCCGAACAGGGAGCGCTCGAGCGGAAACCCTTCTCGTTCGAGGAGCGAGTCTCCGTGCCCGTATTGATAGCGGAGGCTTGCGAGCTTCTTTCCGAAGTTGCCGCGAGTGATGGAGCCGATTCGGTCATCGCAGCGGAATTGCTGTTCGAGACCGAACCCGTCTTTCGCTTCGATCTTGCGGGGAAGGTGCTTGCGACTCATGCTTGGACCGATACGTTTTCGCTCTTCGCCTTGACACGGGCCCCTCGCGCGTTCGTTCGGCTTTGGCCTCTGATTCTGGCGCTGACGACCACCTACGCAGACCTGGCCCGGCGCACCGAAGGCGTCGTTTTGGGAACCCGCTTTCCGTTTCATGAGAAGCCGCTCGTTTCGGCGAGCGCACACCTCGCGGCGGCTCTCCTTCGCCTAAACATGGACGTACCGGTTCTCGCGCGGCTCATCGCCTTTGTGAGGGGCGAGATGACGTCGGGGGGAAGCTGGGGAGACGCGGGTGGACCTCCGGACATCCTGGCGACCTATGCGGCCGCAGACCTTCTCCTCCATGTCGACCCGTCGTACGAACCGGACGCCGCGCTTCATTTTTTTGCCGAGCGGCAAGGCGCCGACGGCTTTTGGCGCGTCCTCGGCCCGGACGCCGCGTGGCTGACCGCCGGGATCGCGAGATGGATCGTCGATCTGTCGCTGGATTTTGGAGTGAGATTCCGCTGGCCGGTCAGTCCCGAAGCCAGCCGAGACCGGAAGACCGGCTTGCCGTTCTTCGCTTACTTCGACGACATCAGCCGCCTATTCGCCGAATTGCCCGGGATCGCGTGCGGCGAAGTCGATCTCGTGTTCATCGATCTCGCCGGGTTCCGCGACTTCAACAACGCCCACGGCCAGCAACTCGGCGACGCGGTCCTTGCCGCCTTTGCCGCAGAGTTGCGGACCCTATCCGGAGCGGCTGCGATTCGTGACGGAGGCGATGAGTTCCTGATCGTGGGAGCGCCAGGAAGAAAACCGTTGGCTCCGGATCTCGACGCCTTCCGCTATGCGTGGCCTCGAATTTTTCGCGACCACTTTGGTGCCCGAGAGGTTGTGGCGCCACGGATCCTCGTTCAACGGCCGCGAGCCGACGCCCTCCTCAAGACACGAGAAACGCTTGGCCGGGCAATCGGAGAAGTCAAACACACCTCGGGCAAGCCCGGCCCCGAGGGTCTTCTCATAGCGCCCTAGTCCCACCGATCGAGCTGGTACGAAGATCGGCCGGACTTTGATGTCACACGTATCAGCGCGTTGTGCCAACTGCCGCCCTTGCGAAGGTCAAGACCGCAAGCGGTCGCTTCGTTTTGATCTGCGACAGGCGTGCTCTTGGCGAACGCTTCGAACGTCTTCCGAAAAGGATGGAATTCCGCGCGGAGTTGCTCGGGGAAGAAGCCGATTCCACCTGAAGTCTTCAGATCACGCGCGCCCTTTAGGAGGAAAATGACTCCTTGGCCCCATTGGGGACGCGGTACGTCGAGCCCCCACATGGGAGGCAGCAGTGTCACGGTCGTCACCCGGTGATAGGAATCCGGAGCAAGGTTGAAGTCGCGCGGTGGGCTGCCATTCAAATACACATACCAGGAGACCGGATTGCGCCGCTCCTCGCGGTCCCACTGGAGAATCGGCGGAGCCGAAGCGTTATCTGCAGTAGTGAGAGCGATGTAGGAACGGTTCGCGGCCGGAACGTAAACCTCCATTTCAATCGCTTCCGGAAGCACGGTCCGCGCGAACTTCTCCCACGTGATCGTGATGGCAGGCGCTTCGACCGTCGGAGGTTCTTTCCGACGGCGAACGGCGGCCTTGAGCGATCCGAAAACTCCTGCCTCGCTGGCGAGGTTTGACGGGGGCGCGGTGGATGCTTCCGGCTGCCAAATCGCCTCCACGTCTTCAAGGCGGGCGAACCGGCGATCGAGCGAGCCCGCGGCGGCGAGGGCCGCGATCGCTTTCTCCGCTTCCACGATCTGCCCGGCGGACGGGCCGGCGGTCGGCCGCATGTACTGCAAGGGATGCATCTTGGCGTCGAAGCGCTCCTTGATCTCCGCAAAGTCGAGGCCTCTGGCGAGGTCCTCGAGCAGCGTGCCGATCATCGCCGAGCGGATGTGGGTAAAGCCCGGAGGGGCGGTCGCGACCGCGCGCCAGACGAGGTTCTCTTTGCTTCGACTGTTGCGCGTCGCATCGCGTCGCTCGTGAAGTGCCAGGAACCACTCGGCAACACCGAGCACCTTCTCGGCGCGATAGAGGCTGTCCCCGGCCGCGAGAAGCTGGCGGGCATTGCGCACGACCTCTATGGAGAAGTCTTCGAGCGCGCGGCAGAGAGCGGCGTGGTCTTCTCGTTTTTCCGCCATCTCCTGGCGGGGCGTCCGCAACGCGTGGCGAAAGATCATCGACTCTGGAAGCGATACCGCCAGGTGCTCCCAGGGCCCCGTGATAGGCGTTCCCCAAGCCGACAGATTCGAAAAGAAGACTCCGTTCGGGCGCGCTCGGCCTACAGCGTCGGCCAACCGGCCGGTCGCCTGAGCGAAGATGCCGGAACTCTCCCCCCAAATCGCCGAGGCGAGGTTGCCGTTCTCGTCGATCGTGGCCAGTGCACCGTAGCGGCTGACGAACGTCCGGCAGGCATCGCAGGCGTATTCCTTCCGCTGTGCCTCCGGGATCGACTCGACGAACAGCTTCCAGAGGTCGGAGATGTCGGTAGTGAACAGAGGTGCGCCTTCGCCGACCGCCGCCGCAAAATGCCGCCGCGCGGACTCCAAGAGCTGGATGTCGTCGTCCGTCGAGCCGGGGGGTGACGGTTCTCCCGTCGCGGTGAGTGTGTCAGTCACGAGCAATCTCCTACTTGATCTGGCCGCGCGCCGCATCGGCGCGCCGGAGCTTACAGGAGCGGGTCCCGACCGTGACCCGCAGATGGGTCGGCTCGCGAGGGCCAAAGCCGGGAGAAACAACCCGGCACCGATTGCGTACCAGCGATCCAGGGCCGCTCGTCCGGCCGAGGAGGTTTCGATGCTTTCGATTCGCAATCTGTCGAAGACCTACGGCAACGGCGTGCGCGCCCTGGTCGATGTTTCGCTCGAAGTCCCGGCCGGTATGTTCGGCCTGCTGGGGCCGAACGGCGCGGGCAAATCGACGTTGATGCGCACCCTTGCGACGCTCCAGGAGCCCGACTCGGGTTCGGTCCGGTTCGACGGGATCGACGTGTTGCGTGACAAGCAGTCGCTGCGCGAGGTGCTCGGCTATCTGCCGCAGGATTTCGGGGTTTACCCGAAAGTCAGCGCCGAGACGATGCTCGACCACTTCGCTGTGCTCAAAGGACTTTCGAACGGGCGCGAGCGGCGCGCGGTGGTGAAAGCCTTGCTCGAACGGACGAACCTCTGGGCGGTCAAGGACCGCAAGCTCGGCACATTTTCCGGCGGCATGCGCCAGCGGTTCGGCATCGCTCAGGCGCTGATCGGCGATCCAAAGCTGGTGATCGTCGACGAGCCGACCGCCGGGCTCGATCCAGAGGAGCGCAACCGCTTCTTGAACTTGCTCGCCGAGATCGGCGAAAACGTCGTGGTTATTCTTTCCACCCACATCGTCGAAGACGTCACCGACCTCTGCCCGCGGATGGCGATCCTGGCCGGCGGCGAGCTGCGGGTGGCGGGCGAGCCGCGCCAGGTGATCGAGGAACTGGCCGGGCAGATCTGGCAGAAGACCGTGACCAGGCCCGAGCTGGCCCGCTACGAGGTGGAACAGGAAATCCTGTCGCGGCGCCTGTCGGCGGGCCGGACGGTGATCCACGTCTGGAGCGAGAGCGATCCGGGGGATGGTTTCGAAGGCGTGGCACCCGATCTCGAAGACGTCTATTTCCACGCCCTGCGCCGCGCCGAACGTCGCTCCGAAAGCGGCGTCGAGCCGGCATTCGCGGCCTGAAGCCTTCGAGACGATCATGTCGAAAAACTTCCGCGAGATCTTCCGCTTCGAGCTCTACCAGACGCTCCGGTCGCCGCTGTTTTGGGGCACCGGGCTGTTCTTCGCCACTATGACGTTTGGCGCCGTGACCTCCGATTCGGTGACCATCGGCGGCGGCATCGGCAACGTGCAGCGGAACGCTCCGTTCGTCATCCTCCAACTGCTTTCGGTGATGAGCGTGATCGGCGTTTTCGTCACCACCGCTTTCGTCGCGGGCGCCGCGTTGCGCGATTTCGAGCGTGGCACCCACGAGCTGTTCTTTTCGAAGCCGATGGCGAAACTCGACTATTTGGGCGGTCGCTTCGCCGGTTCGCTGGTCGCCTCGACCGGCGTGATGGTGCTCTGTTCGCTCGGGATTCTGATCGGCAGCTTCATGCCCTGGCTCGAAGCGGAGCGGATCGGGCCGACGCTCGCCGGCCCGTATCTGTTTGCGCTCGCCGTCTTGGTCATCCCCAACTTGCTGCTCACCGGCGCGCTGTTCTTCGCGCTCGCCGCGGCGTCGCGCAGCTGGCTGGTCACCTACGTCGGCGTGGTGGTCTTTTTCGCCGGCTTCTTCGTCTCGTCGTTGATGCTCGGCGATGTCGAGCACCAGACGCTCGGTGCGCTGCTCGATCCGTTCGGCGCCACGGCGATCAATTTTGCGACCCGCTATTGGACGGTCGCCGACAAGA
This sequence comes from Thermoanaerobaculia bacterium, assembly GCA_038250865.1. GTDB lineage: Bacteria > Acidobacteriota > Thermoanaerobaculia > Multivoradales > UBA5704 > DASYKS01. Next base: position 83,926 of record JBBSBW010000013.1, on the reverse strand, counting down.
ACACCGCCCTGCCGCCGCTTTCCGGGCTGCTGCTGTGGAATCGGCTGATCTGGACCGGCGTCGGGCTGGCCGTACTTAGCTTGAGCTTCGCCACCTTCCGCACCTCGGCGGGGGCGCCGACCTACGGCGCGTTGGGACGGCTGATGCGCCGACGGAAGAAGGCAGAGGAGGGCGCAGTTGGGCCGGAAGAGCGTCTCGCGCCCGTTGCGGTGCCGGCGGCCGCGCGGGATTTCTCCTCAGGCCGGAACCGCTCGCTGTTTTTCCACGCGCTGCGCCGCGAAACGGTCGGGGTGTGGAAGAGCATTCCGTTCGTGGTCATGCTCGCGTTCGGCATGTTCAACCTGGCGGGCAGCTCCGTCGTGCGTTTCGAGCGTTTCGGCACGAAGGTCTATCCGGTGACCGCGTTGATGTTGGACAACATTCAGGGGAGCTTCGTCTTCCTGCTGGTGATCATCGTCACGCTCTATGCGGGCGAGCTAGTCTGGCGCGAGCGCGAACTCAAAGTTGCGGAAGTGACCGACGCGCTGCCCGTGCCGAGTTGGGTGCCGCTGCTGTCAAAGATCGGCGCGCTCTGGATCGTGATCCTTACCTTTCTCGCCGTCGGCGGCTTGACCGCGATCGGCATTCAACTTTCGCAGGGGTACACCCACGTCGAGCCGGGGCTCTACGCCAAAGGGCTGGCGATCGTTGCGGTGCGCTTCCTGCTCGCCGCGGTGCTCGCGGTGTTCTTCCAGGTGTTGTGCAATCAGAAATTCTTCGGCTACCTGGCCATGATCCTTTTCCTGATCAGCCAGACCGTGCTCGCGTCTTTGAATTTCGACCATCGCCTCTATCGCTTCGCCGACACGCCGTCGATGACCTATTCGGACATGAACGGCTACGGCCATTTTCTCAAGGGTTTCGCTTGGTTCAACCTCTATTGGGCCTGCTTCGCTCTGTTGCTGTTGGTGGGCGCCGTCCTGTTCTGGATGCGCGGGAGCGAGAGCGTCTGGCGGCTCCGCGCCCGCGAGGCGAAGGCGCGTTTCCGCGGCCCGTGGCGCGCGCTCGCCGCCGCGGGGCTGGTGGGCTGGGTGGCGATCGGCGGGTGGATCTTCTGGAACACCAACGTGTTGAACGCCTACGTGCCGACCGACGAGCAGGAGCACCGGCAGGCGGATTACGAGAAGCAGTACAAGAAGTACAAGGACCTCGTCGCACCGCGGATCATTGACGCCGAGGCGAACGTCGACATTTTTCCCGACGAGCGGCGGGTGGAGATCGCCGGCCGCTATGTCTTGAAGAACAAATCGAACCGGCCGGAGAACGAGATCCATTTCCAGCTCGATCCACAGGTGAAGGTCCGGCGCCTGTCGCTCGATCCGAAGTGGCGGACGCACTTCGACGAGCGCCTCGGCTATTCGATCTACCAGCTGCCGGTGCCGCTGGCGCCAGGCGCTACGATGGATCTTTCGTTCCAGCTGACGGTCGAAGAGAAGGGATTCGTCACCTCGAATTCGAATACGTCGCTGGTCTACAACGGAACGTTTTTCAACAACGGTCAGTATTTCCCCGGGCTCGCCTATGACGAGTCGCGCCAGCTCCAGGATCGCAACGACCGCCGGAAGTACGGCCTGCCGCCGGCTGAACGGATGGCGAAGCTCGAAGACGTAAACGCCCGGCGCAACAACTACCTCTCCGGCGATGCCGACTGGATCGGCTTTCGCGCGACGGTCTCGACCAGCGCGGACCAGATCGCGCTCGCGCCGGGGTATCTGAAGCGCGAGTGGCGGGTGGGCAACCGGCGCTACTTCCGTTACGAGATGGACCGGCCGATCCTCAATTTCTTCTCGTTCCTCTCGGCGCGCTGGGCGGTGAAGAAGGACGTTTGGCATCCGGGCCAAGAGAACGTTGCGATCGAGATCTATTACGATCCGGCGCACGCCTACAACGTCGATCGGATGATCGATTCGACGAAGAAGTCGCTCGACTATTTCACCGCGCACTTCTCGCCCTATCAGCACCGCCAGGTGCGGATTCTCGAATTCCCGCGCTACGCGACGTTTGCCCAATCGTTCCCGAACACGATTCCGTATTCCGAAGGAATCGGGTTCATCGCCGACCTTCGTGACCCGGAGGACATCGATTACGTCTTCTACGTCACGGCCCACGAGGTCGCGCACCAGTGGTGGGGTCACCAGGTGATCGGGGGCGCGGTCCAGGGCGGGACGATGTTGTCCGAGAGCCTGGCACAATATTCGGCGCTGATGGTGATGCAGAAAGAATATGGCAAGGAGAAGATGCGCCGCTTCTTGAAATACGAGCTCGACCAGTACCTCCAGGGGCGCGGCGGCGAGCTGATCGAAGAGATGCCGTTGATGCGGGTGGAAAACCAGCCATACATCCACTATCGAAAAGGGAGTCTGGTTTTCTACGCGCTGCAAGACGCGATCGGCGAAGAGACGCTCGATCGGGCGCTCGCGCGCTTTATCGCAGAGAAAGCGTTCCAGGAGCCGCCGTACACCTACACGCCCGATCTGTTGAAGATCTTGCGCGAGGTGACGCCTCCGGCAGAGCAAGGGCTGATCCGCGACCTGTTCGAGACGATCACTCTCTACGATCTGCGCGCGACCACCGCCACCTGGACCCGGCGGGGCGATGGCAAGTACTTGGTGAAGTTGACGGTCGACGCGAAGAAACTGCGAGCCGACGGCCGCGGGATCGAATCGCCGTTGCCGCTCGACGACTCGATCGACATCGGGGTGTTTGGCGAGACGACGAAGGACGGCAAAAAGCAAGAGACGGTGCTCTATCTCGCGAAGCACCGGCTGAACCAGGAGAAGGCGACGTTCGAGTTGGTGGTGGACGCCAAGCCGACCGAGGCGGGGATCGATCCGCTCAACAAGCGGGTCGATCGCACCTCGGACGACAACCGGATGAAGGTGACGGCAGCCGGTACGTAGGGGGCGTGGTACACCGGGCGTCCTCCTCATGCGCCCCAGGCCTTCGACCTGGGCTAACATGACGCGACCCTTCGGGCCGCAAACCCACGCCCTCCACAATTGCCGTGCGGCCCGAAGGGTCGCGTCACGTTAGCCCAGGGCAACGCCCTGGGAGGCATGGGACGCATTCCCCGCTCCCCGCATAGAATCCCCCTCGTGGAGCTGCTTTCGACACACGTCGGCGCCGATTTCGACGCCCTGGCCTCGGTGCTGGTCGCCCGGCGCCTGCACCCGCAAGCCGAGATCTTCTTTCCCGGCTCGCGGGAGGCGTCGGTGCGGCGCCTGCTCGCTTCCGGGTTCGTCGAATTTGCCGAGCTGCGCCAGCGCCAGATCGATCCGGCGACGATCGACAAAGTGATCCTCTGCGACGTTCGCCAGCGCGATCGGATCGGCAAGCTTGGGGAGTGGCTGGACCAACGGCCGGAGATCGAAGTTTGGGCCTACGACCACCACGCGGAAGGGGACCTGGAAGTCTCCGGCGGCCGAGTCGATCCCCACGTCGGCTCGACTTCGACGATCCTCGCCGAGCTGCTCGCTGAGCGGGATCTCGCGCCCACGGCGACTGAGGCGACCCTCCTCCTGCTCGGGATCTATGAAGACACGGGGGCGCTCACCTACGCCACGACCCATCCGCGCGACCTGGAGGCGGCGGCCCGGCTGCTGCGCCAGGGAGGGGATCTCGCGATCGTCCGCCGATTTGCGAGCGCGGCGCTCGATCCGGAGCGGCTCGACCTTCTGCACCAGATCGCCCGCGCGCTCGAAGTCCATCGCATCCACGGCCACCGCGTCGGTCTGGCCGAGATCGACCTGCCGAGCTACGTCGAAGAGCTGGCGCCGCTCGTTTCCAAAAGCCTCGATCTGTTCGGCCTGCCGATGCTGTTCGTCCTGTTCGCCTTCGAGGAGCGCGTCTTGGTGGTCGGCCGGGGTGACGCGGCAGGCGTCGATCTCGGCCGGATTCTCGGGGGACTCGGAGGAGGGGGGCACGCGACCGCCGCCTCCGTGCGCGTTCCCGGTTCACTGGTCGAGGTGCGAGAAAGGCTGCTCGCAGAGCTGGAGCTTCGCCTTCCCCCGGCGGCCCGGGCGCGCGACCTGATGGTGTCGGCGAGCGTGTCGCTCCACCCCGGCTCGACCATCGATCAAGCCAAAGAGAGACTGCGGATCGGCGGCGTGAATGCCGCCCCGGTGCTCGACGGGCAAGGGCGCGCGATCGGCGCCGTCACCCGCCAACTGCTCGACGCGGCGCTCCAGCACGGGCTGGGGGATCGCTCGATCGAGACGGCGATGACCAAAGACCTCGCCTGGGTGCCCGCCGACGCGCCGGCCGACGACGTGGGGCGGCAGATGCTCGCGCTCCAGCCGCGCTTCGTTCTGGTGGGGGATGAAGCCAACGGCCGGCCTCTGGGGCTGGTCACCCGGATGCAACTGCTCCATTACCTCGGCGCGCGCCTCGATCTCGAAAACGAAACAGGAAGCCCGTCGGGCGCTGGGGGAGCGCTCCGCGTGGCCGGAGCGCGCGAGGGCCACCCCGAACGGCACCGCGCCGCGCAGCGCGAAGCGGCGGAGCTGCTGGCCCGCTCGATCGACCCGGGCACGCGAGAAATCATCGATCGGATCGCCGCCGTCGCCCGCGCCGAGCAGACCCCCGTCTACCTGGTCGGCGGCTTCGTTCGGGACTTGGCTCTCGGCCGCGAGAATCGCGATCTCGATCTGGTGGTCGAAGGAGACGGCCCGGCGTTCGCCCAAAGTCTGGGCCGCGCGCTCGATGCCCCCGTTCGAGTCCACGAGGCTTTCCTGACCGCGGTGGTCCGGACGCCGGGCGGCGAGATCGACGTGGCGACCGCGCGCAGCGAGTTCTACCGCGCCCCGGCGGCGCTGCCCGAAGTGTCCAGCTCCGCGCTGCGCCAGGATCTCTACCGCCGCGACTTCACGGTGAACACCCTGGCGATCCGCCTGGGTCCCGAAGGCGCCCCCGAGCTGATCGACCCGTTCGGCGGCCGGCGCGATTTGGAGGCGGGTGTCCTCCGCGTTCTTCACAGCCTTTCCTTCCTCGACGATCCGACCCGCGCCCTGCGAGCCGTCCGTCTAGAACGCCGACTCGGGCTCCACCTCGCGCTAGAAACCGAGCGGCTGATCGGCATCGCGCTCAAAGAAGGGGCGTTTGACCGCCTCTCCGGATCCCGCCTCCGTACGGAGCTGGATCTCCTCCTCGCCGAACCGGCGATTGCGCTGCCCGGGCTCGAACGCCTCGCCGGGTTGGGAGTCCTCGGAACGATCGAGCCCCGGCTGGTTCACGATCGAACCCTGGCTCCTGAAGCGGCAACTCGCCTCCGCGCCGCCCTCGCCGCCTGGGATTGGTACCGCCTGGAAGGGCAAGTCGACCCAGGAGTCGATCTCCCCGAGCTGCTGGGGCTCTCGCTCAGCATCGATTTGCCGCTCGATGCGCGGAGAAGGCTGGCGGACCGGCTGGCTCTGAACGGCTCGATCCGCGCAAGACGCCTCGGAGCGGCGGAGGCCGTCCAAGGCGCGCTCGAAGCGCTGGTAGCCAACGCCAGTCCGAGCCGCGTCTCGACCGCGCTTTCGAACCTTCCCGGCGAAGAGCTGTTGCTCGGCTTCGCTGCAACCGACGAAACCGGCCGAGCCTGGATTCGCCGCGACCTCGCCGAGCTGCGCCACATCGAGCCATCGATTCGCGGCGCCGATCTGATCGCGGCCGGAGTCCCCGAAGGACCGGCCCTCGGCTCGGCGCTCCGGGCGGTCAAAAGCGCGTTGCAGGATGGCGACCTGGCGCCCGGGAGGGAGGCGGAGATGGCGTTCGCGTTAGGGACAATGCCGGTCGCGGCGGTTGGAGAGGAGGCGCTGTGATTAGCCCTCACTCCCGGCCCCTCTCCCACCCGCACTCCCGCCCTCCCGGGAGAGGGGAGACAAGCATGAAGTCTCGGCCGTTCTCCCCTCTCCCTTTGGGAGAGGGGCCGGGGGTGAGGGCTGAAATCGCTGGACGCTTCGCCGCCGCTCTGCTCTTCTCCTCCCTGGCGCTTTTTGCCGTGGGTCCCATTCCCACCCTCGCCCAATCCATCGAGCCCCAAGTCGCCGTTCCGGTCGAACCCATTCGCATCGAGCCGGCGGATGCTCCCGCCCAAACGACTCAACACGCCCCGGCTCCGATCGTCAACGGCGACCCGCGCGAAGTTCAAATCTTCCGTTACGACTGCGAAAGCGAACTCGAACGGCGCGAAGTCACCCTCTTCGCGAGCGGCACCGTCCGCCTGCGCCTAGGCCCTCCCGGCCACGAGCGAATGGGCCTCGCCGAGCTGGGTCCCGACGGCCTCGCCGGGGCGATCCATCGCCTCGAAGAAGAAGACCTCTCCCAAATCGGCGATCTGCCGCAGACCCTTACCGGAGCTTGGATTCCCCACTGCGCGCTTGACCTCGCGATCCCCGGCCGGCCGGTCCAGAAGCTGCGCTTCGGCAAAGAAGACGCCCTGCCGCTCGCCCTCGCACGCCTCGTCGCGGTGACCGACAGCGTGGCCGCCGAAGTAACTCTGATCGAAGGGGACCAACGCCTCCCCGAAGGCTACGAACCCGCGCGCTTCGATCGCCTCCGCCGGGCAGACGGCGTCCTGTTCGAAATCCAAAGCCTGACCGACGACGGCACAGGAGTCGAGCTGCGCGCGGTCGACCAACCGCTCGCCATGTACATCGCTAAGGACCAGCTGCGCCAACTGTTCATCCAGCTCGAACCCCGCTTCGGAAGCCGACACCCTTGAAGGCCTCTCGCCCCCCGGGAGTCCGCCTCTCCGGAGGAGAATTCCGCGGCCGCGTCCTCGCGGTGCCGCAAGGCGCCCGCCCGAGTGAAGGCCGAGTCCGCGAAGCGCTCTTTTCCATCTGGGGCCAGCGCCTCGAAGGAGCGCGCCTCCTCGACCTCTTCGCCGGAAGCGGCGCAGTGGCGCTCGAAAGCATTGGCCGCGGAGCGATGAGAGCCGTGGCGGTCGAAGGAAACCCCCAAGCGCTGGAGACGATCGAAGCCAACGCCGCCAAGCTCGGCAAAGGGCTGATCGAGATTCGCAAGATGATCCTGCCTGCGGGACTGGCGAAACTGGCCGAAACCGGCGAGCGATTCGATCTGGTGTTCGCCGATCCCCCGTATGCCTTTAACGCCTACACCGGCTTGCTGGAAGGGATCGCGCCCCTCCTCGCTGAAGAGGGAGAGGCGGTGATCGAGCACTCGGCCCGGGTGCAGTTGGAGGAGGAGGCGGGGGAGTTGGTTCGGACGGACGTGCGGCGGTATGGGGAGATCGCGCTGTCGTTCTATCGGAGGGGGGCGTGATCGCTTCCTGTGACCGCCGCCGTCTTGGCGGCGTTGTGCGCCGAGAGACATCTGATACGATGTCACCCATGACGTCATCTCGCTTTCCGAACGGAGACCGACCATGTCCCGCTACTCTCTGAGCCTACCTACCGACCTCAAGCAAGAAGCCGAACGCCTCGCGGGTGAGCAGGGCGTTTCGTTGAATCAGTTCATTCTCTGGGCGGTCGCCGAGAAGGTCGGCGGGTTGGCTCGGGGATTGGACGACTCCCGCTTTCCGCTGATCACCTATCGCAAGGGGGCGGCCGGGGCACCGATCGCCGTGGTCCGCGGCTCGGGAACGCGGGTTCGGACACTTTGGGCGGCGAGCACGGCGTGGAGTTGGACACCTCCGGAGATCGCCCGCGAGTACGGGCTGCGCCTGGATCAGGTCGAAGAAGCATTGACTTTCGGTGAAGCGCACAAGGCTGAATTCGAAGCAGACCTGAGCGCCGAAGAGCGGCTCGCGCGAGCCAGTGCCTAAGCTGCTTCTGCACCTCGACGCCGACACCTCCAACCGCGCGCTCGAAAAAGCGTTGATCGAGCGGGGCCACGACGTGACCCGCACTCCGGCGCCCTGGATCCCGTTCGATGCGGATGATGAAACTCAGCTCCTCCGCGCGACCGCCCGCAACCGCTGTCTGTTCACTTTCAACATCCGCGACTTCGTCGTGCTGTCCGCGCGCCATCCCCAACACGAAGGCATACTGCTCGCGGCTCAGCGCAGCTGGGCGTTGCCGGACCTGATCGCCGCGCTGGATCGGCTGCTTAGAGAATCACCCGAAATGAGGGGACGGGTGGAGTGGTTGAAGCGAGCTTCATAAGCAGCCTGCCGCCTCAGCGCTCGTTGAGCGGATCGACCACATGAAATTGGATCGCGATCCGGCCGATCGTTCGCACCGGTTTGCCCTCGACGATCGCGGGTTGGAATCGCCAGCCGAGCATCACCGCTTCCACCTTGTCCGGGAGGCCCATCGGAAAGTTGGTGACCCGGGCGCAGAGAACCCTGCCGGTTTCGGAGACAACGGCCTCGACATCGACCGTTCCCTGAAGCCGCGCCCTTTTCGCGATCTCGGTGTATTCGGGGAGCGGGCTCACGCGGGCGCGGCCAACGAACCTGGGCGAAGTCTCCGGTACGAGGTCCATGGCACCGAAGTCGAGTCGCTCGCCGACGCACAGCGGCTCGCGCCATCCTTTGGAGTCGAATCCTCCGTTCGGACCGTAAACCTCGCTGTCCACCCGGAATTGAGGAAAAAGATTTCGAGGGGGGACCAGCGCCAGGCCGGTTTTCAAGTCGACCTCGATCTTGCGGGAACTTTCCTTCTCGTCGAGCGTGATCACGAGGCGATCGGTGAGGTCGTCGATCGACACCTCGAAAGCGGGTAGGCCCAATCGGTGAACCGACTCGATGTCTCCGGGTGTGAGCAGGTCGTCGAGCGAGAACGTGCGAACCACGGTGCCATCGGGCCGATAGATCGTTACGGCAAAGCCTTCGAGGACGCATCCACCCGTTCGGTGGGCGGCTACGAAGGCTCCGCTTTCGGCGACTCGAAACTCACCGGGGTACCTTTCTCGATCCAGCCGGAACGTCGAGCGCAGCTCCTCCGCGCCTTTCGGTGAGCGCTCGAACAGCGACCCTCGGGGCGCGAGGTCGATCTCCTCCGAGGGGTCCAGGTTCAACCGCTCGCGAAGGTAGCGGGACCGAACTCTTGGATTGGCCGGAGCCAGCTCCAGCACGAAGCCTCCGTCGGACGACGAGACCCGCGCCGGGTGACAAGAGTCGGAGGATCCCAACGCCTGCGATAGGGCCGAGAGCGCCGCATCCTCAATCTGCTGTTCGACCTGTTCGGGAGACTTTGAAGCGTCTTCGTCGTCGAATCTGACCGTCCGCGAGATCTCCCAATCCGGATCGGCTTCGCGGCACGGAGGCCGTTCGCCGGGAGGGGAGAGAATGATTTTGAACCCGCCGTCGAACTCCGCGTGGACCTCCAGGTAGAACTTGCGTCCGGCCGGGTCGCTCGTCACGCCGGATTTCGCCAAGCGTTCCAAGGCGGCGGCGCGAAGGCGATTCTCGAACCGCCCGGCTCGCCGGGAATCGCTCGCGAACAAGCTCGCGACCTCGATGCTCACGTTGAGAGCCACGGCGGTCGCGCACTCTAAGGGAGTGCCGCCCGAGAAGACGCCCAGAGTGGTACAGCCGCTCGCCGGAACCGCGACCGCTAGCGATGCGAAGCTCGCCGCGGCGATCGCCATTGCGCTGAAAAGCTTCCGCGGCATGCTCCGGCCCTCCTTCAAGAATCCCAGCTTCAGTACCTGAAGGCGACCGTTTGCAAAGCCCGGGCCCGCGGGAGTTCCGGGGAGCTGGCCGTGACCTGTCTAGCGGAGAGGGCGGAGCTGTCCCGATTCAGCCTCTACCGATCCAGCCGGCCGAATGCACGTCGGGGCCGGTGCGCTGGCCGAGAGAGCGGAACCGGGCGCCTCGCCTGGCGGCTTGGTTCTATACTCCCGGCCCATGTCCATCACACTCGGAATCTTCTTCGGTTTATTCGCCTGGTTTGTCGTCCGCTACCTGCTCGCGGGGTTGTTCACCGTGGGGCAGAACGAGCGGGCGGTCAAGACCGTTCTCGGGCGCGCGCAGCGTTTGCCCGGGCAGAGCACTTTGCAGGATCCGATCGCGCAGGCGCTGCGGCCGGACGAGCGGGAGCGGTACAACTATCCGCAGTTGCGGGTGATCCCGCCGGGCGGGCCGTATTTCCGCTGGCCGTGGGAGCGGGTGCATAAAGTGTCGATTGCCACCAGCACGCTCAACATGGCGTTCGACCCGGAAAACCCGAGCGCGAACGCGGGCGGCAAGACCCTGGAGGCGGTTACCAAGGACCAGCTCAACACGGGGCTTACGGGGCAGATCCGCTACCGGGTTTCGGAGCGAAACCTGTACGCCTATTTCTTCGGGGTGAAGAATCCGATCGCCCACATCATGGGCTACTTCGTTTCGATCCTGCGCGAGCGGATTGCGAACTTCGAGGCGCCGCATCCCGTTCCTGTCTCGGCGGGAGGCGTCGCTCTCGAAAGCCAGCCTCCCGATTCGACCGAGGTTTCCGGCATCTCGATCAACGACCTGCGGAAAAACCTGCGCGATTTGAACGACCACATGGACCGCGAGTCGCAGTCGTCGGCGGCGCGATACGGCATCACGCTCGACGCCTCGCTGATCACCGAGATCGATCCGCCGGCGGAGGTCGAGTCGGCGCTGGCGGCGATCAACACCGCGCACAACCACGTCTCGTCCGACATCAGCTTGGCGCACGCGGCGGCCGATCAGAAGATCGTCCAGTCCAAGCGCGCGGTCGAGATCGAAACGCTCAAGGCCGAAGGGGAGGTCGAGCCGCTGGCGCGGCTGGCCGAGCAGTTGAGAGATCTGAAGAAGCAGGGTCCCCATTCGCTCTCGGCCTACTTGCGCAACGTGCGCCTCGGCCTGTTCGGCAAGGCGCAGGATGCGTTCATCGAGGTGAAGCGATGAACTTCCTCATCGCCGCGTTCATCACCTTTCTGGTCATGCTATTCCTGGTGCCCGCCTTCTTGTTTCTGGTGCGCGTTCTCGGGCTCTACGCGATCGTCGACGAGCGCACCTGCCGGGTCTACGTGCTGTTCGGTAAGGTGATCGGCATCCTGGACGAGCCGGGGCTGCACATCCTTCTCTTCAAGCTCGGACCTTCCGCCTTCCTGGTCAATTGGATGGGGCAGTGCCACGTGCTCGACATGCGGCTCGACCAGGACTACCTGCGCAGCCAACCGGTGAACTCCGAAGAGGGCGCGCCGATGGGCATCGGGGTCTGGTACGAGATGTTCATCAGCGACCCGGTCGCCTACCTATTCAAGAACACCGACCCGCGCGGGTCGCTGCGCGCCAACGTCAGCAACGCGACCGTCCGCTGCCTTTCCAACATGAAGCTCGCCGACATGCTGGAGACTCGCCATCAGATGAGCGCAACGGTGCGCGCGGAGGTCTCGGAAAAGTCGCACGAGTGGGGCTACAAGCTCGGCTCGATCTACATCCGCAAGGTGCATTTCCGCGACGGCGGCATGATCCGGCAGATCGAGGAGAAAGTGGTCAACCGCCTGCGCCAAGTCACTTCTGCCATCAAGCAGGACGGTGCCAACCAGGTGAGCATCATCACCAGCACGGCAGAGCGCCAGGCGGCGATCGAATTCGCGAAGGCGAGCGCGATGCGGCCGCGGATCGTCGGCGCGGCGTTGAACTCGATCTCGCAAGACCCGGAGATCGAAGCCGCGCTGTTCGAAATCCTGGAGACGCAGCGGATCGTCGAAGGGGGCGCCCGCGTGACCCTGGTGCCGGAAGGGGGCGAGCTGCTCGGGAGCCTGCTGGCGGCGGGGACGAAGCGGGGGTAGCGAGAGCGGCTGGGGCTGGGCTCTACGAAGGGTTAAATATTCCCGCGGATCCCTTTGGAGTGCGGCGACGCGTCGCCGCTTTGACCGAAGTCGCTACTTCACCACGCTCGCCCCAAAGCGCCGACGCGTCGGCGCACTCCAAAGTTTTTTCGTGGCTTCAGCGAAGGCGGGCGGGGCGCAGTCGAAGGAGCGCGACGCCCGCCAGAAGCAGCGCGAGGAGAGCGAGCTCGGGTCCGCCGAGCGCCGGCACGTCGAGGATTCCCAATCCCCGTTCGAAGGCCCCCCGATCGACCGTGCCGTTGATGATGCGCGGATTGCCGGCAAAATCAATCGCCGGCAGTTGCGGCGCGCCGTTAGTTCCGGAATCGACCATCGGCGAGGCGCCTCGCAGCCGGAAATCGCCGGCCGCACGGTCGAGGTACAACGGGTTGGCATCCAGGTCGTGAGGGCCGCCGCCCGAGATGCCGGAATAGTTGCCGCCGGAGTTCATGAAATATCCGTTGTAGTCATCGGCGAGTAGGAAGCTGCCGCCCGCTCCCAAAAAGAGGGCTGAGATCCCGGAGAAGCGCGAGTTCGTGATCAGATTGTTGAAGGCTCTCAATCGCACGTCGGTGCCGTCTTCAATCTGGGAACTGATCCCGCTCTGGCCGCCGTCGATCGTGTTATTTACGATCGTCGAATCGGTGATGCCGCCGAGCCCGGTCGGCCCCTGGGTGGGGTCCGCGACGAAGGCGACGACCAAGTTTCGAAGAATGTTGTTGGTCGCGACCAGGACCGTCGTATCCTGGGGTCTTGCGAACGAGGTGACGCCGCTTCCTCCGATGACCGCGGTCGGGTTCTCGAATCGGTTGGCGTCGAGGAGCAGCGTGGTCGCGATATGGGCGCCGCCCGCGGGTCCGGACAGGCCGATGTGGATTCCCTCGGTCGACGCGATGTCGGTCGGGAGCATGCGGAAGAGGTTGTGGGAGAGGGTGGCATCGACGTCGCCCGTCAGACGCCCCACGAGTGCCCCAAAGCTCGCCGACGGGGCGGTGACGGTCACTTGGGAACCGGTCATGGTAAACGTCGACCGCCCGGGCGGCCCGTCGATTGAAAATCCCGCGGTAGTTCCGTCAAGCGTCAGAATGACCAGCCCGTCGACCTTTAAGTCCCCCGCGCCGGTCATGTCGATCCCGGTGGTTGGAAACTTCGGAGTTCCGCCGACGGTGATCGAGCCGCCATGAATCGTCACGTCGTTGGCGGCGCCCGAGGAGCGAATCGTTACCCCGCGGATCGGGTCGTTGCCTGAGCTCAGGAGCGTCAGGCCGGTAAGCTCGATCGTCGCCGCATCGGCGCTCTGGTTTTCGATCTTCACCAGATCGGTCGGGTTCGTGCCGGGGAGGATGCGCAGGCCGCGGACGGCGATCTGCGGTCCGGGTACGTTCGGTCGGAGGTCCAGCGTGCAATTTCCGCCGATGCCGCCGCAGGGCCCGGCGCCTTCCAGGGAGGGAGAAAATCCCGCCCCTGCTTCGAGAACGACTGATTGAGTCACCGTCACCGTCTCTACGAACGTCGCGTTGCTCTGGACGATCACCGTGCCGCCGGGAGTTCCCTGCGCCGCCAGCACCGCCCCTTGAATCGTCGGTTGATCGGTGGGGACGATTACGGTCGTGGCGAAAGAAGGAACGGCGAGAAGGAAGACGGCGAAAGCGAGAACACGACCGCGGTGTGTCATGGGGGATCCTTTGAAGTAGGCTCTCTCTTTGCTGGGATGCTACCGCGATTCCCGTCCGGGAAGCGGGTCCTGCGAACGGCGGCTCTCTACAGCCTGATCCACGAGCGCCGGATCGGCGAATACCCTCTGCCTGTCCGCAGGGGCCGGTGTTCTGGCTGTCGCAAGTCCGAACAAGGAGCCTGCATGATGAAAGTCGACAGCTTTCGGTTCGTCTCGCCGCTGATCAAGCGGTACTACCGGCTCGCCTGGGTGAGGAAGGAACTGCCGATTCCGTTTTCGCCGCTGGGCAAGCCGCTTGCCGAAAGCCGGCTTTCGCTGGTGACCACGGGCGGGCTTTTCCACCGCGGCCACGACTTGCCGTTTGATCAGGAGCGCGAGCGGCGCGAGCCGGCGTGGGGCGATCCGAGCTATCGGGTGCTGCCGACCGAGATGGATTTGCGGGAGATCGGGGTGAGCCATCTCCACATCAACCCGACGGACGTGCTCGCCGACCCGAACATCCTCCTGCCGATCGAGCGGATGAAGGAACTGGTGGCCGAAGGGCGGGTGGGAAGCCTAGCGGCCAACGCCTACTCTTTCATGGGTTACCAGGGTTTCCCCGCCGATCACTCCGGATGGAAAGAGAGATACGGCCCCGAGGTTCTCGCCGCGCTCCAGGCCGACCGGGTGGACGGCGTCCTCCTCACTTCGGCCTGACCGGAATGCACCGCCAACGTGCCCGTGCTGGCACGTCTGTTCGAAGCGGGGGGAATCGCCACGGTGGTCGTCACCAACATGCCGTTCTGGGCTGAGCGAATCGGCGCGCCGCGCACCCTCGCGGCCGAGTTTCCGTTCGGCCATGCCTTGGGTTCGGCCAACGATCGGGACATGCAGCGCCGCGTGATCCTGCGGGCGTTGGACCTCCTCGAACGGGCGACCGGCCCGGGGGAAATCGAGCATTTCGAAGAGCCCTGGCCCGGAACGATCACCGAAGGGCGCCGCGTCTCGGAACCGAAAATCCCCGCGCCGATCACCGCGCAGATGGGCCGGCACATCGGCGCGTTTCTGCGCGGGTTGCGCCGGTCCGGATAAAAGGTGGGTGGCGGAAATGGAGCCCCTCCGGCCCACAAGCGGTTTCCAACGGCCGAAAGCGCAATCCGGACCCAGAGAGTCCCTCCCTGCCGGCGAAGTATGATCCCGTCCCGGACGCGGTGCCCATCGATACAGTGCTTCGGGATGCTCCTATGACGAACCAATTCCTCATCTACCAGAGCGAGGACGGTCGCACGAAGCTCGACGTGCGCCTCGAAGATCAAACCGTCTGGCTGAACCAGAAACAGCTCACGGAGCTGTTCGGCAAGGCCAAGGGGACGATCAGCGAGCACATCAAGCACATCTTTGAGGACGAAGAATTGGAGGAGGGCTCAGTTGTTCGGCTTTTCCGAACAACTGCCGCCGACGGTAAGGGGTATGAGGTGGCGCACTACAACCTCGACATGGTCCTATCCTTGGGCTTTAGGGTGCGTAGCCCCGTAGCCGTGCGTTTTCGCCAGTGGGCCGCGGACAAGCTCAAGGAGTACATCGTCAAGGGTTTCGTGCTTGACGACGAGCGGCTTAAGAACCCGAACGCGGGGAACGACTATTTCGAAGAGCTGACCCGGCGCATTCAGGACATCCGCACGAGCGAGCGGCGGTTCTACCAGAAGATCACCGACATCTACGCCACGAGCATCGATTACGACAAGGATGTTCCGGCTACTCAGGAGTTCTTCGCCACGGTGCAAAACAAGGTGCATTTCGCGATTCACGGCCAGACCGCCGCCGAGGTCATCGTGTCCCGCGCCCGCCGCGAGCTGCCCAACATGGGCCTCACCATCTGGGAAGGGGCGCGCATCCGGAAGACGGATGTCGCGATCGCGAAAAACTACTTGAACGAACCGGAGCTGCGCGCGCTCAACAACCTGGTCGAGCAGTATTTGATCTTTGCCGTGTCGCAGGCCGAGCAGCGAATTCCGATGCGGATGAGCGATTGGATCGCTAAGCTGGAAGGATTCTTGACCTTGAACGACCGCGAAATCCTACGGGGCGCGGGCAGAGTCTCGGCCGAGTTGGCCAGATCTCACGCGGAGAGCGAACTCGCCGAGTTTCGCCGTGTCGAGGATCGGAACCTTGAATCCGACTTCGATCGTGCGGTCAAGAAGTTGCCGCTCTCAAACAAGGACAAGCCATAGGCGGTGAGCGTTAGCTTGGCTATCGGCTGGCCGGAGGAGGCGCCCGGCGGCCCGCGGTGTTATCATTCCGTGTAGCTCAGATAACGTAGCAATCAGGCAGCGTCGATTCACTTGGCGGCGCGGCTGCTTTCCAGGGACTATTCGCCGAGTTGATTTCTCGGGGAGGTGTGCAATGCCGTCCAAGCGAGCCCTCTGGTCGTTGCTTCTGCCGCTTTTTGCCGCCTTCGCGATCCCGGCGTTCGGGCCGGTATCGAAGGTCGGCGCGCAGCCGGCGGATTCCGGGGTGGACGACTGCTCGGCGGCGCTGCCGCTGCCCAGCGCCTTCCCGTTCGCCAAGTCGGAGTACGAGCGGATCTTTGGCCGGTTCTTGCGGGCGGAGTGCTACAAGAAACTGGGCTGGCCGCACGACAAGCAGCTCCGCCCGACCGGTCCGACCGTTGCGGCGTTGGGCCCCGGGAGCGATCCCCATATCCCTGCGTGGATCCGGACGACGCTTGGCACTCACCAAACGGTCGTCATCTACTACTCGCCCGATGTCTATCGTTGGATGTGCGAGCGGGACGCGGCGCACGAGAAGCAGTTCGTCGCCGAGTGCAAAAAGAGCTGCCCCTCCTGCCGGCTCGACGGCCAAGAGCCCGCGCCGATTTCCGACGGCTCGATGATCTTGAAGCTGATGTACGGTGCGACCAACGCGTCGGATCTGGAGAACCCGTCGATCCCCACGGGCGAGGCGAACATTTTCGCCACCATGGTCAAGGATGCGAAGGCCTCCAAAGACGGCTGGTTCTGGGGCAACTGGGAACCGCCCATGCAGGCGACGGAACTTTCGCAACTCGACTGGCCGCCGCCGGTGAACCTGCCCTATCCGTGGATGGGCTTCGGCTTCTACTGCGTGAACTGCCACGCCTCGGCCAAATCCGAGTCCACGTTTTCGGACTTGAACAACGTGCTCGGCAACCCCGACACCTTCACCAAGTATTACTTCCAAGACCAGCCGCCGATCGCGATGGCCGCGGGCCACTCACCGACGGAGAGTTTGGAGACGATCTCCGAGCACGAGAAGTTCGAGGTCGGGCAGGATCTCAAAGCCGTGGCCGGCTTGGTGCCGTGGAACAAGGTCCCCTGGCCGAATCCGAAGGTCAACCGGGTGAGCCAGCCCGGCACCGACTACTCCGCGGCGTTCCTCCAGACGTTCCAGGCGAAGCGGATCGTGCCGCCCGATTCGAAAACGATCACCGACCTCTACATGCCGCCGGAGGTCTACGACCACCGGCTCGCGGGGCCCGAGGGGCCGCCGCCGTTCTTGACCTCCGACCAATGCGTCGGCTGCCACGCCGCGGGCTCGACCGGCATCCATTTCGACATGACGGTGCAGAAGCCCGATCAGCCGGCGTTCACCAACCTGGTGAACATCGCCGAGTACGGCGAATGGCGCGGCTCGCCGATGGGGCTCGCCGGCCGCGATCCGATCTTCTTCTCGCAGCTCGAAACCGAGCAGGCGGCCCACCCGGCGCTCGCGAAGCTCGCGCCGGATATCTGCCTGCATTGCCACGGCGTGATGGGGCAGCGGCAGTTCTGCCTCGACCAGTTTCCGGACGACCCGAAGAAGGCGAACGAGGTCTGCAACAACAGCAACCTTCTGGGGCTGAACGAAAACTCGCAGCCGATCGTGCCGCGCCGACTGTTCACCCGTGACCAGGTGAACGCAATCCCGTTCCAGGCGACGACCGACGAGGAGAAGAAGAACGCGAAATTCGGCGGTCTGGCGCGCGATGGCGTCTCGTGCACCACCTGCCACCACATCGAGATCGATGAGAAGACCCCCATCGGCCATACCTTCACGGGAGATTTCCGGACCGGCGCCAACGACGTCCTCCACGGGCCGTTCGACAAGCCGCAGCAGGTGCCGATGGATCACTCGCTCGGCGCCAAGCCGATCGAATACCCATTAGTCCGCTCGTCGAAGGTCTGCGGCAGCTGCCACAGCGTCGTGCTGCCGGTGTTCGACGGCGATAGGCCGTGGATTCGGCCGGGGACGAAAAAGCCCGAGATCATCATCGAGCAGGCGACCTACCCGGAGTGGGTATTCAGCGATTTCCGCGACGGCGGGCCGACCCCGAAATCGTGCCAGAACTGCCATATGGCGTCGTCGTACCCGGGGCTCGAATCGCCTCTCTCGACCAAGATCGCCTCGATCCAAGAGGCGAGCAACATGCCGCAGACGGAGGAGCGGCTGGCGCAGTCGGACATCGACCTTCAGGCGCGGACTCCTTATGGCCGCCACACGCTGGTGGGCCTGAACGTCTTCTTCAACCTGTTCGCCCAACAGTTCCCGGACATCCTCGGCATCCGCATTCAGGACCCGATGCTTGGCGGCACGGGGATCGCACCGTTGGCGACCACCTACAACTCGATGATCCAGCAGGCGGACGCGGGAACCGCCACCGCCACGGTCACCGGAGTGACGACCACGGCGGATTCGCTCGTCGCCGAGGTGAAGGTCGAGAATATGGCGGGGCACAAATTCCCCTCGGGCGTGGGCTTCCGGCGCGCGTTCTTAACCTTCGAGGTGCTGGACGCCGCGGGCAACGACCTCTGGGTCTCCGGCCGCACCACGGATACGGGGGTTCTGGTTGCGCCGGACGGTGCACCGATCGACGGCGAGTTCATGTGGGGCAACGACTGCACGCCGATCCCGGGGGACCAGCAGAAGATCCAGCCGCATTACCAGACCATAACGCGCGAGGATCAGGTCCAGATCTACCAAGAGCTGGTGCGCGATCCACGCGGTCGGCTCACGACCAGCTTCCTCTCGCTCGCAAACGAATCGAAAGACAACCGCCTCCTGCCGCGCGGCTGGACGCCGAGCCTGGCGCTCGGCGAAAAAACCGGCCTGGGCAGTCCGAAGCTCTCCGTCGCGGATTTGATCCACCGTATCCTGCCCGATCTGCCGGACGGCAAGGGCGGAACGGTGAACGATCCCTGGTACAAGCCGGTCTCCGAAGGAGGCAAAGGCGGGGGAGGGGACGAGCTGACCTACGCCGTGCCGCTCAAAGCATTGAAAGGCACGCCGGCCTCCGTGCGGGTTACCCTCTACTACCAGTCGATCCCGCCGTTCTATCTCCAGGATCGCTTCTGTTCGACCCCCAACCGACCGGATACCTCGCGCCTCTTCTTCCTCGCCGGCCACACGAACTTCACCGGCACGCGGGCGGAGGGGTGGAAGTTGTCGGTCGTGTCGTCTGGAATGGTGGCGGTTGAGGCGAGTGCAGCGGGGGTGGAACGCCCGAAGGATGCGGTGCGGGCGGGGGGCTTCAAGAAGTAGGGCGGGCGCCGAGGCGCCACGGAGTCCAAAGCGGGCGTGCTATCTTGTGTGCCATGAAAGCGGTCACCTTGCGCGCTCATTTCGACGGAGAGAGCCTCCGTTTGGACGAACCTTGCAAGCTGGACCGGGGCGCTCCTTTGACGGTCACCATCCGGCCCCAAAGCGAAGAGGCGGAAGAGCGAGAGTCGTGGTTCCTTTTGGCGGCTTCCTCCCTCGCGAGAGCCTATGGGGAAGACGAGCCCGACTATTCCTTGGACCTGATCAAAGAGCCCAACCCTGACTATGAGGGAAGGTGACGTCGCGGTTGCGGCCCTCCCTCAGCTTGACGGCGAGAAGAAAAACCGTCCTATCTTGCTCCTGCGGGAGATGCCTCGTCATCAGGACTTCCTCGTTTGCGGGATCAGCTCTCGGCTTCAAAGACGCATTCCCGGCTTCGACGAGCTGATCGTGCCTGCCGATGCGGATTTCCGCTCGAGCGGTCTCCTCTCCCCCTCGCTCTTCCGGCTCGACTTTCTCAATGTCCTTCATCGGACGAAGATCATCGGCACCATCGGTTCCGTCTCCATCGAACGCCACCGCCGGATCTTGAGCGTCCTGAGCAGCTATTTGCTCGGTAACCTCTCGGTTCCTTAGATTCCGGGGCGCTCCTCGCCGATTTACTCCCCGGCGGGTGGTTCCCAGAGTTCCACCTTGTTGCCATCCGGATCGATGACCCAGGCGAACTTGCCGTACTCGGACTCGTCGACCTTGTCGAGCACGTTGCAGCCTTCGGCCCTCAAGACCTCGACCAGCGCGTGAAGATCCGCAACTCGATAGTTGACCATAAACGTTGCGGTACCCGGAGCAAAGTAATTGCTTGTTGCGTTACCGATATTCCAAACGGTAGTTCCCGCGGTTGGCTTTCCTTCCGAATCGGTCCACCGAAATGAGGCTCCACCCCAATCCTGCACGTCGATTCCAAGGTGCTCCTTGTACCAGGCTCTCAGCGTAACGGGATCCGGTGAGTGGAAGAAGATGCCGCCGATACCCGTGACTCGTTGCATGTTTGTCTCCTGTTCGGAAGAGCGATAGCGGGCCTATGTTTGATCGGCTAGTCTAATCCCGGCTCACCGTTCCACCAAGCGGTCGTACCTTCAAAAGCAGGGCCTCGTCAAAGTCCGCGCCTGCGGAGCCCGGTGGGGTGCAGGTGTAGGTCAGCTCGCCGCCTTTCCACGCCAGGCTGTTGCGGGCGGCCCCGTCCGGCCCAACGGGCCGGGAGAACCTAGCCCAGGGCTGAGGCCGAAGGCCGATGCCCTGGGATGAAAGACCCCACGGAAAGGCGGCCTGAAAGGCCGCGAGAGCTTTCAGGCCCACACGTAGCGCTCGTCAAGTTCGATTTCATAGGCCTCCAGGAACGCACGGAGTCCGCGGATCTGTCGACCTTAGGTTCTCGCGGCCTTTCAGGCCGCCAGGAGGTGGTGATCCTTGACCCAGGGCATCGGCCTTCGGCCTCAGCCCTGGGCTGGTTTCTCCCGGCCCGTTGGGCCGGTCTCTTGGGTTGCCGGGCCGCCTCCTCGCGGTCGATTCCGACGCGCACCCCGGAGCCCGGCGGGGGGTGAGGGCTGAGCAGCCCGGACTTTGGCGAGGCCTTGCCTTCAAAAGAGATTCCCGCACCGCGGGCGGAGCTTTCTCCGCGCTACAATCAACGCTCAATCACGCCATGGCCACCTCGAAGAAGCCCGTCCGGACCGGCTCGAAGCATCCTCTCCCGTTCGCGGCGCTCGGGCCGGGGGAGTTCGAGCGGCTCTGTCTGTGGCTCGCCGCTGAGGAGAAGTTCGAACGACTGGCGAACCTCGGCGAAGCGGGGAGTGAAGGCGGTCGCGATGTCGTGGGTTGGAAGGACGGGCGCTGTTGGGTCTTCCAGTGCAAGCGGGTTCGGGCGTTTTCCCTGTCGCACGCCAAGAAGGAGATCGCAAAGCTTCGCGCCTTGCCGGTGGAGCAGCAGCCCGATGAGCTGGTGTTCGTGGTGTCGCGGGCGGTCGGTGCGAAAACGCGTGTTGCGATCCGATCGGTGTGGGGCGACGAAGCGACCTGCCATTTCTGGAGCGGTAATGAGTTGGACCGGATGGTGAAGCGCCATCCGACTCTGCTTGCCGAGTTCTTCGGGCTACCGCCGGACACCTCGCGGGTGGGCCGCGTGATCAGCCTCCCTCTCGGCTCCCTCGGCGATCTTTTCCAAGGGCGCGAGGAGGTTCTCGCCACCCTCCACCAAAAGCTTACCGAGGGAAAAAGCGGGAAGGCGACCGCTATCGCGGGGAAAGCGGTCCACGGCCTCGGCGGAGTGGGGAAGACCCGCCTCGCGATCGAATACGCCTGGCGCTACGCGGAGGAGTACTCGGCCGTTCTGTTCGTGCGCGTTGGCAAGCCGGGCGATTTGCACCGAAACCTCGCCGCGCTCTGCGCGCCTTCGGTTCTGAACCTCCCGGAGCAGGACGTAACTAAAGAAGAGATCCAGGTGGCGGCCGTCCTCAGCCGGCTCGCCGAGCAGCCGGGGTGGTTGGTGATCCTCGACAACATCGACTCGAAAGAAGCCGCTGCGGCCGTGAATGAGCTGATTCCCAGACTTCACGGTGGCCATGTGCTGCTCACCGGCCGTCTCGCCCGGTGGGGGGCGGGAGTGGAGCCGATCGAACTGGATGTATTGGCGGAGGACGACGCACGTTCCTTCCTGCTCGCGCGCACCGAGACCACGCGAAGGAAGACGGGGGAGGATGAGGCTCAAGCCCTCCAACTCGCCCGCGAGCTGGGCTTCCTTCCTCTCGCCTTGGAACAGGCCGGCGCCTACATCGCCGAGCGGAAGCTGACCCTCGCTGGCTACCTCGAAGAATGGCGCTCGCGGCACGAGCATGTTTTGACCTGGTTCGACCCTCAGGTCAGTCACTACCCCGCAAGCGTCGCCGTCACCTGGCAGACCTCGGTCGACCAACTTGGGGCATCTGCTCGCCGGCTGCTCGAACGGCTGGCCTGGCTGGGGCCGGAGCCCATTCCAGAGTCACTTCTGGAAGTGCCGGTGCCCGGCCTTTCGGAAGAGGAGATCGATCCGGATCCGCCCGCCACCCTGGCCGAGCTGGCGACCTACTCCTTGGTGACCCGCGCGAACGACGCGCCGACCTTCATCGTTCACCGCCTCGTGCAAGACGTGACCCGCTGCAGCCTCCGAGGAGACCTCAAAACTATCCGCCTCGCCGAGGCTCTCAGCTGGGTGAATGGGGCCTTCATCGGGGATGGCGACGACGTGCGCGCCTGGCCGCTTCTCCGGCCGCTCTCCCCCCACGCTCAAGCCGTCGTCTTCTTCGCCGACGGCGCCGGGATCACCAATCCTACGGCGAGGTTGACGAACGAACTGGCTGTTTTTCTCCAGGCCGCAAACCGTCTCGCGGAGGCCGAGCCGCTAATGCGGCGCACGCTCGTGATCGTCGAGGAGAGCCTTGGAGGGGAAGACCCCGAAGTCGCGGCCCGCCTCAACAACCTGGCCTGGTTGCTAAAGAGTACGAACCGTCTCGGGGACGCCGAGCCGCTGATGCGTCGGGCGCTGGCGATCGCCGAGGCGAGCCTTGGAGCGAATCACCCCGAAGTCGCGACCTACCTCAACAACCTAGCCCAGTTGCTAAAGGCGAAGAACAGTCTCGGGGAGGCCGAGACGCTTATGAGGCGGGTCGTAGCGATTTTAGAGTGCAGTTCCGGCGGAGCGCACCCCAACTTGGCTGGCGTCCTCAACAACTTGGCCCAGTTGCTCCAGTCTACGAACCGTCTGGGGGAGGCAGAGCCGCTAATGGCGAGGGTGGTGAAGATCTTCGAGAGCAGCCTCGGCGAGAATCATCCGAACGTCGCCATCGCCCTCAACAACCTGGCCCAGTTGTTCCAGGACACGAACCGTCTCGGGGAGGCCGAGCCGCTGATGCGTCGGTCGCTGGCGATCGACGAGGCGAGCTTCGGGGCGGATCACCCCAACGTCGCCCGAGACCTCAACAACCTGGCCCTGTTGCTCCAGGCGACGGACCGTCTCGGGGAGGCGGAGCCGCTGATGCGGCGCCACCTGGTCATTTTCCTTGATTTCACCCATCGCACCGGCCACGAGCATCCGCACCTTCGTACTGCGTTCGACAACTATCGGGCATTGCTTGAGGAGATGGGTAAATCCGACGCCGAGATCGAGGCGTCGATCTCCGAGCTAGAGGCGGGCTGGCACTGAAACCGCCTTGGCGACCGGTGACCGCTCGTCCCACTGTGCAGGATCGAGTCGCTATTGTGCGAAGTAGGTGCCGGGAACCACTGCTTTCCGTCACCGCACCAGTTCCCAGAGGCTGCGATGTGCAACACAGCGTCTGTGCTGTACAGATTTTCAGCTAGCCACTACTCCTCTCACCCAATGATGTGCGTCGCGCCGGCCGCTTTGTGCGACGCAGCGTCCGTAAACCACCTTTGAGAGGACGAACTGTCCTTTGCGGCCTCCGCGCACCTCTTCACAGCTCCGGTTTTGTACAAGCGTCCATCGAGCCTGTGCGGAATCGCGGCTCCCACCCGGTAACCGCAGATTGGGAACCGGTCGCCGAGAGCTGTGTTGTGCAGCAAAACCGCTTTGCTGCACAGCACAGCTCTGTGTACCCGGTTCCGGACGCTCGGTTTGTGCGACTTGGTCGCCGTGCTGCACACCCGGACACCGCGGAAGCGCGTCCCGGAGGCGATCCAGTGGGGATCAGCCCGAAAACAGCACGCTCAGGCAGGTGAGGCTCCCCTCCGCCTTCTGAAGCTCCGAGACGTCGATCGTCACCACCTCGTGTCCGCGACCGGCGAGGAGATCTCGGGTGCGGGGGAAGCCCGCGGGGAGCAAGACCCGTCCTCCGACGGTGAGCGTATTCGCGGCCCAGGGCTCCTCCACCGGTAGGGAGATGATCTCGGCTCCTTGGAGCGCGGAGATGTCCACCCACGCGGGATTTGCGAGGAAGCAATCGCCTCCCGCGTAGGTGACGCCGGTCTTCAGGTGCAGGCAGTCGTTGAGGTCGACCGGCACCACCGTGTAACCCCACGGACGGAGGATCTCGGCCAGCGCCTCATGCGCCGCGGCGTTCGTTCGGGCGGAGCGGCCGACGTAGAGCGTCTTGCCGACGAGCATCACGTCGCCCCCTTCGAGGCGGGCTTCGGGGGGGAGCTGGACCAGCGGTCGGTGGCGGCCGACCGCTTCGGCGACGCTCTCGACCTCACCCTCGCGGCTTGTTGCTCCCGGCCGGCCGACGATCGCGATTTCGTCGAGGACGACGATCGGATCTTCGACGAAGACGGCGTCCGGCTGGTCCGGCAGCTCGGATAGCCATTCGACGGCGAGGCCCGCGGCTTCGAGTGCCGCGGCGTAGGTACGGTGCTGCTCGGCCGCTTTCGATAGATCGATCGGCTCGCGGTCGCGGAAGGACAGCTCGCAATGGGCGAGGGACCGGGAGACCGGCCGGACGATCGCGCGCGTTACAGTCATCGCTCCGCTCATCGGTGCTTCTTTTTGGCGCGCGGCAGCGGGGCGGTTCGGGGGGCCTGGGCCGGTACCGGTTCGACCCGGTCGCCGCGCAGGTCGCCGAGGTAGAAGCCGGCCCAGAGCAGGAACGGCAGGCCGAGCTTGAACGGTAGGTCCATGAGGTGTTTAGAGAGACCGTAGAAGTTCTGTGCGAACGAGCCGTAGTGGGCGGCGCTCCAGGGACCGAGGCCCGTGGCGTAGGTGGCCTTGACGATGAAGAAGACCAGCAGCACGTCGAAGAAAACGGTGATCCCGACCGCCCAGGCGAGGTTCTCCAGCCGGCGGCGCCAGGGGATGCCCGGAACGGCGAGAAACAGGGTTACGACGAGGATCAGGTGAAAATGGACGTCGGTCAGCTGGAACCCATGCACCAGGCTTTTCGAGGGCGGAAAGTCGCGCCGTTGGATGAACGCCGACTGGCTGTCGCGCGGCAGCAGGTTCGTGACGTCGGGGCTCTCGGTCCAATGAAGGAGGGTCTGCGCCGCTCCGAGCAGCAGGCGGTTGTAGAGCGGTGTTACGAGATACCAGACGACCGCGACCGGCACGATCAGGAGCAGCAGGTTCCGCACCAGACCGCGCATGCGCGGTGCGGACGGCGGGGGGGCTTCGGCCTGCGGCTCGGTCAGCTCTCTCATGGTTGGCGACACTCGGAGGAGCGGGTTCCCTATGCCGCGGTGTCGCCCGCCGGAGCGGGCCGGGGCAGCCGGTTCGCCCAGTAGATCCAGAGCAGAACGCTCGCCAGAACCACGATGGTCTGCCAGATCACGGTGTGCGAGGCGTTGAAGATCTTGGGAAAGTAGACGCCGGTCAAGTAGAGGGCGACCACGCGGATCAGGTTGATCAACTGGATCGCCACGATGCCGAGCGCCAGGCCGGCGAACTTGGATTTCCAGGGGGCAGGGAACGCGAGCACGGCGGCGAGGAAGATCAGCATCGCCTCCACCCCGTTGCAGCCGTTCTTGATGTTGACCGCGAAACGCGGACCTTGAATCAGCGTGCCCTGCTGGTGGACCTTTTGGCCGAGCAGATTGAGCGCCCCGGTGCTCGCCGAGGCGATCCCGCCGGTGAACGGCTCGATCACATGGTCGTTCACCCAATTGACCGAGATCAGCGCGAAGCTTGCGCCCAGGATCAAGGCGAACAGGACGAGAAACTGGATCTCCCGCCGGTTGGTCCTGAAAAAGCGGCCGATCCCAGAGGTCGGCTCCGAGGCTGGTGTGGTCATTTGCTGGGAATCTCCGAGAAAGACGAGCCGGATCGCAGGTGAAGCGAGGATTGTATCGCCAGAAGCCGGGCGCCAGAAGCCGTTTGACCTGCCGGCCCTCCCCGCCATATTCTCCGCCGGGTCCCGGACACATGCAGAACAAGCTCACGCCGAAAGCGACGATCCTCGAAGCGCCCGAAATGGCGCGGATCGTCCGTCGGATGGCGGGGGAGATCGCCGAGCGCAATCGGGGGGTCAAAGACCTCCTCCTGATCGGCATCCGTACGCGCGGCGTGCCGCTGGCCGAGGCGCTGGCTGCCGAGATCGGCCGGATGGAAGGGCATCCGGTGCCGATCGGCATCCTCGACATCACCCTCTATCGCGACGACCTGTCGACCATCGGCCAGCATCCGATCGTCAAAGAAACTCACCTGCCGCCGATCGATGGGGCGGTCGTCGTCCTCTGCGACGACGTCCTCTTCACCGGGCGGACCGTGCGCGCCGCGCTCGATCACCTGGTCGATTACGGCCGGCCGCGCGCGGTACAGCTCGCCGTGCTGATCGACCGCGGCCACCGCGAGCTGCCGATCCAGGCCGATTTCGTCGGCCGCACGGTCCACACCTCGGCGGACGAATCGGTCGAGGTCCTGTTCCCCTCGACCGACGGCGGCGCCGAACAGGTCCGAATCCTCGAACGGACGCCTGCCGCCTGATGATCTCCGAACCGAATTCCGCCCCGGTGCGCTGGACCAAGAAGGATCTGCTGGGAATTTCCGACCTCTCGGCCGGTGAGATCCAGCTGATCCTCGATACCGCGCTGTCGCTCCAGGCGATCGAGAAGCGGCCGATCAAGAAGGTGCCGACGCTGCGCGGCAAAACCGTGATCAACCTCTTCTTCGAGGCCTCGACCCGCACCCGGTCGAGCTTCGAGATCGCGGAGAAGCGCCTCTCGGCCGACACGCTCAATTTCTCCGCCTCCGGCTCCGCCCTGGAGAAGGGCGAAAGCCTGATCGACACGGCGATGAACCTCGAAGCGATGGCGCCGGACATGATCGTGATTCGGCACAAGCATCCGGGCTCCCCGCACCTGCTCGCCCGAAGGCTCAAATCGGGGGTGATCAACGCCGGGGACGGCGCGCACGAGCACCCGACCCAGGCGCTGCTCGATGCGTTCACGATCCTTCAGAAGAAGGGCCGGATCGCGGGGCTCCGAGTGGCGATCGTCGGCGACATCGGCCATAGCCGGGTGGTGCGTTCGAACATCCACCTGCTGACCAAGATGGGCGCCAAAGTGGTGGTCGCCGGTCCCCGCACACTGATGCCGGTCGAGATCGAAAAAATGGGCGTCGAGGTGGCCTATACGCTCGAAGAGGCGCTCCGTGACGCCGACGTGGTGATGATGCTGCGCATACAGCTCGAACGGGGGGGCGGCACGGCGTTCCCCTCGGTGCGCGAGTACTTCCAGATGTTCGGTCTCTCCAAGGCGCGGCTGTCGCTGGCTAAGGACGACGCGATCATCATGCACCCCGGGCCGATGAACCGCGGCGTCGAGATCACCAGCGAAGTGGCCGATGGCCCCTGGTCGGTAATCCTGGAACAGGTCGCCAACGGCGTCGCCGTGCGAATGGCGGTCCTCTACCTCTTGTCCGGAGCGCACGAGGAGGGGAACCGATGAGCGCTACGAAGGCGATCTTGATTCACGGCGGCCGCCTGATCGATCCGAGCCAGGGGCTCGATGGACGATTCGATCTGCGAATCGAAAACGGGGTGGTGGCCGAGATTGCCGAGCGGATCGAGCCCTCTGGGAACGGCACAGAGACGATCGATGCCACCGGCCTGATCGTCTGCCCGGGATTGATCGACATCCACGTCCACCTGCGGGAGCCGGGCTTCGAATACAAAGAGACGGTTCAGACGGGAACCCGCGCGGCGGCGGCGGGAGGGTTCACCTCCGTCGCCTGCATGGCCAATACCGACCCGGTTCACGACAACCGGTCGGTCACCGGCCACATCAAGTCGGAAGCCGAGCGCTGGGGCTACGCGCGGGTTTATCCGATCGGGGCGATCAGCAAGGGGCTGCTCGGTCAAGAGCTGGCGGAGATCGGCGAGATGGTCGGGGCCGGAGCGGTCGCGGTCTCGGACGACGGCAAGCCGGTGATGAACGCCGAGCTGATGCGCCGCGCCCTCCTCTACGCGCAGCACTTCGGGATTCCGGTGATCCAGCACGCCGAGGATCTTCATCTCTCCGGCAAGGGCGTGATGCACGAAGGGGAGTGGTCCACCAAGCTAGGCCTCGAAGGCATTCCCGGCTCGGCCGAGGACGTGATGGTTGCAAGAGATCTGATCCTGCTCGACGATACCGGCGGCCGTTACCACGTGGCGCATCTTTCGACCGCCCGCAGCTTGGAGCTGGTCCGCCAGGCGAAGAAGAAGGGGATTCCGGTCACCTGTGAGGTGACGCCCCACCATTTGGTCCTGACCGACGAAGAGGTCGCCCGCAGCTCTTTTTCCACCCAAACCAAGATGAAGCCGCCGCTGCGCTCCGAAGCCGACCGCCTGGCGCTGATCGAAGGGCTGATCGACGGCACGGTCGACGCCATCGCCTCGGACCACGCGCCGCATCACGCGGACGAAAAAGACGTCGAATACAACTGCGCCCCGTTCGGCATCCTGGGCCTCGAAACCACGCTGCCGCTCTGCCTCACGCGTCTGGTCCACACCGGACTGATCTCGATGTCGCGGTTCATCGAGCTGCTGACGATCGGCCCGGCTAAGGCGCTGAATCTCCCCGTCGGCTCGCTCGCCCTGGGCAAACCGGCCGACGTGACGATCTTCGACCCCGACCGCGAGGTGACGATCGACCCGGAGGCGTTCCGCAGCAAGGGGCGGAACACGCCGTTCGGCGGCTGGAAGTTGAGGGGGGCGGCGGTGGCTACGGTGGTGGGGGGGCGGCGGGTGGGGGTGTAGAGACGTCCCCAGTCCTCTTCCACGATCCCATCCGGGTGCTGGCCGTCGGGGCGTCTCTGTTCGAACCCGCGACATCCCATCCCGCAGGGCTGACCCGTTTTCCCTAATTTCTCGCAGGCGGACCTGTCCGACCCTGCTGGTTTGTCGACGTTGACGCGTTTCGCTGGCCTTCCTGCTGGACTTCCTCGTTGACGGGGCTTAAGCGAGGAGACGCCCCGACGGCCAGCACCCGGGAAGGATCGTGGTTGAGGACTGGGGACGTCTCTACACCTGTCCGCGATGGGTTCGGGTTCATCGATTACAGCATCGGCGTTGCCGCGGACCGTTATTCGATTCGGGGCAGACGTACCTCGAACGTCGCGCCGTCCAGCCGCCCGTCGGTTGCTCGGACGTTGCCGCCGTAGCCTTCGACGATCGCCCGCACGATCGCCAGCCCTAAGCCGGCGTGGGGGCTCGCGGCGCGCCCTTCCGGCCGGGAGGTGAAAAATCTTTCGAACACACGGTCGCGGTCGGCTAAGGGGATTCCCAGGCCTTGATCGGAGATCTCCGCGCCCACCTGGGTTTCGGTCGAGCGGAGGCGCAGGGCGATCCGGCCTTCGGGCGGCGAGAAGCTCGCGGCGTTGTCGAGAAGATTCTCGAACGCCTGGGCGAGCCGATCGGGGCTGGCGCGGGTCCAGAGTTTTTCGTCGGGGGCATCCAGCTCGAAGCGGAGTGTGGGGTGGCGGAGCTGGAAGCCCTCGACGAGCTTTGTGACCAGGTCTTGCAGTTCCACCCGCTCGGTCGGTTCGGCTTCCAGGCGGGCGTCGATCGCGGTGATTTCGCCGACGCTTCCGAGCAGCCGTTCGAGGCGCGAAATCTCGGCGAG
The DNA here is from genome assembly GCA_038250865.1 of Thermoanaerobaculia bacterium. GTDB lineage: Bacteria > Acidobacteriota > Thermoanaerobaculia > Multivoradales > UBA5704 > DASYKS01. The sequence continues at coordinate 54,369 of JBBSBW010000013.1, read as the reverse complement.
GGCGAGATCGGAGAGACGCCGGTGCTCTTCAGCCGTGCCCTCTCCATCGAGCAACTCGATCGCGTTGCGGATCGCCGCGAGCGGGTTTTTGAATTCGTGGGCCACGTCGGCGGCGAACGATTCGATGAAACCGAGGTGCCCTTCGAGCCGCGCGGTGAGAGCTTCGAGCGCGCGGGCCAGCTCTCCGATCTCGTCCCGGCGCTTCAAGCCGCGAAAGCGGCCTCTTAAACGGCCACGCCGGTCGACCAGCTCGGCGGCCTGGGTGGAGAGACGGGCGAGCGGCCGACTGATCGTCATCGCGAGGAGGATGGAGATCAAGATCGCGGCGGCGGTCGAAATGAGCAGGATCTCGAAGATGCGCAGCCGCACGGCGTAGAGCGATCGCAGCACGCGGACGGTCGATTGCGTGACGACCACCGCGCCGATAACTTTGCCGATCCCTTCGCCGCTCCCGACGACTCCGCGTACCGGAATCGCACTGTGCAGGGTGAGCGACCGCTGGCCGGGAGAGCGTTCGACCCCTCCGCCGTAGCGGCCGGCGAGGGCCGCGGCGAGCGCCGGCTTGAGGCCGCTTTCCGGCGGATTTCTTCGGGCCACGCTGCTCTCTCCGTTCCTTCCTTCCAGCAGCGGTTCGGCGAGTCGAAAAAGCGCTGCGCCCAGGCGATAGACGGGGTTGCGCCGTTCGGGCGAGGCTCGCGCCACTTCGCCGCCCGGGTCGACCGAATAGCCACGATCGACTGCCAGAGGCGGCGATGGCGTCGCAGTTCGGCTCGAATCCGCGAGCGGCAGTCCTTCCCCTCCGTAGATCCGCAGGCGGCTTTCGGTCCGCGCTTCGAGCCGACCGAGCAACGCCGTGGCGTCCTCGGCGGTCAAGGTCTCGCGCCCGCCGAGGGCGGCGGCGAGAAGCCGCCCTTGCTGGACCATCCCTTTCTCTTGCTGGGTGAGCAACTCGCGCTCATAGAAGTCGAAATAGAACAGCCCCGAGACCGGCAGGAAGACAAGCAGCAGGTTGAACAGCAGAAGCCGGGTCGAAAGGCGGAACGGCAGTGCCGGGCGCATCGCTACGGTTCCCGAAGGCGGTAGCCGAGGCCATAGACCGTCTCTATCGCGTCGGCTCCGGCGGGATCGGCCTCCGCGAGCTTCTTCCTTAGGCGTTTGATGTGGCTGTCGATCGTCCGCTCGCTGACGTAGGCGTCGTAGGGGTAGCCGTCCTGCATCAGCTGGGCGCGGGTCTTCACGTGACCGGGATGCCGGGCGAGCGCTTGAAGGAGAGTGAACTCGGTGACCGTGAGGTCGAGCGGCGCCCCTCCGGAGCGGGCGCGGTAGCGCTTCGGATCGAGGGTGAGGGCACCCACGTGGAGCAGTTGCTCGGTCTCTTCCGGCTCCGCGGAGAGGGCGGCGCGGCGGAGCAGGACCTTCACCCGGGCGGCGAGCTCGCGGATCGAAAACGGTTTGCACAGGTAGTCGTCGGCGCCCAGCTCCAGCCCCAACACCCGGTCGAACTCCTCGTCGCGCGAGGTGACGAACAGGATCGGCAGCCTTTCTGAGAGCGCGCGCAGGCGGCGGCAGAGTTCTCTTCCGTCCAGGCCGGGCAGAAGGATGTCGAGGATCGCGAGATCGGGGAGCCCGCGTTCGAACGACTGCCAGGCGGCGAGGCCGTCGGCGTAGGGCTCCACCCGGTATCCCTCGCGGGCGAGCGCCGTGCGCATCGTTTCGCGCACGCCCACTTCGTCTTCGACCAGGGCGATCCGGGCTCCCGTTTGCGGCGTCATGGCGGGCACTTTAGCCCAGCGGTCCGGAGGTTTCGCCGCCCGCCACATTTCCGCCACGATCTTCCTTGTTCTCTCCTTGTCGCTGCCGCTTCCGCTCCCCGCCGACGCGATCGAATCGCTCTCGAACTTGGAGCCCGGCACTCCGCCGGGCTGAATTCTTGGGGGGATGAAGCGATGTTCGAAACGGCAAGACCTCGGCGGTGGCGCGACTCGAAGCTGGTGAAGGTTTTTGGAGTGGGCATCCTGGTCCTGCTGCTGTTGATTCCGCTCGGCATGGTCCACAGTTTGGTCCTCGAACGCCAGCAGCGACAGTTGTCGGTCCAGCAGGAGGTCGCAGGGATCTGGGGCTCCACGCAGACGCTCGCCGGACCGGTGTTGTCGATTCCCTACGAATCGCTTTGTCCGATGGAGGAAACGTCAAAGAACGGGACTCAGGTCTTCGTCTCGCGCCCGTGCGAAAAGCTCGCAAACTTCCTTCCCGAAACGCTCTCCGTCGACGGTCCGGTCTCTCCGGAGCTTCGCTCGCGCGGGATTTTCAACGTCGTGGTTTACCGGGCGGATCTGCGGCTCCAGGGGGCTTTTGCGGTCCCGAGCTTCGACGAGCTGGTGCGGGACTCGAGTGCCGATGCGGGACCGGTCAGCAAGGTCTATTGGTCGCGGGCGTCGTTGAGCCTCGGCATCCCCGACCTGCGCGGCATCCGGGGACGGATCGACCTCGATTGGCAAGGCCGGCGGATACCGTTTGCTCCGGGCGTCGTCGATTCGGGCCTCTGGAGTGCCGGGCTCCGCGCGCCGCTCCGGCTCGGCGACGACGGGAAGCTGCCCGCCGCGGGGGAGCGGTTTCCGTTCTCCTTAAGCCTGAACCTTGCGGGTTCCGGCGGCCTGCGCCTGATGCCGTTCGGCCGTCAGACCCACATGGCTCTGCGTTCTTCGTGGCCCAGCCCGAGCTTCGTCGGTGCGTTTCTGCCGGAAACGCGAGCGATCCGCAAGGATGGCTTTCAGGCGGTTTGGAACGTTTCGTATTACGGCCGGAGCTTTCCGCAACATTGGACCTCGGCAGAGACCGCGGGCCTTTCGCAAACGATCAACGGGTCCTCCTTCGGAGTCGATTTCGTCCAGCCGGTCGACATCTATCAGCAGACCGAACGGTCGGTGAAATATGGCGCGCTGTTTCTGGTGCTCACATTCGTGACGTTCTTCCTCTTCGAGCTGTTTCAGCCGATCCGGGTCCATCCGGTCCAATATCTGATGGTGGGATCGGCGCTCTGCCTGTTCTACGTGCTGCTGCTCTCGCTCGCCGAGCAGCTCGTGTTCGGGATCGCCTACCTGGCGGCGGCGGGGGCCACGGTCCTCCTTTTAGGCTCCTATGCGGCGGCGGTCCTGCGCGGCAAGGGACGCGTCGCTGTTTTTGCCGGAGTGCTCGGACTTCTCTATGCCTACTTGTATGTCCTGCTTCAGGCCGAGGACTACGCGCTGCTGCTCGGTTCGCTCGGACTGTTCCTGATTCTTGCGCTGGTGATGCTGATCACGCGACGGGTGGATTGGTACGGATCGACGGCGGTGCCTGGGCAAGCTGCGGCCGCAGGAGCCTGACCGAATCGAAACCGGACGGAGACGCGTAGAATGCTCTCTGTCCGGTGGTTCCTCTTAGGGGAACGCCGCCGGAGGTGCGATCTCGGGGAAGGAAAGGCGCTCATGTTCGGCATCGACGATTGGCTGGCGGGACAACACGCATCGGGAACCATGGCGTTGCTGGTCGCGCTCCTGCTCGGCCTGCGCCATGCGACCGATCCGGATCATCTGACGGCGGTCTCGACGCTGGTCCTGTCCGACCGGCGGCAGGGCACCCGCCGGGCGAGCTGGCTCGGGCTGTCGTGGGGCCTTGGGCATGCGACGACGCTATTCGTCTTCGGCCTGCCGGTGATTCTCTTTCGCAGCTATCTTCCCGCGGCGGTCCAGGCGGCTGCCGAGATCGTGATCGGCATTGTGATCGTGGCTCTCGCGGTGCGGCTTCTTGTGCGCTGGCGCCGCGGCGCGTTTCATGCCCATGCGCACGAGCACGAAGGGCAATCGCACGCCCATCCCCACGCCCACGAGCTGCGTGCTGCGGCAGATCACGCCTCGAAGCAGGCCCACGGTCACCGGCATGCCGAGACGCTCGGCCGCTCGCCGCTCGCCGCGTTCGGCATCGGCATGCTGCACGGCGTCGGGGGCTCCGCGGCGGTCGGTGTCCTGCTGGTCGGAGCGGTCGCGGGGCGAGGCGAAGGCGTGATCGCACTGTTTCTCTTCGCCGCCGCGACGGCGGTCTCGATGGCGCTCGTCTCGTCGGCCTTCGGCTACGCCCTGGCGCGCGGGCCGCTCTCGCGGCTGCTGCTGCGGTGGGTGCCGATCTTCGGGGTGTCGGGAGTTTTGTTCGGCCTCTGGTACGCGCTCGATGCGCTACGCGGTCTGGCCGGAGCCTCGTGACTTTGTCCTGAAACGAAACCGGCGCCCCGAAAGCTCGGGGCGCCGTGGAATTCGGTCAGGTCAAAAAGGGTGCGGTGGGTAGATCTCTACTCCGCGTCTTCCGTTTCTTTCTGGCACTCAACCAGCGCCTTGCTGGTGATCGTCCAGGTTCCTTTTCCGCCGCAGATGTCGACCGCTTCGACGACGCACTCGTCTCCTTCTTCGTCTACCAGCTTGACGTCGTAGGTGTCGCACGGAATGTTGTTCAACTTGAACGACTCACCCTTGCCGATGACTTCATCGCTAAGCTGATCCGCACCCCATTTGTCGGTTTCGGAAGGCGCGAGGAAGAACTGGTGGATTTCCCACTCGCTCTGGTTGGCGACGGTCACGGTGGCATTAGCTGCGGAAGCGACGGACGGAATGGTGAAGGCGAGAGCGCACAAGGCGCCCACGAACAGCGCTGACTTTTTCAATGGATTCTCCTTTTTGGGGTAGGATACGAGAATACCACGTCGGCGCGGTAGAATTCATCGCGATGTGGCCTTCCCTGCGTAGTTTCTCCCTCTCTCTTCTGCTTGCCGCCCCGGTCCTTTCGCAGGCCCAATCCGCACCCTCGACCCATTTTTCCGTGCCGATCGACGTCGTCGATGGCAAAGGCCGCCCGGTCGAAGATCTCACCCTCGCGGATCTGGAGCTGACGGTCGGCGGGGCTCCGCAGCCGATCGCTGATCTCGGTGCCCCCTCCAAGTCCTCACCCTGGCGGATCGTGCTCTATTTCGACCGGGTGACGACCGGCACGCGTTCCTTGCGCGCAGCAGCCGATGCGCTGATCGAGCAGCTTCCGGCGCTGGTGGCGCTCGGCGAGGTCGAGCTGGTTGTGGCCGAGCCGGAACCGCGCGAGCTGGTTCCGCCGACCCGCGCGGTGGCGCCGCTCGAAGAGGCGCTCGCTCAGCTGTTCGTGACGGCAGAGGGGCGCGACGATCTACGCCAGGCCCGCGCCCGGTTCGCCGCTCGGGAACCGGCGCCGGGCGATCTTCCGGGGGCCGATGCCCAAGACGCTCTCGGCACCGAAGAGCGGATCGCGCTACGTCAACAGGATCGCTGGCTGGAGCTTCTGGCCCGACCTTCCGGGGAGCCCACCGCAGAGCCCGGGTTCCTCGCGGGCCGGGGGCCGCGCGCGATCTTTTGGGTAAGCGATGGCTACGACGTCGATCCGGCGCCTGCCTACGGTGTTGTAAGAACGGGCGCGCCGCCGCTCGACCGGGCTTCGCGGGCGACGGCAGAGGCCGCCGCCGAGCTGGGTTGGACCGTCTTTTCGCTCCGGCTCGGGGACGAAAAACTGCCCGACACCCGGCGCTGGGGGCTGGCGCCGGCGCAGGGCGGCCTCGGCGGCCGCGTGAGCCTGCCGGTGCCGATTCGCCCGATCGAGCCGACCGTGACTCTTCCTTCGCTCGCCGATCCGGAAGGTCCCTTGCGCCGGATCGCCGAGGAAACCGGGGGAGCCTTCGCCGCGACACGGGCGGAGGTGGGCGCCCTCGTCGCTTCGTTCGGCCGGCGACGCCAGCTTTCGTGGGACGGCCCGGTGCTGCCGGCCGGAGGCTCGGCGACGATCGAGCTGCGGGCGAAAAAGAGCGCGAGGATCGTCCGCGCCCCTGTCCGGATCGGAGCGGGAATGCCGGCCGAAGTGGCGGCGGCGCGCGGCCGGGCGTTGCTCGCGGGCGAGGATTTGGACGTCGAATTCGATCTGCGCGCCGAGGAGATCCCGGGGGTCCCCGCGGAATCCTCGACGGCTCCGACGCCCGGGACGCCCGGGACGGCGACCCCGGCGCGGATCGAAGCGCGGATCGAGGCGGTCTCAGGCGCTCCGGCACTTCGTTACACGCGGCTCGTCGATCTGTTCGCTGCGCCCGAAGCGCTCGTTCCGCCTGATGCAGCGGCGGCCGGAGGAACTTCCGGGGAGGCTTCGACCGTGCGGGTGGCGAGCTGGTCGCTGGCACCCGGCGACGCGGGGGGCGGTGTGCTGATCGTCGACGATCCGGCCACCGGCCTGCTGGGCGCCTCGTTGATCGAAAGATCGGAGACCCCGGGTGCGCCCGGTCGAGAGGACATCGCCGAAGTCGGCGCCACCGCGCCGGGGACCGGGGCGGCGCCGGTCCCCCGGCGGCCGAAGAACGGTCTGGCGGTGAAGATCCTCCGGCCGGTGCCGGGCAAGGCCGAAGGTCTGGTCGAGGTCGAGGCGGAGGTCCGCATGGCGCCCGATGCGCGGCTCGATCGGGTCGAGTTTTTCTGGAACGACGAGCTGGCGGCGACCGCCTATCAGGCGCCGTTTAAGCGGGCGGTGCCGGTTCCGCGCGGCGGGCCGGTGGGATTCCTACGCGTCGCGGCGCGCTTGGCCGACGGCACTGTGGTCGACGACGCGGTGCTGATGAACGCGGGCGCCTCCGGAGAGCGGGTGGACGTCCGGCTGGTCGAGGTACCGGTGGTGGTCACCGATCGCGCCGGCCATCCGGTGCGCGGCCTGGTGCGCGAGGATTTTCGGTTGAAGCGGAACGGTACCGCGCAGGAGATCGCGGGCTTCGCGGATGCCGGCGATTTGCCGCTCACCTTGGCGCTCGCGGTCGATTCCTCCGCCAGCATGTTCTTGAAATTGCCGCGGGTGGAACGGGCGGCGCGCTCGCTCCTGACCTCTTCGCTCGCGTCGCGCGACCGAGCCCTGCTGATCGATTTCGACAGTACGCCGCGCCTGCTCGCGCGTCCGACCCGCGATCTTCTCGGCGTAGCCGAGGCGCTCTCTTCGCTTCACGCCGACGGCGGTACGGCGCTTTGGAGCGCCGTCAACTTCAGCCTGCGCGAGCTGGCGGGCGTCGCCGGCAGGAAGGCGCTGATCGTCTATTCCGACGGCGTCGGTGAGGAGGATCCAACCTCGTATGGCGACTGCCTGCGCACGGCGCGCGCGAGCGGCATCCCGGTCTATCTGATCCTTTCCTCCTCGATCTCGGCGCGGAAAGCCGGCTCGCTGCTGCGTGAGCCCTTGGGCGAAAAGCTGGAACGCCTGGCCCACGCGACCGGTGGCGACGCGATCTTTCTCGACGCGAGCCTGGGCGCCGATCCGGGGCCGGCCGACGATCTGTTCTCGGTCTACCGCCGCATTCTGGCCGAGCTGCGCAGCCAATACGTCTTGACGTTCTATCCGCCGGAAGGAAGCAGCGAGGCTTGGCAGAACCTTTCGGTCGAGGTGAAGAAACCGGGCCTCTCGGCGCGTGCGTTGGAGGGATACATCCCGCGCCGGTTTGCCCAGTAGACTAAGGTTCCGTTACCAGATCCCGCAGCGCTGTTCCGGCGGCCTCACCATGGCCGATCCGGTCTTGCAGGCGAAGGCTTGTTGAAACTCCGGCGCGTTGGACAGCGGCCCGATCACTCGGTACTTGGCGGTCGGGTGCGCGTCCGTCTTCACCATTTGACGCTGTAGCTCCAGGCTCTCGGCGGCGCCGCGGAACTGACCCCAGGCGATGAAGAACTGCTGCTCGGGGGAAAAGCCGTCGATCTCCGGCACCGGGTGACTCTGCATCGACCGCTTCAGGGCGCGGTACGCGAGGCGCATGCCGGCGAGATCGCCGAGCGCCTCGCCGAGGACCTTCTTGCCTTCCAGGTGAACGCCGGGCTCGATCGCATAACCGTCGTATTGATCGACGGTGCATTGGCCGATCCGCTCGAACGCGTCGAGGTCGGCCTGTGTCCACCATTTCCGCGGCTGGCCGGTCGAGTCGAATTCTCTGCCCAGGGCGTCTATCGCGTGCGTCAGGTCGTGCGCGATTCCGATGCCGATCGCTCCGTAGTTCACAGCGTCGGATGCGGCGAGGTCGAACGCCGGCTCTTGCAGAAAGCCGGCCGGCAATCCCATCACGTTGAGCTGGATATCGATATAAGCGCCGGGCGATGAGGGCGGCAGTTGCCAGAAAGCGCGGCTTGTCCGTTGTCCAATGCGCTTGCGCTCCCCCTCGACGCCGAAGTGCCGAGCCGCGGCTACGTCGGCCCAGAACGCGTCCCGACGAATGACGAGCGCCGAGGTGTCGGTCCACGCGTCGGGATAGCCCACCATCACGTCGAAGGCGGCAATCTTAGCGAGCGCCTCTTGTTTGGCTGGGTCGGACATCCATTTCATCTCGCGGAGGTCATCTTTCAAAACCGCGAGCAGGTTACGGACCATCTCCTGGACCTTCGCCTTTGCCGCTGGAGGAAAGTAGCGCTCGGCGTACACGCGGCCGAGGGACTCTCCGAGCAAGGCCTCCGTCGATTCGAGACAGGCCGCTACGCGGGGTTCCTTCGCGGCGGCTCCGGACTCGTCGGCGAACGGCTTCGAAAGCGACGGTGCCGCGGATTCGAGCAGGTGCCACGCGAGGTAGACCTTCCACGTCTCTACCGGCGTTGCCTCAAGCTCTCGGTCCAGCCGTTCGAGAAACGCGGGCTCGGCGACGTTGACGTCGATCCGCGGCAGCGAGGCTTCCGCGAAGTAGGTGTCCCAGTCGAGGTTTTTGGCGAGCTGCTTGAGCTGGGCGAAGGTGAGTTTGTGCGCGGTCCCCGCGGGATCCGCGGCTGCATCGGGCGCCAGGCTGGCCTCGGCCAGGCGGGTTTCGAGCGCCAGGATCTCATCCGCCGCCTTTTCCGCCGCCAGAGCCTTCATTCCGGAGAGGGCGAGGACCTTGGCCACGTGCGTTCGATACTTCGCCCGAGCCTCCACGAAGGTCGGCTCGGGCTTCAAGTAGTCGTCGCGGCCGGGCAATCCCAGACCTCCGGCCGCGATGTTTGCGACGACGCTTTCGGGATCGTGGTAGTCCGAGGCGGCAGTCAGCACGAATGGGGCCGGGATCGCGATCTCGTGCAGCCGGCGGATCATGCGCTGGACGCCTTGGGCATCCTGGACGTTGGCGATCTCGGCGAGCCAGGGAGCGAGCGGGGTCACGCTCAAGGCGTCGATCGCCGGCTCGTTCATGCACGCCGCGAAGGAGTCGCCGAGCTGCTGCTCGACGCTGCCGCGGGGCCGATCCGCCTTCGCGGCCAGTTCTTCCAGAAGAGCCGTCAACTGCCGCCGGTTCGTCTCGCGACCCGCCGTTCGCCGGCTCCAGCGCTGTTGCCCTTCCGGGATCGGGTTTCTTGCGCGCCACGATCCGGTGGCGAATTGGTAGAAGTCTGAGCACGGATCCGCCGCACGATCCAGGTCGCCGGCTTCGATGCCTTTCGGCGCCGACCCCGAGGTGGCGGCGGAGATCGGCGCGAATTCCGCGGCCCCTGCCACTCCTGCAACCCCTGCAAACCCTCCAATCCCTCCAAACACCGCGATCTTCGCGGCGACGACCCACGCGATGCGGGCGGGGCTCATGCCGCTCTCCTTAATACGGGAACCTGTAGGGCGGCGATTACCGCCGCCGTGTCGACGATCGTGGCGAACTCGCCGTGAAGGTCCGCCAGCGCGATCGCGTGAATCTGCTCCGCCCGGTGCTCGACGCCGTCGGGCCCGACGCGATCGAACGTTGCCGTGGCATCGGAGACGACCCAGGTGGCAAAGCCCAGGTTGCCGGCCATGCGCGCGGTGGTCGAGATGCAGTGATTCGTGGTGAGCCCGACGATCACCAGACTGCGACACCCGGCGTGCCGCAGATCGTCCTCCAGCGACGTGCCGATGAAGGCGCCGTTGACCTGCTTTTCGATCACCGCCTCGCCCGCGACCGGAGCGGTCTCGGGCTTCCATTCATTGCCGCGTTGACCGGGCCGCAGCGGCGACCAGGGATCGGTGGACATGTGCTTGACGTGGATAACCGGCCGGCCGGCCGCGCGCCACGCGCGCAGCAGCTCGGAAGTACGCGGCTCCAGAGACGGATTGTTGCGCCGGCCCCAGCGCGGCTCGTCGAAGCCGAGCTGGAGATCGACGACCAGAAGGGTGGTGCCCTGCGGTTGGTTGGAAAGCATGGGCCTACCGTATGGGTCCATTGCCTGGTCACCCAAACGCCGATGCCGCCGATCGGTGATGCCGATGATAGGTTCGCGCGGTGAAGAGCGAGCTGGAACTGCGGCACCTGCGCGTCTTTGCGGCCGTGGTGGAGGCCGGGACGCACACCCGCGCGGCACGAGCGCTCGGTCTGTCGCAATCGACGGTCTCCGAGACCCTCAGTTCTCTGGAGCGCACGCTGGGTGTCGAGCTGTTCCGCAAGTCGGGGAAGGGCGCATCGGCTCTCTCGCCCTCCGGCGAAATCCTGCTCGGGTACGCGCACCGGATGTCCGCGCTGAGCAGCGAACTGGTCGGGGCGATCGCCGACGCGTCGCCCGGCGTCAAGGCAACGCTGGGGATTTTGGCTGTCGAGTCGATCGGCGCCTACGTGCTTCCCAACCGGCTGGCCGCCCTTCGCGCGCGCTGGCCGTCGGTGCGGGTGGAGGTGCAGACCGGCAGTTGCGGCGAGATCCGCGAGCGGGTCGCCTCGGGCGAGTGCGACCTCGGCCTGGTGCTGGAGCCAGAGAACAGTCCGGACACCGGCGAGATCCTCGCGAAGGCACGCCTGTTGATTCTTGGCGCCCCAGGTCATCCGTTGGCGCGCGGCACGGCGGCGGCCCCGGCGGTTGCCGCAGTGGCCGCCGTCGACCAGCTTCGCCGCTGCGACTTCTACATGTGCGACGCGGGGGGCAACTACCATCAGGCGCTGCGGCAACACTTCGAGGCGGCGGGTGTACCCGCTCCCCGGATGCAGGCGATGGGCACGATCGAGGGCGTGAAACGCGGAATCCTGACCGGCGGATCGGCGCTCGGTCTGTTGCCCGAGCACGCCGTCGAGTCGGAGCTACGAGACAACGTGCTCGCTGAAGTACGCGTGAGTCCGGCATTACCCTCTGTGATTCTGCGAGCCGTGCTGGCCCCCGGTGCGCGCTCGCCGGTGGTGGACGACCTGATCGAGGCCTTGCGCGGCTCGCCGGAGAGCGGTCTGCAGCTCACCGCCGCCGCGACGGTCGAGGGTGAAACGGCCCGCGCCCGGCCGCGCCCGCGATAACTTGCGGCCGGCTCTGCCGATTTGCCACAATGCGGAGTCGAGCGCGAGATGTTTCTCCCGCGCCTCCAGCTCTCCCGGGTCTTCAATCCTCCGGAAAACGAGGGAACCCCATGTCCGAAAAGATCCAGTTCTTCCTGCCCGGCCCGACCTACGTCCTTGACGAGGTCCGGCAGGCGATGACCCAACCGATGGTCGGCCATCGCTCCGCGGGCTTCAAGGCGTTCTACATCAATCTTTCGGCGAAGCTGCCGAAGTTGCTCCGCACCGCGGGCGACGTGATGGTCGCCTCCGGCAGCTCGACGCTGGTGATGGAGGCGGCGGTCGTTTCCTGCGTCCCCACCTCGGTGCTCAATCTCACTTGCGGCGCGTTTTCCGAGCGCTGGCACAAGATCAGTAAATCGACCGGCAAAGACGCCGACAAGCTCGCGTTCCCCTGGGGGCAGCCGATCGACCCTGATCTGGTGAAGAAGGCGCTCGAACGGAAGCGCTACGACGCCGTCACGATGGTCCACAACGAGACCTCGACCGGCGTGATGAGCCCGATCGCCGAAGTCGCCAAGGTCGTTCGCGAGTCGAGCGACGCCCTGGTGATCGTGGACGCCGTCTCGTCGCTCGGCGGCGCACCGGTCGAAACCGACGCCTGGGGGATCGACATCACGCTTGCCGGCACCCAGAAAGCGATCGCGGTGCCGCCCGGTCTCACCGTCTTTACGCTCTCCGACCGTGCCGCCGAGCAGGCGGCCAAAGTGCCGTTCCGCGGTTTCTACACCGACCTGCTCAACTACCGAGACAAGCACCGCGAGGGGGGCTTCATCACCACCCCGGCGATCCCCCTGCTCTATGCCCTCGACCGCCAGATGGACGTGATCCTCGAAGAGGGGATGGAGGCGCGCTGGGAGCGCCACGCGCAGCTGCAAAAGCAGACCGCCGATTGGGCGGCGGCGCGCGGCATCGCCTACGCCTCGGCAGAGGGGTGCCGCTCGCACACGGTGAGCTGCTTTCTTTCGCCCGATGGGCTCGATCCGCAGGCGCTGGTCAAAGCGCTCACCGCGCGCGGAACGACGATCGGCGGCGGCTACGGTGATTGGAAGCCGACGACGTTCCGGATCGGTCATATGGGCGAAGTGCGCGAGAGCGATCTGACCCCGCTGCTGGCCCAGATCGATGAAGAGATGGCACGGCTCATGGCTCAGACCACTCCTGCCGCGGTCGGAGCGTAAGGTCCAGATGACGAAGATCCTGATCGCCGACAAGCTCGATCCGTACGGTCTCGACCTCCTCGCCAAGGCCGGTGCCGAGATCCGAGTGGTTGAAGACGACGAGCGCGGCCGGTTGGCCGAGCTGATTGCCGATGTCGACGCGCTGGTCGTCCGGAGCGCCACCAAGGTCACCGCCGACCTCCTGCGCGCGGGAAAGAAACTCAAGGTGGTCGGTCGGGCGGGCGTGGGCGTCGACAACGTGGATGTCGAAGCGGCGACCGAGCTGGGCATTCAGGTGGTGAACGCCCCGACCGCGAATCTCACTTCGGCGACCGAGCACAGCCTGGCGCTCCTGCTCGCGCTCGCCCGCCAGATCCCGGCGGCGGACGCCTCGATGAAGCGGGGGGAGTGGGACCGCAAGACCTTCCTCGGCGTCGAACTGGAGGGCAAGACTCTAGGCGTCGTCGGCTTCGGACGGATCGGCCAGAAAGTGGCGGAGCGGGCCAAGGCGTTTGGGATGGAGATCATCGCCTCCGATCCCTTTCCCAACGCGGACGCCGCCCGGCGGTTGGGCGTCGAACTGGTGTCGATGGACGAGCTGATCGCCCGGGCGGACGCCTTGACGCTCCACACGCCGTTCACCGCGGAGACCAAGAACGTCATCTCGCGCGAGCGGATCTTCGCCATGAAGCCGGGGGCGTTACTGGTCAACTGCGCCCGCGGCGGCCTGATCGACGAAGAGGCCCTGCTCGAAGCGCTCGACGCCGGCCGGATCGGCGGCGCGGCGTTCGACGTCTACATCGAAGAGCCGCCCAAAGATCGGCGGCTGGCTCACCATCCCAAAGTGGTCGCCACCCCGCACCTCGGTGCTCAGACCAGCGAAGCGCAAAAGCGGATCTCGGAGGAGACCGCCCAACGGCTGCTCGCGGTGCTCGGAATGAAAATGCCCGCGTCGGCCGCGGTTGCGGCGGTTCCCTCCGGCGGTGCCAAAAAACTGCGGGTCGGTGTGATCTTCGGCGGCCGGAGTGTCGAACATCGGGTCTCGCTGCGCTCCGCGCGCACGGTGTTTCAGGGGCTCGCCGATGCCGGGTACGAGCCGGTGCCGCTTGGCGTCGCCGAGGACGGCTGCTGGCTGTCGCCGGTGGAATCGGCGGCGATCCTCAAGAGCGACGCGGCGGCGGTGCCATCGGTCGGCAAACCGGTCGCGTCCACCTTGGGAGCCCTCACCGGTGCGGGAGTCGAGGCGCTCTTTCCGATCGTCCACGGCACCTGGGGAGAAGACGGCACGCTCCAGGGCCTATGCGAAATGCTCGACCTGCCCTACGTCGGTCCGGGGGTGGCCACCAGCGCTCTGGCGATGGACAAGCTGCTCGCCAAACGCCAACTGCGCGCTGCGGGCGTACCGGTGGTGGACGACGAGCCGGTCACGCGCGCCGGATTCGAAAGCGATCCCGGCGACATCCTCCGCCGCGCCGCGCGCTTTGCCTATCCGCTGTTCGTCAAGCCGAGCGTCGGCGGATCGAGCGTCGGCGTGGCGAAAGTCGACCGGCCGGAGGATCTGGCCGAAGCCGTGGCGTTCGCGCTGCGCTTCGACGAGAGCGTCCTGGTCGAGCGGGGGGTCGCCGGGCGCGAGCTGGAATGCGCGGTCTTGGGCGGCGCCGGCCGGCTCGAAGCCTCGGCGGTGGGGGAGATCGTCCCCGGCAACGCGTTTTACGACTACGCGGATAAGTACCTCCAAGACACCGCGCGCCTGATCGCGCCGGCCGAGATTCCGAAGGAGATCGAAGACCGCCTCCGCGCTCTCGCGGTCGCCGCCTTCGGAGCGCTTGGCGGCTCCGGCATGGCGCGGGTCGATTTCTTCCTCGAAGGGGAGAATCTCTACGTCAACGAGATCAACACCCTCCCCGGCTTCACCAGCATCTCGATGTACCCCCGCCTCTGGGGCCTCTCCGGACTCACCCTGCCTCAGCTCGTCGGCCGCCTGGTGGAGATCGCGATCGAACGCCACGCCGAGCGCCACCGATTGGACGCCGGGATCAAGAAGTTCCTCGCCGAACTGTAGAATTACGCCGTGCATTTCACCGACCTCGTCCTCGCCCGCGCCCGCCAGACCTCCCCGCTGGTCCTTGGGTTAGATCCCGATTTCGCCCGAATGCCGCCGGACCTCCGGCCAAACGCGGGCGCAGGCGGCGAGGAGATCGTGCGCCGCCTGGTCGAATTCACCGAGCAGGTGCTCGAAGCGGCGGCGCCGTTCTGTTGCGCGGCCAAACCCCAGAGCGCATTTTTCGAACAGCACGGGAGCGCGGGCGTCGCGGCGCTCGCAAAATGTCTCGCGAAAATCCGCGCTGCGGGGCTGCCGATTCTGCTCGACGTCAAACGGGGCGACATCGGTTCGACCGCCACGGCGTACGCCCGCGCGTACCTCGGCGATACGGATCTTGCCGCCGATGCGATTACGGTGAATCCGTTTCTGGGTGGCGACTCCCTCACGCCCTTTTTCGCCGCGGCGAAAGAATCCGGCAAGGGGGTCTTCGTCCTGGTGAAGACTTCGAACCCCGGCTCGCGCGACCTGATGGATCTGGAGATCGCCGAAGGCACGGTCTCCGCGCGCCTCGCCCGCCAGGTGGAAGCGGCCACGTCGCAGAGCCTCGGCGAGAGCGGCTACGGTCTTGTGGGAGCGGTCGTCGGCTCGACCTATCCCGCCCAGGCGGCGGCGCTGCGCCAATTGATGCCCCACGCGCCGATTCTGGTTCCGGGTCTCGGGGCGCAGGGAGGTTCGCTCGAAGCGGTCCGCGCCGTCGCGGATGCGCAGGGCAGAGGAGTGCTGGTGCCCGTTTCGCGCGGGCTCACCTATCCTGGCGCCGAGGAGATTGCGGCGGCGGGAGGGTATTTCGCCGCGGTGCGCGCGAACGCTGAGCGCTACGCGGCCGAGCTGAACGGGGCGCTCGCCGGTTAGGCGAGGCGGGTCGAAAGCGCCTGGTACTCTTCCTCCGTATCCACGTCCGACACCGCCCCTGCATTCTCTACGGCGATCTCAATCGCCCGCCCGGCGAACCTTTCCTTGAGCTGTTTCAAACCGATCGACGGATCGAGCGTCAAGATCTCCGCCACCGCTTCCGGCGCTATAGCGAGCGGATGGCCGTTTTTTCCCCGATAGGTGGGCCAAGCGAGCGCGACGCCTGAGGCAGACAAAGCGGCGAGCGTCGCGCGGATCGTCTCCGCCTGGAGCGCCGGCAGGTCGGCGGGGGAGATCAGCAGCGGCTCGCGCCATCCTTTCGCGCCACCGACCGCCGCTAGACCTTCTTGGATCGAAGAGAGCATGCCACGCTGCGGGTCGGGATTGATCGCGAGGATCAGTCCCGATCGGCGCACCCAATCCTGGAGCGGCAGATCGCCAGGGGAGGCGACGACGATGATCCGTTCCACTCCCGCGGCGCGGAAGCTCGCGACCAGCGAACCGATCACTGTGCTCATGCCGAACGGCAGCAGCAGCTTCGGCCGGCCCATGCGGCGGGAGGCTCCGGCGGCGGGGAGGAGGGCGATGGCCATATTGGAGAGTCTATGGCGAGAAGCGAATCGGCCCGCCTCTCCGAGTCGAAGAGGCGGGCCGGTGATCCGCAAATCCGCGGGCGGAACCTACTTCTTGTAGGTCAAGCTCAGCAGCGAGCGCCGGGCGATCAGGTCGCCGCCGAAGGACTGGTAGGCCTCTTCGTCGAACAGGTTCGAGACCGAAAGGCCGAGCGTGAGGGTGGAGGAGAGGTCGTAGTTGGCGTTCACGTCGACCGAGGTGTAGGCCTTCACGTCGCCCTGGAAGGGGCCGGTGACCCAGCGGAACTTGTCGGTGAAGCGGAAGCTCGTCTCCGCGTTCCAGCGGTCAGCGAGGTAGCCGAGGCCGAAGCTCCCCTTATTCTTCGGGCTGTTCGGCAGAAGCAGGCGGTCGAGGCCCGGCTTGCTGTCTTGAATTTTGAAGTCGAACCAGGAGTAGGTGGCGTTGACGTTCCAACGGCTATTGACCGACCAGTTGAGGCCGAGATCAACACCTTGGGTGTCGACGGCACCGAAGTTGGTGTAGGAGACCGCGCCCAGGATCGGCGTACCGTCTAGGTTGTTGGTGAGCACGAAGAAGTTGTTTCCGAGCGCGGCCCGGAGCCGGGCTTGCAGCAGCGCAGCCACCGGAGCCGGGAGGGCGGCGGGGGCCTGGTAGAGGCCGAAGTTGGGGTTCAGCCGGCCGAGCGGCGTGCCGAAATTCGGCAGCAGGTCGGTGATGAAGTTCTCGTTCTTGCTCTTGTAGTACTCGGCCGTGAGCACCGCCTGGCCGCCCAGGATGCCGGTGTAGCCGAGCTCATAGGTCTTCACCTCTTCGAGGCTGAGATCCTTGTTGCCGAGCGCCAGGACCCGGGTGTTCGCCGTTGCCACGTTGTTGTCCGGATCGAAGCCGCAGGAGACGCCGGCCGAGCGGCAGATCGCCTCGAACGGCGACAAGTTGATCGGCGCCGCCACGTCGGCTTGGAGGAAGAACTCCGAGTAGTTGGCGACCTGGAATCCCTCGTTGTACGAGGCGCGGAGCGTGTGGTTCGGACGCACCGCCCAGACCAGCGAGCCCTTCGGCGAGAAACGCGCCTTGTGCAGGTCGCTGTCGTCGTAGCGGCCGGCGACCACCAGCTTCAGGGCGTCGGTCAAGTTCCAATCGACTTGGCCGTAGCCGGCGTACGATTTCGAGCTGACCGGGTTGAAGATCAGCGTCTGGCGCCCGGTGCGCGGGTCGCGGCTGTCGACGTTCTCGTCCTGATAGCTGCCGCCGAGAACGATGCGCGCCTTGTCGTTGGCGATGCCCCAATAGGTCTGGCCTTCGAGGTTGAAGTTGTCGTCGTCGAGCGAGACGTTGTTGCCGGCGGAAAGGGCGGTCTGCCGCTCGGCGTTCCTCTTGTTATAGGAGGTGAGGAAGTTGAAATGGTCGCGCGAGTAGTCGAGCCGCGCGAAATCCCGCTTGACGTCGACCAACTGGACGCGGCCGATACCGGTCTGGAACACGGGGCCCGAGATGTCGGCGCGGCCGACCTCTCCGGTCAAGAGCGCGCCGCCCCCCTCGAAATAGCGGTCGATCCGGGCCGCGCCGAACTTGATGTCGTCGTCGTCCTCGGGGTTCAACTTCACCCGCTCCTGCGGCAGGCAGTCGGTCTGGCCCGAGACGGTGCAGGGCTTCGAGTACTCCGCTTTGCCGTTTCGCGACACCGTGAAGTCGCCGCTCTTGCGCAGGCCGGCGAGCAGCTTGAAGTAGGTCGCGTCGTTGATCGCCCCGGCGTAGCGGCCGTCGAGGTTCAGGGTCGACAGCTCCCCGCCGGTCGCGCGCAGAAGGAGGCCGCGGCTGTCTTTCGGCCGGCGGGTGATCAGGTTGAGCACGCCGGAGGAGGCGTTGGCGCCGTAGAGCGCGGCGGAGGGGCCGCGCACCAGCTCGGCCTGCGCCAGGTCGTCGAGCGGGAAGGAAACCGCCGCCCACTCCTGCGCGCCGAGGAACGGCACCGACGGATCGCGGCCGTCGATCAGGGTCGCGACGCGCCGGTTGAGCGAGCTGTTGAAGCCGCGGGTGTTGAAGTTGAAGTCGTAGACGCCGCTCTGCGTGACTTCCGCGCCCGGGGTGAATTCGAGCAGCTTCGGCAGCTGGGCATGGGTCGCTTCGCGGGCGATCTGCTCTTCCGAGATGATGGTCACCGCGGCGGGCGCCTCGGTGATCTTCTCGTTCTGCCGCGAGGCGGAAAAGACGGTGATCGTGTCGACGAACGAGACGTCCCAGTCGACGCTCTTGTCCACCGTCTTGGTCTTTCCCGCGGCGACCTCGACGCCCGAGGCGCTGTCGGTCGAATCGCCCGCGGTAAAGCTCAGCTCATAGCTGCCGGCCGGCACGCCTGAGAAGGAGTAGCGGCCGTTGGAGTCGGTGAGCGTCGCCTGCGAGGTCGACTGGATCACCACGGTGACCCCGCCGATCCCCGTGCCGTCCTTACGGGTCAGGCGCCCTTCGATCCTCCCATTGCCTTGGGCGAGAAGGGCCTGGGTGCAGAGCCCGGCGATGAAGGCGAACAGCAACGCGGTGACCGAACGTCTCGATAGGTAGTTCATCTGTCGATTCCCCTTGAAGATATGGATCGAGCCTGCGGCCACGTGGAGGTCGCCGTTAGATCCGAAATCCGCCTGAAAAGCCCGAGAGCTTGCCGGCAATGGTAACGCGGCCAGGGCCGGCGTCAAGGGGCGGTGCGGAGAGGTCGGGATCCAAAGGCGGTTTGACGAAACCGATTACAGCGTTCAAAGTTCCGCCCGATTTCGTTCAGGAAGAGGAGATCGGAAATATGTCGAGAGATTCTCGGCGGCTGGCGGCTTGGCTCAAACGAGCGTTTTTTCGGATCCTGCCGGCGGCCCTTCTCGCTCTGCTCGGTTCGGGGCTGGCATGCTCCGGAAATTTAGCGCGGAGCGCACCGGCCGGCCGGCGGGCGGCGGCCGTCAATTGTGCCGAGGGGGCGGGACTCGCCGTCGTGCCGCTGCCGTTGCCCCACGGTGGGCGCCGTTCGCGGTTGACGCGAGACTACGTACGCGAGAGGTACGACGCCCAAGCGACCTCGCTGCGTTTCGTGCCCCGGATGATCGTCCTGCATTGGACCGAGCTGCCCGACCTCGCGGCGCTCTGGAACGCGTTCCGCCCCGCGAGGATTCCGCCCTCGCGCCCGGAGCTGTTGACCGCAGGGCGCGTCAATGTCGCGTCTCAGTTCGTGGTCGATCGCGACGGGGCGATCTACCGGCTGCTGCCCGAGACCGCGATCGCCCGCCACACGATCGGCCTCAACCGAGCGGCGATCGGGATCGAAAACGTCGGTGGCAGCGAGGCGCCGCTGACCGAATGCCAGGTGCGCGCGGACGCCAAGCTGGTGACGGATCTCGCGGTGCGACATCCGACGATCCGGTACCTGATCGGCCACTACGAATACGGCCGCTTTCGCGGCACGCCGCTGTGGGAGGAGCGCGATCCGACCTACTTCACGAGCAAGGTCGATCCAGGGGAGGAGTTCATGGCGGCGGTCCGGGGGCGGGTCGCGCCGCTTCGTCTGGCCGCCGAGTACGCACCGGTTCCGCCCTGACGCTCCCGGAAGGGGAGAAACGGCGGGGTCGGGCTCGGGCCCCCAAATCTCCCCGGACTCCGGCCCAACAGGTTACCCATTTCCCCGCTGATCCCTCCCTCGGGCCGCACATTTCGTGCGGTCGAGTCGATAAATCCAAAGAGGAGACGAATATGTCCGCTTCCACTCCGAGATTTCGCCCGGCCAACCTTCTGTTGATCGGTTGGATCGGTCTTCTCAGCGGCGCCGCGGGGAGCGCTCCGGCGCCGGCGCAGCCGTTCGATTTCGGGATTTCCGCCCAGACCCTTGCCACCTGGATCGGCGACTTCAGTCGTTGGTTCGACCCGACGGGAAAGCCGGTGCCGCCGGAGAGCGGCACCTGTATCGATCCCAACGGCAAGCCGAGACCCTGTGACTCCGGCGAAGTCGCTCCCCCCGGGGCGCGGCCCGAGCCGGATCGCTCCTCCCCTAAAGGCTGATGGGCGAGTTGCCCGCCCCCGTCCAGGGTCAGAGGGGGCGGGGGTGGGAACATTGGTCCTATTTGACCGCTTCTCCCGGGAACGCGCGCATGCGAGAATACCGGCGCCGTCGCTTCTCCTGGAGACCCACACATGGCCGATCACCCTCCATCCGAGAGTTTTTCCGCGCTGATCGCGGGGAGTCTCGACCGGAGCGAGCGCAAACGGGTGATCCGTCATCTGATCGCCGGCTGCATGGACTGCGGGGTTGCCGCGGCGTCGGCGTTTCAGGTGCTCGAAAGCCGCCGGTTCGGCACCGCCCGGCGCTACCGGCCCGAATGCTATGAATTTCCGGTTCGCTACGCCCTGCGCTCCGCACGCGCGACGTTCGCCCGCCTGGAACGCGAAAGGGACGTGGCCGCGGGGGAGGTGGCGAAGGCGCTCGACGGCGATCTGCGGCGGCTCCCCGCGCTGTCGCCGAGGGAAGCGGCCGGCATGCCCGGCTGGGCCCGGGTCGAGGCCTTGCTGGAATCCGGCGAACGCGTTCGCACGGAATCCCCGGCTCGCGCTTTGGAGGTGGCCCGGCTCGCGGTCGAGGGGGCCGCGCGGCTCGACGTGGAGGTCCATCCGGCCGGACACGTAGCCGATCTTCGCTGTCGAGCTCATGGGGAGCTGGCCAACGCACACCGGTTGATCGGCGACCTCGTTGCCGCCGAGCGGTCGATGGCCGTCGCGCTGGAGCAGGGCGAGGAGGGAACCGGCGCCCCGGGCCTCGCCGCCGACCTGATCGATCTCGGCGCTTCCCTGCGGATCGACCAGCGGCGGTTCGCCGAGGCGGAGGAAATGCTCGAGCGGTTGATTGCGCTCCGGCGCGCCGAGGGACGGCCGAGACTGGTGGGCAAGGCGTTGGTGCTCCAGGGCATCGCCGCGGTCTACGGCGAAGATCCGGCGGTGGCGCGCCTGCGCTTCCGGGCCGCCCTCGACCAGCTCGATCCGGTCGCCGACGGCCGGTTGGTGTTGATCGCCCTCCACAATCTGGTCGACTGCGAAATCGAGCTCGATCAATTCGAGCAGGCGCGCCGGGCGCAACGAACCCTGGCGCCGCTGTACGAGCGTCATGCGGGGGAGATGGACCTGCTCAAACGCCGCGGCCAGGAGGGCAAGATCGCCGCCGGCTTGGGGGACTTGGGCGCTGCCGAAACGATCTTCCGCGAGACCCGTGCCGCCTACGAGATCCACGGCATGCCGGTCTACGTGGCGCACGCGGACCTCGATCTCGCGGCGGTTTGGATCCGCCAGGGGCGCTTCGCGGAGGTTTATGAAGCGGCCGACCATCTGGTCGCCTCATTTTCCGCGCTCGGCATCGGCCGCGAGGCGCTCGCCTCGTTCCTGCTGCTCAAGGAAGCCGCGGGAAACGAAGAAGCGACGATCGCCCTGATCCGTACGATCGGCGCGCAGTTGGGGCGGCCCGTTCGGCTCTGAGGTTTGACCCGAGTCCCCGTTCGACGGCCCCCGGCGGCCCTGGCCACCCATCGAGGGCCCGTCGAGGGCCCGCCTCCGGATCGCCCCCCCAAGGACCCTGTGCTACCATTTTCCGACCCCCACGGGGTCGCCCTCGCGATCCGATCTTCTCCCCCACGAGCCCAGGTTCGAAACCCCTCCAGAGAGGCTTCCCTCCAATGTCTACCAACGGCTCCCAGGTCCCCGGGCACCGCCCAGGTCTCTTGATCGCCATCGGCGGCGCCGAGGACAAGACGCGCGAACGCAAAATTTTGCGCCGCTTCGTCGAGGCGGCGGGCGGGATCAAGGCGAAGATCGCGATCCTCGCGACTGCCTCGGCCATGCCCGACACCGGCGAGAAGTACCGCGAGGTGTTTTCCGCGCTCGACGTGGCCGAGATCGTAGTCTTGAACGTGCCGGACCGCGCGGCGGCGCTCGAAGTCGGCTCGCCGGTGCTCGAAGCGCTCGAAGGGGCCAGCGGGTTCTTCATGACCGGCGGGGGTCAGCTGCGGGTCACCTCGGCGCTCGGCGGCACACCGATCGCTGCGACGATCCAACGGCGTCACGCGGCGGGCATGGTGATCGCCGGCACCAGCGCCGGAGCGTCGCTGCTTTCTGAGCACATGATCGCGTTCGGTGAAGGGGGCGGCACGCCGCGCCAGCGCCAGGTGCAGATGGCCAAGGGGCTCGGCCTTGCCCCGGGCCTGATCATCGACCAGCATTTCCGTCGCCGCGACCGGCTCGGCCGGCTGCTCACCGCCCTCTCCTACAACCCCGACCCGATCGGCCTCGGAATCGACGAGGACACCGCGGCGGTGATCGAGCCCGAGGGGATGCTCAGCGTGCTCGGCAGCGGTACCGTGACGATCGTCGAAGCGGCGGGTCTCACCTATACCGACACCCACCACGCCCTGCCGGGCAAGCCGCTCACCCTGCTCGGTCTGCGCCTCGACGTCCTTTCCGACGGCGCCCGCTATGACCTGAACGCCCGCCGCGGCCTGCCGCCGCTCGAAGCGTTGGTACCGGTTCCGGACCCCGAAGAGGTGGCGTACAGCGAAAGGTAGGCCTGGGTGCGCGGGCGTCCCGCCCGCATCAACCTCACCTCCGGCCCCTGACGTCCGTCTTGCGTGCTTGCCGTCCCCCCCACCCGGCATGCTAGAAAGCAGTCGCCTTAAATTTCTCGCGAGCGGAGCGTGGCATGAAGATCCTGGAGACGCGGGTCTACCGTGGGCCCAACCTATACGCCCTTCGGCCGGTGATCCGGTTGAAGTTGGACCTCGAAGAGTTGGAGCAGTACCCCACCCAGAAGCTGCCGGGATTCGTCGAGCGTCTGCTCGCGGTGATGCCCACGCTCGCGGAGCACACCTGCTCCTACGAGCAGCCGGGCGGTTTCATCCGCCGGATGACCGAGGACGAGGGGACCTGGATGGGCCATGTCCTGGAGCACGTGGCGCTCGAATTTCAATGCCTCGCGGGAACTCCCGTGACCTACGGCAAGACCCGATCGCGCGGCTTGCCCCAGGGGCAATACCACGTCATCTACAGCTACATGGAAGAGAGCGTCGGCGTGCGCGCGGGCGAGCTGGCGTACCAGCTGCTGCGGACCCTCCTGCCGCCCGATCGCGAAGCGTACGACCCCGATCCGTTCGACTACGCCGATCACCTGGAACGACTGGTCCGCCTGGCGCAGCGCCGGGCGTTCGGGCCGTCGACCGCAGCGTTGGTCAAAGCGGCGGAGGAGCGTGACATCCCGTGGATTCGGCTCAACAACCGCTCGCTCGTGCAGCTCGGCCATGGCAAGTTCCAGCGGCGCATCCAGGCGACGGTGACCAGCGAGACCCGCCACATCGCGGTCGAGATCGCTTCGGACAAGGAGCTGACCAACCGCATCCTCCACGATCTCGGCCTCCCCGTGCCGCGCCAACAGCTGGCCTACGACGCCGAAGAGGCGGTCGCGGCGGCACAGAAGCTCGGCTTCCCGGTGGTGGTCAAGCCGCTCGACGGCAACCACGGCCGGGGAGTGTCGATCAACCTCGCCACCCCCGAGCAGGTGGAGACCGCCTTCGGCAAGGCCGAGGAGCGTTCCGGGACGGTGATCGTCGAGACCTTCCAGCCGGGCAACGACTACCGGATTCTGGTCGTCGCGGGCAAAGTGCTCGCGGTGGCGGAACGGGTGCCCGGCCATGTCATCGGCGACGGCCTCCAGACCGTCGAGCAGCTGATCGAACAGGTCAACCTCGACCCGCGACGCGGCGTCGGCCACGAGAAGGTGCTGACCCGTCTGGAGGTTGATCACCAGGCGCTCCGCCTGCTGGAGAGCGTCGGCCTGACGCTCGAATCGGTGCCGGAGGCGGGCCGGATCCTCTATCTCCGCTCGACCGGCAATCTTTCAACCGGCGGAACGTCGATCGATCGCACCGACGCAATCCACTACGACAACCGGGTGATGGCCGAGCGGGCGGTCCGCGCGGTGGGCTTGGACGTCGGCGGCGTCGATTACATTTCGCCCGACATCTCGCGCAGCTACAAGGAGGTCGGCGGAGCGATCGTCGAAATCAACGCCGCCCCTGGTTTCCGCATGCACACCAGCCCGACCGAAGGGACGCCGCGCGATGTTGCCGGTCCGGTGATCGACTTGCTGTTTCCACCCGGAACGCCCTATCGCATTCCGATCGCAGCGATCAGCGGCACCAACGGCAAGACCACGACCACCCGGATGGTCGGCCACATCCTGAAGCTCGCCGGTTGGACGGTCGGCATGGCGACCTCGGACGGCGTCTACATCGACGGCCAGCTCACCGTGCGCGGCGACTTGACCGGCCCCTGGGCGAGCCACCTGGTGCTGCGCGACCCGACGGTCGACGCCGCGGTGCTCGAATCGGCCCGCGGCGGCATCGTCCGCTCAGGGCTAGGCTGGCGCAGATGCAAAGTCGGCGCGGTGCTCAACGTCGCCTCGGACCATCTGGGGATCGGCGGAGTGGACGACCTGGACGACCTGGCGGAGATCAAACAGGTGGTGGTCGAGGTGGCGCAGGACTATTGCGTCTTGAACGCCGACGACCCGCGCGTCGCGCGCATGGCCGCCGAAAGCCCGGGCCAGCCGATCTACGTCACAATGGAGCCGACAAACGACCTGGTTCGCCGCCACGTGCGCGGAAAAGGCCGGGCGATCGCGCTCGAAGAGAGCTTGAACGGCCGCCTGATCGCGCTCTACGACGGCGAGGAGCACGTTCCCGTCCTCTGGGCGCACCAGATCCCCGCGACGGTCGACGGCCACGCGCTCCACAACGTGCAGAACGCCATGTTCGCAGCCGGCATCGCTCTG
Source organism: Thermoanaerobaculia bacterium (assembly GCA_038250865.1). GTDB lineage: Bacteria > Acidobacteriota > Thermoanaerobaculia > Multivoradales > UBA5704 > DASYKS01. Next base: position 29,530 of record JBBSBW010000013.1, on the reverse strand, counting down.
GGCATGGGCGTCTCCTTGGAAAACATCCGCCTCGGCCTTCGCACGTTCTCGACCGACTTCTTCCAAGCGCCCGGCCGGCTCAACTTCTATAACGAGCTGCCGTTCCGCGTGATCCTCGACTACGCGCACAACGCCCACGGCATGGCGGCGGTGGCGAAAACCATCCTCGCCCTCACCGTCCGCGGCCGGCGCATCGGCGTCATCTCCGCCCCCGGCGACCGGCGCGACGAAGACATCCTGGAGCTGGCCCGAGAAGCGGCGCCCGCCTTCGACCTGATCATCCTCCGCGAAGACGACAACAAGCGCGGCCGAAAAGTCGGAGAAGTGGGCGAAATCCTCCGCCGCGGCCTGATCGAGTCCGGGCTCGCGGCCGAACGGATCGTCCCCGGCGTCTACGAGGAGCAAGAAGCGATCGAACGTTCCCTAGCCACCGCCGAACCCGGCGACCTGCTGGTCATCTTCGGCGACAACCTCCAACGCGCCTGGCAACTGATCACCGGCTTCGGCAAGCAGACGGCCGGCGAGGGCGCCCCGGCGTTTGAGTCCGCCGCGGGAATCGCCGCGGAGCCGGGGCGGACGGAACTGCGCGAGGTGCCGCGGCGGCCGGCGGCGCAGCCGGTCGAGTCGCCGGAGGCGGGGGATTAGAGAGATCTAGTGGTTGCGTCGACGTGAAAGAGCAGGTTAAGGACGCTGGCTGCAACTCGATTTCATGTACTTCAGCGGCTCTTTGGGATCGGCAAGGCCGAAGTGGGATGCGAAGGCCAGATCGTCACCGGCGAGTTCCGCGCCGCGAAGAACCCCTCGCCCCTCGAACCGCCAGGCGAGCCCCGCGAATCGCTGCCAAGCGCGATCGGAAGGACTTGGCACGGCGAGGATGCCCTGCAATGACGTGATCAGGGGCCTGAACTCGAGAATAGCGGGCACACTCTCGCTCCTAGTGCTCTTTAGGATTGAATCCAGAAGAGACAACTGCAGAGCGAGGCTACGAGGTGCAGAGGCGAGGATCCGCTCAGGGAGTCCGCGGGCGGCTCCTTCGTGAACGATCCGCGCGACACTAGCGTCGTCTGAGTCGAAGGTCGTGGAGATCAGCGTCAGCGGAGGTTCACCGGGGACAGCGAGGGTTCTCGTGACCGCCGCAGGCCCTTTCGCCACGAGCGCTCCGACGATGTCCGGACGGGCCGTCTCTTCGATGTTCTTGAAAAGGAGGTCGGAACGTTCGGTGAGGACTGCCTTCCAGGAGTTGGCGGCATCGTCCAGAGTCCGCAGGGTGACACCGTTCTTTGGCGTGTAGACGCGTGAGAGCGCTACGCGCCCTGCCTCATCGCTCTCAAGGAGCAGTAGCTGGAGCACACAGTCGCCCTTCCACTGGGTCAGCAGAAGAACCTCTGCAGCGTTGGTTCGGTCTTCCGTGTGTAAGCCGAAGCGCTGAGTAAGACCCTGACGCAGGTCGGCGGCAGCCACCGACTCCGGCAGTGTCGCGGCGATCAGGGTCAGAAGGAGGCAAACTCGATATCTCATCATGTCCTCCATGCACCTATTGAGTACATCCGAGGTTCTGGCTTTCGCAATTCTCCGCAAACGTTCCGAAACACTGCTGCTTGCACGTCCCGCAGGCCGCCGCAGCTGTGGCAGCGCAGTTCTGGCCGGCCTGGGTACACCGGCACTTCGCTACTTCCTTGTCCTGATCACAGCACCCGAAGCAATCTGTACAACCGCCGGTCTGCTGATTGCATCCGGCTCCGGGTGTCCCACCCGGGTGATTGTTCTTGTAGCACTGATCCACGACGACCGGCCCCGAACCATGGATCGTGACGCTCGCTCCATGGCAAGTCGGCGAGACCCTGCCAGCTTCGGCCGAAAAGGAGAGCATCTGAGACGTGTAGTTGGAGGAACTGACTAGCGAGCCGTTCCAGGAGACCGGCGAGCCGTACGAGAGTACCGGTGAGGCTGCCGGATAGGGACCGATCTGGCCGCTGCATGTGTTGTCGATCTCGGAGGCGGTGAAGTACGGGTTGCCTCCGATGTTGAATGAGACACTGTCCGGCACCAGAATTCCAAAAGGATACTCCCAGCAACAGCCATAGCAGTTGAATCCCCACGAGTCCTTTCCTGACCGAGGCCGAATATGGGTCCGAGCGAGCAGCATGCCCTTGCTGCCGTGCGCGCTCCACTGAAAGAAGCCGTGCTGAAAGTCCGCTGGCACTTTGCGTTCAAGCAAGTCGAGGTCGCCACTTCCAGCGACGTTGTCGTACCACAGCCGATATGACGAGTGCGCAGGAATTGTGAATGGCGCTAGGGAGTAGGTCCCATCCTCCCAGGACAACTGGCCTCGTACACGAGCAGGCTCGGCGCTCACATTGACGAAATCGGTGTATACCTCAAAGTGCGACGGTGCAGGGATCGGATAAGAACCATTCTGGTGTGCGTACTCTTCCGCGGCAAAGACCATGTCAACCGGTACATCGGCTCCCACATCAGAGGTGCCCTGAAGCAGCAGGGGCGTGTCGGTCGTGATCGCGATGCGGTCGGCGGCACTGGCCGCATCTGTTGTACCGCCGAGATCGCGAGGAACACTCAAGGACCGCACAGTGTTTGCAGGTAGTACGACATCCTGAGAAGCCGACGAAGATGCCCACAGTGCGCCCATGCGGGCGGCTGCGTTGTCATCTGAACCAATCGTCAAATCCTCCCACTGCTTGGTTAGCTTCACCCCGCCGTCTACCAGGACCTGTACCGTAAGATTGACGTCTTGCCGAAACCATCCCGTTGCGAGGCGAGGCGTAGCGACGAGTAAGACCTTGTTTCGTTTCTCCTTTTCCTTGACGGCAGAGAAGGATACGAAGTGGGCCTTGTCGCACACGAAATCGGCAACGCCCTTGGCAGACCACGGGCTGCCGACCGGAAGCTCAGCCAAAGAGCGGTGGGTTGGCGTCCTGGCGAGTTCGATGTCGATTTGGAGAGGGCAGAGTTCGTTGGGCGCCGGGGCCTTGCCCTGAGTGGCGCGCACCTCATCCCGGGTTGGCTGGGCCAGCGCGGAAAAATAGTCACGGACCGCCTTATCGGTCGCTTTGACGGCGGGCGAGTCTCGGGTCACGGAGGATAGGGTAGCAGAGGGTGGGCGTCGGATAGCGCTCGCCGAGCGGGTGCTCCCAGTAGGCTCCGAGCGCAAGCTGAAGGCCACGGAGTGCGCCTGACGCAGTCGCGCGGACAGTCTAAGGTTGCGTTTTTTGGGACAAAAATCAAAATGAGACAGAAAAGGCATTGACTTGGGCCGCGGATCGTGCCGACAATGCGGTCGCCATGGAAACTCTCTCAGTACTCGTAGGGATCTGTCGGCTCGACACGAGATCTTCGGGTCGGCCCGGTGGGACCCCGTCGGCGAGCCGCGCGATGAACTGCGGCCGAGGACCGGCCGGCTCTGTTCGGAATTTCCTGGCGGCACTTCGAATCTGCTGGCCCTATTCCATATCTCCTGGTTCTACTCCAGATTTCCTGGCCGCACTCCAGATTTCCTGGCTCCAGGTGGGACGAGCCTGGCGGCGGCCCGAAATCGGCCGGCTCGGCTTCAAACCGGCCGGTTTTACCTTGAAATTGGCTGGCGGTACTTCGAGTTTGGCTGGCGAAGCATTGAAATTTGCTGGCCGTGCTCCAGATTTTCTGGCCGGACTCCAAATCGACTGGCCGCGCTCCAAATTTCCTGGCGGAGCTGGAGCCAGAAGATTTCGGCCTCCACCCGCGGATTTCGAGTCGCGACCGAGAGATTCGGAGCGCGGCCAGGAGATTTCGGATGGTGCCGGGAGATTCTCGCTGAGGCCCGTCACGACGCGATCGCGAAGGCATCTTCGATTCCAAGTTCGCCGTCGGCATTTCGCCTTACGGCTTTTTGCAGGAGGACTTATGAGACAGAAGTACTACGCCGATGTCGCAAACGCCTGGAACGTGATGATTGAAAACGCCAGGCCGGTTCTGGAGGCGCTCGGTCCCGCGGCAGCCAGGCACGGCGAGCTCAGTCAAAAGATGGATGACCTGATCCGCCTGAACGAAGAGGCCGAGAGCCATCGCTCGGAGCTGGCGCGGGTGGTCAAGCTGCGCAAGGAGGCGACCTCCGCCGGCAACAAGGTCTTCCGGCGGTTCGCAGCCGACCTGCAGGCGCATCACGGCTTCGACAGCGCCGAGCTGATCCGCTATGGCCTCCAGCCGAGAGGACGCGCCCGCAAGAGCACCAAGAAGAAGGAAGAAGCGGCGGCGAAGAGCAAAGGGGAGAAGGGTACGGCTCAGGTTGACCTCGCAGCGGCCTGATCCCAAATCCCTGACGTAGCACTCTCGACGGGCGGCTGGACCCCGCCCGTCTTTTTTTCGCCTTCGCCGCCGCTCGACAAGGTACCCGGTTAGGTCGTTCGGTGCAAGGGGAGGCGAAGGCCCAAAGGACTTGTGTCCCTTAGGCCCTTACCGATGCCGATTGAAGGATGGGGAGCCCTACCTACTCGACCGAGAAACCGGTCAACTCGACGGGGGTGGCCGGGGGGGCGTTGCCGTTCAGCGCGACGCTGACGGACCGGGTGCCGCTCGCCGGAATGGTCAGGTCCCACTGGAAGGCGCCGGTGAAATCGAAGTTTGTGGTCGGCAACGTCGTGTTGTCGAAGTTGGTGACCGCCGTGTCCGCCAGCAGGCCAAACACGTCGGTCGCGGTGGCGAACGGCCTCACCAGGAAGGCGTTGGCCGGCGGATTGAACGCTCTGTACTCGGCGACCCCCGCGGTCGTGTCGGTGATGCGGATGTAGTTGTTCGCGTTCAACAGGGTCGCGTTGTCCGTGCCGGCCGTGCCGTTCACGTCGAAGTCCGCGCCATGGAAGATGCTGATCACGAGCGGGTTGACCGAGCTCAGGTTCGTGATCGACATCGTCAAGATCAGCTCGCCCGTATTGGCGGCAGTGCTCGTCAGGGTCAGCGCATTGGAAGCGCTGAACAAGCCACGGGCATTGACGTCCGTCCAGGTGATGGTTCCGGCAGCGGCGGCGCACGTCGTCGTGGTCGGAGCCGGGAAGAAGGACTCCGCGGTGTCTCCCGAAACCCGGAACCACCAGCCGTCCTCGAAGATGTAATCCCCGGTGCCGATCCCGGTGAGGTTCGCAGTTTGCGTGGTGTCATAGTGAGATGTCGCCGGAATCACGTACGAGGCGGCCGACGCCGTGAGCGTACAGGCTTGGGCGTTGGCCAAAGCAGGGGCCAGCGCTATCACCGCGAGGATGCCGGACAGAGCTAAGATCGAGCGACGGTTGAGCATTTCTGTTTCTCCTCAGAGTAGTGCGCGGTTTCGTGCCACAGTTCCGAAGGCGCGCGCACTTCGGCCCAGGGCCTCACCTAAGTTGCTACCCTAAATCTAGGACCTATGAAGACCATTTTGCAGCAATTTCCGAGAGGTATCAAGCTAAGTTTTGCCTTCCCTGGAATTCTCGTCCCGCCGCCCCCGAGTCCTCCTCCCCTTAACCGCTAAGATAGCGCCCACGAGGAGCCTTCTCTTTTCGGGTCGAGGGATCGGAGCGCCGACGGGTGATCAAAGGGCGAAGGGTAGGAGTATGGGCGGCCTGTTTGGCGGCTGGGATGGGCATCCCTTCGTTCGCCCAGACTCCCGCCGCCGCGCCGCGGCCGCGGATCGGCCTGGTGCTCTCGGGCGGCGGGGCGCGGGGGACAGCGCACATCGGCGTACTTCAAGTGCTCGAAGAGATGCGGGTGCCGATCGATGCGATTGCGGGCACCAGCATGGGGGCGGTGGTGGGGGGGCTCTACGCCTCGGGGCTTACGCCCGCGGAAATTCAGAAGGCGGTCGTCGATCTCGATTGGGGCAATGCGTTCGACGACTCGACGTCGCGCGACAAGCTGTCGTTTCGCCGCAAGCAGGACGACCAGGGTCTGCTGTTCAATTTTCAGGTCGGCGTGCGCGACGGCCAGCTACGCATACCGCGGGGGCTGGTCCAAGGGCAGAAGTTCAACCTGATTCTGCGCTCGCTTACCCTTGAGACGGCGACGATCCGCGACTTCGACGCGCTGCCGATCCCCTTCCGCGCCGTGGCGGCCGATCTCGGAACGGGCGAGCCGGTCGTGATCGGCTCCGGCGACCTGGTCCTCGCGTTGCGCGCGAGCATGGCGGTGCCGGGGGCGTTTTCGCCGGTCGAGCGCGACGGGCGCCAGCTGATCGACGGCAGCGTCGCGGACAACCTGCCGATCGACGTCGCGCGGAACATGGGGGTAGATCGCCTGATCGTGGTCGACATCAGCGAGCCTCTGGGGGACCCATCGACCCTCGATTCGCCGGTTTCGATCTCCAACCAGGTGTTCACGATCTTGGTCCGGAAGGCGACCGAGGAGCGGAAGAAATCGCTCGGGCCGGACGACGTTCTGCTGTTGCCGCAGATGGACGTCGGCTCCGCCCAGTTCGATCGGGTCGACCTGGCGATCGCCGGCGGGCGGCAGGCTGCCGAGGCGCTCGCCCCGCGGCTCGCCGCGTTTTCGGTTCCTGCCGAGGAGTACGCGCGATGGGCTGCCCGGCACGATGAGCCGCGCGGAACGGACCCGGAGGCGATTCGCAACGACGGGCCGCGGATCTCGGAGATCGAAGTCCGCTCGGATGGAAGGGTGTCTCCCGAGGTCATTCGCCGCCGGATGGCGACGCGAGTCGGGGAGCGGCTGAAGATCGGGACGCTTCGTTCCGACCTCGATCGGCTCTACGGCACGGGCCTGTTCGATCAGATCGGCTTCGAGCTAGAAGAAAAAGACGGGAAGACGGTTCTCGCGGTTGACGCCAAGGCGAAGAGCTGGGCGCCGAACTTCCTCCGGTTGGGGCTCAACCTGCACGACGATTTTCGCGGTTCGACCGGTTTCGATTTCGGATTTCGCTATACCGCGACCGCCATCGACCGGCTGGGCGCCGAATGGCGCACCGACGCCCGATTGGGCGAGAACCAGCTGATCGAAACCGAGCTGTACCAGCCGTTCGGGCCGGGCCGCTGGTTCGTGGCGCCGCGGGTTTCCTATCGCCGAAAGAACCTCGCGATCGCCGAGGGGGAGAGGGTGCTCGGTTCGTTCCGGGTGGCGAGCGCGGTCGCCGGCCTCGATGTCGGGCGCGAGATCTCAGACTGGGGGGAGCTGCGCTTCGGCGTCGAATTCGAACGGCTGCGGGCCGAGCCGCGGGTCGGCGCGGATCTGGCGCGGATCAGGGCGCAGGACGGCCGGGGTTTCGCGCGGCTCGCGGTCGATCGACTCGACGACTTGAGCTTTCCACGCCACGGCTACGCGGGGTCGGTCCAGCTGGAACGGTCCTTCCCGGAGCTCGGCGCCGATTCGGGGGCGAGCATTGCCTCATTCGATGCGGAGGATGCCCTCTCGTTTGGGGGCAACACGATCGTCGGCGGCGTCGCGGCCGGCTATTCGTTCGAGGAGGGACGGGTATTTCCCCCCTTCGCGCTCGGCGGATTGTTCTCGCTCTCCGGCTACCAACCGGGCGAGTTCACCGGAGATCACCTGGTATCCGCGCGCGTCCAGGCCTATCGTCGAGCGGAAACGCTCGGGCAGAAGCTCTACCTGGGATTCTCGCTCGAAACCGGCAAGATCTGGTCCGAGCGCAGCGACCTCGGCACCGGCCCGTTACGGTTGAGCGGCAGCTTGTTCGCCGGAGCCCGCACCTACATCGGCCCGGTCTACCTCGCCTACGGCCTCGGCGAGCGCGGGCGGCACAACTATTATTTCTTTTTGGGGCGGACGTTTTGAAGCGGGGGAGAGCCCTCCTTCAACGGGATCGCTTGCCATTGCGGAGCGCCAGTACGCCTTGCGCCCAACCTTGAGCGATCGCCAGACGCTCGCCGGGCGTATGGGACATCATCCAGCGGATCACCTCATCGTCGTGTGGATCGTTCGACTCATAGGGAAGATCATCGGGGACCCGCTCTTCCGGCCGTAGGTCCTCTTCGATGGTCCAGCTGTCTTCGATCTCATCCATTGAGTGATCTTACCCGCTACTTGAGCAGCAGCGCCGCCGCGATCGCGATGGCGATGACCAGGACCACGACGACGATCCAGATCAGCTTCTTGCTGCCCCCCTGGGTGGGCAGGTGCATGGTCTGGAAATCTCGGATTTCGGAGAGCAGGCGGAGGCGGAGATCTTCTTCCAGGCCGTTCAGCTCGGTTAGCAGGGCGGTGACCGTCGGCGGGCGCTCGTCCGGATTGCGGGAGACGCAACGCAGGACCAGCATGTCGAGCGAGGAGGGGACCTCGCTGTTGACGCCGCTCGGCAGGCCGAAGCGGTTGCTCGGCGCGCGGCCGGTGAGCATCTCGTGGAAGATCGCGCCGGCCGAGTAGAGGTCGGAGCGCACGTCCGCTTTCGCCCGTTCTTCCACCGCCTCCGGTGCCTGGTAATAGAGGGCCGAGAAGGTGATCTCGCTGGTCGCGATCGTGCCGGTGAGCGTTCCCGCCTCGGTGCGGCCGAGACCGAAGTCGGCGATCTTCACCGTTTGCAGGTCTTCCGAGACGAACACATTGCGCGGTGTGAGATCGCGGTGCAGCACTCCCCGCGAGTGGGCGTGCTGAAGGCCGCGGCAGATCCCTTTAAAGACGTTGATCGCCTCTTGCAGCGACAGCCGCCGCTCTTTGAGCAGGGCTTCGAGCGTCCGGCCGTTGACGAAATCGAACGCTAGGTAGAACGTGTCTTCCTCGCGCCCGGCGCGGTAGAGCGTGAGGACGTTCGGGTGGGAAAGTGCTGCGATGGCCGCCGATTCGCGTTCGAAGCGCTCGGGATCGGCGGCGGCCGCGGCTCGCGGCGGCAGGACCTTGAGCATCACGAGCCCCGAACCGCCGGCTCCCACGCCGGAAAACCAACGTGGCGCGCTCGCCGGCCCGGCCGGGCCGATCGCTTCGAGGACCCGGTAGGGGCCGAGAGTGCGGGGAACTTCGGTCATGTTCGATCCATTTCGAAGACCAACACCGTCTCGCCGATCGCGATGCGGTCGAAGGGGCGAAGCTCGGCGGTCGAAGCGGCGCGGCCGTTGACCTTGGTGCCGTAGCTGCTGCCGAGGTCGGTGAGCAGGTAGCCGTTGTCGGTCCACTCGATCCGCAGGTGTTCCTTGCTGGCGTTCACCTCGGCGAGCGAAAGTGTGCAGGCGCGCGAACGGCCGACGGTCGCGGGTTCGGACCCCAAGGAGATCGACTTGCCGCGATCTGCGCCGTCGGCGACGAACAACCGGGCGGGCGGCGGTCCGGGGGGCTCCTCTCCGGTATTTGCGCGGCGCGCGCGGGGAGCGAGGTGGATCGTCCGCATCGGGTAGGGGATCTCGATCCCTTCGCGGCGCAGCTCTTCCCAGATCCGGTAGCGCAGGTCGCTTTGGATGCGCGGCCTCTGGGCCACGTCGTCGATGAAGGTGCGGACCTCGTAGAGGATCGCCGAGTCGGCGAAATCGATCAGGTAGATCTCGGGCGCCGGGTTTTCGAGCACGCCGCGGGTCTCATGCGCGGCTTCGAGCAGGGTACGCCGCACGCGGTAGGGGGGAGCGTCGTAGTGGGCGCCGATCACCGTCCGCACCATATGCATGGTGTGCGGGTAGTAGTAGTTCAGGATCCTTTCGTCCGCCATGCGGCCGTTCGGCAGGACGATGTCGTCGTTGTTGCGGGTGCGCAGGTGGGTGGTGCGCCAGTTGATCGCGACCACCCGCCCTTCGTCCTCGCCGACCTGGATCCAGTCGTTGATCCGATAGGGCCGCTCCGCGCTGATCACCAGGCCGGCAAAGAAATTGCCGAGGATCGGCTGGAGGGCCAAGCCGAGCACCAGCGAAGTGACCGCGCTGGTCGCGAGCAGCGGCGCGATGTCGAGCTTGGGGAACGTAATCCGAAGGGTGATCAGCGCCGCGATCACGTAGACCAGCAACATGGTCACGGCGGGCAGCATGTTCGGCAGCCGCAACCCCCGGCGCGCCGGCAGGTGGACGTCGAACAGATAAAGACCGAGAAGCCGCAGGACGATCGCGATGAGCAGGAACGCGAGCAGCCAGTTGCGCAGCGGAACCACGGAGGGCGAAGGGGTCGAAACGATCCACAGATAAGCCTGGAGCGCAGCGACGCCCGCCCCGACGATCAGGGGAAAGGCGACCGTGCGGACCAGGAATACCTTGCGCGAGACCGCGGCGATCCCCACCACGAGGAGCGCGAACAGAGCGACGCCGCCGAACAGTGCGAGGAAGGGAAGCATGGTCGGCAGAGATTCTACCGTGAAGCCACCTCCGACCGCCGAAAGCACGAGACCAGGTGGTCGTTCACCACGCCCACGGCCTGAAGGTAGGCGTAGATGATCGTCGGGCCGACGAAGCGGAAACCGCGGCGCTTCAGATCCTTGGAGACCTGCTCCGCAAGGGGGGTCTGGGCGGGCACGTCTTTTAGAGTCTCGCGCGTGCTCTGGACCGGTCGGCCGTCGACGAAGCTCCAGAGGTAGGCGGCAAACGACCCCTTTTCCTTCTGCACCGCGAGAAACGCCCGGGCGTTGTCGATCGTCGATTCGATTTTCAGCCGGTTGCGCACGATCCCGGGATCGGCCAAAAGACGCTCCACGTCCTCCGGGCCGAAGCGGGCGACCTTCGTGGGATCAAAGCCGGCGAACGCTTTGCGGTAGGTGGCCCGCTTCCGCAGGATGGTGATCCAGGCGAGCCCCGCCTGCGCCCCTTCGAGGGTGAGCATTTCGAACAGCAGGCGGTCCTCGTGGACCGGCACGCCCCAATCCCGGTCGTGGTATTCGATGTATTCCGCGGAGCCGAGGCTCCAGCCGCAGCGGATTTTCTCGATCGGAGCCTTCGATTTAGGAGCCATAGGTTCTCAGCCTATCGCGCCCGGCGCCTCGGATCGGCCCCTCCCAAAAAGGGCTGTTTCGCACTCTTCGGAGGGAGGTTACACATTTCTTTCAAAAAAGTGTCCAAAAAAGCGGCCCAGCGGCAACCTTCTCTTGAGGAACGAAAAACGCTCGGGCTGCAAACACTATGGCAAACCTACAAAAGAACTATCCGCGCACCGGCAGAGGCCTCCTGCGCCCGGCCTCCCGGAATCTCACCCTGGACTCTTGCCCTGCCCTTTATGACCAGGCTTTCGATCGCGCGGGGGAGCTGCTTTCCGCCTGTTGGCAGCGCCTGGAGGGGGAGCGGAGCGAAGCGGTCGGGCAAATTGCCCGGCTGCTCGACCTGCCGGCCGGGCGGCGGGGAATGCTCCTGCGCAACAGCGAGCGCTTACGTACCTGGGGGGTGCTCGAACGTCTGGTCGGTGCGGCCCGGCAAGCGCTCGCCGCCGAACCGGCCGATCCCGCCGGGGCCGAAGATCTGGTGGCACTCGCCCTGGAGCTGGCCGAGACGATCGACCCGGACGTCTATCCGCGCTCTCATCGGATGGATCTGGAAGCGCGAGCCTGGGGCTGCCGCGCCCGCTGCTGTCAGATTCAGGGCGATTTGGCAGGAGCCGAGGCGGCGCTCGACCGGTCCTACCGTTGCCTGCTGGAGGGTTCGCGGGACGGCTGGGAACGAGCCATATGGCTGGAGCTGAAAGCGGAGCTACGCCGCGGGCAGGGCCGCTGGCAAGAGGCCGAAGCCGCCCTGCGCCGGGCGACCGCGATCTTCCGCGAAATCGGCGACGACCGGCGGGCCGCCCGCTGCCTGACGGATTTGGGCGAGGTCCACCGTCGGCTCGGCCGGCCGAAAAGCGCCGCCGGCTACAGCGGCCAGGCCGTGGCGCTCCTTCGGGGGACCGAACCGGATCTGCTCGCCAAGGCGCTGACGGCGCAATTGACCTCGCTTTCGGCGGCCGGGCGCTGGTTCGAGGCGGGCCGAGCGTTCGCCGAGCTGTCGAGCGTCGCGCGCCGCAACCCCCGGCTGAAGATCCCGCTCGCCGAGCTGCGGCTTCTCACGTCTCCCGCCCCGCGCGCCCTGGTAGAATAGTCGCGCTCCGCGGCACCCCGCCCGGTTCCGGAGGCCTTTACGGCCTGCCGGTATCCCTGGGCCGAAGCGGACCCGCGCTTTCCCAGCCTACGCCCAATGACCACGCCGACCCTGGACGAATTGGTGCTCCTGCCCGAGCCGGTGGCGCTACAGCGCCACTTTGACGCGCACAACCAACGGACCTTCCTCTGGCGTCTGGGGCTGTGCGGCACCTGGTCGCTGGTGGGGCTCGCCATTGCTATCGGCCGCGGCGAGACGCTCGCCCCGGCACTCTTCGGCATCAACGTCTTCCTCTCGCTGGTTCTGTTCGCCGCGCGCCAGGAGCCGTTCGTCGCCCGTTTCGTGCGCCAGATCATCCTCGCCTACGTGGTGTTTCAATTGGTGATCCCGTTCGGTATCCAGACGGATCATTTCAACCTTTCGATCGTCGGCATGCTGCCGTTCGCGATGATCTGGCTGCGCCTGCGGCCGACCGAGCACCTGCTGCTCTTCGGTTCGTCGTGGGTGGCGACGCTCTGGCGCGCCTGGGCGGGCGGCAGCTACCCCGTAGTTTCGAGCGCCACGGAGGTCCATCCCTGGCACATCGGCGCGTTCGAAGCCGTGTTCACCGGGTTGGTCCTGCTCTGTCTCGGGGCGGCGCTCGGTCTCACCCGGCGCGAGAAGCTCAGCTTCCTGGTGGGATTCCGCCGCGAATCGGCCCGCCATCGCGAACGCCAGAGGATGCGCGAAGAGATCGATCAGGCCCGACGCGTCCAGCTGAGCATGCTGCCGCAGCGGGCGCCCGACCTGCCCTGGCTCGAAGTGGCCGCGGCATCGCTCCCGGCGACCGAGGTGGGGGGGGATTACTACGAGTTCTTTCCGCTGGGGCCCACCCGGCTCGCCGCGGTGATCGGCGACGTCGCGGGCCATGGCTTGGGCTCCGGCTTGGTGCTTTCCGGCCTGCGCAGCTGCCTGTTCCTGCTCGAAGACGAACTCGCCGAGCCGGTCCCGGTGTTCGAGCGAATCAACAAGATGATCCGCCGAACCTCCGGCAAGCGCTCGTTCGTCACACTCGCCTGCGCGGTGATCGACTCAAATCTACATACCGTTCGGGTCGTGACCGCCGGGCATCCGCCGATCGTCCACTGGTCGGCGCGCGACCACGCGATCGAAGAGATCGGCCGCGGTTCGCTGCCGCTCGGCACCAACCTGCCGACCCATTTCGAGCTGGAGGCCCGGCCCTGTTTCTCCGGCGATCTGCTGGTGCTCTACACCGACGGCCTGATCGAGGCGCGCGACGCCGAAGGGCGCGACTACGGCGACGCGCGCCTGTCGCGCCTGGTGGCCGAGGTCGCCCACGCCGCGGGCCAACGCCGGCCGCCCGGCCAGGTCACGGCGCGCGAAATGCGCGACGCAATCCTGGGCGATTTGTCGAACTTCAAAGGGGACAGCGAGCAGCTCGACGACATGACGGTGGTGGTGCTGCGACTGCGGTAGCCGAAGGTTCCTGGGAGCGCCGAGTTCCAGCTCGGCACCGAAGCGGCCGAGATCGCACAAACAGCCGAGCTGGAGCTCGGCGCTCCCAGGAAAAGCTTAAGCTCCGCCGCAGACGTGCCGGCTACCCACCGACGTGCCAGTGATCTCGTGCAGGCCCGGTCCGCCGACCGCCAGGTCGAGCGTCCGGATCATTTCGGTCCTACGGGTCCGCAGGCGCTCCACCCTCCGTGGACCGCTGCGGTCCGCGCCTTGCCGGTCGTCGGATCTGCCGGACAGGGGGGAGCGCGGAGCACCCAACCTTTCGGCAGCTCGGGGATCGGCAGCTCGAATTTGAACGGCACCCCATTCAGCTGGAGCGGCCGGCCGCGCACTTGGGTCTCGCCGAGCAGGTCGATCTCCACCGACGTGCGGCCCGAGAGTTCTACTTGGTAGGTGACGGTGCGCGCAGAGATTTCGACGTCGGTTTCGATCATCGCCTCTTCGATCTCCGGCGCGTCGGAGCCCTTCGGGACTTCTGGGACGGTGAACGTCAGACGGTCGGCGGTCTTCTCGACGTGGCTTGCCGGCGAGGTTTCGCCCACGAACGCAGCGCCGTCCGACAGGGTGACCGTGTAGCTCCGCCCGGCGAGCAGGCCGGCAAAATGGAGCTTCATCTGTGGCGGCTTTGGCGAGGGAGCCTCGGCTGGGGCACCTTGGCTCGGCGGGCCGGAGGCGGCGACGCAAGGCGCGGTGGCGAGCAAAGTCGCTCCGAGCAGCACGAGACGGACGAGATTCTTGGCGATCAATGCGGTATCTCCAGGGATTGCATCGGATCGGGGATCGGGGATCGGTGGGGCGGCGGGGTCGGGGTCGACCCACGCAAGATCTCGCGGTTTACCGCCGGGAAACCATAACGCTACGCCGAGCGAAGCGACCGCGATCGCGCCGATTCCCCAAAAGACCGCCTGGAGCGCCAGCAGGAACGCGTCGCTCAAGTGTGCGACTTCGAGCGCGCCCATCGCGGCTCTTTTCCCCGGATCGAGCAGCGCGTTGGCGTCGACGCCCTTGCCCACCGCCTGGGTGAGCCGGGCGGCGAACAGCGCGCCGAGCGCGGCGACACCCACCGCGCCGCCGATCGAACGGAAGAACTGGGCCGAGCCGGTCGCGACGCCGCGCAGGCGCCAGGGCACCGCACTCTGGACCGCGATCATGTAGGGCATCGACACGAATCCGAGCCCGAGCCCCATGACGAAAAGGGTCGCCATTACCTCAAGACGGGTGGTGCCGGCCGTGAGGCGCGCGAGCGCGATCCCCGATCCGGCGAGGAGCAGGCCGCCGGTGATGCAGAAGCGGCGATAGGAATAGCGGTTCATCAACCGGCCGGTGATCGTGCTGGCGATCGGCCAGCCGATCAGCACCGGCGAAAGGAGAGCGCCCGCGTCGGTGGCCGACCCGCCGAGCACCCCCTGGCCGAGGATCGGGCCGAACGCGGTGAGCGCAAAGAGCAGTGCGCCCAACAGGGCATTGCCGGCGCAGGAGACCGCGATCACTCGGCTCTTGAACAGGTCGAGCGGAAGCATCGGTTCGGGCGCCCGTTGTTCCTGCCAAAGAAACGCCAGGGTGAGCACCAGCGCTCCCGCGAGCGTGGCGAGCGTGCGCGGATCGCCCCACCCCCAGACCTCTGGCCCCTCGATCAGCCCGAGCAACAGCAGCGTCACCGCGACCGACAGCAGCACGGTGCCGAGCAGGTCGAGCCGGTGCTCGCGGCGCGGCGGCTCCTCGCGCAGGTGGCGGTTGAGCATGATGGCCGACAGCAGGCCGAACGGCACGCCGAGAAAGAAGATCGCCCGCCACGAGAGCGCGTCGGTGAGCAGGCCGCCCACCAGCGGACCGACCAGGCTCGCGAACGCCCAGACCGCTGCGAACAGCCCCTGCATCCGGCCGCGCTCTTCGAGCGTGAAGATGTCGCCGATGACGGTCGCCGCGACGGGCATCAGCCCGCCCGCGCCGAGTCCCTGGATCGCCCGGAAGACGATCAACTGGGAGAGCGAGCCGGAGAATCCCGAGAGCGCCGAGCCGCCGACGAACAGGGCGACCGCGATCAGATAGATCCGCCGACGGCCGTACAGGTCGGCGAGCTTGCCGTAGAGCGGCACCGTGGTGGTGGAAGTGAGCAGGTAGGCCGAAAACACCCAGCTGTAGCGGGAGACTCCCCCCATCGAACCCACCGCCGTGGGGACGGCCGCGGCCACCGCCGTCGCCTCCAGGGCGGCGAGCAGCGAGCCGAGCATTAGGGCGGTGGTGACGAGTTTTCGTTCGCGTCCGGGCAGCAAGGGGGCTCGTTTCTAAACGGAGAGAGAGGGTCAGACCGCGACCGCTTCGAGAATCCACATGGGGCTCGCCGTCGGGTGAACCCTCGAAAGCTCAAAGCCAGAAGCGCCGAACAGGCGGCGAAATTCCTCCTTGCCCCGTTCTCTCCCGCCGTCGCAGGCGACCAGCATATGGAGATCGACCTTGGTGCCGAAACCGGCCGCTTCGTTCCGCTCGACGATCGACTCGACCACCAGCAGTTTCGCTCCCGGAGCCGCCGCGCGCCGGCAGGTGGCGAGGATCGTCCGGCAACGTTCGTCGTCCCAATCGTGGAGCACCTGTTTAAGCAGGTAGCCGTCGCAACCCGATGGCGCATCGACGAAGAAGTTGCCGGGCACCCGCTCGACCCGGTCGAGAACGCCCTGCCGCTCCAGATAGGGGAGCGCTTGGTCGAGCACGCCCGGAGCGTCCACCAGCACGCCGCGCAGGTTCGGATGGCGACGGAGGATCGCGGCGAGCATCGTCCCCCGGCCGCCGCCTAGGTCGGCGATCCGGGCGATCCGCCCAAACGCCGGATGCGCGGTGACCGCCGGGGCGTACATCTCGGTAATCGCGCCCATTGCCGCGGCGAACGTCGCCAGATCGTCCGGATGATCATCGAACCAGGTCCAAATCGATTGGCCGAAAATGCGGGGGAAGGCGTTCTCGCCGGTTTCGACCGTGCGGGTAAGATCGGCCCAGGCGGCGACCGTCGCCTCCGAACCGAAATACTCGGCGACCGGACCGACCGCGGCCCGGTCGCTTCGGAGCGCCTCGGACAGGCGGTTATTCGAGAAGCGCCCCTGGGTGTCGAGACGGAAGATTCCGGAAGACGCCAGAGCGCGGAGGGTGCGATGGAGGGCGTCTGCGTCGGCGCCGACCTCTTCGGCGAGCGCCGCTGCGGTCTGCGGGCCATGTCCCAAGCGGTCCGCGATCGCGAGCCGCGAAGCGGTCCGGATCGCCTGGGTCTGGCCGGTGCCGGACGCCCGATCGACCATCGCCGCCGACGCCGGCACCACCCGGTCGGCGAGCCCCAGGAACAGACGCCGGAGCCATAACGCGGCGGCAACGGCGAAGCGCGGCGGAGCGGCGGGCAGCGGGGGAGGAGTTAAGGGACTCAAGGAGCGGGCAAGTCTATAGGACGATCCGACCCACCCGCTGCGGGGGAATGCGGGTGTGACGAAGGACGTTCGAAAGAGGGGCACTTCCGGTCCGCCGGACGCCTCGCCGAGGGCCGCTTCGGCGGAGGTAAACTCAAGAAACGGAAGGGTTCTGCGGCGCTTGTTCCGGGTGGGCACAAGTGCTAGACTTACGCGCCGCAGCCCCCGAGGAGTCTCACATCATGGAAACCAATCTTTCGGATACCAGGCCGGAAACCAAGACGGTCGGTGAAAGCTGGGTCACGACGACGTTCGAGGCCTTGGAGGACTGGTCGCAACGCCATTCCTTCTGGCCCTTCCCCTTCGGCACCGCCTGCTGCGCGATCGAATTCATGTCCACCGTCTCCGCCCACTACGACGTGGCGCGATTCGGTTCCGAGGTCGTTCGCTTCTCGCCGCGCCAGAGCGACGTGCTGCTGGTCGCCGGAACGATCAACGACAAAATGGGTCCGGTCCTGAAGCGCATCTACGACCAGATGGCCAACCCGAAATGGGTGATCTCGATGGGCGCCTGCGCCTGTTCGGGCGGTTTTTACCGCTCGTACCACGTGATGCAGGGGATCGACGAGATCATCCCGGTCGACATCTACGTCCCCGGCTGCCCGCCGACGCCGGAGGGGCTGATCTACGGCATCCTTCAGCTCAAGGAGCGGGTCGTCCGCGACCGTCGACGCCACAACGAGCAGCGCCAGAACAAGCAGGAAAAACTGGCGCCGCTGGAGAACAAGGAGAGCGAGCGTGCCGACGTTGGCCGAGCCGTCCCTGCTTGAGGGTCTGATTGGAGACATTGGGGCGAAGTTTCCCGCCGGCAGTATCACGGTGCAGGAAAACTCCGACCAGCCGACCTGGGTGGTTAAGCGCGAGGTGCTGGTGGACGTCGCCAAAGAGCTGCGTGACCGGCGCGACACGCGCTTCGATCTGCTGCTCGACGTCGCAGGGGTTGATTATCCCGAGCGCACGGAAGAGGAAGGCGGCCGTTTCGATGTCGTCTACCATCTCTATTCGGTGACGCGGAACGACCGCCTGCGCTTGAAGGTGCCGGTTTCCGAAGCCGACGCGCTGCTGCCGTCGGTGATCCCGGTCTGGAAGGGTGCCAACTGGTTCGAGCGCGAGGTCTACGACATGTTCGGGGTCAAGTTCTCCGGCCATCCGAACCTGTCGCGCATCCTCTGCCACGAGGCGTTCCAGGGGCATCCGCTGCGCAAGGATTACGACCCGGCGCGGCGCTGGATCCTGACCGAGGCCGACATCTACAAGCCGCATTTCGACCTGCCCGATGGCGAGGACGACCTGTTCGAGCGGATGGCGATCAACATCGGCCCGTCGCACCCGGCGATGCACGGCACGTTCCGCCTGATGGCGGTGCTCGACGGCGAGGCGATCATCGCCTCCGACGTGGAGATCGGCTACCTCCATCGTTGCTTCGAGAAGATGGCCGAGACTCACAACTGGCAGCAGATCATTCCCTACACCGATCGGCTGAACTATTGCTCGGCCTTCATCAACAACGTCGCCTACTGTAAGACGGTCGAGAAGCTTCTGGGGGTCGAAGCGCCGCCGCGGGCGGTCTGGGCGCGCACGATCCTCACCGAGTTCTCCCGCATCATGGACCACTGCGTCTGCAACGGCGCAACGCTGGTCGATGCCGGGGCGCTCACGAACTTCTGGTACCTGTTCCAGCCGCGCGAAGAGATCTACGGCCTGATCGAATCGTGCTGCGGCGCGCGCCTGACGGTGTCGTACGGGCGGATCGGCGGCCTGGCGCAAGACCTGCCGACCGATTTCGTCGCCCGCTCGCGCAAGCTGCTCGAGACGATCCCGAAGTTCATAGACGACTGCGAATCGCTGATCAACAAGAACCGGATCTGGATCGACCGCACGGTGGGCGTCGCCGCGATCTCGGGCGAAGAGGCGATCAACTGGGGCTGGACCGGCCCGTGCCTCCGCGCGAGCGGCGTCGGCCTCGACCTGCGGCGCGCCAAGCCCTACGACCTCTACGACACGGTCGATTTCGAAGTGCCGGTGCTCACCGGCGGCGACGTCTACGACCGATTCCGCATCCGCATGATGGAGATCCGCGAGTCGCTCAAGATCATTCGCCAGCTGCTCGACCGCGGCATGCCGGAAGGGCCGTACATCATCCAGGATCCTCACATCGCGCTGCCGCCGAAGGAAGCCTGTTACAACCAGATGGAAGCCATGATCTATCACTTCAAACTGATCATGGACGGCATCCAGGTGCCGCCGGGCGAAGTCTACGAAGCGGTCGAAGGGGCGAATGGCGAGTTCGGTTTCTATTGCATCAGCGATGGCTCGTCCAAACCCTACCGGTTGAAGTGCCGGCCGCCCTGTTTCCCGATTTTCTCCACCTTCTCTCGATTGATCAACGGCGGCTCGGTCTCCGACGCCATCGTCTCGTTGGGCGGTCTGAACATCATCGCGGGAGAGCTGGAACGATGAAGATGCCAATGTCTGGATCAACTGCGGAGCAGCTCAATATCCCCAATAAGGTGACGCCCTACAAGATGGGGCTCGCCGAGAAGCTCTATCTGCCGCTGCTCACCGGTCTGTTCGTCACCATGCGCCACTTCGTCAAAAACCTGATCAACCCGAAGGGCATGCCGACGATCAACTACCCGGAGGAGCGGCGCGAGTACAGCCACCGCTACCGCGGCCACCACATCCTCACCACCCGGCCCGACGGCTCGCTCCGTTGCGTTGCCTGTTTCCTCTGCGCCGCGAACTGCCCGGCCGATTGCATCACCATCGAAGCGGGGGAGCATCCGGACGTCAACATCGAGAAGTACCCGGTGGTCTACGAGATTGACATGCTCCGCTGCGTCTTTTGCGGCTTCTGCGTCGACGCCTGCCCGGAAGAGGCGATCATCATGTCGAACAACTACGACATGGCCTACTTCCACCGCGACCAATCGATCGTCGGCAAAGCCGATCTCATGAAGCCCTACACCTTCGACGAGAAGCGCCTCGGCTACCGCCCGTACTATCCGGAAGAAGACGCCCAGCACAACAAAATGCGCCGCGACGCCTTCGACCTGGTGGCGATGGCGAAGGCGAAGGCGGCGGTGGAGCCGGCGTCGGCCGCGCACTGAGGCGGTGGACATCGACCCGGAGGCCTGGCGGCGCGCCGCGGCATCTCTCGATCAGCAGTTCGGTCTCGAAGTGCTCTGGCTCTATGGCTCCGCTGCCAAGGGAACCGATCGCCCAGGCTCTGATCTGGATCTCGGCGCTCTCTTTACTCGGCGCCCGACCGGTTACGAACTGTTCAAGGCCGCGATCGCGGTCGGCGAGATCCTCGGCCCCCCGGTGGACCTGGTCGATCTCGACCGCGCCGGGCCGATCCTCGGCATGCAGGTCCTACGCTACGGCCGCCTGCTGGTCGACGCCGTGCCGCGTCGCCGCCATGGGTTTTTCTGCCGCACAGTCAGCCTCTACGAGGACCTTAAGATCCTACGCCGCCCCGCCGAGAAAGCGATGTACGAGAGGATGAGCCATGGTCGACCTTGACGTGGTGACGGCGAAGATCTCAACTCTCGAACGGTGCCTCGCACGCATCGAGAGCACCAGGTCGCAGCCGAACCTCTCCGAAGTGGACCGCGACGACATCACCGCACTCAACCTGGAGCGGGCCATCCAAGCGGTCATGGACCTCGCTATCCATGTCGTGGCGACCGAGGGCTACGGCGTGCCCGACTCCGCCGCTGATTCCTTCCGCCTACTCGGTGAACGGCGGGTCATCCCCGGGGACCTGGTGGAGCGCCTCCGGAAGATGGTGGGCTTCCGTAATATTTCGATCCACGACTATCGGAAGCTCGATCCCGCAATCGTTGAGTCGATCGTCGCCGGGCGCCTGGGCGATCTGCGGGAGTTCGCCGCGCAGCTGGTCGCGGCGTTCGGACTCGCCTCCTAGCCAGTTGGCAGGGCCGGTAGAGTCAATTCCTGGGCACGAGGTCGCGGAGAACACGAAATGTTAAAGCATGGAATGACACTCGTCCTGCTGTTGATCTGCCTGGCCACTCCAGTGCACGGTGCATCATTGGAAAAGGCCAAGGCGCTCTACCGGAACAATCTCCTCGACGACGCGAAACGCGAGTTGATCGAAGTTGTCTATGCCGCCGAATCTAGCGGCGCCGACAAGTCGCTGGCGCTCTACATGCTTGGGCTGGTCAATGAGAAGCAGGGGCAGGGTGAGGTGGCCGCATCCAACTGGCGGGAAGTCCTCGAGAAGTATCCGGAATCGGCCGAAGCCCCTCTCGCGCGCGAGAACCTCAGCCGCCAGTCTGCGGTGCCAGGCACGCCGCCCACTGCGCAGCCGGTCACACCGGGAGGCGGTGTTACGGCCTCAAGTGGGCTTCAAGTGCGGCAAGGCACTTCTTCCGACCTTTCGCACTCCGATCGAACGGAGGTCCCGAATCCGATGGTGATTCAAGCCACGATGCCAGCCATAAGGCCTGGCATTCGTGACAAGAGCGCAATGCTGGAAATCAAGGGCACGGATCTCTACGTTTGCGACAAGGCGCATGTCGCGCGGCTCACGGTGACGCGTCGGCCGAGACCGCTCGGAGGGGACTTCAGGAGGGCAATGCTGGACGAAGTGAATGCATGGCCGAAGGGCGCGGCGATGGTCTATGTTGTCGCACCAACGATCGCGACGGACTACTTTCGGCAAGACATCGACTTGACCATTACCGCCACCACGCAGGCTGGCGAGGTGCTGGCGACCCGATTCTGGGATGACTTGACGATCGGCGCCGACAACGCGGCCAGCAAACTCGGCGTGTGGGGGTCGTCAAGCACGAAGACACCGAAGCTCATTGTCCCGGTGACCGAGGCACAGGTCGAGCGCTTCGAGAAGGAGCCGTTCTCGATTAAGATCGTCGTTGAAATACAGGAGTAACTTTAGGGGGCAGCGGTTCCCCCTGTGTCGTGATTTGGCAAAGAGCACGCTGGTGTACTGGTTCTCCGTGAAACGGACGGCGAGTGAAAAGAGTAGCTCAAAGATCGTCGCGCGCCCCGTTCTGTCCCGCGTAGAGCCGATTTCGGCCGGCAGCGTTCGGCGAGGAGGCGGCGTCGGGCGGACGATCCCCGCCAGCCGTTCCCGGGCGGCGCGGATCTGTTCGAGGGTAGGTGCGGCGAGCGCTCCGGTGGGGCTCATACTTCCCTCCCGTCCGAATCCCATGCGGTTCCCCTTCCCTGGTCGATCGCCTTCCGGTAGACGTGGAGGGCCGCGACCAGGTCCTCGACCGCTAGCCCGAGAAGCTTCGCGAGGGTGATCTCGTCCGGGCTCCGGCGCCCCTCGATCCGTCCGAACACCAGATCTCCGAGTTCGCCGACGATGTGTTCGTCGGTCACCGCCCCCTCCGCTCGCGCCATGAGGAAATCCCCGGATTCGGCGAAGGTCGATTCTTTGAGATCGACGAAGAGGCGGGCGCGGGCGACCGCCGCGGCATCCAGCTCGCGGTAGGCCGGCGAACTGGAGCCGACCGCGTTGACGTGCGCTCCGGGGGCGATCCACTCACCCAGAAGGACCGGCTCGCGCGAGCTGGTCACGGTGCAGATCAAGTCCGCTCCGAGCACCGCCTCGCGCGCGCTCTCGACCGCCTCGACCTCCACACCCTTGGCCTTCCAAGCCGCCACGAACGCCTCTCGCGACGCAGGCCTAGGGGAGTAGACGCGGACCCGACGGAGAGTCCGCACGTGGGCCATCGCCTCGAGGTGGGTGTGGGCCTGGATGCCGCTGCCGAGGAGGGCGAGATCGCCCGCCTCCGGACGGGCGAGGAGGCGGGTGGCGAGCCCAGAGACGGCGGCCGTGCGGATGGCGGTGATCGAGGCGCCGTCGAGGATCGCCAGCGGCCGGCCACGCTCCGCTTCGAACAGGGCGACCATCCCTAAGTGCGACTCTTCGTCCAGGGCTCGGTTGCCGGGAAAGACGCTCACCAGCTTGGTCCCGAGAATCCCCACGCCCGGCCTCGCGCCGAGCGCAGGCACCGGGCCGGTCCACTCCGGCGCCAGGAAGCCGGGCATTTCTCCGAGCAGCCCCGTCCGGTCAGGCGACCAGACGAGGAAGCGGCGCGGCTGCCCCCCTTGCCCCGTGTCCAGGGCACGGAAGGCGGCCTCCATGGCGGGGATGCACTCTGCCATCTGCAAGAGGTCTTCGACGTCGCGGCGGTTCAGCAGAAGGATCGGCATTGGGGGAGAGGACCCTAGGTCGGTACGTAGGAACCTTAACGCGTTCCTGAATCGACTCGGTGGCGCACCTGCTTCTTCTCCCAAGCCTTGCGGTGCGCATTCGCTTCCGCAAGCGAGCGAAACTTCCGGACTCCCGGTTCGAAATGCCACGGATGAAGCGCCCTAGCCAGCTCCGTCAACTCGCAGGCGATGCGCAGGTTTTCTGGATCGAGAGGCGGGAGAGGCCGAACACCCGGCATGTCAGCCACCGATCGATACTTACGGACGGGCATCATCGCTCCTTAAGGTCGAAAGCTTCACGAATTTGTTCAGCTCGACCCTCGCCTTGAACGGTCGGCATTCTACGCCTCGGCGGTCGCGTTATCCTTGACTCCGATGGGTAAACCTACTTCCTTCGAAACCGCCCGACGGTTCCTGCTGGCCCTACCCGGGGTTGAGGAAGGGCCGTGCTATGGCACGCCGGGTTTCCGGGTGAAGGGCAGGCTGCTCGCCCGGGTGTGGGAGGACGGGGAAACGCTTGTGGTGAAGCTCGATTTCGACCGGAAGGAGCTGCTGCTCGCGGCCGAGCCGGAGGTCTACTTCACGACTGACCATTATCGCGGCTATCCCTCCGTGCTGGTCCGCCTGCCGCGGATCGCACCGGAAACCTTGCGCGAGCTGTTGGAGGACTCTTGGCGAATCGCGGCGCCCAAGCGCGTGGTCGAAGCGTTTGACGCGGGGACCGGGCGAGGCCTTGCTTCATGGAACCGGGACGCCGAGGTCTTGGCAGATTTTTCGAGCGAGAAGATCGTTGATTTCACGGTGACGGGGCACGGCGCTTCGGTACCCCAGATTGAGATGGCTCCACCAGGAGTGGCGGGCACCTTCGCGAAGAAGGGAACAACCGTTCGCTGAAAGATGTGCCATCAAATCGCGACGTTTCATACTGCGATCGGGAGTTCCTCGAAATCTGATCCGGCCGAAGTAATAGCTTCGATGCGATTGTGGTCGATCGCTTCGGACAGCGTGATGCGTAGGGTTTCAAGGAGCTCTTCTCGGGTCTCCTCCTGGCAGTTGACTCCGGGGACTTCCTCGATCCATCCGATCCAGGCGCCCTGGTCTTTCTTAACGACGGCTGTGAAGGATGGGCGCATGGTTCAGGTCTCCCTTGGAATTTTCCGAAACGATAGCAGAGGTCCACAACTACCTCCAACGTCGCGGCTGCGGACGGTCATCAAGGCTCACGGAGCTGAATCGACCCCTGCCCGGCGCGGGCGGCAGACCTCCTCCGCCGTCACGACCACCGCCATGGGAATGTCGTGCGTTTCGTTCGGGACCTCGTCGAGCAGTTGCGCCGCATAGGCGAGGCCGATGGCGGGGAAGGGGCGGTGCGCCAGAAAGCGGTCGAAGTAGCCGCTGCCGTAGCCGAGGCGGTAGCCACGCCGATCGAAGCCCAATCCGAGCACGAGCGCGGCGTCGAGGGTCCCATTGATGGCACCCTCTTCGACTTCGGGCGTTCCGCGCGGCGGTTGTTGGAGGCCGAACTGGAGGGTGCGGAGGGGACAGGGGTACGGGTGGACGTGGAGCCGTCGGTCCCGGGGATCCGCCCTGGGGACGAACAACTCCTTGCCCGCGGCCAGCAGACGATCGACGAGCCGCCAGGTATCGATTTCGGCCCCGAACGACAGGCAGGTGAAGATCCGTCGGGCGTTCGCGATCTCCGGCAGGGCGAGTACGCGTTCGGCGATCCGGTTCGACGCCGAGGTCGCTGTGGCGGCATCGATTTCGCCGAGCCGATCGCGGAGTTGCTCGCGCAACGCCGCTTTCGCGGGCATTGCCGATGAACGGGCCGCGTCGATTTCAATCCCCTGGCGGAGACGTAGGGGGAGCGGCGGGGGGCGGTGGAGTCCCGGGCTCGTCGCTTTTCGCCGGAAGAACGCGGACCGCCACCTTCGTCTGGTCCTTGTCCTCTCGATATTCGACGGACACCCGGAGACCGGGCGCTAGGGGCTTGACCAGGATTTCGGTGGACGGCGACAGGAAGAAGGTGACATCGCCTTCTCCCGTACGCAGCACGAGCGTCGAGTCGGTGGCCGTGAGGATGTCGCCGGTGGCGGTGCCGGTTTTCATCACCGGGGCGGGGAGGGGCTCCGTGGCCGGCGCGGCGCCCGCGGCGAAGATCCGTTCCGCAATGATGAAGCCGCCGATCTTCCGGTGGTATTCGACCGTGATCTCGACCCCTTTGGCGATCTCCACCAGCGTCTTTGTGGAGTCGTTGATGCCGACTTTCTGGTCCTTCCCGTCGGTCGTCTTTAGCTCGATCTCGTTGCCCACGAACCGAGTGACCCTGCCGGTGACCTGCGGAATCGCCGGCTGTGCCGGGGGAGCGGGCTCTTGAACGGCGGGAGGCTCCGCCGGAGGCGCGGTGGCGGCGGGCGGTTCGGCACTCTGGCCGAGCAGGCCGGCCGTCGTTGCCAACCAGGCTGTCGCCGCGAAAGCGAAATAGCGGAAGAATCTTTGAACGAGCGGTTTCATGAGGAGCCTCCGTTTCGACGACAGCTTTCTCCTGCCGACGCCGTCTTGCCCGCAGTGTATCGCTTCGACCGCCCCGAGTTGCCCTACGCCGTGAGCGCCGCTTGAACCTCGGTCCAGCTCGTGGCGGCGGAGAGAGCTTTCTTGCGGGTTGGATCGTGGGCCAGGCGGGCGATGTCGGAGAGCAGTTTCAGGCAGCGCTCGGGGTGCTCCTCGGGACAGAGCAGCACGAACATCAGCTCGATGGTGGCCTCCGCCCCGGCGGGAGAGCGGAGGACGGCGAGGCCGAGAAGCGGCTCGGAAAGGCCCGGAATCCGTGCGTGGGGCACGGCGATTCCGGCGCCCAGATAGGTTGACGCCTCGCGTTCACGCCGTTCCAAGTGGCGGATTACGTCCGCGAGATCGAGGCGGGTACCGGCCAACAGCGGCGCAGCGAGGCGCTCCAACAGCTCGCTGCGGGAGAGGGTCTCCTCAAGGAAGAAGGTCCGCTCCGGTCGCAGGAGTTCGCCAAGCCGGTCGATCTTCTTGGGCAGTGATTTCACCACCGGCGGTGCCGCCGGCTCCGCCCCTTCCTCCGTCCTTACAACCCCTGCCGTCCTTTCGGTCTTTTCCGCGGACGGTCCGATCGGGTCCACCACGACCAACGCGAGGCCGGTCGCCCGCTCGATCAGGCGATCTACCAGTGACGGCGAAAGTCGGCGGCGCCAGGCCGGCCTCGGGGTGGGGCGGCCGATCACCACGTGCCCGGCGCGGACCTCGCGCGCGAAGCGGAGGATCGTCTCGACGACGTCGTCGCCCTGGAAGGTGAACACCGTGGCGCCCAGGTGGCGCGCCAGCTCCAGGGTTTCGGCGAGCTGTTTTTGCGTTTCCGGGTCGAGCCGTTCCTCGGCCGAGGTGCGCACGTAGAGCGCATACCAATTGCGGTCGAGCTTGCCGGCGAGGCGCGAAGAGTAGCGCAGCAGGGCGTGGGCGTTCGGGCTTTTGGACGACAGGCAGGCCACTACCTGGTCGGGCGCTTCGATCGACGAGCCTTCCGCGCGCCCCCGGCGTTCGAGCACCGATGCCGCCTCGCGAAGCGCCAGCTCGCGAAGCTGTTCGAGCGGCTGGGTGCGAAAGAAATTTTGGAGGGCGGCTGCCGCCCGCTCGGGCGGATAGATTCGGCCCTCTTCGAGCCGGCGGCGAAGGTCCTCGGCGGCGAGATCGACGTTGACCACCTGGTCGGCCTCGGCGAGCACCCAGTCGGGAATGCGCTCCTTGACCTTCACGCCCACCAGCCGCTCGACCGTGTCGTAAAGGCTTTCGAGGTGCTGGATGTTCAGGGTGGTGAGCACGTGAATGCCCGCGGCGAGGATCTCCTGGACGTCCAGATAGCGCTTCGGGTGCGGGCTGCCGGGGACGTTCGTGTGCGCCAGCTCGTCGACCAGAACGACCTCCGGCTTGCGTTCCAGGATCGTTGCGAGATCCATCTCCTCCAGGTGGACGCCGCGGTAGACGATCTTGCGAGGGGGCACGGCGTCGAGCCCGAGCACCATAGAGGCGGTGTCGGCGCGGCCGTGGGTTTCGACCACTCCGATCACCGCGTCGACGCCCTGCGCTTTCAGACGATGCCCTTCGAGCAGCATCTGGTAGGTCTTGCCCACCCCCGGGCCGTAGCCCAGGTAGACCTTCAACCGGCCGCGCCGGGCGCGGTGGATTAGACGCAGAAAGCTTTCGGGGCTCTGGGGCACGACTCTACTTTCGCACGGCATCCAACGCGAGGTTCAATTCCAGCACGTTCACCCGCGGTTCGCCGAGTAACCCGAAGGTGCGCCCTTCGGTGTGCTCCGCCACCAGGCGCCGGACTTGCGGCTCGGCGAGGCCGCGCTCGCGCGACACGCGGATCACCTGAAACTCGGCCGCCGCGGGCGTGATGTGCGGATCGAGCCCCGAGGCGGAAGACGTGACCAGATCCACCGGTACTTTTCGATTCGGCCGATCGGGCGCACCGGGATTTTCAGCGAGCGTTGCGGCGACCGCCGGAGCGACCCGCTGCTCGATCAGCTTTCGGCTCGTCGGCCCCAGATTGGTGCCGCCCGAAGCGGTAGCGTCGTAGCCGTTGCCCGCGGCGGAGGGTCGGGGGTGAAAATAGCCGGGCCCGGAGAACGGCTGGCCGATCAGCCGCGAGCCGATCACCGTGCCATGCGCGTCGCGGATCAGGCTCCCTTCGGCCTGGCGTGGAAAGATCAGCCGGGCGAGGCCGGTGACCACGAGCGGATAACCGATTCCGAGGATCGCGGTGAGCACCAGGGTCAAGAGGAGCGCGGGGACGATCTGCGCTTTGATCGAATGGGGATTCATCGTCGTTTCCTTCCTTAGACCCAACCGAAGGCGGAGATCAGGACGTCGATCAGCTTGATGCCGACGAACGGGATGAGCATGCCGCCCAGGCCGTAGATCAGCAGGTTACGCCGCAGGACGGAGGCGGCCCCGAGCGGCCGGTAGCGGATGCCGCGCAGAGAGAGCGGAATGAGTGCCACGATGATCAGGGCGTTAAAGATCACCGCCGAGAGGATCGCCGATTCGGGCGAGGCCAGGCGCATGACGTTCAACGCCGAGAGCGGCCCCGAGCCCGCTTTCGCCCCGGCCAGCACGTAGAGGGTCGAAAACATCGCCGGCAGAATCGCGAAGTACTTCGCCACGTCGTTGGCGATCGAGAACGTGGTGAGGGCGCCGCGGGTCATCAGGAGCTGTTTGCCGATCTCGACGATCTCGATCAGCTTCGTCGGGTTGGAATCGAGATCGACCATGTTGCCGGCCTCTTTCGCCGCCATCGTCCCCGTGTTCATCGCCACGCCCACGTCCGCCTGGGCGAGCGCCGGGGCGTCGTTCGTGCCGTCGCCGGTCATCGCCACCAGCTTGCCCTGAGCCTGCTCGCGGCGGATCAGATCCATCTTGTCCTGCGGCTTCGCTTCGGCGAGGAAATCGTCCACCCCCGCCTCGCGGGCGATCGCCGCCGCGGTGAGCGGGTTGTCGCCGGTGATCATGACGGTCTTGATGCCCATCTTGCGGAGCTGTTCGAAACGTTCGCGAATGCCCCCTTTGACGATGTCTTTCAAATGCACCACGCCGAGCGGCCGCGAGCCTTCGGCCACCACGAGGGGAGTGCCGCCCCCTTTGGCGACCGCCTCGACGGCGGCTTTGAGCTCCGGCGGAGCCGAGCCGCCGAGGGAAGCGACGAAAGCCGCGACCGAATCGGGCGCGCCCTTGCGGATCGTCCGGCCGCCGAAATCGACCCCCGACATCCGGGTCTGGGCGGAGAACGGAATGAATTGCGCCTCCAAGCCTCCGAGCTCGCGCCCGCGCAATCCGTACTTGGTTTTCGCGAGCACGACGATCGACCGCCCTTCGGGGGTTTCGTCCGCCAGGCTCGCGAGCTGCGCCGCGTCGGCCAGCTCGGTCTCGGTGACACCCGGCAGCGTCAGGAATTCGACCGCCTGGCGGTTGCCGAGCGTGATCGTGCCGGTCTTGTCGAGCAGCAGCGTGTTGACGTCGCCGGCGGCCTCGACCGCGCGGCCCGACATCGCGAGCACGTTGTGCTGGATCAGCCGGTCCATGCCGGCGATGCCGATCGCCGAGAGCAACCCGCCGATGGTGGTGGGGATCAGGCAGACCAGCAGCGCCACGAGCACCGTGATCGACGGCGGCGAAGCTTGAGCGAATCCTCCGACCGCGGCCGCCGCACCCACGCTGTAGCGGGCGAAGGGGAGCAGAGTCACCACCGCGAGCAGGAAGACGATCGTCAGCCCGGCGAGCAGGATGTTGAGCGCGATCTCGTTCGGTGTCCTCTGACGGGCCGACCCCTCGACCAGGGCGATCATCCGGTCGACGAACGTCTCGCCGGAGCGAGCGGTGATC
>JBBSBW010000012.1:0-132904 GCA_038250865.1 Thermoanaerobaculia bacterium | reverse complement strand
TCTGTTGGCGTACAACCGGGTGCTCGCCCTGCGCTTCGGCTTGCCGGTTCAAACGTTCGTGCTCTATCTGCACGGCGGCCCGGCAGGAGCCCAGGTGGTCGAGCACTTCGAGGAATCGCTGGGCTTCGAGGGCAACCGCTTTCGCTATCGAAGCTTGGGGCTCTCGCGGGCGCGAGCTGAGGACTTCCTCGCGCGATCCGAGCCGCTCGCCTGGGTCTGCGCCGCACTCGCCCGGCCGCCGGGTCGGAATCGGGCCCGTCTAAGGCGGGAGTGTCTCTCGAAAATCGCGGCGGCCAAGGGGCTTGACGACGCGTCGCGCTTCCGGCTGTTCAACGGCGTGGCAACTTACTTAGAATTGGACGGCGGCGCCGCGGCAGAGTACGCGGCGTTGCGAGCGGCCGAAATCGGCCCGGAGGCGAAGATGCAGCCCATTACCTGGGAAGAGAAGGTCGAGGCACGAGGTGTCGAATTGGGTCTGGAACGAGGAATGGAGACAGGCTTGGCGCGCGGCCAAGAGAAGGGCATGCGCGAGGTTCTGCTGCTTCAGCTCAAGCGGCGCTTTCCCACGCTCTCCGGCCGTGGGGTTCAGCGCCTGCAGGCGATCACCTCGACCGAGGAACTCGGCTCCCTGGCCGAGAGACTCTTGACCGCAGGATCGCTCGAGGAGCTGGGGTTGGCGTAAGCGCTGGCCTGTCGTCTGAAACGTCGTCTCGATCAGCGAAAGCCAAAAGGGGCCAGGTAGGCCGGCTCTACGGTCAGCTGAAACCCCTGGAGGCCTAGCGCCCCCGCAGCTCCGCCTTGTCGACCACCATCTCGGTCAGCTTCGCGGTGCGCGAGATGGTCCGGTGGATCGCCTGAAGCAGCGCGATCCGATTCGCCCGGACGTCCAGATCGGGGTCCATCACCAGCACGTCGACGAAAAACTTGTCGAGCACAGGGGCGAGGTCCGCGGTGCGGAACAAGACCCGCTCGTAATCCCGTTCGGCGAGCGCTTCGACGATTTCGGCGCGCAGCTCGGCAAACGCGTCGAACAGCTCGCGCTCGGCGGGCTCGACCAGGGCTGAGGGTTCGAGGTCGTGCTCCGGGGCGTCCTTGACGATGTTGGCGATCCGCTTGGCGGAGAGCACGACCGAAAGGAACCGCTCCTCGCCGCGCACTTTCTTGAGCGCCGCCACCCGGGCGCGGAGGTCGGGCAGGCTCGCGACGCTTCCTGAGCCGCCACCCGCGCCGAGCGCCGCTTCGATCTCGTCGTAGGCGAAACCGAGGAGCCCGAGAACGTGGCGAATCCGGTCGTAGAGGAACGGCCGGAGCAGGCCGAGCACCTCGTCGGCCGAGCGCGAGAGCTTGGCGCCGTAGAAGCCGACCGCCTCGCGAGCCACCGCTTCGAGGTCGAGCGAAAGCGAACCTTCCAGAGCAATCCGCACCACCCCTTGCGCCGCGCGGCGCAGGCCGAACGGATCTTTCGAGCCCGTCGGGATCAGCCCGAGACCGAAGATGCCGACCAGCGTGTCGATCCGGTCGGCGAGCCCCACGATCCGGCCGACCCGGCCGCGCGGGATCGAATCCTCCGTCGAGGCCGGTTGGTATTGATCGTAGATTGCCTGCCAGACCGCCTCCGGATGGCCGTCCTCGCGGGCGTAGATTCCGCCCACGTTGCCTTGCAGCGACGTGAACTCCTTGACCATTTCGGTCGTCAGATCCACTTTGAGCAATTTGGCCGCCTCGACCGCCTGTTCGACCTCTTGCGGGTCGGATCCCAGACGCCGGCCGATCGCCGCGGCGAGCTGGGCCAGCCGTTCCGCTTTTTCGCCGTAGGTGCCGAGCCGCTCGTGGAAACCCAACGAATCAAGCCGGCTCGCCTTCGGCGCAAGCTTGCCTTTACGGTCTTCGCCGTAGAAGAACCGGGCATCGGCGAGCCGGGCGGCGACCACGTATTCGTTGCCCGAGCGGACGCGGCCGATCGGATCGTCGGGCCGGTCCATCACGGTCAAGAACGCCGGCATCAGCCCTTCCGGCCCCTCGACGGTGAGAGCGCTCTGATGGTCGCGCAGGCTGGTCGCGAGCACCTCGGCCGGCAGCGAAAGGAACGCCGGATCGAACGCGCCGGACATGACGCCCGGGATCTCGCACAGCGCCGCGAGCTTATCGAGCAGCGGATCGTCTTCGACCAATTTGCCGCCGAGCGCCTCGGCCTCGGCCGTCATCGCCGCGTGCAGCCGCTCGCGCCGCACGGCGTGGCGCACCTCCAGCCCCAGCGCCGTGAGCTTTTGCCGATAATCGGCGGCACCGACGACCGAGAAACTCTCCGGCGAGAGGATCGGATGGCCGATCGTCGAATCGCCCGCGGCGACGCCGAAGAAGTTCATCGGCACGACCTTGCCGTCGAGCAGGGCGAGCAGACCTTGGACCGGCCGAACCCACGGGCCGTCTCCCGCGCCCCAGCGCATCGCCTTCGGCCAGGAGATGCCGGCAAGCACTCTGGGGATCAGCTCGGAGAGGATCTCGCTCGTCTCGCGCCCGGTGGTGTGCTGTTTGGCCGCCAGGTACTCGCCCTTTTCGGTCGCGATCCGGATCAGCTCTTCGGGCGCCACACCGCAGCGCTTGGCGAAGCCCAGCAGGGCGGGGGTGGGCGCCCCTTCCGCGTTGTAGGCCGCACGCACCGGCGGCCCAAGCACCTGCTCCTCGCGATCCGCCTCGCGCTCGGGGAGCCCCGAGAGGATCAGCACCAGCCGCCGCGGCGTGTAGCCGGTCTCCACTTCGCGCGGACCGACGCCGCGGGCCATCAGCTCTTCGAACACCCGGGTCGCCAGCTCTCTCGTCCCGGGTTCGAGCATGCGCGCCGGAATCTCTTCGCTCCGCACTTCGAGCAGGAATTCACCCTTCGGGGCCTCGGTCGCCATTGGGGTCTCAGCCATGATCAGGCCTCCTTTCCGGGGGCCGGGGCGGCCGGGGCAGATGCCGTAGCGCCGAGCGTGCCGCGCAGCAGTGGAAAACCGAGCCTCTCGCGGCTCTCGACATATCCCCTCGCGCAGGCGCAGGCCAGATCGCGCACCCGCTTCATCAGCGCCACCCGCTCGGTGACCGAGACGGCCCCCCGGGCGTCGAGCACGTTGAAGGCGTGAGAACACTTGAGCGCGCATTCGTAGGCCGGTAGGACCAGCCCCGCCTCCAGGCAGCGCTTCGCCTCGCGCTCCTGGCCGTCGAAGATCTGCTGGAGGAAGACCACGTCGGCGATCTCGAAGTAGTACTTGGAGAACTCGTACTCTTCCTGGTGGCGGACCTCGCCGTAATCGACGCCGCCCGGCACCCAGCCGATGTCGTAGATGCTCCGCGCCTGAGCGAGGAACATGGTCAACCGTTCGAGTCCGTAGGTCAGCTCGGCGCTGATCGGCAGAAGCTCCAGTCCGCCCGCCTGCTGGAAGTAGGTGAACTGGGTGATCTCCATCCCGTCGAGCATCACCTGCCAGCCGAGCCCCCAGGCACCGAGCGTCGGCGCTTCCCAGTTGTCCTCTTCAAAGCGAAGGTCGTGTTTCCTTAGGTCGAGGCCGATCGCCTCCAGACTTCGGACGTAGAGGCTCTGGACGTCTTTCGGCGCGGGTTTCAAGATCACCTGGTACTGCTGGTGCTTGCCCAACCGGAACGGATTGTCGCCGTAGCGGCCGTCGGCCGGACGGCGCGACGGCTGGACGTAAGCGACCTTCCACGGCTCGGGGCCGAGGACCCGCAGGAAGGTGTCGGGATGCATCGTCCCTGCGCCCACTTCGAGGTCGAGCGGCTGCTGGATCACGCAACCCTGCTCGGCCCAAAAGCTCTGGAGCCGGAGGATCAATTCTTGAAGCGTCTGCACGGACAAGCCTCTCTCGCGGGTCTTACTTGGAGCCCCTCGCGTCGGGTGGAAGGTCGAATCGAACGGGAGCACCGGCCGGGGAGGCTCCGGTGCGGAACCCGCATTCTCTCGCGAAGAGCGGGCGAGGGGAAGGGTGAGGCTGACCGGCTCAGGCCGAAATCGGCATCAGGTGAAAAACTCGCCCTAGCCGGCCCGCTGCAGTGAGATCTCCCCGCCGGAGTGCTTCACGCACCTGGTCGAGCTTCTCGACCTCCCGGAGCGTCAGATACGGCCCCCACGCTTCCTCCGAATCGACGAGCGCGACCTCGACCTCGGCGACGTAATGGCCTTCGTGGACCAGCTTCTTTCTCGAATTCGCCATCAAATCCTCCTGCACCTGAAATCTGCGCTCCATTTGGCTGGGTCCGGCCGGTAGGCGGTTACAAGAACCGCTGGACTTGTACTACCTCGGGGGATTCCCCAAACGGCGTGAAGCGGCCGATTCTCGTCATCTCGCTGCAAGACCAGGACGCAAGGCCCCTTGGGAAAGTTCGGATAGTCCTCAAGAACCTCACCGCCGGCAACCCCACCGATGATCTCCCTGGCAAGGATACCGTCGTCTGCCAGTTCGTCATAGCCATGTTCCGAAATCCTGACTTGCTGGCTACCCACAAGTTCAAGGACTCGCTCGAAAGTCTCACTCATGAGCTGGGCACCGGTTTCTCCCTCATGGGTAGGCGGCCATTGGGCCGCCTACCCGGCTGACCGTCTCCCTATTCAGGTTTCCAGACCGGCACGCGACCGGGGGTCCAGGGGGCTCCGGCGGCGTCGAGTTGGGATTCGATCTTCGGCAGATCCACCTCGACCAGGGCGCGCAGCCTGTCGAGCAGCGGACCGACCTGCTCGGCGGCGATCCGGTAGCTCTCCTGGTGGGTCGCGGTCGGGGCGGAGGTGGAGCCCCAGGCGCCGAAAAGAACCGTAAAAATTCGGTCGGAGATCGCGGGCGGCACCGGCTCGTTTCTCCTCGAAATCGTCGAGTTGCCGGATAGTTCCACTTCCAGATCTTCGAGCTTCCCTTCGATTGTTTCGAGCTGGCCATAAAGGGCCGGATCCGCTCCCGCCGTCACTTCGACCGCCTTCTTCAGATGATCGATGCGGGTCTTCGTCTCGTCGATCAAGCTCCCGGCCCCCATCACCGCCCGCTGGAGCCGGGCGACTTTCGCGTGGAAGGCGAGCACTTGGCGCTGGTCGGCGGCCGGCAGAGATCCGAGGCCCAACGGTTCGGCGCGGAAGGTCCGAGCCTCTCCCAGGGGGGTGAGGATGCCGTCGACGCGCTTGGCGAGCTGCACCCTGTAGGTCCCGGCGGCGGCGAGCGGACCATCGATTCCGCCACGGCCCGGCTCGGGATCGTCGAGGCTGATCGGCGACTCGGCTGGATAACGCAGGTTCCAGGCGACCCGGTGGAACCCGGCGGTCGCGTCGCCGATCAGGCGGCGGACGACCTGGCCTTGATCGTCGGTCACGGTGAGCACGATCTCCGGTGTCGGCTCCCGCTCTTCGGCCCGCAGTGTGTCCCAAGTCGGGTAGGGATGGGCGTCGTCGCGGGCGGCTTCGCCTTTCGGGTCCTTTTTCGCCTCTGTTTTCTTGTCCGCCTTGTCGCCTTTGGCCTTGGCGGCCTTCTCGTCCGCCTCCTTCTCCCGCTTCCAGCGCTGCTTTTCCTGGGTGGTGAGACCTTCCTTCAAGTAGTAGGTGAAGACCGCGCCGAACGGCGGATTGGGCGCGGTGAAGAAGGTCGAGCCGCGGAAACCGGGGCCCGGCTCGCCGCCGGGCGCCGCTTCGATGTACATCTTGGCCGGGCGCAGGTCGAACAGCTCGGCATCCTTAGCGATCGTCGCGGGCGTCGCTTCGCGCAACGGCGTGAGGTCGTCGAGCACGAAGAAACCGCGGCCGAAACTCGCGATCACCAGATCGCCCTCTCGTTTCTGGACCGCGATGTCGCGCACGGCGACCGTCGGCAGGCCGCCTTTGAGCTGCAACCAACGCTTGCCTCCGTCCTTGGTGAAGAACAGCCCGAACTCGGTCCCGGCAAACATGAGGTCAGGAGCGGCAGGGTCTTGCTTGAAGGCATAGGCGGGGCTGGTCTTCGGCAGGTCGCCCACGATCGACACCCAGGTCCGTCCGCGGTCTGCGCTCTTCAAGACATAGGGGTTGAAGTCGCCCATCTTGTGGTTGTCGAACGCTACGTAGACGACGTTTCCATCGGCGACATCCGCCTCCAGGCGCGAGACGTAGGCGTTGTCCGGTACGCCTGGGAACTTTTCGATCTTGCGCCAGTTCGCTCCGCCATCCTCGCTGACCTGGACCAGGCCGTCGTCGGTGCCGACGTAGAGCACCCCTTCGGCGACGGGAGATTCGGCGAGCGAGACGATGTTGCCGAAAAACGAGGTCGAAGCATTCTTCGCGACCGCGTCGATACCCCACACTTTGCCCATCACGGGGAGGAGGTTGCGATCGACCTGGCGCGTGAGGTCGGGCGACACCGGCCGCCAAGTGTCGCCACGGTCGTCACTCCGAAACAGCCGCTGCGCGGCGAAATAGAGCCGGGTCGCGGAGTGCGGGCTGATCAAGATCGGCGCGTCCCAATTGAATTTGAGCGCCGGCTCTCCCTTGCCTGGCTGGGGTTGGATGTCCACCTGCTCGCCGCTCTTCCGGTCATGGCGGACCAGGCCGCCATCCTGCGATTCGGCGTAGACGATGTTCGGATTGACCGGATCAACCTGGCTGAAGAAACCGTCGCCACCCTGTGTCACGAACCAATCGCCCGAAACCCCGCCATGGATGTTGTTGGTCCGCGACGGGCCGCCCAGGCTGAAATTGTCCTGCGTGCCGCCGTAGACGTAATAGAACGGTTCGCTGTTGTCCACCGCGACGCGGTAGAACTGGGTGATCGACAGGTTCGGCGTGTGGCGCCAGACCTTGCCCCGGTCGAACGATTCGTAGAGGCCGCCGTCGCAGCCGACGAAGAGATGCCGGGTGTCTTCCGGGTCGATCCAGACGACGTGATTGTCGACGTGCTTGTTCTCCTCGCCGACCGGCTTGAACGTCGTGCCGCCGTCGTCGGAGACCTGAAGGAACGTGTCGATCGAATAGACGCGGTCGGCGTCCTTCGGATCGACGAACAGCTCCTGGTAGTACTGAGGCGAGGAGGAGACGGTTTTGACCGTCCTCTCCCAGCTCGCGCCGCCATCTTTCGAGCGAAAAAAGCCGCCCGCCTTGCGCGTCGATTCGATCGTCGCGTACACCGTGTCGGGCGCGGTGGGGGCGACCGCGATGCCGATTCGCCCCATGTCCTCCTTCGGTAGGCCGCCCGAGAGCTTGGTCCAGGTGGCACCACCGTCGCGCGTCTTGTGAATGCCGGACTCCGGGCCGCCGTCGATCAGGGTCCAGACGTGGCGCCGCCGCTGATAGGCCACGGCGTAGACGACATCCGGGTTGCGCGGATCGAACGCCAGATCGGAGACGCCGGTGTTTTCCGAGATGTCGAGCACCTTCTTCCAGGTCTTGCCGCCGTCGGTGGTCTTGTAGAGACCGCGGTCGCCGCCAGGCGCCCAGAGCGGTCCCTGTGCCGCCACCCACACCACGTTCGAATCGCGCGGGTCGATCAGGATCTTGCCGATGTGCTCGGATTTGCCCAACCCCATGTTCTTCCAGCTCGCCCCGCCGTCGGTCGACTTGTAGACACCATCGCCCCAGGAGACGCTCCGCTGGCTGTTGTTCTCGCCGCTGCCGGCCCAGATCGTCAGAGAATCCTTAGGATCGATCGCCAGACAGCCGATCGAATTGACCGACTCGGCGTCGAAGATCGGCTGCCAGGTGACACCCCGATTGGTGCTCTTCCAAATTCCCGCGGCCGCGGCCGCCAGATAGAGAACGCTCGGATCTCTCGGATCCGCAACGAAGTCGGTGATTCGGCCGGACGTAAGCGCCGGCCCGATCCCGCGCAGCTCAAGCCCGGAAAAGGCGTCGCCGTTCCAAGGGTCCTTCTTCTCGTCGGCCTTCTTGGTGTCCTTCGCATCGGCCTTCTTCGGCTTGGCCTTCTCGTCTTTCTTCTTCCCCGCAGCGGCCTCCTGCTCGCGCTTCGCCGCGGCCTCGCGTTCGTCTTTCTTCTGTTGCTCTTTGGCGAGATGTTCCTTTTTCAGCTCTTCCTTCTGGGTCTTGGTCGGATCTTCCTGCTGCGCGTTCGACTCTTGCGCAAGAGCCAAGGGCACGAGCCCCGTTCCGAAGAGGAGTCCCAAAAGGACTGCGAGGGCGATCACTCTCTGTTTCAAGGCGCTGCTCCTATTAGTGGTTACGCGACTGTGCATGCGGGAGGCGCACAGGCTCCCGGAAGAATACGGCGGAAGGAGGCCGAAAGTTCTGGCCGCCCCCCTACCGAACCGCCATCCCATCCGGCTCCCTGCCGGTCTCGATCACCCGCACGACATCCAGGCTTTCAGTGTCGATCTCGATCACCCGGTCGGATTGCGTGGCGGCAACGTAGGCGCGCCTTCCCGAAGGGGCGAAGAGGAGGCCCACGGGAGCGGGGCTGTCGGAGAAGCGATCGCCGAAAAGGCGATCCTTCGCTTCGGCGACGACGCTCAAGTCGAGCTTTTTCCTCAGCGTTTCGCGTTTCCGCACCGGGTCGATGGCGACCACTTCTCCCGATTTGGTGGCGGTGACCAGGGCGCGCAGGCCGCGCGGGGAAAAGGCGATGCGAATGGGATAGCCGGAGCAAGGGACGGTGGCGATTACCGTGAGGAGATCGGCGTCGATGACAGAGAGCGTGTCGGCTTCGCGGTTGGTCACCCAGACCTCCCTCGTGCCGGGGCGGAAGGCGATCCCTTCGGCGCCGGCTCCGGTGGGGATGTCCTTCAACTTCTGGCCGGTCTGAAGGTCGATCACAGTGACGCTGCCCGAGCCGATATTGGCAACGAACGCGCGGTTCCCTTCCGGGGTCACCGCGACCATGTGGGAAATCTCCTGCCCGGTTGCCACCGCTCGCACGATCTGGCCCTCGCGCGGCTTGACGATCAGCAGCTCGCCGCTTCCTTCCGCGGTCACCGCGAGGTATTGAGGACCTAGCCAGGCGAGGCCATGCGGTTTCTTGGGGGCGCCGAGATCAACTTTCTTGACGACGCTACGCGTCGCCAGGTCGATTACCGTGAGGCTCGATCCCGGCTCCGCCTTCGTGCCATAGTCGCTCACCACCAGGGTCGTTCCGTCCGGGGAGATCGCCGCCTCGTGCGGGCCGTTGCCGGTTGGAATCGTTGCGCGGCTCTTGCCTGTCGCGGGGTCGACCAGATCGACGCTCGCGTCGGATTTCCTCACGATCGCGAGGGTCTCCGCCGGCTCGACGAGCCAACGGCGGAACCAGTCGACCGTCTGGGCGTAACGCTCGCGCTCGCCCTCGTTGTTCAGCCGGTGCCCTTGGTCGGGGAAAATGTATAGCTCGGAGGGAACCCCCAGACGGCGCAGCGCCTTCCAGAATTCATACCCTTGGGGCGCCGGCACCTCCGAATCGCGTTCGCCATGGAGCATCAGCGTCGGAGTCTTGGCGTGGGAGACGAAAGTGATCGGCGAGCTGCGCGCGTAGATCCACGGGTCTTCTTCGACGGTCGCACCGAAGAACGGCACGAGCCAGTCATCGATCCGGTTCTGGCCCGCGTAGCTCTGCCAATTCGAGATGCCCGCTCCGGCGACAGCCGCCGCGAAGCGATCGCTCCTGGCCACCGCCCACATGACCATGTAACCGCCGTAGCTCCAGCCGAAGATCCCCACCTGGCCGGGATCGATCGGCGCCTCCTTCGGGGCGTTGGCGACGGCGGCATCGACGCCTCGCTCGATGTCGCGGAAATCGCCATAGCCGAAATCCTTGAAGTTCGCGGCCTGGAACGCCGCGCCATTGCCGAAGCTGCCGCGCGGGTTGGGCATCAGGACGTAGAACCCCGCCTCCGCGAGGACTCCCGCCATGGTCGGCCAGCCGGAGTGATGCGCCGAGGACGGCCCGCCATGGACCAACACGATCATCGCCTGACGTTTGCCCGGTTCGGGATGGAGCGGCGGCAGGAGCCAGCCTTGGATGTCCAAGCCGTCGCTCTTCCACCGCAGATCTTTTGGCGCGCCCCAAAGCGGATGGACTTCGGCGTTTCGCCGCGTAATCTGGCGCCAGCCACCGATTTCTCCGGCCCAGATCTCGGGGGGATGCTCGAACGAATGGCGGATCATGGCCGAGGTCTTGCCGTCCGCGGCGAGCGAAAGACCGGTCACCCCTCCGGCGAGAACGAAGGATTCGGCCCCGCGCCATCGGCTCTCGATCCTTCCGGTCGCAAGCTCGACGGTAGAGATGCCGGTCGAGCCGGCGACGTTTTCCACCCAGAGCAGACTGTCGGGGCCGGACCAGGCGAGCCAGGCGGGCGACGCGGCAAGACCCGGCGTCAGGTTTCGCGCTGCGGGCCGTTGGGTGCCTTCATTTCCGGAGGAGGTATTCAAGGGGAGCGTCCAGACATCGCCGCCGGTCGAGCCGGCATCGCTCATCAAACCTTCAATCCAGGCGACGTTACGTCCGTCGGGCGACCAACGCGGCATGGCGATCTGAACCTTGGGCTCGTAGACGACCCTTCCCGCCGGGGCTGTGGCGTCGAAACGCATTAGTTTGGCCACCCACCATTTCGCGTCACCCTCACCGTGGGCCGCCGTCGCGACGAACGCCGAGCCGTCGGGTGAGGCGTCGTACTCGTAGACGAAGAGATCCGCGGGCGAGGCCCACCGGAGCGCGCCATTTGCAGCGTCGAACCGGGCGATTCGTTGAACGTCCGGATGATCGCCGACCAGACCCGCGTCGCGCGGATGCGCCGCGAGCGGCCCTGCCGCATCCATCCGCCCTTCGATCGCCAGAGCCGTGAGCCCCAGGCCGTCCGGCAGCCAGCGCAGATCGGCGAGCTGGCCGGCAAACCCGGTCAGCCGACGAATCGCAGGGCCGGACGTGCCGCCTTTCTTTCCGGCGGCCGGGGAGGGCGCGAGGTCGGCGACCCAGATCTGGAGCTGGGGACTACGGCCGTCGTCGGCGAGAAACGCCAACCGCCGGCCGTCGGGCGAAAACGCCGGAGCGGCGGCGACGTCGCCGGGCAGGTCGATCGGGGTCGGAGTCGGAGGCGAGGTCCCTAGAGAGTCGGCGGAAAGCACCGCGGTGCGGAGCGCAAGCTTGCCCGAAGGGCGGCCGTCTGCGTCAAGCAGCGCTTCCACCCAGGCGACCCGGCGGCCGTCCGGCGCAATCGCCACGTCGCGAAAGCCCGTTCCGGCATGGAGGGCGGCTTCGATCGGATCGATCGCCGGATGAGGCGCGATCGGCGACTTAGGGTTGGCCGCACCGACCGGCAGTACCGTGAGCCAAGTTCCAAGAAGCCCGAGAGCTCCGAGACGCCACTTCCGCTGCATCAACCACCTCCGCCGCCCGTTGCGGGCAGAGGCGGATCTTAGCGGATGCGCCCTCCATCGCCGCCGCGGAACTTGAGATCTCGATCGACCTCGGCCTCTCGCAGGTAGACGGCGAGCCGCTCGACGAAGGCGAGCGTGACCGCCTCCCGGCGCACCGCCTCCTGAAACATGACCAGCGCGGCGATCGCCTCGCGGTGGATGTCCTGGGCCTGAAAGATCGGGATGATCGCCTCAGCCAGGGAGCGAACCTCCTCCATCCGCCCGGCACGTAGGTAGAGCGCGGCGAGATCCATCGAGACCATCGCGGCGGCAAAGCCCATGCCTCGGTCGACCAATGCGTCCCGTGCCTCTACGAACGCCTCCTCTGCGGACTGTAGACGTCCGAGCCCCGAGTAAATCATTCCCTCGAGCCACCGGCGCCGACTCTGATCGACCGGATGGCCATGGCGCGCAAACAGCTCGGTATCTTCCTCGAAAAGCTCGAGAGCCTCTTCATGACGGCCACAAGACGTCAAGTAGAACGCCAGGTTGTGCCGAGCGCAAAAATAATCGTGAATCTCCGAGCCTGCGCGGATCTGTGGAAGCACACCTTCAAGCGTCGAGATCGCCTGGTGCGGATCGCCTCGGTAGAAGTGAACATCCGCCAAGATCAACGTCACTTTGGCGGCTGGCGCTTGCCGTCCAATGAGGCGATAGAGAGCGATCGCCCTTCCCAGCAATTCCTCAGCATGGTCGAACCGCCTTTGGTCCTTGCGCAGCGACCCTTCCAGGTCGTCGACTTCTGCCAGCACGGCGAGGTCGGTGACATCCTGCGAATGAAGAAGGAATCGGACATACTCGAAGTGACTGTCCGCTTTGCGCAGGTCGCATTTGGCTCGGCAGGCGTTGCCCATCGCCGCTGCCGCGAGCACGTGAAGGTCGAAGGTATGGGCCGACCGGTCGGCAATCGAGAGGGCAAGGGCGGCCAGGTGGTAAGCCTCTTCGTAATCGTCGCTCAGGCGTGCGCGGGAGGCCCCGAGCAGGAGGCGAACGAGAGCTGGGCCGCGAAACCGGGTGCGAGACCGAGCGACCCGCGCCG
Organism: Thermoanaerobaculia bacterium; assembly: GCA_038250865.1. Lineage (GTDB taxonomy): Bacteria > Acidobacteriota > Thermoanaerobaculia > Multivoradales > UBA5704 > DASYKS01. Next base: position 120,527 of record JBBSBW010000012.1, on the reverse strand, counting down.
GCCGCGCTCCAACCGGCAAAGCGAGCAAATCGACAAAGTCGCGCGCCGCCTGGTCCTCCGCCCTAGCGATTTTACGGGTTGCCACCGCAATGAGGGGAACGACAAATTCAGGATCGAGGGGTCGATCGCTTCCGATGGGATCCTCTCGCCAGGCGGCCACTTCGCGCGCACAGCAGGGACAGATGGCGGTTAGGTGTTCCAAGCCGACCCGGGCGAGCAGCCGAGGAGGCAAATCGCCACTTGCGACCGAGCGCAAGAGATCTCGCGTGATGTGCATCCGAAGTCCTCCCCCTAAGTGCTGAGAGCCGAAATGAAAAAGGCTATTACCCAAGTAGGTGAGGAATCTTCGGTTTTCGTGACAGGAAAAAGGGACTGCGAGCGGAAACAGCTCTTCACCCGCAGCCCCACACCCCCAGTTTCAACCGTGAGGATCGCTCTTGGTGCGTAGATCCCCAGCGAAACAGCTCTGCAGATCCTGGCCCTCGGACAAAGTCGAGGGCTTGCCATTGGGATCGATGGTACCGCCACAATCCGAAGCAGCCCACACGGCCTGCGGTTGACTCCCTCCGCCGAGAAAGCCGCGGAAGAGCTGTTCCAACCGGCCTAACCAAGAGCCGTCGGCGAAGAGCAGACCTGCGAGGAGAAGCGAAGAAGCGGAGCGACGAAACATGAAGCACCTCCCTCATCGAGGATGCTGCCGGCCGCGCCTCTTTGGCCCGGTGGCGCGACCCTCTCAAGGAAAAAGGTGCCGGAAAAGAGAATTTCCAAGTAGCGATCCGCAAACGAATCACAGATCGGCCGGTAAAAACGCCCGGGTACGCCTCTCGAAGCCTCGATTTACGCCGGTTCGCCGCCTTGCCGGACAGGAATCAAAGCTGGGCACGCACCTCCATCAATCGGCGGGTGAGCTCGTGGGCGGTGGCTGGACGCCGGGTGCGCGCCCGGTGGAGGGTGCCCCGGAACAGCTCGACCAGCGCCTTAGGCGTCTCCGGCTTTTCGGCCGCGAGGTCGGGGACCCGGACCAGCTGGATGCGCACGCTGAGCTGCCGGTCGTCTTCGCCGGAGAACACCTTGCGCCCCAGGAGGCATTCGAGCAGCACGACCGACAGGCTCCAGAGGTCGCAGGCCACGTCCGGCGCCCCGCCGTTCAAGATTTCGGGCGCGAGGTACGGCAGCGTCCCAGCCATGACGTGCGAGGCCGTCGAAGCGGTTGAGGCGGTGGCTGCCGCCCCCCTCTCGCGGCTCGCTCCGGTCGTAGTGCCCGGCCGTCCGCCGATCCAGGTCGGCGGCAGCAGGGTCGAGTCGATCTCGTCCTGCGGCAGGTCGGCGATCCTCGGGCTCTCGCGCTCCGTACTTCCCGGTGCGCGGGCGATGCCGAAGTCCATCAACTTCGGCACGCCCTCGCCCGAGTAGCCGATGTTGCTCGGCTTGACGTCGCGATGCAGGATATCGGCCTCGTGCAGCCGCTCTAACGCCCCAGCCATCGCGATCCCCAGATCGATGGTTTCGAGCGGAGATAGGGGACCTTCCGTCAGGCGGTCGGCGAGCGTGCCGCCGGCCAGATATTCAAAGATCATGATCGGCGTGCCGAGCCACGTTTCGATGCCGTACACCCCGGCGAGATGGGTATGAGAAAAACGCGCCGCCGTTCGCGCCTCGCGGCGCAAGCGGACCGCGTCCTCCGGCGAGACCCGACGCAAGGTCTTCGCCGCGATCAGGCGGCCGAGCGCGAGATCCGTACCACGATAGACAACACCCATTCCCCCAACGCCGAGCCGCTGCTCGAAACGGTAGCGACCGGGCAAGATGTACGGGATCGGCGCCGACTCCAACCGGTGGCTGCACTTGCCGCAATAGACCAGGAAGGCGCGGTACAGCCCTCCGCAACTGGGGCACTCGCGCGCGGCCTCCGCGGCCGGCCCGAGCCGTTCGGGCTCGGCGCGGCTCGGATCGTCATGAGGTGCGCTCTCTTCGATCGGACGGGCGGCTTCGCGCTCGCGGCTGGACTGCAGCTCCAATCCAAGCGCCGCGGTCCGCGCGACATCCGCGAGCAGCCGCCGATCCTCGCGTAGAAACGGCAGCTCGCTCTTCTTGGCGCCGAGCGCGATCACCCCGAGCAGCGAACCGCTGGCCGCCTGAATCGGCACCAGGAGCCGCAACTCGGCGTCGGCCAGCCAATGGCGATCGGCCTCCGGCAGCAGCGCGAGCGGCGAACGGGGATTTTCGAGGTCCACGTCGAGCGGCTCGCTCGCCTCGGCGATCTGTAACCCGAGCGGCGAGGAGGCATCCAACCGTCGCGCCCGGCGGCGCGGATCTTCGAGCTGGCCGGTGCGGTGATCCTCCAGGAGCAGCGCCGAATGCTCCAAGTGGAGCGCCCGGTCGATACCGCCAAGGATCAGGTTCGCCAGATCCTCGGGACTTGCCGCAGTACGGATCCGCTGGACCAACTCGGTCAGGATCTGGCGGGCATCTACCTGTTCCCGGAAGAAATGCCGGTCGAGCGCGGCGAGGATCGGCCGCCGGAACCAGAGCATCGCCATCCCGACCGCCGCAGGGAAACCCAGGCGCAGCACTTCCCCTTCGGAGAAAACCTCGCCAATCGGTCGCGCCCGTTGCTCGAAGAGGTACCAGACCATCAAGCCAAACGGGATCGCACCCAGCGCGACCACCGTCGCGCGGGCCATGGCGTAACTGACGATCCCTCTCGCGATCAATCGTAGATCGAGCACCTGATGGACCAGCACCGCGTAAGCGGAAGTGAACGGTACCGACCAGAGAAACGGAAAGCAGAGCGCGATCAGCAGCACCCGGCGAGCGGCGAAAGCGGCTCCGATCGGCGGCACGACGGCGCCGAGTACGAACTCGCCAAAGTTCGCGACGACCATCGGCGCGAAGCCGAGCAACAGAGCCCCTAGCAAGAGACGGACGCGGCGGCGGTCTTCCCCGGTTTCGCCGCGCAGCCGCCAGGCGATCATGCCCAATCCCGGCACCAAGGCGGTGAAGACGAAACCCAAGAACAGGCTGCCGTCGTCGCGATCGAGCATCGTTCCCCATCGGGAGAGCGGCATGCCGGCGATCTGTTGGAAGGCGCCGAAAAGGTTGACCGCGAAGAGGAACACACCTCCCCAGGTGGTCAGCCGGAGCGCTGCCGATCCGAGTCGGCGCTCGTACCAATCGAGGTGCCCGTGAGGAAAGCGGAGCGCAAAACGCCAGAGGAACAGCGGTAGGAAGGCATCCACCTCGAGTTCTTCGAGAAGCTTGGGCAGGGCGCCCCATCCGGGTAGCCGCGCCCCCGCCTCAGCCCAGGCCCGCAGCGGGGCGTTGTCGAACGTCGAAGCGAGCAGGAGGAAGAGAACGCCGAGGTCGAATGCCCGCCGGTCGTTACGGCCGCCGACCAGGAACACCAGGGCGCCGAGCGCGAACGCACCGGTCGAGAGGACACCGCGGTAGTTCGCGAGCCATCCGGTGCCGATCGGGACCAGCGCCCCCGGCACGCTCAGGTACGCCACGAAGGTGGCGGCCACCTTGAACAGCGCCACCGCCACCAAGAGGTGAACCCAACCGCTCCGTTTCATAGCGGCGCGAACCCTCCCTTTACGAACGCGCCATTAGGTTTGCGCGGACGGGCAATAAGGTGTGCCCGATTCGCTCTCGACAGTCAGGCAGGCGCTCTCCATCGTCGTCGCGGAGATCGATCCGTCGCTGGAAAGCGAAGCGGCGAGCGCACCGATATCGCGGCAACGGTCGAGAATATCGCCACCGATCGTGCTCCAGGCATTCTGCGGCGTTCCCCGCCCGGGCTGAGTGGTCACGATCCAAGCATAACCGTGATTCTCAAGATAGGCCGCGGCGGCCGGATCGAGCGAGGCTCCGCCCGCGCCCTGACCGATGGCAAACAGCATTTCTCCGTAGATTGTGTTCTGGCTCGGCATGTTCGTCTCCCCAGTGAACGCGAAATCCCGAGCCGAAATGGCGCCAGGATGCGCTCACATGACTGAAAACTTTTGTTTGCAGTCTAGAGACGAAATAAAGCAATTGCAATGACTAGCGGCGGGGACGCGCCCGGGCGGACGAGCCCCCGATACGGCGGACTTCTACGAGGCTTAGTACTTGACCGAGCAGCCATACGGCTGGGTCACGGCGGGGTTCAAAGCCCGGCCGGCCAGCTCGGCGCCAAGGCCGGAATCTACGTAGTTCACCCGAGCCGGCTTCGCCTTGCGGCCGCTCGGGTCGTCGTCGATCGCGCCGTTGTAGGCGATTTTGCCCTTCGGATCGACGATGAACATGTGAGGCGTGGTCTTTGCGCCGTAGGCGTGACCGACGTTGCCGGTCGGATCGTAGAGGATGGAGTAGCCAATGCCGTTTTTCTTCGCCCAAGCCAGGTGCTCGGCGGGCGGCAGGTAGTCCTGATGCTTGGGATTCGTGCTGTTGATGCCGAGCCAGACCACCTGCCCGTACTTCTTGTTCAGGTCGACCATGGTCTTCTCCCGCGCCTGGCGGTCGGAGAACGGACAGTTCGGGTTGATCCATTCGAGCACCACGGTCTTGCCCTGGTACTGATCGAGCGACTGCACCTTGCCGTTCAAGTCGGTGAGCTTCCAAGCGGGAGCTTTTTCGCCCACCGCGCCGGTCGCCGCCGCAGGCGGGGTTCCGAGCGCAAGAACTGCCCCGAGCGCCAAGCCGACGGTGACGAGTGCGGTACGAATCCTCTTCATCTTCATCGTGTTCCCTTCTCCTCGGTAGACGGTCGTATTTTGGAAGCGCGGTTTACCGGCCGGCCCTCCGGCGGAAAAGCCAGAAGGCGAGCCCCAGCCCGAGCAGAGCAAGCTCGATGCCCGCCAGACCGGGCGCCGATACCCGGGTCGCGAGATGATAAAGGCAGGCGACGACGAGGCCGAGCGCGGCAAAGCCGAGCAGGCCGCGCCCGAGGCTTGCGGATTCCTTCCCCCAGAGCGCCATCGCCGCCGCCAGGAAGCCCGCGGCGAGAACGGCCAGCAGGATCGGAATCCATTTCACAGCGGCGCCTGAAGCCTGGGAGGCCGCGATGGAACCCGGCGTTACGAGCTGCCGCCGCACTTCCAGGGCGACCGGTGCCCCCTTCTCGACCAAACCGACCGCGGTGAAGGCGAGGGGAAAGCGCTTCGGTAGAGGGAGATCGGTTCGGCGCGGCACGAGCGGCAGCTCGAACCGGACGCCGCCCGGCGACCGCAGGACGACCGGCCGGCCGATCTCAAACAGCTCCTGGGGCTCGACGAACAGGTCGGAGGCGGACGAAGCCTCGACACCTTCGAGCTCGATGTCGAGGACGAGGGACGACGCCGAACGCGCCAGCTCGGCACGGACCGCGACGCCCGGAAGCGTGCCATCCCGGCGGGGTAGCGACGCTTCGGCCCGATCGAGCAGCGGCGCGGTCTCCGGATCGTCGGCGGCCGCCGGGGCGAGGGCCAGGTCGAGCGCCAGGCGGTAGCGGTAGGGGACGCAGTCGACTTCGCAGGTCAAGTAGTCGACGTCCGCCTCGATCCGCAAGCTCTTGGCTCCCGCCGGGGCTAAGTACGACCGGGGTTTGAGCGGATAGACGACCTCCCCCTCATAGCCGATCGCGAACAGGCCGCCGGAGAGCGCAAAGCGACGCGGGGCGGGGAACTCGATCTCGACCGTCGGCTCTTGGCCCACCAGCTCCGGCGGCGCGAGCAGATCGACGCGCGGCGGAAACCCCGCATCTCCCGGATTCTTCCAGTAGACGTGCCAACCGGGCGCGGTGCGGAACTCGACGCCGAGGCGGATCTGCGACTTGTTCCCGGACGCCAAAGCCGATTCGGCCGCGATCAGCCGGACCGCCCCGTGCTCGTTCGTCTGCCAGGGACTCGCGGCGGCAGACGCCAGGGCGGGCAGCGCGAAGCCCGCAAGTAGTGCGATCGGGAGCCATGGCGTTCTCAGGGTCGGAGTCCTCCAGGTTGGGCGACGTTCACGGGTTAAGATCCTACCGGTTCCCGATGCGCGTCTACTTCACCAACCTCGGCTGCAAGCTCAACCAAGCGGAAACCGAGCGCTGGGCGCGCGATTTCGCCGCCGCCGGGTGGCAGGTGGCGGCCGAGATCGAATCCGCCGATCTCCACGTGGTTCACTCCTGCACGGTGACCGCCGAGGCCGAGCGCTCCTCCCGGCGGGCTGCCGGGCGGGGCGTGCGGAAGGGGTTGCCGCTGCGAACGGTGCTCGCCGGCTGCTATGCGACTTCCCACCCCGAGGCCGCGGCGCGCGCGGCGGGCGTCGATCTGATCGTCTCGAACCAAGATAAGGCGGACCTGCTCCGTTTCGTCACTCGGGCGTTTCCGGATCTCGCTCCGGCCCCACCTCCGGTCGAAATCGACCTCCCCTGCTCCCCCGCCGAGCCCGGCCGGACGCGGACGTTCCTCAAGGTGGAAGACGGCTGCGACATGCGCTGCGCGTTCTGCATCATTCCTTCGGTGCGCGGCGGTCAACGGAGCCGGGCGTTGCCCGAGGTGATCGGCGACCTCCGCGCCCTCGCCCCGCCGGACCGCCCCGGGGCGCCGGAGATCGTGGTCACCGGCGTGCAGATTTCCTCCTATCGCTGGCAGGGGCTGCGGCTGCCCGACCTAGTGGCCGCCCTGTTGGAGGCGCTCCCCAAGGGAGAGCGGGCTCCGCGCCTGAGGCTTTCTTCGATCGCCCCGTGGGAATTCGACCGGCGCCTGCTGCCGTTGTTCGCCGATCCGCGTCTCTGCCGCCATCTGCACCTGTCGCTCCAGAGCGGCGCCGCCGCGACCCTGAAGCGGATGCGCCGGCCGCACACCCCTGAGCGCTATGCCGACCTGCTCAAGGAGATTCGCGCGGCGGTGCCGGGGGTGGCGATCACGACCGACGTGATCGCCGGCTTCCCGGGCGAAAGCGACGAGGCCTTCGAAGAGAGTCTCGCGTTCGTCGCCCGGGCGGACTTCGCAAAGATTCACGCCTTCCCCTACTCCCCCCGGCCGGGCACCGAGGCCGCGAATCTGCCCGGGCAGGTCCCGCGCGCGACGATCCACGCGCGGAACCTTCGGCTGGTCGCCCTGGCTGCCGAGGCCGAACGCCGTCATGCCGAGCGCCAGATCGGCCGGCGAGCAAACGTCCTATGGGAAAACCCGCGCAGGGGGCCCGACGGACCGATCGGCCAGGGACTCACCGGCGACTACCTCCGCGTGCTCTGTCCGGAGGCAGCGGATCTCGCGGGGACTTTCGCCGAGGCCGAGATGATCGCGGTCACGACGGGCGGCGTCATCGGCACCCTGAGTTAGGATCTGTTCCCGGCGACTCGCAATCGCTCTCTCTTCCTCGGCGGAACCCAATAGATGGACAAGAAGATCGAAGTCGGAATCCTCGGCGCCACCGGTACGGTCGGGCAGCGCTTCATCCAGCTTCTCGAAGGGCATCCCTGGTTCGAGGTCGCCTGGCTCGGCGCCTCCGACCGGAGCGCGGGAAAGCGCTATGCCTCAGCGACCGCCTGGCAGCTCGACACGCCCATCCCGACGCGGATCGCCGAGATGACCGTCGCTGAATGCACGCCGGGGCAAGGGCCGCAGCTCGCCTTCTCTTCGATGGCCGGCAAGGAGGCGGGCGAGATCGAGCAGGCGTTCGCCCAAGCGGGGCATTTCGTGGTCTCGAACTCCAGCCATTTTCGGATGGCCGAGGACGTACCGCTGCTGGTGCCCGAGATCAACCCCGAGCACCTCCGCCTGCTCGCCGTTCAGCGGCGCAACCGCGGCTGGTCCGGCGCGATCGTCACCAACCCGAATTGCGCCGCGATGGTGCTGGTAATGCCGCTCGCCGCCTGGGGCCGGTTCGGAGTGGACCGGGTGCTCGCGAGCACGCTCCAGGCCGCGTCGGGCGCCGGCTATCCGGGGGTCCCCTCGCTCGACATCCTGGGCAATGTGATCCCCTATATCGGCGGCGACGAGGAAGAAAAATTCGCCCGCGAAACGGTGAAGATCCTCGGCCGTTTGAGCCCTGACGGCGAGCGGATCGAGCCGCTGCCAGCGCAGGTCGCCGCGAACTGCCACCGGGTCCCGGTGATCGACGGCCACATGGTGACTGCCAGCGTCGGATTTGGCGAGATGCCTCCTTTGTCGGACCTCGCCGAGGCGCTCGATCGGTTCTCCGGCCGGCCGCAAGAGCGCAACCTTCCCTCCGCTCCCGCCCGGCCAATCCACCGCACCGCGGCGCTCGACCGGCCGCAGCCGCGCCGAGATGCGGCGGCGGAACGTGGCATGGCGACCACCGTGGGTCGTCTGCGCCCCTGCCCGATCCTCGGCGTCCGCTTCACCGCCCTGTCGCACAACGTGATCCGCGGCGCGGCGGGCGCCGCGCTCTTGAACGCCGAGCTGATCCGCTCCGAGAACCTGCTGTGATCGCGATGAAGTTCGGCGGCAGCTCGCTCGCCGCCGCGCCGGAGATCGAACGGGTGGTAGGCATCGTCCGCGCCCGGCTCGACCGGCGTCCTCTGGTGGTGGTCTCAGCCATGGCGCGCACGACCCGCTCGCTGCTCTCCGCAAGCGACGCCGCGGCGCGCGGCGATTCCGTGGCCCAAGCGGCATTGCGCGCGGAGATCCGGGCGTTTCACGACTCGGTGGGCTCCGCGGTCGCGGCGCCTGTCGACCGGCCGCATCTCGCCGAGGCGCTCGGCCGCCGGTTTGCCGATCTCGACGCGGTGCTGGCGCAAATTGCGGCGGCCGGCGAAATGACACCTCGGCTTCAAGACGCCGTGGTCTCGTTCGGCGAGCTGCTGTCGAGCGAGATCTTCACCCTGGCGCTGCGGCGCGCCGGAATCGCCGCCCGGTTCGTCGACTGCCGCGAGGTTTTGAAGACCGACGCCGCCTTCACCCGCGCCCGGCCGCTCTACCCGGAAACCGAGGCGTGCTTGACGGCCGCCGTCCTGCCGATCCTCGAACGGGGCGAAGTGCCGGTCATCGGCGGCTACGTCGGCCGAACGCTCGAAGGCGTGACCACTACGCTCGGCTTCGAAGGCTCGGACTTCTCGGCCGCGATCTTCGGCGCGGCCCTCGGCGTCGAGGAAATCCAAATCTGGACCGACGTCTCGGGTATCCTTTCCGCCGATCCGCGCCTCTATCCCGCCGCTCGAAGAGTGCCCGTCCTGTCGTTCGCCGAAGGGCTGGAGCTGGCCTGGTCGGGCTCCAAGAAACCGCATCCCGGGACCCTGGAACCCACCCGCCATCGGGCTGTACCGATCCGCATTCTCTCGTCTCTCCACCCCGAAGGAGCGGAGGAGCGGAGCACGCGAATCGGCACGGGAACGACCGGCGCCGCGGAGAGGCCAGCCTTCAAGTCGATCGCTTGCCGCCGCAATTCGCACCTGCTGCGCATTCATCCCCTGGCCGCCTCTTCGCTCGATGAGATCCGTCCGGCGGTGTGTGCAGCGATCGAACGGGTCCGGCCGGCGCTCCTGCCGCTCGGCGAGGAAAACGGTGCGATCGACCTGGCGCTTGACTCCACCGATCATCTCGCCGAGGTTTTGGCGGAGCTTCCGCGGGAGATCCGGCTGGAGATCCTCCCCGGGCGGGAAGTCGTGTCGCTAATCTCGGACGATCTGGTCGAAGGATCGGACCTGGCAAATCGGGCGCTCGCCGCCGCGGCCGGGCGTTCTCCGCGGTTGATTCTGCCGAGCGGATTGGAGGGCGCTCCCGCCATTCGTCTGCTAGCGGATGAACGAGAGATCCACGAGGTCGTCGCGCACCTCCACCGCACGCTGCTCGGAGAAGACATTCCATGATCCGCATCGCGTTGCTCGGCTACGGCAGGATGGGCCGCTTGATCGAGGAAATCGCGCCGTCCGAAGGATGTTCGATCGGCCTTCGGCTGAACGGCGAGAGCAATCGGGAAGGACAGGGGATCAACGCGGAGGCTTTCTCGGAGATCGACGTGGCGATCGACTTCTCCGTATCCACCTCCGTGGCGGAGAACACGGAACGGATCGCGGCGCTCGGGCTCCCCCTGGTGGTCGGCACTACCGGCTGGGGCGACGACCTGCCCCGGGTGCGCGAGATCGTCGAAAAGAGCGGCATCGGGTTCGTACACGGCGCGAACTTCTCGATCGGCGTCCAGGTGTTCTACAAGGTCGTCGCCGAAGCCGCCCGCCAGCTGGCCGCAGCCGAGGGATACGACGCCTGGGGCCACGAGATCCACCACCGCAAGAAGCTGGACGCCCCCTCCGGCACCCTGCTCGAAACCGTGCGCACGATGGAGCGGGCGGGATATACCCGGCCGATCGACGTCGCCTCGAACCGGGCCGGGGCAATCCCCGGCACCCATACGATCGGCTTCGACTCGGACGCTGATACGATCCTGATTGAGCACCGAGCCCGCTCGCGCACCGGCTTTGCCCGCGGCGCGCTCTGTGCGGCCCGGTGGATCGCGACGCGGCGCGGCTTCTTCGATTTTCGCGACATCTGGAGCGAGGTTCTCTCGCCGCCGCGCGCTTGACCGGCCCAAATCTGAATTCCAACATTCCAAAGCGGCCCGCGGAACTTCATCCCCCCGAGCCCTTAGAGGGAACTGCGATGTCCGAAGCGATCTCTCCCGCCGCCTCTCAGCCCTGGCCCGACGCGATTTTTCGCGGCTGCGGCACCGCCCTGGTCACCCCGTTCAAAGCCGACCTCGGAATCGACGAAGAGGCGCTACGCCGTCTGGTGAATCGGCAGATCGAGGACGGCATCCATTTCCTGGTCCCCTGCGGCACCACGGGGGAAAACCCGACGCTTTCGCGGCGCGAGCTGCTGCGCGTGATCGAGATCGTGCTCGAAGAGGCCAACGGCGAGGTTCCGGTGCTCGCCGGCTGCGGTGGCAACGACACCCGGGAGGTCGCCCACCTGGCGAAGGAGATCGAGGCGCTCGGTGCTCAGGGGCTGCTCTCGGCCACCCCCCATTACAACCGGCCGACGCCCGAGGGGTTGGTCGAACATTACAAAGCGATCGCCAAGGCGTCGAAGCTGCCGATCGTGCTCTACAACGTGCCAAGCCGCACGGGAACCAACATGGACGCCAAGGTCACTGCGCGGATCGCCGAGATCGAAACCGTCGTCGCGGTCAAAGAGGCGTCGGGCAATCTCTCCCAGGTGGCGGCAATTCTCCAGGAGGCGCCGGACGGCTTCACCGTCCTCTCCGGCGACGACGTTCTCACCCTGCCGATCCTTTCGCTCGGCGGGGTCGGCGTGATCTCGGTCGCCTCGAACGAAGTGCCGGCGGGAATGGCGCGCCTGGCCGCCCTTTGCCTCGCGGGCGACTTCGCCGCGGCGCGCGAGGTCCATCGCCGGCTTCACGACCTGATGGAGGTGAACTTCATCGAGTCGAACCCCGGACCGGTCAAAACCGCTCTGGCGATCATGGGCCACCTCGAGCCGGTCTTCCGGCTGCCGATGGTGCCGCCGCGGCCGGAGAGCCGGAGGAAGATAGAGAAAGTCCTGCTCGGCCTCGGCCTGATCGCCCAGGAGGCGCCCGCCATCGAGGCGGTGCGGTGAGCGGGAGCCCTACAGCGGATCTCGCGCCCGAGATCGACCGGCTGTTCGCCGAGCCGCCCGCGAAATTCTCCCGCGCCCATCGCGAGCTGTTCACGCGTTTCCTGGCCGCCCTCGAATCGGGCGCGGCGCGCGCCGCCGAACCCGATCCGGCAAGCTCCACCGGCTGGCGGGTGAACCCGTGGGTCAAGCGCGGCATCCTGCTCGGCTTTCGGATGGGAGGCATCGTCGACCAGTCGGTAGGGGTCCCCCATGCCGGCAAGGGCCTGCCGTTCTACGACAAGGACACCTACCCGCTGCAGCGCTTTCCGGCTGGCTCCGGAGTGCGCATCGTCCCCGGCGGTTCGGGCATCCGCTCGGGGAGCCACGTGGCGCGCGGCGTGGTCTGCATGCCGCCGATGTATGTCAACGTCGGGGCCTACGTCGGAGAAGGATCGCTGATCGACTCCCACGCCCTGGTGGGCTCCTGCGCCCAGGTGGGCGCCCGGGTCCATCTCTCGGCCGCCGCTCAGCTCGGCGGCGTCCTGGAGCCCGTGGGGGCCAGCCCGGTCATCATTGAGGACGAGGCTCTGATCGGCGGCAACTGCGGCGTCTACGAAGGCACCGTGGTCAAGCGCCGCGCGGTGCTCGGCTCGGGCGTGATCCTCACCCGCTCCACCCCGGTCTACGACCTGGTGCGCGAAACGATCCATCGCGCGTCGGACGACCAGCCCCTGATCATCCCGGAAGGCGCCGTCGTCGTTCCCGGAGCCCGCTCAATCCCCCGCGGCGCCGGCAAGGAGTGGGGCCTCTCGCTCGCCACTCCAGTGATCGTCAAATACCGCGACGAGGGAACCGATAGCCGCGTGCAGCTGGAGGATTGGCTACGGTAGAGGCCCGATAGGTCCCCCTAACCGCGCGCTCTACCGGCCGTTTCGCCGACCCGTTCCTCGGCAACGACCTCGCCGACGATCTCGATCCGTTGTGGCGCGAAGCCGTCCGCCACCAGCAGCTCACGCTCGAATCGGGTCGCCACCAGCAGGCGATCCGCCGCGCCGTAAAACCGCCGGACCAAGTCGCGCGTCAGGTCTTCAAGGAACACTTCGCGGGTGATCCGCTGCACGATGGCGGGAATGTCCGTTCGGACCAGGGCCACGAGAGGCAACCCAAGAAGCCGCGCCGCGAGCCAACCGGCCAACCCCAGCGGACCGGGACTGCTCACGACGATCTCGGTATAGCGCTCGCGCTCGCAGAGATCGAGGATTTCGAGGATCGGCGGCACGCCGAGGATCGGCGCCGCAGCTTCCGCGCCCAGCGGCAGATCGAACCAGGGAGAAAAGACACGCAACGCGACGCCCGCAGACTCGACGTTCCGGGCGCTTGCCCCACCCGAGCCTCTCGAGAGCACCGCGGCCTCGATCGAGCCGCCCCGTTCGCGGCTCACTTGGAACAGGCCGAGCGCCGCGGCGTTTGGACGGGCCAACTCCTCCACGTCGTCGACCAGCCAGAGGCGACGCTCCGCCTCGATCGGCCCCGCGCCGAAGCGCGCCGCGGCGGCGCGGACCAGATCGCGATCTTTGTGCTGCGCTCGGAGCGAGATCAGATGCGGCGCGAGCGCCAGTCCGAGCGGCGCGACCTCCCCCAACGCTTCGGCCGCCGAGGCGAACCGCCCGCGCCCCAACCGCTTAACGAATTTCTTCGCCATCGCCTCGCACGCCGAGCGGCCCGCCCCGGCAGCGCGCGCCACGGGATCGCGGCCGATTCCGGCGAACCCCACCGATTCGATCTCGAATCCAGCTTCTTGCTGCTTCGCCTGCCGACGGGCAAACCACGGCCGCGCAGCGGCCACGGCGGGTCCAGCCAACTCGCCCAGCAGCTTCGCGAGGGGATCTCGCCGCGCCCAGAAAGCCCAAGCCGGCACCGCCCGCCGATGCCAGTCGGCCGCGATCGCATACAGGCTCTGGGTCAACCGCCGGCTCGAACCCGCCTCTCCCCCCGGCTCCGAGCGACCGGCGCGCAGATGGGCGAGGAAATCAAACGACTCGGCGGCGTCCGGCGTCTCGGTCCAGGTGGTCGCGATGTAGCGCCCTCCATGGTCGTCGCTGCCGCCGGTGAAGCTCTTCTCCCAGGGTCGCTCGCCCCACGGCTCCAGGCGATGGCGCGCTGCGAGGTCGTGGATCGCCTCGGCGTCGAGACCAGAGAAGATCCGCCGCACCAGCGCGTGCTCCCCCGTATCGTGGATGCCGTTGATCGCCTCGAACCGATTGAACAGGACCATGATCTTCTCGACATGGCCGATCGTCAGGCGTTCGTTCACCCGGAACAGCGGATGGGCGACCGAACAGAGCACCCCTTCTTGCCGCAAGTAATCGCGCAGCTCGTAGAGGTCACCGCGCAAGCGGTCGATCTCGCGGAACTGTCCCTCGGTGATCCCCAGCGTGAGCAGGTGGATCTGGCAACCGTCGTCGGGAAACGTAGTCGTCACTTCGCAGGAGAGAAAGGTTCCTGGAAGGTGGGCGATCTGAAGCGCGCCGTCGATCGTGTCGTGATCGGAGATCGTAACGAAATCCATCCCGCGCGATCGGGCCTTCTTGTAGATCTCCAAAGGCTCGGTGTAGCTCTCGGCGGCCGCGACGCGCCGCAACAGCCATTCGGTGGGACGGTTCGAAAACTTGCTGTGAACGTGGAGATCGACGCGCGCCGTCATCGCTCGGTTCCTCCCGGGGGTCGTTTGTCTATGTGAACCGAATGGAGACCTGGGTCCACCGATTCGTCGAACCCGCGACAAGCTACCGGGGCGAAAGCGCCGCCGCGTGGCGCGGGGATGGCGTTCGGGTGAAATCGTTCAGGTGAAACGTGATTCGACCTTGTCGACCTCTCGTCACCCTCACGTCATCGGTGATTGCCATCCTCCTGATGTGCCGAGCCCCACTCTCGCCGCCGAACTCGCTTCGGCCTTTGCCTTGCTCGCTGCGCTTTCTTTGCTCGTCACATTCGCCGCCGCGGCGAGCGTGTTCGGGGTGCTCCGGCGCAAAGTTTCACCACGTCGGCCCGACTCGGAGCTGCCGCCGATTTCGGTGCTCAAGCCGCTCTGCGGGCCGGACGAGGGATTGTTCGAAAATCTCGCGGCGCTCGCGCGGCAGGACTACCCCCGATTCGAGCTGATTCTCGGCTGCGAGGACCCGGCCGATCCTGCCCTCCGGGTGGCCGATGAGCTGCGGCGGGCGTTCCCCGACGTCGAGATCCGCATCGTTAGGAGCGCACCGCATTTCGGTTGGAATCCGAAGGTGACCAATCTCGCTTCGCTCCTGGAGCACGCGCGGCACGAATTGCTTTTGATCTCGGATTCGAACGTCCGCCCTGACCCCGGCTATCTACGCGCGCTCGCCGCGGAGGTGGAAGACCCCGCCGTCGGCCTGGTCGGCTCGGTGCTCGCCGGGACGGGGGCGACAAGCTTCGGAGCGCGCCTTGAAAACCTCCAGTGGAATTCGTTCGTCGCCTCCGCGGTCTCTTCGGCGGCGATGCTCTCCCGCCTCACCCGCCAGCCGATCGTGGTCGGCAAATCGATGCTCTTCCGGAACAGCGATCTCCATCGCCTCGGAGGCCTCGCCGGGGTAAAGGACGTGCTCGCCGAGGACTACGAGATCGGCCGGCGTTTTGCCGCGGCGGGATTCCGCGTCGCCCTCTCTCCTCACGTCGTCGCCGTCCGCCACGAGCGGCGCAGCGTCGCCGACTTCGCGGAGCGCCATCTGCGCTGGGCCGCCATGCGGAGGAGCCTCTCGCCGTTTGCCTATCTGGGCGAGGCGCTGCTTCTGCCCACCCCCTGGCTGCTCGCGGCGGGAGCCGTCGGCCTTGCCGCTTCCCGCTCAGGAATCGCACTCGGGGCGACGGCAGGTCTTGCCGCGCGGATCGCATTCGACCTTGTCCTCAGCCGAACGCTGGCCCGTCGGGCGTCCGATCCACCCCGGGTGGTCGTGTTGGCCGATCTCGCCGCCGTACCGGCCAAGGACCTCGCCGCCTGCGCCTTCTGGATCGCCGGTTGGTTTCGGAACACGGTGAGCTGGCGCGGCCACCGCCTCCGCATCGGGCGAGGGAGCCGCCTCACGCCGGTCGAGACGATGATCCCGGACGGGCAGCTGTGCCCCCGTCCCAGCCCATGACCCCTCCCCTCATCGCCGCGGTCGAGATGGGCTACGGCCATCTTCGGGCGGCGCGCTCTCTCGCGGATGCTCTGGCCACGAAGGTGACGCTCGTCGACCGGGCGCCAATTGCAGGCAAAGAGGAGCAGCGCCTATGGCGCGCCTCGCGCCGGTTCTACGAGATCGCCTCGCGCGCTTCGCAACTTCCGGGGATCGGCGCACCGCTCGAAGCGCTGCTCGAAGCGCTGACTTCGATTCCGCCGCTTTATCCCCATCGCGATCTGTCGGCCTCGACGTTTCAATCCCGCTCGCTCGGCCGGCTTATCGACCGCGGACTCGGCCGAGGCCTCGCCCGTCAACTGCTCGAAACCGACGCGCCGCTCGTCACGACGTTTTTCGCCCCTGCGCTCGCCGCGGAGCGCTTTGGCGTGGAAGAGATCTATTGCATCGCGACCGACGTCGATCTGAACCGCACCTGGGCGTCGCACGAACCGGCGAAAACCCGCATCAACTACCTGGCCCCCACCCGCAGAGCCCGGCGGCGGCTGATCGCCTACGGCGTGCCGCGCGAGCGGATCGAGGTCACCGGTTTCCCCCTTCCCGCCGAGCGGCTCGGCGGAGAGGATCTGCCCACCCTGCGCCGCGACCTCGCGGCCCGTCTGGTGCGGCTCGACCCGAAAGGGGTCTTTCGTGAACAGGTGGGCGCAGAAATCGACCACTTCCTCGGCGACCTGCCGTCCGATCAGGAGGGCCTTCCGCCGCTCGCCGTGTTCGCGGTGGGTGGTGCGGGAGCACAAGCCGACCTCGCCGCAGCATTGCTTCCCACGCTCCGGCCTCTCATCGAACAGGGCCGCCTGCGTCTCACCTTGGTGGCGGGAATCCGCCGCGAAGTGGCCGCCCTGTTCGCACAGCAAGTCCGCGCCGCGGGGCTCGAATCCTGCCTCGCACCGAACATCGAATCGGCGGCAGGACCCGAGCCCGGCAGACCCGTCTCGATCCTGCTCGAAGCCGATCACGACACCTATTTCGACCGCTTCCACGCCCTTCTGGGAAGTGCCGACCTGCTGTTTACCAAACCTTCCGAAATGGTCTTCTTCGGCGCCCTCGGCCTTCCCCTCATCCTCACCCGCCCGGTAGGAGTCCACGAGCGCTACAACCGCCGCTGGGCGGTCGAAAACGGCGCCGGCTTGAAGATGCGCGACCCGCGCCACGCCGGAGACTGGCTGCGCGAATACCTCACCGAAGGAACCCTCGCCGCCGCGGCCTGGTTCGGATATCTGCGGCTGCCGAAGTTTGGGCTATACCGGATTTTGGAGCGGCTGGGGCGGAAGTAAGGGAAAACCACCCCGGTCCCTTGGACGGGGCCAGGGTGGGACTGTCGTTGCCTACTTCGCTATCAGTTCCGAGGCCACCTTCACTGCGTTGGTGTCCTTGACGAAGTCGACCAGCTTCGCCAGGTCGAAGGTGAAGCCGATGTGCCCTTGAGCATGGCGTACTCCATGGAAGAGGTCGGGGGGCCCCTCAAGTTAGGACCCAAGGCTTTGGACGGACGCACGAGAGGACCGTCCCTCTCTCGTGTCCGGCCATAGGCTCTTGAAAAATCTAGGTGCCCAAGCTCCTGGTTTGCGCGCAGGATCTTCCTCGGGCAAGCCCGTTTCGGAGCGGATGAGCACCTTCCTCTTAGTGAGAGAGGTGGGCCGCCGCAGGGCTCGGTGGCCCGCAATGCGAGAGGGGAAATCCATGAAGAAGCTCGCTCTGCCTCTGGTGGCCGTCCTTCTATTCTCGACCTCCGATTTCTCTTTTTGGCGGAAACGGCCACCTCCCGGTCGGCCGGCCCCAAGCATTAGACTCTGCGCATGAAAGTCTACCTCGACATGTGCTGCATCCAACGCCCCATGGACACGCGGTCTCATGTGCGGATCGCAGTGGAGGCAGAAGCCATTCTCGGGATCCTTGCCCTCTGCGAGACAAACCAACTCCAGTTAATTTCGTCGGGTGCGCTCGAGTTCGAGGCCGAGCAAACGCCTCATCCGGTTCGGCGACGGTACGCCCTCGAGGTCTTGGCCAAGGCGACGACATTCGTATCTGCCGATCACTCGGTCGAAGAGCGGGTGAGGTACCTGCAAACGCTGGGCATAAAACCGCTCGATGCCCTCCACTTAGCTTCAGCCGAAGCGGCCCAAGCTGAGCTATTCTGTACCTGTGACGATCGGTTCTTCCGGAAAGCCGTCAAGGCCGTCCTTCCGCCGACCAAAGTCGTCCTACCGATCGAGCTGATCGAGGTGCTCGGATCATGAACATCCAAGAGAGACCGCTGGTCGAGATCACCCGTCAGGCGATCGAGGTGTTGTCCAAGGAACTGGGGCTCGTGGCAACCCTGCGCTTCTTGAGTCAGTTCTCGGCGGGCTACGGCGACTACACGCAGGAGCGTGAAGCCCTGTTCAAAGACCTGACGATGGACCAGGCTTTAGCGGCGGTGAGGAAAATCGCAATCTGAGCACCACGCGGCCGGTCCGGCCACGCGAGCCCCGAGGCGGGCGTCGGCTAGAATGCCCCCATGACAGTCGGCGCCTCGTTCGATGCTCCCGATCCGCGCACCCTCGCGGCCGCGATCGGCCGCCGCGTGCTGGGCCAGGAGGTCGCCGTGCGGGAGATGTCGGTGGCCCTCGCGAAACACCTGGCGGGGTTGGCGACCGGCAACATCTTGATGATCGGCTCTTCCGGGAGCGGCAAGACCACGTTGATGCGGGCGGTCGAGTCTTATCTGGCCGAGGAGCCCGCGCTCGCCGGGCGGTCGACGGTGATTCGCATTCACGCCAACGTCCTGGCCGAGGAGGCCGAGCGCGGCCGTCCGGGCGAGGCGGTGCTCGGCCGACTGATGCAGCGCGCCCGCGAGCAGTTGGGACCCCAGGCTCCCGTACAGCAGATGATCGCGCGGGCAAAAAACGGCCTGGTGTTCGTCGACGAAGTGGACAAGATCCGCTCGTTGATTGGCGGCGGCGTCAACATCCCGGGTCTGCGCGCCCAGGAAGCCCTGCTTACTTTGATCGAAAACGAGGCGGTGCCGTTCGAGCTGCCCGAGTGGTCGGGCGGCGGCACCACCGTGATCGATTCCTCCGGCCTGCTGTTCGTCTGCGCCGGAGCGTTCGAGGGGCTGTATGACGATGTGTACGACCGGGTGACGATCGGCCGCGACAAGGGCGCCCTCCAGCCGACGATCATGGTCGAAGGGGGCAAGGTCCGCGAGGAGATGCGCTTCGAGCTGCGCCGTTTCCTGAGGAACGAAGACCTGTTCGATTACGGCCTGTCGCCGCAGTTCCTATCGCGGTTCGATGCCGTAGTCCTGCTCGAAAACCTCGGGGTGGACGAGCTGATCCGGATCTTCCTCGACGCACCCGACTCGGCCTATCGGCAGAGCTGCGCTTATTTCGAGAGCCGCGGGCTGCACCTCGCGCTTTCGCCCGCCGCTGCGCGGCGGATCGCGGTTGAGGCCGAGCGGGCGAACCGGCTTGGCACCCGCGCGCTCAAAGAGGTTTTCCGGCGGGTGATCCGCGACTACGAGTTCGAGCCCGAGCGGTCGGCGAGCGAAGGTTCGCTGCTGATCGACCTGCCGGAGGTCGAGGCCGCGCTCGCCCGCGGCACGGCCCCTCCCTCCAAGACGCCGACCGGAATCTCCGGATCGGCCGATCCGAAACCCCATCGAGCTTCCGCTTCAGGAGGTGGTCGTTGACGCACCCGCCGTTACTCCGCGCGCTCGTTTTGAACACCGCTCTCGCTTCGACGTTGCTCGCCGGGATCGTCCCGGCCGCGGCGCAAAAATCTCCTCCCCAAGCGGTCCAACCGATCAAGCCGGCGCCGGTCAAGCCCAACGTCGCGCGGGCCCGGGAGCTGATCGACGCGGGGAAGGCGGCCCAAGCGCTGCCGCTGCTCGACCAGACCCTCGCCGCAACCCCGTCCGACGCCCAGGCGCTCCTGCTGCGGAGCACCGCGCGCTTCCAGACGGGAGACCTCGAAGGGGGCAGGAAGGATCTGGAGCGCTCGATCGCGCTCGATCCCAAACAGCGCCAGGCGTGGCTCAACCGCGGCGCGCTGGACCTGGCGGAAAAGCGCTACGACCGCGCGCTCGAAGCGTTCCAAGAGGGGGAAAAGCTCGATCCGGCCGCTCCCGACAACGACATCAACCTGGGCGCGGTATTGCTGCTCAAGAGCGACCTCCAAGGGGCGAGCGCGCGTTTTCGCCGCTACCTTTCCGCCCAGCCGAATTCGGCCGAGGCGCACTACCTGGTGGCGAGCAATTACGCGCTAGCGGGCTACGCCGCCTTGGCGGTCGAGACGCTGCGCCGCGCGGTCGAGGTCGACGAGCGAACCCGCCAGCGGGCACGAAACGACCCCAACTTCTCAGGCTTGGACGAAAACAAGGCCTTCCTCGACCTCCTCGCGACCGATTCGTATCAACTCCCCCCGGGCGCCTATGCCGTGCGCCGCACCTATCCGCTCCCCTATTCGGAGGACGGCCGGCTGGTCCAGGCGGTGGTCCAAGCGATGCGCGCCGCGGGCGAAAAGCTCGAACCAACGTTCGAGAGCGGGCGCGGCTGGACGATCCTCTGGGGCGATCTGCGAATCAAAGTCTCGGGGCTGCCGGATCAGCCCGGCACGGTCGAGATGAGCGCGCCGGTCGAACGGATGAACGCCGCGGACTGGAAACGCCGGACCGACAAGCTGCTCGCCGCGATCGCCGTCGAAGCGGAGAAGCTCCAGAAGGCGTTGCCGCAAAAACGGGGCAAGCCTTGAACGCTACTCTGGAAGAAGAGTACTGGTCGTACTAAGCCCTGGTAGGCTACGCCAATGCTTCGGTCATTCTCAATCCGTAACTTCAAGAGCTTCGGAGAGCCGGCAACGCTTTACCTGGCGCCGCTGACAGTTCTGATCGGCGCGAACGCCTCGGGGAAGAGTAACTTTCTCGAAGCGATGCAGTTGCTCTCCTGGGCGGCCGCTGGGCGACGCCTGACCGATCTGCTGTATGCGATTCGCGAGCAGGAGCTGAGCCTCCGCGGCGGCTTGGCAGACCTGCCGCATTCCAGCGATCACATGACTTTCTGTTGCGCCTTCGGTGGGAAAGGGCAATCGCTCCGGCTCGACCTTGAGCTGTCCATTAACCGGTCGGGCATGCGAGTCGTTTCAGAAGAACTCTCCAACCGCCATTCCACATCGACGGTCCCCCTCTATAAGGTTGCGCAACCTGCCCGTCCGCAAGGCAACGAGATCTCGATCGCGTATAACAATTTCGCTCAAGGTGGCAAGAAGCCTCATATTCAAGGTATCGATCAGCAATTGGTCTTTACGCAGGTGACAACTCCGACCCGCTTTGCGCATCGCCAATCTCAACGTGAAATCCCGGCTGCGGCAAATCTTGTGCGAGCCGACTTGGCGGAGATCCTGTTTCTCGACCCTTCGCCTCGCCGCATGCGGGGCTACAGCTTCAAAGAGGAACAGCACCTTTCAGGCGACGGCGCCGCGCTCTCAGCGGTGCTTTTTCGGCTCTGCCAAGATCCCTCCACCAAGGAGCGTTTGCTCGAATTTATCCGCTCGCTCCCCGAGCAAGACATCACCGACATCACGTTCCTCGAAACCGAGCGAAACGAGGTGATGGTCCAGCTGCACGAAACCTTCGGCGGGAAAACGCGGGCGTGCGAAGCAGCGCTGCTCTCGGACGGCACGTTACGTGTTCTCGCGGTTGCCGCAGCGCTCGTTTCGGTCGCCCAAGGAACCACAGTGGTGGTCGAAGAGATCGATAACGGCGTCCACCCGAGCCGCGCGGAACAGTTGCTCAGGAACATCCGCGATGTCGCCGAGAAAAGGAATCTCCGAGTCCTTCTGACCACACACAACCCGGCGCTGCTCGATGCAATCCCGGTCGATGCCATCCCGGATGCCACCGCCTGCTATCGCGACCCGAAAACCGGCGAGAGCCGTCTGGTCCGGCTCCAGGATCTATCGCGCTATCCCGAGCTGATCGCCCAAGGCCCGGTCGGACGCTTGGTCACCAAGGGCATTCTCGACCGCTACCTGAAGATGCCGGCCGACGACGAAGGGCGCCTCCGCCGCGATCTCGCCTGGGTCGACGATTTGGCGCGTATCGCCTCGTGAACATCTGGCTGCTCGATACGAGCATCTTCTGCGAACTTCTTCGGGTGCCGAACTGCTCGGATCATTACCGACAGGTAGCCAAGGAGCTCAAGAGGAAGATCGAGCGGCGGGACACGCTCCTCCTGCCCATGACCTCGATCTTTGAGACCGGCAACCTAATCGGCCAGAATGGCGACGGCACCCAGCGTCGACAAGCCGCGCTTCGGTTCGTCGAACGCGTCGGCGAAGCGATCCAAGGGAAAGCTCCGTTTCTCCCGACGCCTTTCTTCGAGCCCGAAGATTTGCTCGAATGGTTGGGACAGTTCCCAAGCTGGGTCCAACGGACAGACTCCCGCGGGCGCGGTAGCGGCTTCGGAGATTTGAGCATCGTCCAGGAGTGGGAGCGTCAGCGCCAACTGAACCCGGGAAAGCAGGTTCGGATCTGGTCGTTGGACGAACACCTGGAAGTCTACGGCTGATCTGAAAGGTCCTCCCCTTCAATTCCCCCGCGCCATCAGCTGGACGAAGTCGGCTTCGGTGAGAATTCCGACCAGCAGGCGGTCGTCGAGGACCGGCAGGCAGCCGTATTTGTTCTCGTACATGATCTGTGCCGCTTCGCGGAGGTCGGTGGTGGGGGTGACGGTGCGGACTTCGCGCACCATCGCCTCTTCGATCGACACCAGGGCGAGCGGATCGCCTTCGGCGGCCGGGGGTCCAGAGGGTGCCACGGCGGTGAAGCGGAGAAGATCGCGATGGGTGACCAGCCCGACCAGGTCGCCCTCCGAATCGATGATCGGCACGTGGCGGATGTGGCGCTCGACCATCAGATCGCGTACCGCCGACAGGTCGTCGTGCGGCGAGAGAGCCGAAACGTTCGGGGTCATCAGGTGTTTGACCAGCATGCCGGACATTCCGACCTCCGAACTTGAAACAGTCGCTAACTCGTGGAGCCGGGGAACACCCGCCGCCACCAGCGTTTCGGCTGCGGCGTCTGCGCCTCGTCTGCCCCGCGATCGAGCTCGGCGAGCGGCGCGGGCAGGAGGGCGATGCGGCCTTTCTGCATCTGGTGGAGCAGCAGGTCCATCTCTTTGCCGCGCAAGCGCGGGTCGCCGGAAAACGCCTGGGCGAGCGCGGTGACGCCGTCCATCCGGTCGTAAAAATCGCGGGCGCGCGCGGGCATGCGCTTCTTTTCTTCCTCGGCCGGTTCGAGCACCCAGATCGGCACCACCCGCTCCAGCAGATCGAGCGGAATCGCCATGTGGCGGCGGGCGATCAACGACTGCTCTTCGGCCGCCCGTTCGAGAAGGAGGTCGAGCACCGAGAGCTGGAGCGTGCCCGATTCGCTCGGATTGCCGACGTCCTCAATGTCGAGGGTCTCGTCGACGCACAGCTGGAAGCCGTGCTCCAAGAAGCGGTAGTACGAGCCGCGGACCGCCTGATACAGCTCGCGCAGCGTGCGCTTGCCGTCGACCGCCTCGGCGATCTTCCGCTGCGCCGTGTTGAGGTTTTTCCCCGGCCATTTGCGCCCGCGCCGCAGGACCACGTTGTCGTGGACGAACACCTTGCGCATGCGCCCGCGCTCGTCGACCCAGCGGGTCCCTTCGAAAATGACGCCCATCGACTCGATCGGGTCGGGCAGAATTTCCTCGTCGGGCGGCAGCTCGGCTTCGAAGTAGAAGACCCCATGCTCCCAGAGGAAGAGATCGCAGATCAGGTCGTGGATGTGCTGATGAAGGGGGGCCTGCACCGCCTCGGGCGTCAGGATGCCGAGATCCGATAGGGCGGAGCCGAGACGGACCCCTTTGCGGGTGCAATGGGTGAGCGCCGAGAAAAGCTGATCTTCGTTGATCGCACCGCTCAGGAGCAGGTGCTGGCCGAAGTACTCCGCCGGGTCGTTCGACAGGCAGGAGACGATCTCGCCATGATTGAAATAGACGCGCTTTTCCCGGTCGCTGCGACGGAAGACCAACGCGCCGGAGCTGCGCTCGTTCTTCGCCCATTGGAGCAGATCCCCCGGCGGGAATGCTTCGATGCGTCCAGAGAATTCCATGAGATGGAACGGAGTCTATCTCGGCCGAAGGCCGACGGGGAATCTATATATGCTTGGAAGCATGAAGCGCACGCTCTCTTCCGTCCTGCCCCTGGTCTTTCTTGCCGCCCTCTACGCCGGTCCGCTCGGCGCGATTTCTCTGCCCTGCCAGCCGTGCGGCGGCATCCGCCTTGCCGACCCGGCCGACCTGGAAACCACGATCGGCGCAATTGGCACGATCGCGGCCGGCACGCTCGAACCGGGGAGCCCCCTGTTTGTGGCGTGGGATCTGCCGCTCGACGGCAGCGCCGACCCCTCTCCGGCGGCCGAGCTGTTCGGCGCCGGAGCGACGCCCTGGATGACGCTGGTCTTTCGCACCCCGGCGCCGCTGACGCAAAATCTCGACGCTTTGCAGGCGGAGCTTAGCGCCGCGGCGAAGATCGCCGCGGCCGCTCCGGCCGGAGCGTATTTTCAGATCGCGTGGCGGCCGGCGAGCGGAGTCACCGCGGGGCTCGACCCGGCGCAATACGGATTTCTGATCAAGCGGGCGGCGGTCGTCCTCACCGGCGCCGCCCCGGAAGGGAAGGTCGCGACCGGCCCGCTGCCTCCGGATCCGGCGTTTCTCACCGCCTTCTATGCCGAGGAGATCGCCGCCTACCTCGAAGTGGTGGCCCTGGCACCCGCGTCCCCCGTGCAGCTGGCGGCGGCGGTCGCCAAGCTCGACGAGCTCGATGCAGGCCGGCCGGTGGTTCTCGACGCCCCTGGTGCGCCGGCCGAGGCGGGAGGAGTGCTGGCCGACGCGGCCCGAAACGTCACCCGCGGCATGGCGCTCACCCTGTTCGAGGCCCCCTCGGCGGCTTCCTCGCCGAACCCGCAGGCGGCATCCCCGATCGTGGCGCCTCTGGTTCTTTTGGCACGCGAGTTTGCGGGCGATCTGTCCTATGACCCGACTTCCACCCCGACCGGCGCCGAGGCCTGGGCGTTCGTTCGCGGCAAGGATTTGGGCGTGCGGGTGATCGCCGCCACGCCGCCGGGCGCCAACGAGCTGGCGCTTCTGTTTCCCGATGCCGAGCTACGCCGGCCGGTCCGCTACAGCTACTTCGCGCGCAAGGTCGGCCCGCCGAACGGCAAGCTGGTGGGCGGCAAGCTGGAGGTCCGCCTGGCCGCCGCGGCACCGGTCGAGATCCTGGCGCTCGAGCGCCCGACCGCTGCGGAGCGCGAGGGAATCGAAGAGAAGGTGACCGTCTCCGGCGACCGCGGGATCTCGGTCGAAGAGGTCCTGCGCCGCCTCCAGGCGTTCGAGGACGCGCAGAACCGGCGCATCGACCATTACCAGGCGGTCAACACGACCTCTCTCCGATTCCCCGCGGCGGGCACCCAGACGATCGAGGCGACGCTTCAAGGACCCTATTTCGTCGAGCGCGGCGTGCCGCCCGACTGGGTCTGGAGCAGCCTGTTCTTAAACGGCGTCCGCTGGCGCAGCAAGTCGATCCCCGAGATCCCGCTGATCCAGCCGGAAAAAGCCGCCACCATGCCGGGCGAGATCACGTTCGACAAGAAGTACCGCTACACCCTGCGCGGCAGCGACGCGATCGATGGCCGCGCTGCCTGGGTGGTCGATTTCGAGCCGGTCGGCGCGGCGGTCGCCACCGAGGGCCGGCTGTACAAAGGGACGGTGTGGATCGACAAGCAGCTCTCGTCCCGATTGAAGACGCGCGCGGTGCAGCTCGGCCTGGAAGGCGAGGTGCTGTCGAACGAGGAGACGCTTCTCTATACCCCGATCGACGCCGACGGCGCCCCGGCACCCTGGGCCGCCGGCAGCTTCATCCTGCCGCTCAAGGTGCTGGCGCAGCAGATCCTCTCGGTGGTCAACACCGCGACGATCGTTGAGCGCGACACCCGGCTCACCGAGGTGAAAATCAACGCCGACGGTTTCGCCGAGGCACGCACCACGGCCAATGCGTCGGATGCGACGATCGTGCGCGACACCGCCAAGGGGCTGCGCTATCTGGTGAAGGACGAGAAGGGCGAGCGGGTGGTGAAGGAAGGGTTCGACCACGACAAGCTGTTCCTGGCCGGCGGCCTGTTTTACGACGACTCGTTCGACTACCCCCTGCCGCTCGCTGGAATCAACTACTTCTCGCTCGATTTCAAGGGGACCAAACAGCAGGTGAACGTGTTCTTCGGCGGCGTGCTGCTGGTCGCCAACGTCGCCCAGCCCCGGCTGTTCGGCAGCAAATTCGACTTCGGCGCCGACGTCTTCGGGCTGGCGATTGCGGGTTCGGACAAGCTGTTCCGCGACAATCGCGAGGTCCCCGGAGAGGAGCTCAAGGCTCGTCCGACCAGCTTCACGCTGAACCTGGGTCATCCGATCGGCAACTTCTTCAAATGGGGCGTACGCTATGGGCTGGTCTCTACGACCTACTCCAAGATCGATACCGCGGACGCGAACTTCCGACTGCCGAGCAACAACATCGCCCAGCGGATCGAGCTGTCCGGCCGCTACGCCCGCTCCGGCTATCGGCTCGATCTGGGAGGGAGCTACCACCGGCGCTCGAAATGGGCAGACTGGGGCCTTCCCGGCAATCCGGATTTCGACCCCGACAAGAAAGACTACCTGCGCTGGGCAGTCTCGCTCGCGAAGACCTGGAACCTGCCGAAGTTCACCCGTCTCTCGACTCAGCTGAACTACCTTTCGGGCAGCGACCTCGACCGCTTCTCGAAGTATGAATTCGGCTTCTTCGGTCCGACTAGGGTTCACGGCTACCAGAGCAACCGAGTGCGCGCGACCAAGGTTTCCGCAGCGCACGTGACCTATGGCTTCGCGTTCGGCGATCTGTTCCGGCTCGATCTCGAAGGCGACGCCGCCTGGGCGACGGACAAGGACACCGGCCTGCACAATGAGCTGCTCGCCGGAGCCGGAATCGCCGGGACGTTCATCGGTCCATGGAAGACCGTGGTCAACATGGACGTCGGCGTCCCGGTCGCCGGTCCGGACGATGGCGTCGTGCTCTACATCGTCTTCCTGAAGCTGTTCAAGTAAGCTTTACGGCAAGATGGCCGGGCTCTGGCAGTGGATGATCGAAGGGTTGGGGGGAAATCGCGCCCAACCTCCGCCGCCGGAGCCCGAGCCGTTCGAGGAGGACGAAGACCTTCCGGACACGGTCGTGCTGACACTTACCGACGTCATCGACCTCCACAGCTTTCCGCCCCACCAGATCGCCGACCTCGTGCGCGACTACCTCGACGCGGCCCACCGTTCGGGCTTCCGCCACGTGCGCATCATCCACGGCAAAGGCAAAGGGGTGCAGCGCGACATCACGCGGAAGATCCTCGAAGCGGATCCGCGGGTGAGCGCGTTCGGCGACCCACCGGGCGAAGCGGGCGGCTGGGGGGCGACCTGGGTGGAATTGCTGTAGGAGGCAGGGGTTGTCACGCCTGAAACTTAGTAGCATGAAGCCGGCGACTACACGAACGCTCAACCCGCTGCCCCAGCCTATCCGGGGTTTTCGCCACAGTACAGGCTCGTGCTGCTCAAACAGTGCGCCGTCGTACAATTCGCCCATGAGCGAGACCGACCGACTCGAACGCAACAAGAAGAACGTGATGGCGTTTTACGACCTCATGTTCAACAAGTGCCAACCGGCCGAGGCCGTGGCTCGCTACGTGGGCGCCACCTACATCCAGCACAACCCGGAAGTCGCGGACGGCGAAGAGGCGTTCATCGCCTACTTCGAGCGGATGGCGCGCGAGTATCCGGGCAAGCGGGTCCATTTCAAACGCGCCTTCGCGGAGGGCGACTACGTCGTGCTCCACTGCCATCAGGAATGGCCGAACGACGACCACTGGGCGGGCATCGACATCTTCCGTTGCGACGAGGCCGGCAAGGTCGTCGAGCATTGGGACGTGCTCCAGAGGGTGCCCGCCGAGTCGGCGAACGGCAACACGATGTTCTGAACAGCCGGCGGCGACAAGCCTCGCAGGTGGCGTCAGGGATTCGACAAAGCCGTCCAAGCAAGAGAAGAGACCAGATCCAGAAATTCCTTGGGAGGTTCAGCTGGAGATTCCCCCCAAAATGCGCTGAGGTTGATCCAAACCGGGCCGACTTCGATCAGGGCAGCCAGAACATGAGGGTAGTCCCCCGGCTTGCCGGGCTTCCAGGAGGGGTCTTTAGACCAGGCCATCACCCCGTGAGCGACAAAAATCCAGTTCGAGCGAGCCCCGCTCTTGGCGTTGAGGGATTCGAGAATTCCTCGGGCAACATCGGGCGTTAGTGGCTTGGGGACGTCCAGGGGAGGCAGGCCCGAGATTTTGACCGAGAAGGTATCTGCCTTCGGAGATCTGTAGGTAAGATTGAGAAAGCCCATCTCCTGCTTGCTTCCCTCCCGGCTCTCCCACCAGCCATCGGGAACGGCAAGCTGCAGAGTTCCCAGGCGCTTCAGGAGAAAGGTCCTGGGGATCGGGTTTTCGATCGGAAGCGCTGCCGCGGTTCCCTCCTTTGGACGGGTTCGCAAGGCAGGAGGTAGCACCTCGGCAGCCCAGGTACGGGGATAGTTCGGCTCAAGGACTCCCTTGGAGTCTTTCGCCGAGGCAAGGAGGGACTCCGCCCACTTCACACCGTTCGAGTCCAATGCCTTCTTGGCTTCGGCCCGTGCCGCCTCCAACTCGGCCTTCCCGCCGGGTCTGCCGGCACTCAGGTGGACCGCTGCCAGATCCACCTTGGCCAAGATGTTGCCGGGTGCCAATTGGAGGGCGCGCGTCAGGCTGCGCTCAGCCATCGCGTGATCCTTGAGCGTCCAGGCTGCATACCCCAGATTGGTAAAGGTCTTCAGGGTTTCCGGAGCCTTGGGGAAGCGCTGGGCCATCTGCTCGGCTACCTCCAACGCTTCAGTCAATGCATTCGCGTCGATCAAGACATTCGAGAGGTTGTTCCAAGAATCCACTCGATCGGGGCCAAGCTCCACCGTGCGCCACCCCGCGCGGGCAGCCTTCTGAAGAAACCCTGCTTGCCGCAGGGCCGAGGTGTACTCCAGCCAGATGTCCCAGGAACTCGGTGCCAGTTCAAGGGCCTTCTCGTAGGCATCCAGGGCCTCCGGCAACCGCCCGGATGACTTGGCTCCATAGGCTTCGTCGAAGACCTTCGCGGCGGCGGGTGAAAGTGAGGCCTGCTCTGT
The DNA here is from genome assembly GCA_038250865.1 of Thermoanaerobaculia bacterium. GTDB lineage: Bacteria > Acidobacteriota > Thermoanaerobaculia > Multivoradales > UBA5704 > DASYKS01. The sequence goes on along the minus strand of JBBSBW010000012.1, from coordinate 91,561 downwards.
CGTCGCCGCGAATGCAACGGCATGAAGCAAAAAGGCAGACGCGCAGGCGCAGAGGGCGGATCGTACATTCCAGACCATAATAGGGCTCCTCACCCAGTAGGATGCGCGATGAGAATTTCCCGTTTAGAGCCGCTGCTGTCAAATCGGGAGAGAGCCCATGTTCATCGGTCACTTCGCGCCGCCAAACGGCAGGCGAAGACAGTCGCCCTCGGCACGCTCGTTCTCGCCGTGCAGTTCCTCGACCTGCTGTGGCCGACGTTTCTCCTGCTCAACCGGGAAGAGGTGCACATCGTGCCTGGGATTACGGCGGTCAAGCCGTTCGATTTCACCTCCTACCCCTACAGCCATAGTCAGCAGACCGTTGGCGTAGCAGCACAAAGCTAACCAAGCTCTCGGACTTGAAGCCCCAACACCGGCCGCGGGCTGCAATTCTCGGACCTACACAGCAATTCTCGGACCTACACAGCAGTTCTCGGACGCGCACGGTCAGTTCTCGGACCCATCTCACAGTTACCGGACGTCTTCCTCTGAGATCGGACGCACAGCGAAATTTCGACGCGCGATTGGCGCTACCTCGGACCGATAGCGCAGAAATCGGACCGCCCGTCGAATTATCGGACCGAAAAATGGAAATTCGGACGCGCCATCGGTCTCGTCTACGGATCGATTTGGTATCGGGGAACGGGAGCGGAGCGATCCGCTCGCCCGCTCCGGCCGACCTCTTCGGCTGAATCGCGCGCGCTCTAGACCCGTGTGCTCTCGCTCCGGGCGAACGAGGCGGTCATCGCGGCGGGGTCGATCTTCGGCACGTCGAATTCGACCTTGCCGGCGTCGAGCTTGATCAGGCGATCGGCCACGTCGTAATAGCGGTCGTCGTGGCTGATCACAAACACTGTTTTGCCGCGCATTTTGAGTTCCGGCAGCAGCTCGCGGTAGAAGATCTGTTTGAAGAACGGATCTTGGTCCGCGGCCCATTCGTCGAACAGGTAGATCGGCCGATCTTCGAGGTAGGCCGCGAGCAGCGCCAGGCGCTTCTTCTGCCCTTGCGACAGCTCGATCGTCGACAGACGGCCCCCTTCGACCTTCACCTTTGAGGTGAGCCGCAGGCGCTCCAGGTAGCGTAGCGCGTCGGCGTCCAACTGGTCGATCTCGCCGCCGCCGACCAGCCGGTCGAAGAGGAAGAAATCGGAGAACACCACGGCAAAATGGTCGCGGTATTCGGCGCGATTGGCGTCGGTCACCGGCCGGCCGGCGAAACGAATCTCCCCCTCCTCGGGCGGATAGAGCCCGAGCAGGATCTTCGCCAATGTGGTCTTGCCGCTGCCGTTGCCGCCCACCAGAAAGATGATCTCGCCGGGGGTAAACGACAGGTCGACCGGACCGAGCGTGAAGCTTTCGCTCTCACCCCCGGTGCCTTCCGCGCGGTAGGTGTGACGGAGGCCGGCCAACTCGATCGAGCCCCAATCAGGGTCTAGATCCTTCGCTCCGCGCACCACCCCTTGCACTTCGCCCGCCTCCTGGGCGAGCGACAGGCCCAATCTTTCGACCGCCCGCGCCGAGATGACCGAACGACCGAGGACCGGCAGCATGTTGAGCAGCACTTCGAGCGGGGTCATCAGCTGAAACAGGACGAGCGCGATGCCGACCTGCGTCGACGAGGGCATTTCCTGGCCCTTCGGCACCACGAACACCATCAGGCCGAGGATGATGAAAAAGAGCACCTGCCCCCAGCTCGCGGCCAAGGCGAACAGGATGCCGCCGCTGCGCGCATCGCGCTGGAGCCTCCGGGCGTTGGACTCGACGTCCACCATGTACGTCTCGCGCCGCAGGGTGTGCATCTTCAGCTCTTTGGTCCCTTCGGTGAGCGCGCGGAGGTTCTTGAGCAGCCCGTCCATCTCCTTGCGGACGCGCTCGAAAAAGACCAAACCCCGGCCGATCGGAAAGCGGTAGGTCGCCACACCGACGATCATGAACAGGACGACGTAGGAGAGAGCCGTGGGCGAAAGGTAGCCGAGGTACCCCAGGCAGCCGAGGACGATCGCCAGGTGCATGAACATCATGGGCAGCTGCGACAACGCGTCGACGATCTGCCCGAGGTCGCTGGTGAGGACGGTCATCAACCGGTGCGGGCCGACGTTTTCCAGCTGGCGCAACGGCGCGGCCAGGATTCGCCGCGCCAGCTGCAGCCGCGCCTGGAGCATGCTCTTCTGCGACAGGTGGAGCAGGAGAATCTGCGACGAGATTCGGAAGACCGGCAGCAGCGCGCACAGGCCGATGAACCGCCAACCCAGGCCGGAGGCCGGCCCGCCGTGGGCGATCGCGGTATTGATCGACACCACCAGCGCCGTGTTGGCGAGGCCGCCCGCGACCCCCGCGAGGATGACCCCGACCATCAAAAAACCCGCGAAAGGTACGCCGCGCGACAGGCGGCGGATGAAGGCCAGCAGGACGAGAAGATCAGCCATGCACGGGCGCGGCTCCCACCGCGATGGTGCCGGCCGTTGAACGAACGACGAGCGGCATTCCACCCCCTTGCAGCGGACCATGGTACGAGCGAAGAGCGCCCGCGTTGGGGAAGCTCTCCGCGACCCGGACGCGGCCGGACTTCGCTTCGGCGTCGAGGTCGACGCCCACCCCTTCGGCCAACGTCAGACGGATCTCCCCGGCGATCGCCTCGACGCGGCTCGCGCGGCGCGGCGAAGCGCTGAGGTGGACCGCCACCTGGCCGGACATCTGCCGGATGTCCACGGCGTCTCCCGCATCGTCGACGCTCACTTTGCCCGACTTGGCGTCGATGCGCGCCGGGCCGGTGACCTTGCCGATGCGCAACCTGCCGCTCGAAAGCGTCGCGTCGATCTCGCCGTCGATCTCGCCGAGGTCGACCGAGCCGGACTGGCTCTCCACACGCAGGTTGCCGTGCAGGCGGTCGATCGAAATGATCCCGGCCGCGGCGACGAGGGCCAAATCGCAAGCCAACGGTACGCGGGCGAGCAGGTTCACTTGGATCTCGACGTTCCGAGACGAACCTCCCCATTCGACCGAGATCTCCGTCTTGCCCCCATCGTTACCGGCGGACTCCGCCCGCACCACGGCGCGGTCGAGCGCCGCCTGCGCCGTCGCGGCATCGTCCGCCTCGGCGCGGATCTCGATTTCATAGGCGATCTCGGTCGCCCCTTCGACCGCCTCGACCTTGAGGCGGCCGCTCGGGATGCGCAGCGTAAGGGCGGCACCGGGCTCGATCGGCAGCGAGCCGGAGTCCCGCCGCTCTCCGGTATGGCTCACGCCTCCACCGCTGCGGCCGGGCTGCCGACTTCGGCCAGCTCGGACCAGGTCTTGGGATCGGCCATCGCGACCAGCACCTTGCGCTCCCCTTCGAAGGTCGAACGTCCGTGGGCGGCGAGCATGTTGTCGAGCATCAGCAGATCGCCCGGCTCCCAGAGGAACTTGACCGTTTCGGCGTTGTAACAGGCGCGCAGGTGGTCGAGCACGTCGTCCTCGATCGGCGAGCCGTCGCCGTAATAGGTATGGGTCGGCAGGTCCTCAATGTCGAACTCGTCGAGCAGGGCTTCACGGACGATCGGCGCCATGGTCGAGACGTTGAAAAACGTCGCATGGTTGAACCAGACCAGCTCTCCCGTGTACGGATGGCGCGAGATCGCCGGGCGCACCGCGCGGGTGCGCAGGCGATCGCCGTCCTTCCACTCCACCTGAATGCCGCTCTTGGCGCAATGCGCCTCCACCTGGGCGCGGTCGTCGGTCTGGAACACTTCCCGCCAGGGGAGGCCGAAACCGTCGCCAAAGTTGCGGACGTAGGTCCACTTCTTCTCGATGAACTTCTGCCGGATCTCCGGATTGATCCGCTCGAAGATCTTCCGGGTGTCGGCGATCGGCGTCTCGCCGCCGCGGGTGGCGCACTTGAAGGAGAAGAACCCGATACGCATCGGCCAGGCGTTCTGATACGAGTTCTCGTTGTGCAGGAAGATCGGCTGATCCGGCGGATAATCGGTCGAGGTGTAGACCTTCCCCGCTACGGTGTGGCGCGGCGAAGAGCGTTCCTTGTACTCCAGCATGTCGCCCGCGATCGAGCGAAAGGCGCGCTCGAACTCGTCGACCTGGGCTACGGGGAAGCCGCGGAACAGCAGGCCGCCGTGCTCCAGCAACTGCTCGGTCAACTGCGCGCGGTGCCCTTCGGCCCATGCGGCGAGATCGACGCCGGGGACCGAAGGACGCAGGACGAGCGGCAGCTTGCCGCCGCCCGGAAGGGCCTCGGAATGCACCAGGTCTTCAGTCGAAACGCTAACGGCCCGGCGCATCGGCTGGCCGATCGATTTGAGGGAGGGTTTGGCCATCGGTTCGGTCATGACGTGCTCCGTAGGGGAAGAGAGAAAGAGGCGCAACGGTCCACCCTGTAGTAGTGGGGGCAATAGGGGCAAGCGAGACACCCCCCGGACGAGAAAAAGCCCCCGGACCTGTTCCAAGGCCCGGGGGCTCTTCATGGCGCCGAGGCGCTACCTAACGCTGATCTTTGGGCGGCACCTCGATCCCGCAGTGGGGAACCGCCCCACCGCACATCGCCAGAGAGATCGCCGAGGTCGGCGCATAGCAGACGCCGTTCGGGCAGAACGGCCCGGTGCAGTAGGACCCGCCGACGCACTCGCCGAGGCCACATCTCGGGTCGAGCCATCGGCATTGGCACATCGTGATCGAGACCGGCGAGGTCGGCGCGTAGCACAGGCAACTGTCGCAGAAACTGCCGCCGATGCATCGGCCCGGCCCACAACCGCCGAAGCCATTGCAGAACATCCGGAACTTGTAGCGCCGGTCGGGGAAATTGAACGGCCCAAACCACGAGGCGCCGCCCGCGACGGTCCCGGAGGAACTGCCCCAGTACGTTTGCTGGATGTCGCCCGGACTGTCGGTGAGCGAAGACTGCCCGCCGCCGGCCGGATCCCAGACCACCCAATATTCGGTCCCGGCGGTGACGGTGAGCGGCGTGATCAAATCGGCACCCTGCCAGCCTTTGGTGACCGTCGTGGTGAACGGGTTACTGTACGAGAGGGCCGCGAGCGGCTGCGGGTTGGCGCCCCCGGTGCTCGACCAGATGCCGATCGCGTCGTTGGCCGCCACCTCGCCGGTGTAGACCTCAATGCGCTGGATCGTCTCATTGGCCAAGGGCTTCCAGCGGATGCCGATCATCGGACCGCCGACCGAGACGTTGTCGAGGTGGTAAGTGTTGGCGTAATTGTTGCCGTCGCACGGCTGCTTGCCGCACAGCAGCCGGAACTTCCAGCGCCGATCGGGGAAGGAATACGGCCCGAACCAGGAACCGCCGCCCGACACCGTGCCGCCCCCGTTGCCCCAATAGGTCTGCTGGATGCCGGTGTTGGTCACCGAGGCCTGCTCGCCGCCTGAGGGGTCCCAGACCACCCAGTAGGTCTGCCCCGCGACGACGTTGACCGAGCCGGTGAGCGGCGCGCCTTGCCAGCTCTTGGGCAGGGCGGTGCCGAACGAATTCGAGAATCCGAGCGGTGCGCCAGGCTGGCCGGCGTTGTCGGTCCAGATCCCCAGGGCGTTGGGTCCGGAGACCTCGCCGGTGAACACCTCGACTCCCGTGATCGTGTTGGTGTTGGCCGCGACCCAGCGAATGCCGACCATCGACCCGCCCATCAGCACCGGATCGAGATGGACGTTGTCCTGATAGTTGTTGCCATCGCAAGGGCCGTCCTTACAGAAGACCCGGAACTTCCAGCGCCGGTCGGGGAAGTTGTACGGGCCGTTCCAGGTGGTGCCACCTGTCACGTTGCCGGTCCAACTGCCGTAGTAGGTCTGCTGGATACCGGTGTTGGTCACCGGCGCCTGCTGGCCTCCCGCCGGATCCCAGACCACCCAGTAGAGCGATCCGGCGGTGACCGCGACGGGGGTGAGCAGATCCGCCCCTTGCCACCCCTTGCCGAGGGTGGTGTTAAACGCGTTGGACCAACCGAGCGCGGCGCCCGGCGTGCCGGCGTTGTTCGACCAGAGAGCGACCTGGTTCGGCGCCGTGGTCTCGCCGGTGAACAGCTCGATCCGCCGAATCGTGCCGGTCACCGCGGGGATCCAAGCGATCGCGATCACGCTTCCCCCCATGCTGACATTGTCCAGGTGGATCGTGTCGCCATGGTTGTTGCCGTCGCACGGACCGTTGCCGCAGCGCATCCGAAACTTCCAGCGGTGATCGGAGTGCGAGTACGGACCGAACCAGCTCGCGCCGCCCTGCACGTTGCCCGAGGAGCTGCCCCAGTAGGTTTGCTGGATGCCGGTGTTGGTCACCGACGCCTGCTCGCCGCCGGTGGGATCCCAGACCACCCAATAGCGAACGCCCGAGGCGACCGAGACGGTCGAGGTCAGGTTCGCACCCTGCCAGCCGTTGGTGAGCGAGGTGGTGAAGCTGCCCGTCCAGGCCAGAGGCGCGAGCGGCTTGGCCGGCGCGCCGCCGTCGTCGCTCCAGATCGCGAGCCGGTTCGGCGCGGCGACCTCGCCGGTGAACACGTCGATCGCGGTGATCGTCGAGGAGGCGGTCGGAATCCACGAGATCGCCACCATCGGCCCGCCCATCGAGATGTTGTTCGTATAGGCGTTGTTGGTGTGGTTGTTGCCCTGGCAAGGGGGTACGACCGCGGCGGGCGCAGCGGCGCCTTCCAGCGCTCCTTCGACCTCCTTGTTGATACCCTTGTCATCGGTCGGCGCCTGCGGCGGCTCGACGCATTCTGGACAGAGCTTGGTAATGCCGCCCAAATCTCCCGCCCTCGGCAGCTCCTCGCAGCGGTCGCCGGTGCACGGCTCGTCGGCCGCCGGGTCGCCGGTCTCCTCGCCCGGGATGGTCACGCCCTCTTCGCCGCCCCCGAGATCTCGGTCGCCACACGCCCCGCCGGGGCAGGTGACTTCGTCGACCGGTCCGTCCGGCTTGGTGATCGCATGATCGTCCACCACCTCTTGCGCCCGCGAGACGGCCGGCGCAAATCCCCACGACACGGCCAACAGACAGGCGGCGCTTAAAATCGCCCGCCAATGGGGGTGCCTCGCTTGTCGCATTCCCTCGCCCTTCCGCTCTCTTTGCGTCATCTCAATTCTCCCTTGAGTCGAAAAACGCGTTAAACGGTCTGGATCTTCGTGCTACAGAGTTCAGTGCCGACCGAGCGAAAATTGGGGCAGCTGGCGCACGAACGCGAAGAGTCGATAACTTTGGTTTGCGACTCTCGCGTCACCCTTCCAGGGTCTGTCAGTGCGGAGCCTTCCTTTCTCCGGGGACCGCCTCCAGACCGCTACAATCTCCGCCATGGACTGGAACTCCCGCTACCGGACCACCGGATCGCTGAACCTTGCCCTCTCCCCGTCCGGCAAGCTGGTCGGCACCAACTCGATCTCGCGCCCGCCCCAAGAGGTCGACCTCGACGCCCTGCCGGTCCTGATCGCGTTCGCCAAAGGCGGCACCCCGCGCGAGGTCTTCGCCCTCCTGGCCGAGGATTGGGAAATCGAAGAGGAGGGCTTCGCCGCCGCGGTCGGAGTGCTGATCGAGCAGAACCTGATCACCCCCGAAGGCGACCGAGCGACCGAGCCAATGCTCGCGACCTCCGGCTTCGCCTCGCCGTTCACCCACCACCACATGCTCCGCGACGGGCTGCGGGTCGATGCCTACCGCGCCGCGATCGAACGCTATTGCCCCGGGCGACACGTGATGGAGATCGGCTGCGGCACGGGGGTGTTGTCTCTGTTCGCCGCCCGCGCGGGGGCTCTCTCGGTCGATGCGATCGAGGAGAGCACGATCGCCGAGGCCGCCGCGGAGCTGTTCGCGGCAAATCCCTGCGGCGTGCCGGTCACCCTCCATCGAGGCAACAGCCGTGACGTTCACCTGGACCGGCCGGCGGAGGTATTGATCCACGAGCTGTTCGGCACCGACCCGTTCGAGGAGAATTTGCTGCCCGCCCTGGCCGATGCCAAAGCCCGCCTCTTGGCACCCGGCGCCCGATTCCTGCCGGCCCGCCTGGAGGTCGCCTGCGTGGGGATCGACAGTGCGGCGAGCGGCCTTCAGGATCCTCAAAAGGTCCGCACGGAGGCATCCGCCTACGCCGACCGGTTCGGTCTGGAGATGGCGCCCTGGCTCGAACGCCTGGCCAAGCTCGATCCGCAGGCCCTGCGGTCGATGGCGCGAGAACCGTCGTTTCATACGCTCTCAGCCGAGTGTCCGCTGTTTTCGCTCGATTTCGCCACCGACGACCTCACGACGCCGGCCCAAGCGCCGCAGCCGTGCCTCGCGATCCAAGCCGCCGGAAACCTCGGTGCCCTGGTGATCTTCTTCCGCGCCCGCTTCGACGACGAGATCGCCCTCTCGACCGCTCCCGACGCGCCCGCCACCCATTGGGGCCACGACATCCGCATCCTCCCGAAAGCCCGGGAAGTAAAACCCGGCGACGAGATCCCCCTCAAGGCGACGCTCGACGGCTTGTACGGACGGCAGAAGCTGCGGCTGGCGTTGGCTTGAAAATCGCTTAGCCGAACCGGCCCGTAATGTAGTCCTCGGTCTGCTTCTTGATCGGGTTGATGAACAGTTTGCCGGTGTCGCCGTATTCGATCAGCTCGCCCAGGTAGAGGAAGGCGGTGTAGTCCGACACCCGCGAGGCTTGCTGCATGTTGTGGGTGACGATCACCTGGGTGTATTGATCTTTGAGATCCTGCATCAGCTCTTCGATCCGGGCGGTGGCGATCGGGTCGAGTGCGGAGCAGGGCTCGTCGAGCAGGATCACCTCGGGCTCGACCGCGATTGCGCGGGCGATGCACAGGCGCTGCTGCTGGCCGCCCGACATGCCGAGAGCGCTTTCGTCGAGGCGGTCCTTCACCTCGTCCCAAAGTGCCGCGCGGTGCAGGCTCCGCTCGACGATCTCGTCGAGGTCGGTCTTCTTTTTGATTCCTTGGATGCGCGCGCCGTACGCAACGTTTTCGTAGATCGACTTGGGGAACGGATTCGATTTCTGAAACACCATGCCGATGCGCTTGCGCAGGCGGTTGATGTCCAGATTCGGGTCGTAGATGCTCTCCCCCTCGAAGCGGATGTCGCCTTCGGTGCGCACGCCGTCCACCAAGTCGTTCAGCCGGTTGACGCAACGCAGCAGCGTCGACTTGCCGCAACCGGAGGGGCCGATGAACGCGGTGATCTTCTTGGGCGGAATCTTGAGCGAGATCTCTTTGAGCGCCTTCTTTTCGCCGTACCACAGCGACAGGCGATCGATCTCCAGGATCGGATCGCCGATCTGGGGCGAGAACGAAAGATCGCGGCCGGCGGCAGACGCCTCTCGAGCGGCGGCCGGAAGGGGGCTGGGGGCGAGCTCCTGCATCCGCTCTCTCCTCGAATGAACTTCCGTCTCAACGGTGCCGATCATACGGCGCTCCCGGCGTACTTCTTGCGCAGGTGGTTGCGCAAGGCGATCGCTGCGAGGTTCATGATCGTCACCACGATGATCAATAGCAGGGCGGTCGCGAACACCAGAGGCGTCGTCGCCTCGATGTTCGGGCTCTGGAAACCCACGTCGTAGATGTGAAACCCCAAGTGCATGAATTTACGCTCGAAATGGACGAACGGCGCATGGCCGTCGACCGGCAGGGCAGGCGCGAGCTTGACCATGCCGACGATCATCAGCGGCGCGACCTCGCCCGCTGCGCGCGCCATGGCGAGGATCATGCCGGTGAGAATGCCGGGCGCCGCGGCGGGCAGGACGACCCGCCAAAGCGTCTCGAACTTGGTGGCGCCGAGAGCGAGCGATCCTTCGCGGACGATGCGCGGCACGGCGGCGAGCCCCTCTTCCGCCGCGACGATGACAACCGGCACGGTGAGCAGCGCGAGCGTGAGCGCCGCCCAGAGGATGCCGCCGGTGCCGAACGTCGGCGTCGGCAGCGATTCGGGATAGAAGATCCTGTCGATCGAGCCGCCAATCAGATAGACGAAGAAACCGAGGCCGAAGACGCCGAAGACGATCGACGGCACCCCCGCCAGATTGTTGACCGCGATCCGCACGATCCGCACCAGGGGGCCCTGCTTGGCGTACTCCCGCAGGTAGAGAGCGGCGAGCACACCGAGCGGCACGACCGCGAAGCTCATCAGGAAGACCATCATCACGGTGCCGAAGATCGCGGGGAAGATGCCCCCCTCGGTATTCGACTCGCGCGGATCGTCGGTGATGAAGCTCCAGATCCGGTGGAGGTAGAGACCGCTCTTGGCGATGCCGCTCATCGAGTTCGGCCGGATCGCCTGGACGATTGCGGAGAGTGGAATCTCTTTGGTCGTGCCGTCCACCGCTTCGAGCACCACCGTATCGCGTTCGAGCGCCGTGCGCATCGCCGAGAGGTGGTCGGCGAGCTTCTGGTATTCGGCCTCGCGCTCGGCGAGATCCTGGGCGAGCGCCGCGGAGCGTTGCGCTTTTTCGGCCGGAGGAAGTGTTGAAAGATCGAGCTTTTTCTGGCCCAGGCGGAGAGATTCGATCGCGGCGTTGATTTCGCCGATCTCCCCTTTTTCCAGCTTTTCAACCGCCCGTTGCTCGACCCGCTTCTTTTCGTGCAGCGGACCGAACGCGCGCCAAGAAGCGTCCCCGCCGTTTGCCACGACCTTACCGTCGAAGTGGATCTCGCGGATCGAGCCGTAGAAGTTGCCGTATTCGAGCCGTTCCAGCAGCAACGCCTTGGGCGGGGTGGCGATCGAAGCGATGTCCTTGCGATCGATCCAGGCGAAGTCGAGTCCGGCGAGGTCGCGGTTGCCGGTCTTCAGCCGCAGGCGGTCGACTCCGGCGCGCTGGCCCTCGGTCGGGCGCTTCTCGGTCTCCCAGACCTCGCCGAGGATCTTCTTGCCGTCCTTCATCGTCAGCTCGGTCAGATCGCGCTGCCAAAAGTACCGGCCGCCGTTCCAGGCGAGCAGCGCAAGAATGCCCACCACGAGCAGAAGGTTCAGCGCCAGCGCGCCGCCACAGAGCGCGGTGAACGAATCGCCGAGCAGATCGGAACGGCGTCGGGCCGGTTTTGGGCTAGAGCGGCTCATCGGTTCGTTCCCAGGTCTAGAGCTGCGAATACCGTTCGCGGAGCCGCTGTCGCACGACCTCGGCGAGTGTGTTGACCAGGAAGGTCATCGCGAACAGCAGCAGGGCGGCGAGAAACAGCGTCCGGTAGAGAGAGCCCCCTTGGGCCGCTTCGGGGATCTCGACCGCGATGTTGGCCGACAGGGTGCGGAAACCGTTGAACGGATTACATTCGAGGATCGGGGTGTTGCCGGTCGCCATCAGCACGATCATCGTCTCGCCGACCGCCCGGCCGAAGCCGATCATGATGCCGGAAAAGATTCCGGGCGAGGCGGTCGGCAGCACCACGCGGGTCACCGTCTGCCAGCGGTTGGCGCCGAGGGCCAATGAACCCGCCACCAAATTTTGCGGTACGTTCGAGAACGCGTCCTCGGCGATCGCAAAAATGATCGGGATCACCGCGAAGCCCATAGCCAGGCCGACAATGATCGCGTTCCTCTGATCGTAGGTCCAGCCGGTGGTGGCGTGCAGCCAGGTCTGGAAATTGCCGCCGAACGCGAGTTGCTCGAAAGGCTTGCGCAACAGATAGCAGAGCCCAAGACCCACGAGAATCGCAAGCGCATAGAGCCCCGCCTCGCTGCCGGTTCGGAAGCGGTTGCGGCGTTCGAGCGGCACGAAGTGCCAGAGACTACCCGTGAGCCAGACCATGCCCGGCAGGATCAGAAAGGATAAAAAGAGCGCCGGCAGCACCTGCTCGACCCGCGGTGCGAGCCAAAGCCCGGCCAAGAAACCGAGCACCACGCTCGGCAGAGAAGCCATGATCTCAATCACCGGTTTGAGCACCCGCTTGAACGCCGGGTGCATGAACTGCGAGATGTACATGGCGGAGAACACGCCGAGCGGAATCGCCAGCAGCAGCGAGTAGAGAGTCCCCTTGAGCGTGCCGACGAGCAGCGGCACGAGCGACAGCTTGGGTTCGAAGTCGTCGGTCGCCGACGAGGACTGCCAGGCATAGGCGGGCTCGGCGTACCCCTCATACCAAATCTTGCCGAACAGCGCCCGCCAGGAGATCTCCGGATGAGGATTGAAGATCGACAGCTCCGCGAGCTTCGATCCGGCGGCGAGCACCGCGCCGTCGGCCTTCGGACTGAACGCCAATCCGGTCGGCCGTTTAAACGGCCCGCGGCCGAGCCAGAGCGTCCGCTCCGAGGTCGACAAATAAAGGCCCAGCCTGCCGCTTTCGTCCGCGGCCAAGAAACCCTTGCCCCGGCCGGAAGGCGCGAGCAGCCGCACGGCGCTCGGCAGCGCCGGAAAATCGCGGACGCGGGTGAGGCGAGCCTCGCCGTCCTTTTGTTCGACCGGAAACCAGACCGACAGCGCGCCGTTCGCCTGGCCCACGACCAGCGACCGGCCGCCGATCAGCGGCGACAGCGCCGTAATGCCGGAACGTCCGGCCGCGGCGACCCCCGCTTCCCCAAGCTGCGCGGCGTCCAGGCGCCACCAGAGCAGGCCGCCGTCGGCCGCTCCGGCCCACAGGTTCTTCTGCTCCTCGTCGAACACCAGCGCGGTGAGCGGCCGGCCGAGCTTCACCTCGCTGCGATCGACCGACTCGGACGTTTCGCCGGTGATGCCATTGGTCTCGACCGAGCGGCGGGTGACGGCCAGGGTGCCGTCCGCCAACTGCGCCGCGGCGATCGCGCCGCCGTCTTCTCCCAGCTGGGCGGCGAAGACGCGGAGCGGCCGGCCCAGAGGGTCCAGCGGCAGCAGGATCGGCGGATCGAATCGCGGCGCGGCTTTTCGCACCGAGCCGTCGGCGCCGCCAAAAGTTACGTCGAAACCGACCGGTACGATCGCGACCCGGCCGTCGGCGAGCGCCGCGGTCAATGCCCGGCCGCCGGGAGGAGACGAGGCGGCGGTAACCGCAATCATCGGTTCTGCGATCGGTCGCTCCGCTTCGACCTTGCCGCTTTCGGCCCGCACCGCGACCACCCGGCCGTCGGCAGAGATGGCGGCCACCAGCTCGCGATGCTCGTCGGTGAGCGTCGCCGAGAGCACCGCCCCCGAAACCTCCGCGGTGCGCTCCGGGGCGAGCCGGGGCCGCGCGAAAATGGGCCAGATCTCGACCAGGATGAAGACCAGGATACCGAGGATGCTCGCGATGATCGCGATCCCCCCGGCGGAAACCACCGAGCGGGCGATCCGATCGGCCCAAAACCGCCGTCGCGGAGTGGGCGCCGGTAGAAGGCGAGGATGGACCCGCCGCTTGGCGGCGAGGGTAGAGGGCTCGGAGGGCTCAGACATGGGGAAATGTCGAATGGCGAATCGAGATTCAGAAGTTGGCAATGCCGAAGCGGCGAACCACGAACCCAGAAAGGTCAATTCCCGATTCGTGATTCGACATTCGCCATTCTCTTACTTGACCTTCCCGAGCTCCTGGGAGGCGACCGCCGACTTGAGCGGCAGGAAGCCGTCCTTGACCACGATCTGCTGCCCTTCCTGGGACAGTATGAACTTCACAAACTCGCGAACCAGCGGATCGAGCGGCTTGTTCGGAGCCTGGTTGACGTAGACGTACAGGTAGCGCGAGATCGGATACTTGCCCGCGTAAACATTTTCCGCATCGTCGCTGAACATGGCGCCCGCGGTCTTGCCCAACGACAGAGCCTTGACCCCCGAGGTCTTGTAGCCGATGCCGCTGTAGCCGATGCCGAACCGGTCGGACGAAATCCCCTGGACGACCGACGCCGAACCCGGCTGCTCTTTGACCGTGTCCTTGTAGTCGCCCTTGCAGAGCGCCACTTCCTTGAAATAGCCGTAAGTGCCAGAGGCGGAGTTCCGGCCGTAGATGCTGATCGGCTGGTTCGCCCACTCCCCCGTCACCCCCAAGTCGCTCCATTTGACGGCGTTCTTCTTGCCGCCGCAGGCGCGGTTCTTGGAAAACACCATGTCAACCTGTTGGATCGTCAGGTTCTGGAGCGGGTTGTCCTTGTTGACGAACACCCCGATTCCGTCGAGCGCCACCCGGATCTGCGTCGGCTTGTAGCCGTACTTCTTCTCGAACTGGTCGATCTCTTCGGCCTTCATCTCGCGGCTCATCGGTCCGAGCTGCGAGGTGCCCGCGATCAAAGCCGGCGGCGCGGTGGAAGAGCCCTTCCCCTCGATCTGAATCCGGACGTTCGGATACTGCTTCTTGAAACCTTCGGCCCACAGGGTCATCGCGTTGTTCAAGGTGTCCGAGCCAACCGAGTTGACGTTGCCCGAGACGCCGCTCACCTTCGAATATCCGGGGATCGAAGCATCAACTTTTCCGGCCTGCGCCAGAAGGGAAGTCTCTCCCAGGAGCACCGCGAACGACGCCACCCCCACGACCATGGCGATCTTCGAGCTGCGCTTCATCGCTTTCTCCATTCTCCCAAACCAGGGAAGATATCTTTTAAGTTCGATCGCGAAACGGCCGAAGCCGTCCGAGCGAACCGAAAGATCGCATCAGGGTTTGGCAGGTGGGGAGCCGAGGTGTGACAGCGATGTGACAGGGAAGGGCGAACCCAGGCCTTCCGTTCCAGCGGTCGAGGCCGGAGGGATTGCGACGAACTACGAGGCGTCTCGTAGCTTCGCCGAACTGAAAGCGGTGTTATTCTTTCCCCATGGCGAACAGTGCGCGGCAGCTCGATGCCCCAGGGCCATTTCGTGCGGATCAGATTCGCCCCGGCGATCCGTACGAGCTATCGAACGGCCACCCGATCCTGTGCCTGCCTACGGGAAGGCGGGGAGGAAGGGCGACGAATGTGGGAGGCGGAGTCCTCGCGAGCGATCCAGCGGGGCGGGACGTTGGGATCGACGTCGGCTTTTCTCCTTCTCCGGAAATCCTCCGCGCCCCGGATCTTGCGGTCGGCGAGATACCCGACGAGCCGGGCTGGGTCCATGGAGCTCCGCCCTTGGCGGTCGAATATGCCGACACAGGCCAGGACGAGGCCGAGCTGCGAATCAAGATTCAGGAGCTTTTCGCCGCGGGGACCCGCTATATCTGGGTGGTGCGGCTGACCGGCCCGCGACGGGTGGAAGTGCATCAGCCCAACGAGAAGATGCGCATCGCGAATCCCGGCGAGCAGCTCGTGGCGCAGGGAATCCTTGCCAATCCGGTGCCGGTCGAGGCTCTTTACGACCGCGAAGCCGGAAACCGGGTGATCTTCCGCAATCTTCTGGAGCGCCAGGGGTATGCCAGCCTGGACGAAGTCCGTGCCGAAGGAGAGGCCCACGGACGTATCGAAGGAGAGGCCCAGGGGCTGCGTCGGGCGATCGTCGCGGTTCTGGCAGGCCGCGGCCTACCGGTCGACGATCCACTGGAGACCGCCCTCGCGAGCGCCAATGACTTCTCGGTCCTCGAATCCATCCTCCGCCAGGTGGCCACGGGCTCTCTCGCCGAAGTCCTTGCCGCTCTCCGCGCTTGAGCCACGCCGGTAGCCGTCCGCGGGATCCTCTCGCGGAGCTCGAAGACCATGATTGACGAGAGACCTCAGTTCGGCGAGATCTCGTCCATCGCGTAGTGGTAGATCGCGCCGCAGAAGGCGCATTCGGCGGGAATCGCTCCGTCTTCCGGGTTGCGAAGGGGGGCCAGCTCTTCGTGGGGGAGGCGCTGGAGCATTTCGAGCAGGCGGCCTCGGCTGCAGCGGCAGCGGTAGCGGACGGGGCTTTCGTCGAGCGATTCCCAATCGAGGCCTTCGAACAGGGTGGCGAGGGCGTGGTCGAGATTGCCGTGGCCGAGCATTTGGCCCACTCCCGGGAGGGCGGCGATGTTTTGTTCCAGCCGTTCGAGCGTCTCTTCGGCGACGCCGGGAAAAGCTTCGACGATCACCCCTCCCGCCCCGCCGATGCCGGTCGGTTCGAGCAGCACGCCGAGCAACACCGCGGAGCGGGTCTGTTCGCTCTGGTCGAGGTAGTGGGCGAGCTGATTGCCCATCGCTCCGGAGGTGAGTTTCACCTGGCTGTCGTGGCTCGCGCCGTCGGGCAGCTCGCGGACGACACGGAGGGTGCCCTGGCCGATCGCGTCCGCCACCGGCAGCCCGCCGCCGGCAAGTGGGGGCAAGTCGAGTTGCGGCTTGCCTACCGTGCCGCGCAGGTTGCCATTCGCGTCAGCTTCGGCGTAGACCTTGCCAAGCGGGCCGTCGCCGCGCAGCTCGATCGAGACCGAACCGATCTCTTTGAGCGACAGACGGAGCAGCAGCGCGGCGCTCGCGAGCGCTTGGCCGAGCGCCGCGGTCGCGACGGGAGACAGGTCGAGCCGGTCTCGCACGTCGGCCACCACCGGGGCGACGTCGACCGCCACCCAGCGCAGCCATCCCCCTCCGGCGAGGCCGGAGCGCAGCGTCCCGGTGGCTCCCGCTAGGCTCATGCCGCCTCTCCTTTCGTCAGGCCGAGATCCCCCTCGGCGGCGACCGCGGCGGACGCCGCTCGGTAGACGTCGCGCCAGGGGATTCCCCGATCGAGCGCGATCCGTCGGCAGTCTTCGAATTCCGGCGCCGCGGCGAAGGTCCGGCCGGCGAGCCGGGCACGTTTGACCGCGACGGGACCGAACTGCGTTTCGACCACCACCACCTCGCGTTCGGCCTCGATCCGCTCGGCCCGTTGGATGCGGCAGCCGAGCGACCCCGATTCGAGCAGCAGCAGACCGGCGAGCGGTTCCAGCTGATCGGGTCGGCAGAGCAGCGTCACCAGCGTCCCCGGCCGATTCTTCTTCATCTGGACCGGCGTGAAATAGACGTCGAGCGCGGCCGCTGCGAGCAGGCGCTCCATCAGGAAGCCGAATCCCTCGCCGGGCAGATCGTCGATTTCGCACTCGACCACCGCGACCTCGGCCAGGCGACCGAGGGTCCCCAGAGCGCCGAACCCGCCGAGCACCCCGATCGAGCCCGCGTTCGGCGCGATTCCCTCCGTCGCCCGGCCGCGGATCACCCGGAAGACGTTCGGCCGGCCGTGGGTGTCACGCTTGCCGAGGCCGTAGCCGATCGCCTCGGAGACTATGCCGGGAAACTCGACGTACTCGTCGACCAACTCAGCGAGCAGCGTGGCTCCAGTGGGCGTGGTCAACTCTCCCCCACCGCTGCCGTAGACCGGAATGCCGGAGAGCAACAAGGCGGTCGCCGGAGCGGGCACCGCGAGTTCGCCATGGGCAGCCTTCACCCGGCCGCCACCGACGTTGATCGCCGAAGCGGTGATCCGCGCCGGACGGAAATGCTCGATCGCCGCGGCCGCGCCCACCAGGTCGACGATCGAATCGACCGCGCCGACCTCGTGAAAGTGAACCTGCTCGAGCGGCACGCCGTGGACCTTTGCCTCCGCCTCGCCAAGGCGGACGAACAGCCGCTCGGCCCGCTCGCGAACCGGCGCGGCGAGTCCGCTCGCGGCGAGCATTCCCCGGATTTCCGACAGATGCCGGCCATGGGAGTGACCGTGGGAAGGGCCGGGGTCGGAATGCGAATGCCCGGAATGTCCGGGATCGTGGCCCCGATCGTCGTGAGAGTGGGAATGAGCATGAGAATGGGGGTGATGATGATGACCGTGCGCCGGGCCGGTCTCGATCTCCTCCGGGTCGGGTCCCTCGATCGATCGGCCGTGCTCCAGCACGCGAAAGCGGATGCCGGTCACCCCGCCTCTTTTCGCGCGGCGCATCTCGAAGCCGATTCCCGGCAGCCCCAGCCGCTCGATCGTCTCGACCAGCACCTCGGGCGGCAGGCCGGCGTCTAAACAGGCGCCGAGGAACATGTCGCCTGCAATGCCGCTCGCGGCATCCAGGTGAAGGTGAACGGGGGCGTCGGAAGAGGAGTAAGAGGTGAAGGCTCGCACGGGCGAAACGCTACCACGGCCGCCGATCGCGGATCGACGCCCAGCGCCCTCCGCCGCCGAGGATCAGATGGTCGATCAGCCGCAGGCCGAGCAGGTCGGCCGCCTGGACCAGGCGCCGGGTGAACTCGTAATCCTCAAGGCTCGGCGCCGGGTCGCCGCTCGGATGGGTGTGGAAGACGACGAACCCCGTGGCACCACGCAGGAGCGCCTCCTTGAGCACCTCGCGCGGCTCGACCGAGGCCCGATCGATCGTGCCGCGGTAGATCTCCCGTTCGCCGATCAGCCGGTTCCTGAGGTTCAGGAAGAGGGCGCCCATCACCTCCTGATCGCGCTCGCTGTAGCGCAGCTGGAGGTAGCGGACCACTTCGGCCGGCCGGGTGAGTGGCTCATCGGGCAGCTGCTCGCGGGCCAGGCGGCGGCCGATTTCGAGCGCGGCAAGCAGGCTCGCGGCTTTGGCGGGTCCAACGCCGAGGCGGCGGATCTCACGGGGATCGACACTTTCGAGGCCAGCCAGGCCGCCGTGCGCCGAAAGCAGCTCGCGCGCCACTTCGAGCGCCGAGGCCCCGGCCCGGCCGGTGCGCAGCAGAACTGCGAGCAGCTCGCCGTCCGAGAGTACCCGGGCGCCCTGCTCGAGCAAGCGCTCACGCGGGCGATCCGCTTCCGGAACCTCCCGCATGGGCAGGCCGCCGGAGGGCCGAGCGGCCGGGCGAGGGGCGGAGGGAGAATGAAAAAGTTGGGGATTCTGTTTCATACCCTCCCAGGACGCGAAACGGGGTCTTCGATCCCGATGGTTCGGGCAAATTTCTGCTAGAAATCGCCGACTCGATCGAAAGGAGCGAACCGCCCATGTCCCACGCATCGCAGAACTTCGGCCTGCTCGAAGAGGAGCACAGCCGTTACGAGACCTCCCGCGCGGTCGTCCTTCCCGTGCCGTTCGAACGCACCACGTCCTACGGCAAGGGGACGGTTCACGGCCCGGCCGCCATCATCCGGGCGTCGCAGTCGATGGAGCTATGGGACGAGGAGCTGGGCGATGAGCCGTTCACGCAAGGGATCGCGACGCTCCCACCGTTTCACCCGGAGGCGTTCGAAATGGCCGAGGCGATGGCCGACATCGAGGCGGCCTGCCTACCCCACGTCGAGCGGAAGAAGTTCCTGACCGTCCTAGGCGGCGAGCATTCGCTGTCGATCGCCCCAGTCCGGGCGACCCGGAAGGCATGGTCCGCCGAAGGGGAGATCGGCGTCGTCCAATTCGACGCCCACTCCGACCTGCGCGAGGAATTCGAGGGTACCCCCTACAGCCACGCGAGCGTCCTGCGCCGGATTCACGAGGACGGCATCCCCTCGCTCGCGATCGGCATCCGCTCGCTCTCGAGCCCCGAGGCCGAGCTGATCCGCGCGAAGAACCTGCCGGTGATCTGGGGGCACCAGCTCGACCGCGCCGATCAGATGCTGCCGGAGATGCTCGCCACCCTCCCCGAGCACGTCTACCTGACGTTCGACATCGACTTCTTCGATCCGTCGCTGGTCCCCGCCACGGGAACCCCCGAACCCGGCGGCGGCACCTGGTGGCCGACCCTCCGTCTGCTGCGCCAGATCTTCAAGACCAAGAAGGTGGTCGCAATGGACCTGGTCGAGCTGGCGCCCTTCGGCCCGCTGCCCGCGAGCGACTTCGTCGCGGCGAAGCTGGTCTACAAGTGCCTCGGGTACCTGAAGGCGGCCGAGGAGGGGCGGCTGTAGCAGACCCGCAAGGGGCGTCTTCACAGGCGTTTTATCCGATCGACTCGACGATCATCGCGATCCCCTGGCCGCCGCCGATGCAGGCCGAGGCCACTCCGGTACCGCCGCCGCGACGCGCCAGCTCCTTGGTGAGAGTGATCAGCAGCCGCGTTCCGGTCGCTCCGAGCGGATGGCCGAGGGCGATCGCGCCGCCGTTGACGTTGAGCTTCTCCATGTCCAGCTCCAGATCTTTGGCCACCGCGAGGATCTGGCCGGCGAACGCCTCGTTGATCTCGATCAGGTCGAGATCGGAGAGCGCCATGCCGGCTTTTTTGAGCGCCGCGCGGATCGCGGGCGCCGGGCCGATCCCCATGCGCGACGGTTCGACCCCGACGACGCTCCAGGAGAGGATGCGCGCCAGTGGCTTCCAGCCCCGCTCCGCAGCCCGTTCCTCGGTCGAAAGAATCATCATCGCCGCGCCGTCGACGATCCCCGAGGCGTTGCCCGCCGTGACGAAGCCGTCCTTGTCGAACGCGGTCGGGAGCCCCGCGAGATCTTCCATCGTGGTCTCGGGACGCAGGTGGTCGTCGCGCTCGATCTTTTTCGCCCGCTTGCCCTTCCCCACCTCGATCGGCGCCACCTCTTCGGCCAGCTTGCCGCTGCTCCAGCCGGCTCCCGCGCGCTGTTGCGAGCGGATCGCGAAGGTGTCCTGCTCCTCGCGCGAGATCGAGTAATCGCGCGCCAGATTGTTGCTGGTCTGGGCCATGTAGCAACCGCAGAACGGGTCGTTGAGCGACGCCATCAACAGATCTTCGAGCGCCCCCTGGCCGAGCCGGAAGCCTTTCCGCGCGCCGCGGATCACATGCGGCGCCTGCGACATGTTCTCCATCCCACCGACCAGGCAGGTCGTGGCCTCGCCCGCGAGGATCGCGTGCGAGCCGGAGATCACCGACTGGATGCCCGAGCCGCACAGCCGATTGACCGTGAGCGCCGGGACCTCTTTCGGCACCCCCGCCTTCAAAGCCACGTGGCGCGCGCCATAAATCGCGTCCGCCGAGGTCTGGAGGGCGTTGCCGACGAACGCCTGGTCGATCTCGGTCGGCGCGATGCCGGTCCGCTCGAACAAAGCCCGCGACGCGTGGGCCGCGAGGTCGATCGCGGTGATTTCGGCGAAATCGCCGTTGTAGGAAAGCATCGGGGTACGGACCCCGTCGACGAGCACAAGGTTACGAATGTCCATCAAGTCTCCTCGAATTTGCCGGGGCCGAAATGCGCGACCCCTCGCGTATCCTATTCGACGCCATGGAGAATCCCCGCGCGCCCGCCCGGCGGGCCCATCCTGCGGTCAGCCCGGAAGGATGGCTCTCGGGCGTCCGCCGCGTCCCGTCCCCCAACTGCGACGATCGCCCCGCGGGGAGCCTCGTGCGCCTGCTGGTGATCCACGCGATCAGTCTGCCGCCGGGCGAGTTCGGGGGCGAAGCGGTCCTGGACTTCTTCACCAACCGGCTCGACCCCTCCGGGCATTCCTACTTTGCGACGATCGCGAGTCTGAAGGTCTCGGCGCACTTCTTCCTCCGCCGCGGCGGAGAGCTGATCCAGCTCGTCCCTTGCGCCAAGCGCGCCTGGCATGCTGGGGTCTCCTCCTGGCGCCGCCTAGACGCCTGCAACGATTTTTCGCTCGGCATCGAGCTCGAAGGGTGCGACGACCGGCCGTTTACCGCCAAGCAGTACCTGCGCCTCGCGCGGCTCTCCCGCGCTCTCCAAAGAACCTACCCAATTGAGGAGATCGTAGGGCATTCGAGCATTGCCCCCGGCCGGAAGACCGACCCGGGCCCGTGCTTCGACTGGGAGCGCTACCGGCGGCTCCTTTAAGGAAAAATCTTGCCGGGGTTCAAGATGCCGTTCGGATCGAACGCCTTCTTGATCTCCCGCATCATTGCGATCTCGGCCGCGCTCCGGCTGTGGTGGAGCACCTTCCTCTTGAGCAGGCCGACGCCATGCTCTGCCGAGACGCTGCCGCCAAACCGGCCGACCAGCGAAGAGATCTCCTCGGTGACCGACTCGCAGCGGGCCAAGAAGTCCTCCCGCGAGACCTCTTCGGGGCGAAGGATATTGAGGTGGAGATTGCCGTCGCCGATATGGCCGTACCAGAGGATCTCCCACCCTGGGTAGCTCAGGGCGACCAACGCGTCCGCCGCGGCGAGGAATTCGGGCAACGCGGAGACCACGACCGAGAGGTCGTTCTTGTACGGCAGGCGGGGAGCGATCGTCTCGGAGATCGATTCGCGCAGCTGCCATAGCTGCCGGCAGTCGGTCTCCTCACGCGCCACCACGGCGTCGGCTGTCAGGCCCGCGGCGATCGACCGCTCCAGTACCGCGAGGGCTGGGGCGAGCGCCGATTCATCGCGCGCTTCCACCTCCGCAAGGGCATAGAACGGGTAGGCCTCGGCGAACGGCGGGGGGAGATTTCTTGCCGCGAGAACCGGGCGAAGCGCAGAGTCAGAGAAGAACTCATAGGCGCCGAGCGGGCCGGAGCCACGCAGATCGACGAACAGATCGACCAGCGAGCGGAAATCGCGCACGCACGCCAGCAGCACGGCGCGCGGTCCGGGGAGACGGTCGAGCCGGAGGGTCGCCTCGACGACGATGCCGAGCGATCCTTCGCTGCCGATGAACAGATGGCGCAGATCGTAGCCGGTGGCGTTTTTCACCAGTCCGCGGTTCAGATCTAGGATCTCGCCCGTTCCGGTGACCACTTTCAGGCCCGCCACCCATTCGCGCATCGAGCCATGGCGCACGACCCGCACGCCGCCTGCATTGGTCGCAACGTTGCCGCCGATCTGCGCGGACCCTGCGGCGGCGAAATCGATGGGGAAGAACAGGTCGCGCTCTCGGGCATAGGACTGGACGGCGGCGGTGACCACCCCCGCCTCCACCCGGACGGTGCGGTCCAGAGCTGAGAAATCTAGAATCCGGTTCATCTCGCGGAGCGAGACCACGATCTCTTGCCGGGCCGCCACCGCGCCGCCGGAAAGACCCGTCCGGCCGCCGGAGGGAACGAGCGGCAGGCGACGCTGGTTGGCGAACCGGACGATTGCTGCAACTTCGTCGACCGACCGGGGAAAGACGACAGCGAGCGGGTCGGGAGGGAAGACCCGGGTCCAGTCGGTGCCGTAGAGGGCGCGCGACTCCGGATCGTCGACGACTTGGCTCGCGGACAGGAGAGCCCGAAGGGCGGCGATGACATCCTGAGGATCGGTCGCGGACACCGAGGCGATCGTAGCAGCCGCTCAGGTCAGATACTTCCGGCCCCGGGCCGCCGCCCGCAGCTCGGCCCGAAAGTCCGGGTGGGCGATGCCGATCAGTGCCTCCGCCCGATCGCGGATGTTCTTGCCCCAGAGGTCGGCGATGCCGTACTCGGTCACCGCGTAATGGACGTCGCCGCGGCTCGTGACCACGCCGGTTCCTTCTTCGAAGGCGGCCTGGATACGCGACACCGCGCCCCCTTTGGCGGTTGCGGGAAGAGCGATGATCGGCCGGCCCTCCCGGCTGCGCGAGGCGCCGCGGATGAAATCGACCTGGCCGCCGATGCCTGAGAAGAACCTGCCGCGCACCGTGTCGGCCGCGACCTGGCCGGTCAAGTCGACGGCGAGCGCCGAGTTGATCGCGATCATCCGGTCGTTGCGGGCGATCTGCACTGGGTCGTTGGTGAAGCCGCTCGGCCGCATCTCGACCGACGGATGCCCGTCCACCCAATCGTAGAGGGCGCGCGAACCCATGATGAACGAGGTGACGATCTTGCCCGGCAGCAGTGATTTTTGGCGCCCGGTGATCACGCCCGCCTCGGCGAGGCGCATCACGCCGTCGGAGAACATCTCGGTGTGGACGCCCAAATCGACCCGCTGATCGAGCGACGCGAGCACCGCGTCGGGAATCCTTCCAATCCCCATCTGGAGCGTCGCGCCGTCTGGAATCAGGCTCGCGACGTTCCGTCCGATCTCGCGGCAAATCTCGTCGAGCGGCTCGGAATGAAGCTCGGGGAGAGGGTCGCAAACCGGCACCAGCCGGGCGATCCGTTCGACCGCAAGAAACGAATCGCCGAGCGTGCGCGGCATGTTCGGATTCACTTCGGCGAGGATCAGATCCGCGGTATCGACTGCGGCGCGGACGATGTCGACCGAAACGCCGAGGCTCACAAAGCCGTGTCGATCGGGGGGCGAAACCTGGATCAGCGCCGCATCGATCTTCACCCGGCCGGTGCGGATCAGGACGGGAATGTCGGACAAAAAGACCGGCATGAAATCGGCGCGCCCTTCCTGCACTGCGGCCCGGACGTTCGCGCCGATGAAGAACGCCGTATGGCGAAAGCGCCCTTCCAGGCCGGGCGCCACGTACGGCGCTTTGCCGAGAGTCATCAGATGGACGATTTCGTTCCCTTCGAGATGATGGCCGTCGGCCACCATTGCCTCGACCAGACGGCCCGGCTCGGCGGCTCCGGAGCCAATCAAGATGCGCTGGCGGGGACCGAGCAGGGCGATTGCCTCTGCGGGTGACGCGACTTTTTCGGCGTAGCGTTCCTGCCAATCCATCGGCCGCTCTCGATTCAGGAAGTGCGGAGGACCCGTAAAGGGTGGGACGGCTCGGCCGGGGGGTCGAGCCCGGGTCGAATCAGCCGACGGTGGTCAGAACCTTGGGGCCGGACGGCAACGGCGATCCCGCCGCGGGCTCCAAGGTGATCAGGACCGCCTTGGTTCCGGCGGGCATCGACTCGGCGGAGAGCTTCACCACCTCGCCCGGGCGTGCCGTGAACGTGCCGCCCGAGACCGCCGCGGTCTCGCCCATGAACCAGAGCTGATACCCCTGGCCGGTCTCGGTCGGATGGAGGTTCGAGAGCGAGAGGACCCAATGGCTATGATCGGCGGCGACGAACAAGATGCCGCGGGCGTCCGACTGGATTTGCTCGGCGGCCGGTGCGAGCCGGTTGATCGAGACCCCCGGGTCGGTCACCAAGGAGTACTTGCCTTCCATCTCTTCCAGCTTTTTCTTCGCCTGCTGCGCGTCCGCGGTCTGCCGCTCCGCCGCCGCGAGCTTGACGTAAAGCGCCGCCACCTGGTCGGACTGCTCGTCGAGGTTTCGCAGCAGATAGAGCGAGAGTCCGGCGAGCGCGAAGGCGAGGGTCGCCGCGAGCGCCAAAGGCCAGCGGGAGTGGTGCCGCATCGCGGTGCGCGAACCGGCCGGAGCAAACGGCACGGTCGTTGACCGGGTTACCGGGGGGAATTCGATCGGCGAGACCAAAGGCATTGCAGGCATGGGAGCCGCCGGAGCCATGGGATCAGCCGGAGCCATCGGCGCTTCGGCCGCGGGGACGGACGCGCTTTCCGCCGCCATCGCTGGGAACCCCAGATCGGCGGCCAGCCGCTGCCACACCCGATCATCCGGAACTTCCTGGTCAAGACTCGTCGGCAGGAGGCCCAGGACCTCGACGTAGAGACGGCGCAGGACCTCGTCGGCAGATCCCTTCGCCGATCCTTCGCCCATCGCGAACGCATCAAGGGCCTCAAGGATCGCCAAGTCCTCGGGATCGGCCGCGGGCGCCATGCTGTCGGTTTCGATGTTCACAGCAGCTCTCGGATCTCGTGACGGAGGTTTTTGCGCAGTTTTTTCATCGCGAGCAGGGTTCGAGTTTTTACGGTACCCAGCGGGATGCCCGTTCGCTCGGAAATCTCGCTCTGCGTGAGGCCCTCAAAGAAGGCCATCTCCAGCGCTTGTCGCTGTTCGGCCGGCAGGCTGAGGAGTTCTGATCGCACCCTCCCCTCCCTCTGTCTATCTAATACGTTCACCGCACCTTCGGGGGATGTATAGGAATCTCCGCCCTCTTGGTAGGCCGCGCCGTGGACCCGCTCCACCACCCGCCGATTGCGCAGCCGGTCGATCGCGCGGCTGCGCATGATCAAGACCAGCCAGGTGGAAACGGATGAACGTTCGGAGTCGTAGCGAAGATGCTCCTGCCAAACTCGAAGGAAGACCTCCTGCAGCACCTCTTCCGCATCTTCCAGGGTATTCAGAATCCGCTTGCCCAGGGCGAGAAGGCTCGGGGCATGACGCCCGTAGAGCTCCTGAAGGGCCTCCGGCCGACGCTCACCGATCAGCCGCATCAACACGGCGTCGGAGACCGGAACGATCGTAGTCTCGGGAGTCGCTAGGGATGACATCAATGCGGAAGCCGATCTGGTCTGGGCTCAGGTTCTGGATCAATCTGCCGGGATCAATCTGGGTTGCGAAAGCGCAGAAACCCCTCTTCGGAACCTCTAGGATAGCATGCTGCCCGAGCCGGTAGATGCTCAAAGCGAAGGGAAAATGATGAGCGAAGCGAGCCAAGATACGGTGCGCCAGCCGGCGATCCGAGTTCTGATGATGCCCAAGGATACCAACGCCCTGGGAACGATCTTCGGCGGCATCATCCTGTCCTATATCGACCAGGCGGGGGCGGTCGAAGCGTATCGCCATGGCGCCGGCCGCCTGGTCACGGTCGCGATGCGCGAGGTGGTGTTCCACCAGCCGGTGTTCGTCGGCGACCTGGTGTCGTTCTTTACCGCCACCGAGCGGCTCGGCCGGACCTCCGTTACGGTGCGGGTGGTGGTCGAGGCGGAGCGCCAACGGGGGGAGCAGGCGCACGTCCGGGTGAAGGTGACCGAGGCGGAAGTGGTCTACGTCCACGTCGATGCCAAGGGCCAGCCCGCCCCGATCGAGCCGCCCGCAACCGCCGAGCCATGAAGCCCGACCCGGACGGGCGCCCGGCGCTCCGCGTGCGCGAGGGTTTGGAGCCGTTGCGGGATGAGTGAGAGATACAATCCCCAATTCGCTCCCTATTCGTCAGCGAGGAGATTTTCGATGAGCCACTCCCAGGGCCGGCACCTTTCCGGCAAACGCATTTTCCCCGAACCGCTCACCGGTAAAGAGAGTCTGGTCGAGGTGATCGACCGGGCGTTCACGGCCTATAACGGGGCCAGGCTGCGCGAGGCGTGCGAGCTGCTGACCGAGAAGATGCTCCAGGAGGACGTGACGGTCGGCATGTCGCTTTCCGGCGCGCTCACCCCCGGCGGCTACGGCAAGTCGTGCCTGGTTCCTCTGATCGAAGCCGGCTGCATCGATTGGATGATCTCGACCGGCGCGAATCTCTATCACGACACGCATCACGCGATCGGCTTGAAGCTCCATCGCGGCAACCCGGCCTGGAACGACGTGGTGCTGCGCGAAGAGGGCGTGGTCCGGATCTACGACATCGTGTTCGACTACTCGGTCCTTTTGGAGACCGACAAGTTCTACCGCATGGTGATGCGCCAGCCGGAGTTCGACAAGACGATGTCGACACCTGAGTTCCATTACCGGGTGGGCCGCTACGTCGCCGCGGTCGAGGAGAAGCTCGACCTGGTGGGCACCTCGCTGCTCGCCGCCGCCTATCGCCACGCGGTGCCGATCTTTACCTCGTCGCCCGGCGACAGCTCGATCGGCATGAACGTCGCAGAGCTATCGCTCGAAGGGTCGAAACTCAACTTCGACATCAACGCCGATGTCAATCAGTCGGCGTCGATCGTCTGGCAGGCGAAAGAATCGGGCGGCAAGTCGGCCTGCTGGATCCTCGGCGGCGGCAGCCCGAAAAACTTCCTGCTTCAGACCGAGCCGCAGATCCAGGAGGTGCTCGGCCTGTCGGAGGCCGGTCACGACTATTTCCTCCAGATCACCGACGCCCGGCCCGACACCGGCGGACTCTCGGGCGCGACGCCGGGCGAGGCAGTCTCGTGGGGGAAGGTCGATCCGGACAAGCTGCCCGACGCGGTGGTGGTCTACAACGATTCGACGATCGTGCTGCCGCTGCTGACCGCCTACATCCTGGGCAAAGGGGTCCGCCGCGAACCGAAGCGGCTGTACGAAAAGCTGCCCGAGTTCATGGCGAAGCTCACCGCCCAATTCGCCGAGAAGCGCGAGGAGCGGATCGCCGAAGGGAAGTTCGCGGGGTAGGGAGGCCAGAGACCAGGGCGCAGCATGCTGCGCCCTTTTTCGCCGACGTCAGTGCGGGTGGCCCAGCTCTTCGATCCGGGCGACCACGTCGCGGTAATTGCTGTTGATGCCGTAGAGTTCTACGAACGTCTTGTACGCCGTGTCGTTGTCGCCGGTCGAAAGGTAAGCGTTCCCCAGGTCGTAGAGCAGGCCGAGCGAATCGTCTTCGGAGATCCCCGGGGCGTCGAGGCCGCGGCGGTACCATTTGACCGCCAGCTCCGGAATGCCCTTTTCCAGGAAGCAGAGCCCGAGATTCGAGCAGCAAGAGACCAGGAAGCTGCGGTCCTTGGCGGCGAGCTGGAACTCGCCAATCGCCTCGTCGATCAGGCCCATCTCGCGGTAGGCGATGCCGAGGTTGAAGTGGGTGTCGTAGTCGGTCGAAGAGAGGTTCTCCGAGACCCCCTTCTTGAACCCCTCGACGATCTCTTCGAGCGTCTGCTCGGCCGGGCCGGCGAGCAAATCGCCGCCGCCCACCTCGCGCTCCAGCTCCTGCTCCAGCTCGCCCGCAAGATCGAAGAAATCGTCGTCGGAAAACGACCGAGCGCTCCGGCCCAAGACGGGGGCCGCCGGGGCGGGCGCCACCGGCTCGGCCGAGCGCATCGCCTCGGCCTCGTCGAGCCAGCTCATGCTCGTATCGTCCAGACTCGGCGGTTCCGGGGTCGAAGAGAGCGGCGGGCCGAACTCGCGCAGGCCGGGCACGACGAAATCCTCGTCGTCTAAGTCTTCGAGCGAGGCGGCGATGCCGCGCGGATCGAACATCTCATTCGGCGGCGGCGGCATCTCCCAGACCGAAACCTCCTCGGCCGGAATCGATAGCACCTCGGGCGTCGGGGGCGGAGGTGCCGGAGCCGGGGGGGCCGCGGTGATCGAAGCGGTCGAAGCGATCGGAGCGGTCGGCGGCGGCGCAACCGGGGGGGCGACCGGCGGAGGGACCGCCGACGGCACCGGTGCCGCGGGAATCGGCCGCCGGGCCGGCTTGCCTTTACCCGCCGGCCCGATCAGCGCGGCCAGCTCGCGATCGATGACGTTCGAAGGCCGGGGCTTCGCCGCCGGAGCCTTGGCCTGCGCCGGGACCGGGAGCTCGACGGCTTCGGCGACCGGGGGCTTGATCGCCGGAGCTACGGCGCCGAACGAAAACTCGATCGGGATCGAAGTCTCCGTTACCGGCGCGGGCGGCGGCGAAAGCTCTTCGAACATGCCGCCGAAATCGGCGCGCGGCAGCGGTTCGGGCTCCGGAGCAGGGGTCGGGGCTCGCGGCGGCGCTTTGGCCGGCAAGGCCGGGGCCTCGTCGACCACGATACCGACGCTGACCAGCTTCCTGCGGACCTGGTCCCAGACTTCCGACTTGCGACGGCCGACCGCGTTGGCCATGTTCTGGCCGGCCTCGGCCGCCGGGCCGAGCCGGCCGCGGTCGAGATGGAGCTGCACCAGCAGGGCATACGCTTCCAGATGCCGAGGGTCGGCGCGCAGCGCATCGTGCAGCCGTTCGATCGCCTTGTCTTCGAGGCCGTAGCGCGCGAGCACCTCCGCCTCGGTGAGGAGATCCTCTTGGCGCTCGGGCACTTTTGCGTGGAGCCCCGCCGCCGTCCGCTCCAGCTCCTCGGCGTCGAGCCGGGAGGTCGAGGACTCCGCGGGCTGGCTCGCCTGGTCGGCCTCCAGGATCTCGCGGAATGGATCGATCAAGGCGAACGAGCCGGTCCGGCCCATCTCGCCGAGGTCGATCTCGGCGATCTCGCTCCACGTCGCCTCGTCGTCTTCCAGGGACGGCCGGACTGTCCAGCTCTGAGGCGTCTCGGCCGAAGGCGGCGGCGGATCCTTGGCGAAGATTTCCGGCGCGGGTTCCTCCTGCACCTCTGCGTCGAGCGCCCAGGCCGGCCGGCGCGGCGTCCCGCCGAGCATGTCGGGAGGCGGCTTGACCAGGCTCGCCGGCTCGTCCTCCTCCATCTCCAGGACGAAGACCTCGTCGAGGTCCAGGTCGATTTCGCCGCTCTCTTCCCGCTGCCGTTCCTGGACCACCGGGGCGACGCCCGCGGCACTCGCGGCACCCGCCGCGTCGGCGAACGCCTGATCCCATTCGGGAACCCCCGGCTTGGTGTCTCGCGCGGGTGCCGGCTCCGGCTCCTCGTCGTCGAGATCGAGTTCGACCGAAAACGGTTGCGTCACCGGCTCGGGCTCAGGGACCCGAGGGGCCGGAGGCTGCACCGGCATCGGAACTGTCGAGCGGGCCGACGGAGAGGTTGCCCCGGAAAGGGTTCCTTCACCGCCGATCAGGCGCGCGATCCGCTCGGCTTCCGGGTTGCGCTCGATCGCGAGCGCGAGGAAGCGCGCCGCGGCGGCCTGGCCGCCCGCCTGGCGCAGCTTGAGCACCGCGTCGGTCAGGAACGGGAGGTTCTGGGAATCGATCGCCAGCGCCCGCTCGTAGACCTGGGCCGCCTCCGGCACGTGGCCCGCCGCGAGCATCAGCTCGGCGATCGTGCGGTACTCGCCGAGCGCCTTCTCGTACAGCTTCTGCTGCTGGAAGATCTCGGCGAGCTTGACGTGGTGGGAGGGGTTTTCCGGTTCGAGGTCGACCAGCCGGCCGTAGATCGCGCTCGCCGAGGTCGCGTTGTCGTGCTTCTGGTAGTAGTCGGCGAGCACCTGGAACTGCGTGCGCGCCTCGTTGAGCAGCCCCTGCTTGGCGTACAGCTCGGCGAGCGCCTCGTAGACTTCGAGCAGCGTCGGGTTGAGCTTGATGATCTTTTTGTAGATCGCGATCGCTTTGACGAAGAAGCCTTCCTCTGTGTAGCTCTCCGCGATCTGGGTGAAGAAATCGATCGCCTCGTCGACCCGCTGAATCCGCGCGTAGAGGTCGCCGATCCGATTGAGCGTGTTGATATCGTTTGGGTTGTCGGCGAGCAGCTTCCGATATTCGCGGATCGCCGGCTCGATCTTGCCGCGGGCGACGAACTTCTCCGCCGTCTGGACGATCTGGTCGCGCACCAAGGCGGCCATCAGCAGAGTTCCTCCAGGTCGGGCTTGACCTTGCGGAACGTCAGGCGGTGCACCGGCGACGGCCCCAGCCGGGAAAGCGCCGCCACGTGCTCGGGGACCCCGTACCCTTTATGGGCGGCGAAGCCGTACCCCGGGTGCTGCTCTGCGAGCCGGACCATGTCCCGGTCGCGCTCGACTTTGGCGAGGATCGAGGCACAGGCGACCGAGTAGCTGAGCGAATCGCCGCGCACTACGGCCAAGCAGGGATAGGAGAGACCCGAGAGGAACAGCGCGTCGATCAATGCGCAGTCGGGCTCGGGCGCGAGGCCGGAGAGCGCGCCACGCATCGCGAGGCGGGTGGCTTCGAGGATGTTCACACGATCGATGACGTCGGCCGAAATCGAGCAGATGGAGTAGGCGCGAGCCGTCCGACGGATCTCGCCGGCCAGCCGCTCGCGCTCCTCGGGGGTTAGCACCTTGCTGTCGTCGACCCCGGGAACCAGAACCCTGGGGTCGACGATCACCGCGGCGGCGACCACCGGGCCGGCCAGACAGCCGCGTCCGGCCTCGTCGACTCCGGCGACGCGGGCAAAACCGCAACGTGCCAAGCGCTCCTCGAGACTGCACAGCAGGCGCAGACGGTACGCCTCGGCACACAACTCGAGGAACGTCGGGCTCGTTCGAGCGGCCGACGACGAGGCTTTCGTCACCGCGCTCCTTTCACGCTGCTAAACCCTGAAGCGCTATCCGCGCTTGTCTTCGCGGCGCTCGTCGATACGCGCCGCCTTGCCGCGCAGATTGCGAAGGTAATAGAGCTTCGCGCGCCGCACCCGGCCGCGCCGAATGACCTCGATCTTGTCGACCAGCGGCGCGTGCAGCGGAAAGATGCGCTCGACGCCGATGCTGCCGGACATCTTGCGAACGGTGAACGTCTCGCGAGTGCCGCCCGCGCGGCGCGCGATCACGACACCTTGGAAGATCTGGATGCGCTCTTTGTCGCCCTCTTTGACCCGGACGTGGACCTTCACCGTGTCGCCGGGGCGGAAATCCGGCATGCCCGTGCGGAGATAGGCGCTCTCGACCTGCTGTAGCTGATTCATGACCTCACCTCGAAACCTGCTCGAATCCTGCCTGGATTCTGATGGATTGCGACCTTTCCGACCACGGACAAGTCGCTGATTATTCTCAAAGAACGGCCCTCGCGCAAGCCGGCGGTCAGCCCTGCCCCTCTTTAAGCGCCGCCAGCTCCCGCTCCTGCTCCGGCGTCATCGACGCTTCGGCGAGCAGGTCGGGCCGCTTTTCCCACGTCGCTCGAAGCGCCATCCGCTCCCGCCAGCGCACGATTCGCGCGTGATTTCCGGACAGCAGCACCTCGGGCACCGCCATTCCTTCGAAGACCGGCGGCCGGCTGTAGTGCGGGAAATCGAGCAGCCCAGAGCGGAAGCTGTCGTTTTCGACCGACTCGGCCAGTTGCACCACCCCCGGGATCTGACGCGAGATCGCCTCGATCAGCACCATCGCCGGCAACTCCCCTCCCGACAGCACGTAGTCGCCGATCGAGATCTCTTCATCGACCACCGTTTCCCGCACCCGCTCGTCGATCCCCTCGTAGCGCCCGCAGAGCAGGATCAGATCGCCCCGTGCGGCCAGCTCGCGGACCTTCGCCTCGTCCAGCCGCCGACCCTGCGGCGAAAGGAGCACGCGCCAAGGGGTCGCCCCTTCAGACAGTTTCCGCACCGCGCGGATCCACGGCGGGGCCGTCATCACCATCCCGCCGCCGCCGCCGTACGGCTCGTCGTCGACGCTCCGGTGCCGATCCTCGGCATAAAGGCGCAGGTCGAAAACGAAAATATCGAGCAGATCGTTGTTCCGCGCCCTGCCGATCAGGCTGGTGTGCACGAATGGCACGAACAGATCCGGGAAGATCGTCAGGACTTGGATGCGCACGTTTCGATCAGACCTTCCGGCAGCGCCAGATCGATCCGCCCTCGCTCGACATCGACCTCGCGCAGAAAACTCTGGACAAACGGGATCGGCAACCGCCGCTCGCCATCCGCCACGATCAACAACAGCCCGCCGCCGTCCTCAATCACGTCGACCACTTTGCCCAGCTCCCGGCCCGCTTCGGTGCAGCGGCAGCCGATCAGCTGGAAGTGGTAATACGTCCCCGGCTCGGCCGGCGGCACCCGCTCCCGCTCGACCTCGAACACCGCGCCGCGCAGCGTCTCGGCCCCGTCGCGATCGGCCAGCCCCTCAAAGGTGACCAGGGCGCCGCCTCGAAACGCGCGGTGGCTCGCCACCTTCACCCGCCGCGGAGACTTTCCCGGAACCAGGGCGAGCAACTCGCTGCCCGGATCGAACCGGCCGGGGACCTCCGACTCGACGAGCACCGACAGCTCGCCTTTGAGCCCGTGCGGACGCAGCACCCGCCCGACCGTGACGGTCGGCGGCAGGTCGTCGCGCAGCGCTTCGGAGTCGGCGATTAGAGCCATAGGAACCATTGGAGCCAGTGGAGCCATCGGAATCGAAGCCTTGGGGAGCCGAGGACTCGGCCCTTCGGCGTCGAAGAGACGTTTAGTCTTCGATGATTTCCAGACCGTAGGGGATCGCCTCGCGGGCATTGCGCGTTTCAAGCAACGTCCGCAACGCGCGCACCGTGCGCCCCTGCCGGCCGATGACCTTGCCGAGATCCTCCGGAGCCACCTCGACCTCCAGAAGGATCTCATCGCCGCTCGGGAACTCGGCCACCTTCACCTTCTCCGGCTGATCCACCAGTCGACGGATCAGTTCCTCGACTTCGCTCCGGACTTCCGGCACGGCCGCCACAGGGGTCAGGACGCCTTCGCGAACAGCTTCTTGACGGTCGGCGAGAGCTGCGCGCCCTTGCTGACCCAATACTGCAAGCGGTCGCCGTCGATCTTCATCTGGGCGGGCTGCTTCTTGGGGTCGTACCAGCCGATCTCCTCGACCGCGGCGGCCGAAGGGGTGCGGCGGGTGTCGGAGACGACGACCCGGAAAAAAGGCGCGTTCCTCGCGCCCATCCGGCGGAGCCGAATTCTAACCATGCTCGATTGACCTCGAATCTCAGTTGTCTGGAACGCCGACGGGCGTTGGCACAGGCTTCGCCCACAGGGCGCAGACCGCACGAAGGCGAAGATTCTATCAGAAAAGGGTGGGGCTGGAAAAGCCCGGGGCCAACGCGTGACCAACGCGCAGTTCGCCGCCGTCACCTTCCGCAATCTACTCCAGCGCCAGGGCTATCGGGATCTCGACGAGATCCGTGGCGAAGGGCAACAGCAAGGCTTGCGTGAATCCATTCTCGCCGTCCTTGCGGCTTGCCGGTCGACGACGCGGCGCGCACCGCCCTCGAATCGATCGTTGATCCGGTCGTCTTGCGACGCCACCTCGCCCGAGCGGTGACGGTGGCGACTACGGACGAAGTCTTCCTCGCCGATTGACGGCTGGCACCAGATGGGTCAGGGGTAAGGGCCTTGCATTCTGGCGGCGGTTTCGCCAAAAATCGAGGAGAAATGGCGACTCTGGGGCGATTTTTCCACGATCCGGGCTCTTCCTACTTCCTGTTTGGTCCGCGCGGGACGGGAAAATCCACCTGGCTCAAGGCGGCGTATCCGGACGCCCTCTGGCTCGATCTACTCTCTCCGGAGGTGCATCGAGAGCTTTCGGCCCGTCCCGAACGTCTGCGCGAACGGGTCGATGGAGCGCCGGACCGGCGGGTGATCGTGATCGACGAGGTTCAGAAAGCCCCGGCCCTGCTCGACGTCGTCCACCAACTGCTCGAACGCAAAGACGGCCGGCGCTTCGTGCTCACCGGATCGAGCGCTCGAAAGCTCAAGCGCGAGGGGGTCGATCTGCTCGCCGGCCGCGCGGCGGTCCGCCGCCTTCATCCTTTCCTCGCCGCCGAGCTGGGAGACCGGTTCGCTCTCGATGCGGCCCTTTCGGCAGGGCTGGTGCCGTTGATCTGGAATGCCGAGAATCCCCGCGACGCTCTGGGCGCCTACGTCGGCCTCTATCTGCGCGAGGAGGTGCAGTACGAAGGGCTGGTGCGGAGGATCGGCGATTTTTCGCGCTTCCTCGAAGCGATCAGCTTTTCGCACGCCGCCGTGCTCAACCTCTCCGAAGTCTCTCGTGAATGCCAGGTGAGCCGCAAAACGGCCGAGGGCTATCTGCAGATCCTGGAAGACCTGCTGCTCTCGTTCCAGGTCCCGGTTTTCACCCGCCGCGCCCGGCGGGCGCTCACGGTCCATCCGAAGTTCTTCTGGTTCGACGCCGGGGTCTTCTCCGCCCTCCGCCCCGCCGGCCCGCTCGACCGACCGGAAGAGATCGGGAGCGCCGCCCTCGAAGGGCTGGTCGCCCAGCACCTGCGCGCCTGGACCGACTACTCGGGAACCGACCTCGGCCTCTGGTTCTGGCGCACCAAAGGGGGCGCAGAGGTCGATTTCGTCCTCTACGGCAGCGCCGGGTTCCACGCGATCGAAGTGAAGAGCTCCGGCACCGTCCGCGCGAGCGACCTGCGCGGCTTGAAAGCCTTCCGCGACGACTACCCCGAGGCGGACCTCAGACTCCTCTACCGCGGCGAAGAATCGCTCGAAATCGACGGCATCCGGTGCCTGCCTTGCGCGGAGTTCCTGGCGGCGCTCGTGCCGGGGCGGCCGTTGCCGGGCGGCACCATCGACCCCAGGGCGAGCAAAGAGGTGTGATGCTAAACTCGCTCCGTGCCTCGAACCCTGCCCACCGCCAAAGGTCCGTTCCGCGCCGACCAGATCCGCTCGGGCGATCCCTATGAGCTTTCCAACGGCCATGCCATCCAATGCATGACCACGGGCGGGCGCGGCTCGCGGGCCAATCTTCTCGGGGGCTCGGTGCTCGACACCGATCCGGCAGTGGAAGAGGCGGGCATCGATACCGGGTACTCCCCCTCCTCCGATTCGCTGCGTGCCCCGGACGTGGCGGTCGGCAACGTCCCCAACACGCCCGGATGGGTTGCGGGAGCGCCGCCGCTCGCGGTGGAATACGCCGATACGGGACAAGACGAGAAAGAACTCGCGCTCAAGATCTCCGAGCTTCTGGCCGCCGGCACCCGGTGGGTCTGGGTCGTCCGCCTTTCCGGACCGCGCCGGGTCGAGGTCCACGAACGCGGGCAAGAGATGCGCCTCGTGCGTCCCGGCGAGGAGCTGACCGCACCGGGGATCCTGCAAAACCCCGTGCCCGTGAACGCTCTCTACGACCGCGAGGCCGCTCACGCCGTCACCCTCCGCAATCTACTCCAGCGCCAGGGCTATCGGGATCTCGACGAGATCCGTGGCGAAGGAAGGGACGAGGGAAGGCAGGAGGGGCAACAGCAGGCCTTGCGCGAATCCATTCTCGCCGTCCTTGCGGCACGCGGCCTGCCGGTTGACGACGCAGCACGAACCGCCCTCGAAGCGATCGGCGATCCGGTCGTTCTGCGAATCTACCTCGCCCGGGCGGTGACAGTAGCGACAACGCGCGAAGTTTTCATCGCCGACTGAAGGCAGTTAGCCGGGCCACCCACCCGCCTGGCACTTCTCTTTTCAGGGGCCGCACCGACCTTCCGCTTGAGGGAGGCCGGGACGCGGTCTCGAAAGAGGAGGTCCGACCATGCCTCGCCGTGCCCTTTCCATCGCTTTCACAGCTGCCTGGCTGACCCTCGGCGGGTGGAACCCCTTCGAGCGCGCCGGTTCATTGCTCAACGGGCTGTTTGCGCCGCTCGCCGCGGGCAGCACCATCGACCCGGACGGCCGGCCCGCCCCACCAGCCCAGAATTTCGGCGGCGACATCGACCCCGATGCCCGACCGACTCCGCCGACTCATGGCTTCGGAAGCGACATCGATCCCAACGGTTGACCCTTTTACATCCCTCCCCTCCCGAGGCCGGGGGAGGGCATTCCGAAAATCTCGCGCCGATTCTTGTCACGAAAATACCGGTTGGAGCTACCTACATTGAGTAAGGACTCGAAAAATTTCTCTTGGGAGGTGTCGCGATGCACATCACGCGCGATCTGCTACAGGCCGTGGCGCGCGGGCAGGTCTCCCCCCGCCTGCTCGCCGAAGCGGGGCTGGAGCATCTGACCGAACTCTGCCCCTGCTGCCTGGAGGAGTACGAGGCTTGGAAGCGCGATCCCAAGGGGCGAAGGGAATCACGGCCGGAGTTCCTGCTGCCGCTCCTGGGCGCTGCGGCACCGCATTTCGAGAAGGCGGAGCGCCAGGCGACGAAGGATTTCCTCTCCCTTGCTGTCCTCCCCAACGAGAAGCGCCTCGAAACCTTGAGGCGGGCAAACTCCCGCTACCGCGGCCCCCGCCTGGTCCGTCTGCTGCTCGCCGAAGGGCGCCATCGGCTCCATGACGACCCGGGCGCGGCCTACGACTTCGCAGCTGCGGCGCATGCCGTGGCGGACCGGACGAATCCCTCCTTCGAGCTGTCCGCCCTTTCCGCCGCCGCGATGGCAAACGCCCGTCGCGCCGCGGGCGATTTGCGGGAAGCGGACGAGATCTTCGGGTACGTGAGAATGATCGCCGGGCGGTCGCCGGTAACCGATTCGGGCACGCTGGCCGAACTGGACGACCTCGAAGCCTCGCTACGGAAGGATCAACGACGCTTCGACCGTGCCGAGAATCTGCTATCCCGTGCCCAGGTGCTGTATCGGCTGGCGGGCCTCTCCAACAGGGTGGCGAAGGCAACTGTCAAGCTCGCGGACGTTTTCTTCTACGGCGGCAAGTTTTCCGGCGGCATGGCCAACCGCTCGATCGATTGAGACGTCGTTGGGTTCAGGGGCAGATCGCCGCGGGCCTCGGGCACACCCGCCAGGCGGAGCGTGCGTTCCGCGAGGTCCAGACGGCTTTCCTGAAGCGAGGAATGGGCTTCTACACCGCCCTTGTTGCAATGGACCTTGCGGAGCTTCACCTGCGCGCGGGGCAGACTGCGAAGGTGCGCGAGCTGGCCGAGCAGATGGTGCCGATCTTCGCCGCCCAAGACGTTCACCGCGAAGCGCTCGCGGCCCTGCGCCTGTTCGTCGAGGCCGCCCGCGCCGACGCGGCGCAGCTCGACCTTGTCGCCGACCTCCGAAACTACCTGCGCGACGCACAGGCCGACCGCGAACACCGGTTTCGCTGAGAAAATCCGGCGCGAGCCGGCGCCGGAACATTCCGACCTTCTCCTGTAGACTTCCGATTCGGCGCGCAGCGCCGGTGAGACGTCCCAGCACACGGGTGAGACGGTCCAGATCACCAGTGAGATGGCCCAGATCACTACTGAGCTGGACCAGATCACTACTGAGCTGGACCAGACCACTACTGGGCTAGACCAGATCACTACTGAGCTGGACCAGATCACTACTGGGCTAGACCAGACCACTACTGAGCTGGCCCAAACCACCAGTAAGGTGGCTCAGATCACCAGTTAGCTGGACCAGACCACCAGTGAGCTGGACCAGACCACCACTGAGCTGGCCCAGACCACCGGTGAGCTGGGTCAGACCGCCACTGAGCTGGCCCGGATCACCACTGAGCTGGACTTCGAGACCCACTCCATAGACCTTCAGCCAAGCCAAATCCCACGGAAACGCCTTGACCACCGAGAAGCGCTTTCTCTCCTCGACGCTGGCGGCATATGGGAGCCAGATCGGCCGGGCGGTGTTGCGGGCAGGTTCGGACGTTCTGCTCGCGCGGCTGATTGTGCCCAAGGATCATGGGCTGTTCGAGGTGGCGCTCGGGATAGCGGTGATCGCCGGGATCTTTCGCGATCTGGGGCTTGGGTATCAGCTGATCCGCGACGAGCGGAAGCCGTACGGGACGGTGTTTGCCTGGACGGCGAGCACCGGGGCGATTCTGGCGGTCGGCGTGGCCGCCTCGGCGCCTTTGTTCAAGGGCCTGTTCGAGGGGCGGCTCACCGCGATTCTGCCTTGGTTCGCGGTCTACATCTTCCTAGATGGCCTGGCCGTCGTGCCGAAGCTCTGGTTCGAGCGCCGGCTGGAAGTCGGCCGCCTGGTCGGTCCCGAGTTGCTGCGGGGGCTCGCGATCGCCGCGGTGGGGATTGCGCTTGCGTTTCGCGGCGCGGGGGTCTGGTCGCTGGTCTTCGCCGAGCTTACCGGGGCGGCGTTGTTCGCGGCACTGCTTTGGGGCCGGGCCTGGGGAAAGATCCCGCTGGACGTCGACCTGCGGCTGCTGCCGAAGCTGATCCGCGAGAGCAGCACCCTCTTTCTGATCGCGCTCGCCGCATTGCCGATGCCCTACATCGCCCGTTTCGCACTCAGCTCAAAGGGGGCGGCGGAGGTCGGTTATTTCGGTAAGGCTCGCGGTTGGGGCTTTCGCCTTCAGGAGCTGGTGCTGCCCGCCGTCGCCCGGGTGCTCTATCCGGCGCTGGTCGAATACCGGAACGACCGGCCGCGCTTTCTGGTGGCGTTCCGGTTGGGCACGGTGTCGATTCTGGCGCTCGAAACACTCGCCGCGTACTTCCTGTTCTTCAACGCCCACCTGGTGCTGGTCGGGATTCTGCTCGGTCCGGCTTGGGAGCGGGCGGTGCCGATCCTAGAGGCGCTCTGCTTCGTGCCGCTGACCGATCCGATGTCCCGGCTGGGCGGCGAGGTGCTGAAAGTAGAGCGGGAGGACCGGATCTGGCTCGCGATCGTCCTGCTCAATTTCGCCTCGCTGCTCGGATTCGGCATCCCGTTCGCCCACCGCTGGGGAGGCGTAGGGGTCGCCTGGGCGCACTTTCTGCTGCTCGGCAACCTTTTGATGACTTGGAAGGTGGCGCGGATCGCGGGACCTGAGTTCTGGCGGCTGGTGCGCGATCTGGCGTTCGTCTACCTGCTGCCGCTGCCAATGTTCCTGCTAGCGGCATGGCAGCTCCCCGCTGGGTCTTGGGCGCGGCTCGCGGCGTCGCTCGCCGCCTGCGCGATCGCCGGGTTGGGCTACCTCGCGCGCTTCCGCCGGCCGTTCCGCGATTTTTTCTTCGCCGGGATCAAGCCCGAATGAGCCGAACGGGCAAGATCGCTTTCGTGATGCCGGGGATCGGCATCGAAAACCGCGGCGCCGAAGCGTTCGTGGTCGAGCTGGCGACGGCGTTGGCCGACCGCGGCTTTGCCCCGGTGATCTTTTCGCGCGGCGCGCCACCCTCTTCCCCAGGGGTCGGGCACGAGGCGATTCGCGCCGTCCCGCGCGATGCCCCTTGGCTCGACCGGGCGTATCGGGCGACGCGATGGACCAAGAAAGTCCTCGATACGCTGTTCCTCGATCCGCTGTCGATCGAATGGGGCACCGCGGCCCTTTCGGCGCGGAGCCGGATCGCGCGCGGCGGATTCGATCTTCTGGTGATGGAAGGCGGCTTGGTGGGCGGCCGGGTCGCCCGGTGGTTGAAACGGCGGCACGATCTGCCGTGGATCGACCTCGCGCACGGCAACGACCCGAAATGGGAAGGGGCGTTTGCCCGGCAAAACCCAGATCGCGTGGTCTGCTTTACCGAGGCGGCGGCGCGGATGATCCGCGAGCGGGCGCCGCGGGCGCAGATTCAGGTGATTCCCCACGGGGTCGATCTCGAACGGTTCCGGTTGGGGGTGGAGCCCGTTGCGCTCGACCTCGAACGGCCGATCGTGCTCACCGCCGGGGCGATCGATTCGCACAAGCGGATGGGTCTCGCGGTCCAGGCGCTCGCCCGACTCGGTCGCGGCAGCCTGGTCGCCCTCGGCCGCGGGCCGGAGGAGGATGCGCTGGACGCACTCGGCACGCGGATTCTCGGGAGCCGCCGTTATCTGCGCACCGCCGTGCCGCGGAGCGAGATGCCCCGGTGGTACGCAGCGGCCGATTGTTTTACCCTTCCCTCGCGGACGGAGTCTTTCGGCTTGACCTATTTGGAAGCGATGGCGTGCGGAAAACCGGCGGTCGCGACCGACGACGCGGTGCGCCGCGAGGTGATCGGCGACGCCGGCCGGTTCTGCGATCCAGAGGATCTCGACGCCTACACCCGGGCGATCGGCGAGGCGCTCGATGCGGATTGGGGCCAGGGAGCCGATAATCTGCCGCGCTGCCGGGCCGAGCGGTTTCCAGTCGGCGCCACGATCGATGCCTATGTCGCGCTCTGCCATGAGCTTGCCCGATAGACCGGCTGCTTAAAACCATGCCCGCCTTCCCGCCCGTTTTGATGCTCCATCACGTCGAGCCGATGCCGCTCGTGCCGGCTCCCCTGCATGCGAATTCGTACCTTTCGCTGAGGGAATTCGCCGCGTTTCTCGATCAGCTCGCGGCGGGCGGTTTCCGGACGGTGACTCTCGCCGAGGCCTGTCTGCGGAGTCCGCTCCCCCACCGGGCGGTGGTATTGACGTTCGACGACGGCTGTTCCTGCTTTGCCGAGCACGCCTGGCCGGAGCTTTCCGCTCGTGGCATGACGGCAACAGTGTTCGCCTTGAGCGGCGCCTTGAGCGGCGCGCTCGGCGGCTCTTCGAATCAAGAACTGCGAGGCACGAACCGATGGGACCGGCAGGATCCCCAGGCGATGGAGCGCGAGGAGCGCCTGCTCAATGGGCCGGAGCTGGCGGCGCTCGCCCGGGCCGGGGTGGAGATCGGCTGCCACGGCAAGCTCCATCGCGATCTGACCACCTGCTCGGACGCAGAGCTGAAGGACGAGGTCGCGACCTCGCGCCGCGAGCTTTCCGCCGCCGTGGGGCAACCGGTCGCGACCTTTTGCTATCCCTATGGCCGGCTCGATCCTCGGGCGCGCGCCGCGGTCGAGCGGGCGGGGTATTTGGCCGCGGTGTCGATCCATGGCGCGGCTCACGCGAAACAGGCGGATCGCTTGGCGTTGCCGCGGATGATCGTCAACCCGGGCGAAAGCGCGTTCGAGCGGAGGATCAAGGCGTCGGGCCTTTATCCCCTCTGGAGCCGGCTGCCGCGCGTCGGAATCCTGCGCGCCCTGCGGGCTCTCCGCTCCGGGGTGAGGAGGTACGCCTGATGGCCGCCGCCGATGAAATGAAATCCGCCGGCTTTTGGTCCCGGCTGCAGAAGGATTTCGCCCGCCTGCGAGCGGTCAAAGGGCGGGGGCTCGCCGCTTCGCTGATCGACGCGTTCCTGTTTGATTCCGGGTTTCAGGCTCTGGTCGCCCATCGACTAGCGCATGCTCTAACCCAGACCGGGATTCCGCTCCTCCCCGCGATCTGCCGCCGTTGGGCGATCGCGGCCTGCGCAATCGACATCTTGCCGCGCGCCGAAATCGGCGGCGGCTGCATTGTGGCCCACGGCATCGGCCTGGTGATCGGCGGCCGGACGGTGATCGGCGATGACTGCACGCTGCTCCACGGCGTGACGCTCGGCGAAGCGCGGTTTACCGAACTCGACTGCCCGCAGCTGGGCAACCGGGTGACGGTCGGCGCCGGAGCGATCGTCCTGGGCAAGATCGTGATCGGCGATAGCGCGATGATCGGCGCCGGCTCGGTGGTGCTCGCCGACGTAGCCCCGGGAACGACGGTTGCAGGGGTTCCGGCCCGCGTCATCGGCTGAGAACGAAAGAAAATCGAAAGAGAAGGAACAGAAAATGAAGCGATCGACCGCCATCCTGTTCGGCCTGGCGAGCCTGCTGCCGGTCTCCTCATTGGCGGCAACGAATCCGACGCGGACGATTTGCGACGCCTCGGCCGCCCTCACCGTGATCGGTGTAGATACTGCCGCCGGCATGACGCTTCTTGCGTTGCGCTCGGCAGAGTCTTCCGGCGGTAATGCGCCGGGGCCGCCGGGGTGGGTGATCGAGCTGGACTCGACCGGCGACCGGGCACGGGCGTTTGCCGATCCTGAGACCGGCCGGTTCGGCGGTTCGGTGGGTCCGGGTCCCGTCCTCGCGGCGCAGCCCTGCTCGGGATCGTGCCTCCAGCCGGTCCGCTGGAGCGACGGCGCGTTCCGGCCGCTGGGCGAGCCGCTTACGGTGCCTCGGGGGGCGACCAGCGCCGCCACCTACGATGCGGCCGGTGCGCCCTGGCTCGTGCTGCTCGCCGATCCTGCCCCCGGCGCTTCGGGTGCTTCCGGAGCTTCCCCCGGCACGGTGGGAGGAAACCTGCGGGCTTGGGCTTGGCGCTTCAACGGCGAATGGAGCGAACGAGGCAATCAGGTCGTCTCGGCGGTGGGCGACCTGCCCGCCGCTCCGGCCCCCGGCTCGACCGATGGGATCGTCGTGGGCACCGGACGCTTTCGCGCCGGCTCGCCGCCCGCCCTTTGGGCCGCGGGCCTGCCGGCCCTCCCGGCGGAGCGTCGCGGCCAGTTGCTCGCGCTTTCTGAGCATGACGCCGCGTATCTCTCTTCCGACGGCGCGGTCTACGGCTCGAGTGACGCCGGAGCGAGTTGGAAGCGCTCGACCTGGACGCCCTGGGGTCCGTCGACGGCCGGCCCCTGGCATCAGGGAACCGATTACTGGGTGGATCTACCGCTCGGCGAGCGGCGCGGCTCGCTCCAGCTCGCCTGGTTCGACCGGCGGGTGCCGAGCAACGAGCGATTGATCCTCGCCCGGCGCGATCCCGACGGCACCTGGGTCAACCAGATCGAAGCGCCGAGCGAGATCCGCACCAAGGACGGCGACCATCTGGCGGTGAGCCACGTCCTGCTGCCAAAGGAAGGGCACTGGCTGTTGCTTTCCGGATGCGTCGCAACGAAGGAGGGCTCCGGCCTGGTTCTCCGGACGTTCGACGGCCGAAAGCTGTCGGAGCCGCGGTTTGTGGCGATCGAGGTCGTCGAAGGCTCAACGCGGTAGAGGCGGCCACGGGGGGCCGCCCCTACATGCATGCGGGATTTAAGGGCTGAGCCGCCTTACTTCGGCAGCGCCGGGATGCGCAGCTTCTGGCCCGGGTAGATCTCGTCCGCGTCCTTGAGCATCGGCCGGTTGGCTTCGAAGATCACCGGGTACTTGTCGCCGTGGCCGTAGTGATGGGCGGCGATCTTCCACAGGGTGTCGCCCTTCACCACTTCGTAGTAGGTGGCTTCCGGCTCCGGGTTCGCGACCTGCAGCTGATCGTCCACCTGGGCGATGCCGTCGACGTTGCCGACCATCAGGACGGTCTTCTCGCGCGTCGCCTGGGTGTCGGCCTTGCCGGTCAAAGTGACCTTGTCGCCCTTGACGTTGACGCCCAGGTCGTCGATCTTGAAGCCCATGTCGGCGATCAGCTTGACCAGGGCCACCTCGTGCTTACGGTCGTTCAGCTCGTGAACCTGCTCCGGCGTCGGACCGCCCGGAGTCGCCGGGGCCGCGGCGGCTGGCGCGTCGTCGTGAATGATGTGCAGTTTCTTACCGGCGCTCTTGAGGAAATCGATCAGACCCATCTGTACTCTCCTTTGTCCTTCCCTGAATTCGCGTACTACTCGAAGCCCTCGCAGAGCCATGACAGCACCGAGGGGCACCTCAGTCTATGCAAAAAGATTGCCGTGATCACGGCACCCAAGAGACATTGCTGAAACGCCTTCGAAGCAAGACCGATTCCCTACCGCACGTCGCCTTGCGAGGCGCCCAACTCCTTACGCAGCGCCTCCAGCCGG
This sequence comes from Thermoanaerobaculia bacterium, assembly GCA_038250865.1. GTDB lineage: Bacteria > Acidobacteriota > Thermoanaerobaculia > Multivoradales > UBA5704 > DASYKS01. The sequence continues at coordinate 47,399 of JBBSBW010000012.1, read as the reverse complement.
CCGAGGTGTCCTTTCTGGTCGTCGACCACACCGGCGAGAGTGTCCTTGGCGCCCCCTTCGAGGTCGCGCAGCATCTTGGGGTAGAGAACGTCGTTCTCGTAGCGCTCTTCCGAGATCGCACCGACCACGTCGGCCTCGCCGCCGAGCACCTGCTCCGACGCTTCGAGCAGCCGGACCGCCAGCTGGTCTTTCGATTCCGCCAGCTCGCGCCAGCGCCCGGCAAGGTTGGCCAGACCGTCCCGTTCGGCACGGGTGGCGTAGGCGCGAAACCGGGCGGCGCTCGCCGCCTCGGCGGTAAATCCGGTCTTCAAATACTCTTGGGAACGCGGGATCCTCGACACGATGAGCTCTCCTCCACTTCGAGCTAAGATAAAAGGGCCGGACGGGCAACGAGATCCGGCCAAGGAAGCTCATTCTACGGGAGTCCCGACGCCCCGGCGCAACCCGGCTCCGCCAGAATCGTAACCCCGTGAAGCCCGAGACCAAAAAACGCGCCGCCGTCGCCTTCGGCCTTTTCCTGTTCGCCGTCGTCCTGGCGGCGGTTGCGAACGCCCAGGTCGCCTACCTGAGCACGGCGGCCAAGGCGGGACTCGCCGCCTCGGTCGTGCTGTTCCTCGGCTGGATCGCGGTCCGGGCCTATCGCGCGTTCTTGTGGAAAGTCGGCCGGCGCCTCGCGTTTTCCTACTTCCTGGTGGGCGTGCTGCCGATCCCGATGGTGCTGATCGCGATGTCGATCGGGCTCTACATCCTCTCCGGGTTCTTCCTCGGCCATCTATTTCGCGACGGCACCCGCAAACTGACGTCCGAGTTGCGCCAGAGCGCCATGATCGCGTTCCACGAGATGGCGCACGACGAGCACCAGGCGACCTCGGCCGGGACGGAGATCGTCTTCGGGTACTACACGGACGGCAAGAAGATCGGCGGCGACCCGCGGACACCGCCCAAGTGGCCTGACTGGCTGGTGCGTTCGACCGCGCCCAAGCCTCTGGCGGCCGAACGGAAACGCGAAGAGCCCACTACCTTCGTATCGCGAAAGAACGGCGCGCCAACCCTGGCCTCCGCCGCGGGCGATGCGAAGCGCGGGGTGGTGGCGCTCTACGTCGGCGACCTCGAACAGGAATTGTCCGACCGGAGCGACCTGTGGATCGAGCTGTATCGACCGGAAGACGTACACCAGGACGACAACCTCTCGATCCAGGCCGGCGGCAGGACGTTCAACCTCCAGCGGCTTCACGCGGGACCGGCGCAGGGCGAAGCGGCGAAATTTTTCAAAGTGCGCTCGCGCGGTGAGCGCTTTTGGGATGCTCCGTTCCTGATCTGGGGGGAGGCGGCGGGCACGCTGGTCGATCTGGAGAACGGATCGCGCTCCGCGGAATATGTCGCGGCGAAGCTCCGGACGACCCCGCGGATGATCCGCCTGCACTATTTTTCGCCCTCGGCCGAATTCGACGCCGCGGTCTGGGGTGGATTGGTGATCGTCGTCTTCCTCCTGTTCGATGTCTACGTGGTGGCGGCGCTGATGGCCTCGGTGCTGATCTTCGGCATCTCGCGCGCGGTGAACGGTTTGTCGCGGGCGACCGCCGCGGTGCAGGAGGGGAACTTCGAGGTGCGCATCCCCGTGAAAAGGCGCGACCAGATCGGCGCGATGCAGCGCTCGTTCAACGCCATGGCTGCAAACCTGGAACTCCTGGTTGCGAGCGCGGCGCAAAAGGAGTTGCTCGACAAGGAGCTGGCGATCGCCCGCGACCTGCAAAAGAGCCTGCTTCCGATCGCGCTGCCGACCGGCCGAGGGATCGAGTTCGCGACCCTGTTCGAGCCCAGCGCGGCGATCGGCGGCGACTATTACGACATCCTACCTTTCGGCGATCAGGATCTCGCGGTGATGATCGCCGACGTCTCGGGCCACGGCCTGCACACCGGCCTGCGCATGGCGATGGTCAAAGCCGGCCTGCAGATCCTGGTCGAGGAGGTCGAAGATCCCGCCGAGATCATGCGCCGGCTCGATCGGGTGGTCCGGGGCGAGAGCGGCACCCGCTTCTTCGTCACGGCGACGCTTGCGCGGATCGATTTGAAGAAGGGCGAGATCGAGCTGACCAACGCCGGCCACCCCCCCACGTATCATTTACGGGACGGGAAAGTGCGGGAGATCATGCTGCCCGGCTCTCCCCTGGGCGTGATGCGCCAGAGTTACGGCGCCGAGACGATCCATCTCCTACCCGGGGATGTCGTGGTCTGGCTATCGGATGGTTTGATCGAGGCCTCGAACGTCCAGGACGAACCGTTCGGCTACGACTGCGTCGTGCGCGCCCTTTCGGGTCCCGCCGATTCCGCGGAGCAGGTCCGGGACCGGCTGCTCGCCGCGATCGAAGCCCACACGGCGGGGCATCCGGCCGAGGACGACCGCACCCTCGTCGTCTTCCGTTACGCGCCCGAATCCAGCTGATCCAGGGAGGGGCCGAATCCCCCGGCGATACCCCAGCGCAGATCCGCAAGGTCCGCGACCTCCCGGGCACAACCCCACGACAGCGTGAGCCCCGAGCCGCCGTGGCCGTAGTTGTGGATCACCGCGCGCCCGTTCAGCTCTTCAACCTCCAAGCGGATGGCGGACCGCCCCGGGCGCAAGCCGACGCTAGAAGCGACGACCTGCCCCTCGGACAATTGGGGCGCCAACCGGGCACAGCGGGCCAGGATGCGCTCTGTCTCCTCCGGGTCGGGCGTCAGGTCTTCGACTCCCGGCTCGACGGTCCCGCCGAGCACAATGTCGTGCGAGCGCGGAATGACGTAAGACACGCCGTCCGCCCCCTTTTCGTCGAGGTACCAGCGGTCCAACTCCACGCCGGTCAGCCGGATCAATTGGCCGCGCACCGGATAGACCTCGGCGTCGCCGAACAGTTCGCGCGCGCCGAGCCCCGTGCAATTGACCACCCGATCGCTCTCGGCAAAGGCCTCGCTCACCGAGGCGAGAGTCCGCCTGCGCAACAGGCCGCCGAGAGACATGAACCGGCGGCGGAGGTATTCGAGATAGATCGGCATCTCCGCGATCGGGACGGCGAAGACTTCGCCTTTCCTACCCCGAGGCAGATCGCCCTTTACGGTTGGGCGGATCGGGCCGACCGCGGAGCGCCAGGTCGACCTGTTCGTCAGCTCCGGATCGCAGAGCACCCCTTCGCGCATCGTCACTCCGGTGTAGGGGTTCTCGGCCAGGTCGGCCAAACGCTCATAGGTCTCTTCGGCCCACCCCCCGACCCGACCGGCGGGCGCCGCATGGAAGGGAAACCAGACCGCGCCGGCCACCGCCGAGGTGGTGGCGGCGGGAGCATCACGCGCCCAGATCTCCACCTGATACCCACGAAGGAGAAGCTCTACGCTTGAGCTGAGCCCCGAGACCCCGGCACCTAGGACGACGACGGGAGGGACGGAGGGGTTCTCGATCATGGCGGGGATTATCTATCAGCGACGGAGCCAGGAGAGAGACCCATCGCCAAAACGTGTTGGACACGTTGACATCACGACCCAACGGATTCCATACTGTCTCGTTGAAGGCGACGCTCCTCACCCACAACCGAATCGCCCGCTCTGACGAAGCCTTTTACTCGCGCCATCAGGAGGTATCCCTATGAAGACAGTAACTCTTGATGTTCGATCGCCGTCGCAGGCGATGGCAGAGACTCTGGCGGCTGCCAAGTCGGGTGTGCCGCAGCGAACGGCTCGTATTTCGTTTGCAACGCCGGAGCTGCTGTGGAGTGTTCTCACCGCCAAGAGATGGGATCTTCTGAAAGCTCTCTGTGGGGCCGGACCGGTTTCAATTCGAGAAGCCGCTCGGCGAGTAGGACGAGACGTGAAAGCTGTACACGCAGATGTCACCGCCTTGCTGCTCGCTGGAGTTCTAGATCGCACGGACACCGGTCAAATTGAGTTTCCGTACGAGGCTGTCAAGGTCGAGTTCCTCCTGCTAGCCGCTTGATGCCCCCCAATACCCCCCGATAACCCCCGGCGCCGGCGAGCAAGCCGGCGCTACCTCCGAGCCGCCTTCCTCGCCGCCCAAGCAACCGCCCCCTCAACGATCCCCGCCACCTCTTCGGGGCGGAAGCGCGAGGCGGCGGCGAGCCCCGCGCGACGCGCGCGGAGCCAGGCCCGCCGGTCGAGCAGCAGGCGCTCCGCGGCATCCGCCATTGCTTCCGGGTCGCCCGCAGGGACCAGAGACGCCGCGCCGGTCGCGAAGCCGCGGATCGAGGGGATCGCCGAGGCCACGGCGGGGGTTCCCGCGGCCATCGCTTCGAGCAACGGCAGGCCGAAGCCTTCACCTTCTCGCGAGGGGAGCAAGAGGAGATCCGCGGAGGCGACCTCGTGGGCGATCACTTCGGGCGAAACGCCGCAGAGGTAGCGATCGGGTTCGAGCTGCTTTCTCTCTTCGGCGTCGAGGGGCAGGATCGAAAAGCGCAGGACTCGAGCGGGAAGGCCTCGTTCGCGGAGGCGGGCAATCGCCGCGAGCGCCGTGGGCACTCCCTTGACCGGAGCGGCGAAGATGCCCGGAAGGGCGATCCAGGGAATCCCGCTCGGCCCCGGCCGGTCCTCTGGCGTAAAGCGCGGATCGAGCGACGGCGGCGCAATCGCCGACTCGCGACCGAAGCGCTCGCGAAGGAACGGCGCGAGGTGCGGCGAAACGACCAGCGTCGGAAGCGCCTCGCGATAGACCGCTTCGATCTCGGGAAGGCGCGGCTCTAGGTGTTCGAGCGATCCTTCATAACCCTGGCAAAAATGGGCGACCGGCCCAAGGTCGAGATCGAGCGCCTGGCGCACGGTGGTCCAGTAGGTAGCGATCACCAGATCGAACCGATCGGTCGTCTGCACCGCCTGGGTTCGGTCGAGATAGGTGCCGCCAAAGGGAACCCAGGTCGGCCGCGCCCCCTCCGCCGCGACGGTCACCTGGTGACCGAGACGGCGGAGCAGCTCGGCGTGCTGGAACACGACTTTGTTGCCGCCGTTGAGCTCCGGATTTGGAAGAAGGTAGAGAAGCTTCACCCCTATCGTCCCCCAGCCACAGACCAGCGGCCCAACTCGCGCCCCGCCTCGTCGCTGGCGAGCACCGTCCACTCCCCAGCGGGAAGCCGCTCGGCGATCTCTTCGGGAAGGCGCCAGAATCCGCTCGGGATCTCGATCCGCTCCGCGGCGGCCGGAAACCCCCAGAGGCTCGGCGAGACTTCGATCCAGATCGTGCCTGAGCCACCCGGCAACCCCTCCGCGAGGGCATTCAGGTCGAGACCTTCGGAAGGTAGAAAGGGTAACGGATCGACCGTTACCGCTTCCGCGGGGGCGACCGAGGCGAGCAGGCGGGAGAATCCTACGCCGTACCATCGGTGGCGAAAGCGCTCCGCCGACTCCTCGAACCAGGCTTGGGACGCCGGCTCGCGCAACGCGCTCTGCGCGTACAGGTGAACCGCACGGGCGGCGGGTACCCATCGCGATTCGAGCCCGCGGGCGGCCAGGCGCAGCAACCAGTCGGTCTCCTCGAAATAGAGCCGGTACCCCTCGTCGAACGGGCCGACCGACTCCCAGGCGTCGCGACGGATCGCGAGCAACCCCCCGGAGAGCCAGGGGGTTCTGAGTGGCTCTGCCGCCAGCCAATGCTCCCTCGCGTGATCCCGCCAATGGGCGCGAGCCCGGTCGGCCCGGGCGCCGCCCCGGTGCGCCGCCGCGGCGCGCAGCTCATCGCGCCGGGTGCGCCGCTCGGTGGGCGGAAGTAGAAGTCGCTCGCCCCGATCCCAATAGAACTTGGGACCCGCCACCGCCGCCCCCCGGTCCAGCTCGGCGAGTAAGGCCGCGAGGCAACCCGGCAGGACGAGCACGTCGGGATTGAGGATTACGATCGCGTCGACGGGACCCGCTTCCGATCCGGCCTCCAGACAGTACGCAACCCCCCGGTTCACTCCCCCGGCAAACCCGAGATTCTCGCCCGGCTCGATGATCTCGATCGAAAGTTGTTGCAGCAGCTCCCGCCCTTGCGGCTCGCTGCCGTTGTCGACCAGGACGATGCGCGCCTCGGATCCGGGTGCTTCAGCGCGAAGCGAAGCGACGCATTCCGCGGCGAGATCCGGCGTCCGATAGTGGACGATGACGATCGCGACGCGCACGGGCAAGCGACCGTCGGCCGCGGAATCGGGGGAAAGGTCCGGCGCGGGCGGAATCACGCCCGGCGCGCGAACGTACATTTATTGCAGATGAAATTCGCGGGTGCCTCGTCGAGGCCGTAGATCATCCGCCGCATCTTCGCCAGCTCCGGGCCGCGCAGCACGTCGAGCACCGAGGTCTCCGCCAGGTCACCCACGATGTGGAACTCGTCGTAGTCCTCGCAGCAGAGCACCACCTGGGCGCGCGGTGTGATGTGCAGGTGCTCGATCGGGCGGGAGCCCAAGTTGTCGCAGCCGCGCAGCTTCTTGCCGTCGCGCTGGACGCCAAGGCCGATCTGAAGATACCCGGCGCGATCCATCACTTCGAACGATTTGACCTCGAAGCGGCTGCCCGCGAACCGCTCGCCGATCTCGGCGAAATCGCGTTGGTGGTTTTCGTCGCCGGTGCCGAGCACGATCACATCCATCTTCTCGGCGACCGCTCTGTCCTTGGCGTACTCCAAGTTCTTGAGCACCAGCGGCAGCTGGTCTCCCCCGCGTTCGGTCTTGTAGCGCTCGCGATCGAGTGTCGAGAGGTTGATCGAGAGGAACCGCAGGCCGCCCATCTCGACCAGCGCGTCGATCCGATCGGGAGTGAGACCGGAACCGTTCGTCAGCACGGCGGGCGGCAGCCCGGCGGCACGGATCGTCCGGACCTGCTCGACGAACCGCTTGTCGAGTGTCGGCTCGTTGTAATTGATCATGAACACCGCTTCGATCGTGTCGCGGAAGGCGGCCAGCTCCCCGACGATCCGCTCGTACAACGCGGTCGGCATGAAGTAGTCCTCACGCGGCGCGATCGAGACCGGGCAGAAGTAGCAGGCCTGGTTGCACACCGTATGCGCTTCGAGCGAGACGATCCGAAGCCGGAACTCCTTCGACGGATCTTCTCCCGTCGGAAGCAGCCAGCGCCCCGAGACGAGGCGTTCGCGCACCTCCGGCGCCAGCTCCTCGACGGCCGAAAAGCCGGAGGCCAGGCGCGAGATCTCGGCGAACCCCGGCGTGCCGGGGGTCAGCTCGACGCCGGTTAGAGGATGGTAAATCCGCGCCGCATCGACATGGGCAAACGGGTGGAGTGCGAGCCGAATTGCCGACTCTTCGGGCAGAACCGCGAGCGCGGTCCGAGATTCATCGTTCATGCGGGAAGCTCATCGTTCGCTTGAGAAGTTGGAAGAAGCCTTCGGCCGCTCCATTGTACGTCCCAAGCGTGCTCGACGTTGATCAAGCCGATTCGGTAGTCCGCGCTCTCGACCGCAAACGCCGCCCTGAGAAGCCGTTGATCGTAGACGTGGAGCGACCGGTGGTCGAGCAGGAAGACGTAGAGCGAGAACTCGCCCTTGACGATTGGAAGGGCCGGAATGTCGAGCACGGCCTCGTATCTTCGCTCTCCGGAGACCGCCGGCAGGCCATCCAGATGGGTCGAAAACGAGCAGACTTCAACCCCGTCGGTCCGGTTGATCCCGACCCCGAGGTGGAACCCCAGCGTCGGATCGTCGGTCGCCCAGGAGACTTCCAGCCGGAAGGGCGAGCCGGACGGGTACCGGGAGGGGTCCGCCTCGGTACCGGCTTTTCCTCCACACTCCGTACCCGGGACGGCCAACTGGCGAACCCCGATCAGCCGCGCGGGACCGGCGACAGTCGGTTCAGGAATCGCCGGAACCGGTTCGTCCGCCCGAGATGCGGCAGAGCCGCTCTTCTTCACCAGGAAGTTCTCGTACTCGTGGATCACGTCGAGAACCGGGCCAAGCGCCTGCGGCCGGCCGTTCTTGAGCCACAACGCCTGCTGGCAGAAGGCCGAGACGTAGTACATCGCATGCGAGCAGAACAGCAGGGTCCCCCCGGCGCCGACGAATCGTTCCAGCCGATCCATGCACTTCTTCTGGAAATAGCCGTCGCCCACCGAGAGCGCCTCGTCGATGATCAACACGTCGGGCTCAACCTGGGTGGCGATCGCGAACCCGAGCCGCATCGCCATGCCGGTCGAATAGACCTTCACCGGCTGATCGATGAAGTCGCCCAGCTCCGCGAAATCTAGAATCGCGGGGGTCTTTTCCCGGACCTCTCCCTCCGAAAGCCCGAGCATCGCGGCGTTCAAAACGATGTTCTGGCGCCCGGTGAACTCCGGGTGAAACCCCGAACCCAGCTCCAGGATCGAAGCGATCTTGCCGCGCACCTCCGACCGGCCCGCGCTCGGCGCCGTGATCCCCGCGAGCACTTTGAGCAGCGTCGATTTTCCCGCGCCGTTCTCCCCGACGATCGCGAGCCCCTGGCCCCGCGGCAGATCGAAGCTCACCCCATCCAAAGCCCGAAACTCCCGGTGCCTCGGCCTGCCGCCAAAAGGCACGAGCAGCCGATGCCAGGGCTGGGCATAGACCCGATACACCTTTTCGAGATTTTGGACCTGGACCGCCGGATCAGCCATCGAGACCGATTGTATCCGTTCGGCGCGGGGCGGGGCCTGGAAGACCCCTGCCCGTCACCTGCCCGTCAGGGCACTCCGACTAGTGCCCCAGCCCCAGCTCCTCGATCGACTTCACCTCCAAGATCCGCTCGGTGAGGCCGCCCAACTCGTCAAGCGAGTCGATCGCCTCCAGCCGAGCCCGAACCGCTGGCGGGACTTCCCCAAATCGCCGCAGGATTTGCCGGAGCAGGGTGCTGCGGACGCCTTGCTCGACTCCCTGCTCGAGGCCCTGCTCTAGGCCCTGCTCTAGGCCCTCAGCGAGAACTTTCTCCCGATACTCCGCTACCATCCGCTCGGCCCATGTCATTTCCATCGCTTCGACCTCCGGGGTTTCTTCGGCGAGTCGCAACGCGGCGTACTCTTCCGCTTCGCGCCCTGCCAATTGTAGGTAAGTTTGCACGCAGTTGGCCAACAGAAATCGCTCGACCTCGTTTAATGAGGCGGCGGCGATCTTCCGCAGCAGCTCCAGTTTCAACCGGGCTCGCCCCATCCTGCCCGGCCAGGCGAGCGCGGCGAACGCCCAGGCGAGCGGCTCCGGCCGATCGAGCATCTTCCTCGCCGGAAGCTTCGATAGGCCGAGCGACAGGTAGTTGAAGCGGAGGATCTCTCGATCGAACGCCCGCTCGACGTGCTCGGCCCAGTGGGCGCCGGCCGGGCCGCCGCGCAGGAAGACGACGATCGAAACCACCGGGCCGGGGTCGCGCAGGTAGAGATGGTACGAGTAGCGCGCGATACGGCGGCCGATCTTGCCGCCGAAGCGGCGCTCGATCTCCACATGGACTCGAAACGTCCCCCCAGTCACAGGGTCGGGCGTCTCGGCGAGGAGATCGACCTCGTGGCGGTCGCCCTCGGGCAAATCGTGAAACACCTCTTTGTCCAGGAATGTGAAACCTCCCGGACCGAGGCTCCCGACCAAGCGAGTCGCGAGATCGGAGTCGAGCAAAAACAGCAGGTCGGGGAAAAAGGCTCGAAACAGGTCCTTCCAGAGCTGGTCGTGGCTGGTCATAGCGGCACGTACCTCCTGCCGCTTAAAGGACGCGAATGACCCCCTTCACTCTTGAAACTTCGGGCAAACTTTGTTTCGGCAGGCTGAAAGCCTACCCAAGCCTCCGCCGAACCCAGTCGCGGAGCGCAGGCTTTAAGCCGATCGCCTGTTTGGCGGCCCGGGCACGGTGATCTAGGTCTCGGAGGTGCGGGAGCAGGGCATGCACCAGCGACTCCGATCCAATCCCTACGGTATCCGGCCGGTCGATCCGGGCAAGCCAGCCCGCCAGGTGGATTGCCCGTTCCTCTACGCCGCGGGCAGCGAAGGCGTCGCGGATCGCTCCGGGCGGCTCGTGAGGGTGGACGATGCGCCCGTCCGCGTTGATCTGCTCGGGCAAAAACTCATGGCTGAAGATCGCGGCCCTCGGGTCGAGTTTCTGCCAGGTGGATTCGAGCACGTCGGTCGCGGAGGCGTAGAGGTCGACGTCTATCCAGAGCAGCGCGATCGGCTCGGTAAAATGCGGCAGCGAGTCGCGGAACCAGCCTTCGACGAACCGGACCCGCTCGATGTGGCCGAACAGGCGGACGTTGGCTTCGACCTCTACTCGGGCGCCGCGGAAGTCGCCGGGGCGGTAGCCTTCCTCCCCAGCACCCGCCTCTCCCGGCAGGCCTTCAAACGAATCGGCCACGACCAGATCCCGACCCAAAAAGGCACAAGCATGGCTCAGGCAGCTGGAAGAAAAACCCTTGAAGCAGCCACATTCGAGTAGGACGCCCGGCACTCCGGCGGCCGCCAGCAGGTACAGGTGATTCGCGATATGGAGCAGCTCTTCGGGCGAGGTGCCGATACCGCCACCGGCTGTATCCAGCGAATGGGGAAAACACTCCTCGATCGCGTGAAACGTCTCGTACGACGACTTGAGGAAGTAGAGATAACGGCGCGCCGCGGGGTCGCGGCGCGCTTCCGAAATCAACCAGTCCACGAGGTTGCCCGCCCCTTGGGGAGTCGAAGCGAGCCCGGCAGCTGCGGCTCGTGGGGCCAGATCGGCCGGCAGCACGGTCCATCGCCGGGTCAAGGTCGCGTCACGGTCGCGGCCCGGCGACCCTGGCATTCGCGAGTACGGTTCCCGTCTGCACCTCGACCTCGACCGAGAAAGCGTCAGCCGTTCCGATCGGATGGGCTGCGGCGCGAACTGCGCGCAAGCCCGGCGCCACGTAGAGGCCGCGGAGGGCGCCGAGCACCGATCCGTCGGCCGCGCGGTAGACGAGATCGACCGAGGCGGCTTGGTCGGTGGGGTTGAACAGGAGGATCGTCGTCTTGAGGTCGCGCGTCGCGCGGAGACCGGTCAAGTTCCAGATTTCTCCCGTTTTGGCCGCCTCCCGCTCGGAGAGGACCGAGATCGCCGATTCGATCTTTGGCAACTGGCCGTCGGCCTCGCCGCTTTCGAGCACCAGGGCGCCCGGGCCGCTCCCCCAGCGATCGCCGGGCACAGACCTACGCTCATTCGGTCCGAGCTGGATCCGCTCCGAGCCGCGGGCGAGCGCGGCATCCGGTCCGGCGGGCAGGAACCGAACGACCAGGGAGAGCGGCTGAATACCCGGGTTGACGAGGGTCAGCTGCTCCTTGCCGAAAGCGCCGAGCAACACGCGCCGGCCCGGAGAATCGGGATGGGCGGAAACCCCGGTTGCAGCGCTCGTCGAAACGTCCTTCCCTGCAGTCGAACCGGCGGGAGCGGCGGAGGCGATCGTTCCGCCGACCACTGCGCCATCTTGGAAGTTCCAGGTTCGGGCCGCAACGCTTCCCGCCGACGAGTCGTTGAACGTCGCAGGCACCCCCGCGTAGATCGGCGAGGGGACGACGAAATCGGCATTCGGTACGGTGAGCGTAGTCCGCTTGTGAACGTCGAGGATCGAATACGCCGCGCGGTAGTAGAGGTCGCCCACGAATTTGCCCATCCGCCCGCCGACCCGGTTGAAACCGGTCGGACTGTCGCGGTAGTACCAGGTCCAATACGAGGTCGGCACCCCGGCGATCGTGACGATCTGAGGCGGCGTCATGTCGACCGGCGCCGTAGGCGTTGTGACGTCGTAGACCGCCTCGCGCACCGTGCCGCCGCCGCAAGTCTGGTCCGAACCGAACATCAGGTACGAGGCCGTGGGAGTGCGGGAAAACGTGATGTAGAACTGGGGGGTACCGGAGAACATCGTCTTGCTCCAGACGGGAGCGCCCAACCCCGTGCAGCCGGCCGGGGTCGAGATGCAGCTGACGTCGTAGATCCGTGCCTCCGCGTCGTGACGGGTCGCGAGGTAGTACTTGCCGGAGGGAAGGTCGTGCCAGAGCGCTATGCCGTAGACCGACTCCCCGGTGAGCGCGACGAGCTTGGAAACCGGATTCAGCACATCCGCGACGTTCCAGATCCACACCCCGCGTGTCGATCCGCGGCTCGCGGCGAGATAGGTTTCCGTGCCGTCGACGTAGGTGAACGAGCTATCCGCATTGATCTGTTTGACCATCACCCCCGGACAGGCGCCGCCGTTGTCCAGGCAGCCGCTGTAATCCTTGGCCCGGGTCATGTCATAGGCCAGCAACCCGGTGATTTCCCCTGTCACCGTCGAATGGCCGTCGATGAAGGCATAGGCCCGGCCGCCGATCGTCGCCGCATAGACCTGCGTGGCGTTCTTGTCGCCGTCCTGGTAGGCCAGACGCGGATGAAACTTGTCGGCGTTGTCGAAGATTGCGATCCCGACGCTCGGTTGTCCGACCAGGGCTGCGAGGTCGCCCTGCACCGCGATGTCCGAAAGCACCTGTTTGCGCTCTCCCGAAGGCCACTGGCGCCAGGTCGAAGGACCGTCTACCGTCTTGATGAACGCCGGCTGCTCCGGGGTCGTGTGCAGATCCCAGATCTGCATGCCATGGGAGATCGCGGCATAAAGATAGCCGTTGTCGATATCGAGCGACTGCCAAACCGGTTCAGCGCTACCGTATCGATCCGCCGGATTGCCCGGCAGGGCGAACTCGTTGAAGTCGGTGTTGTCGCGCAGGAACGACATCGGCGCCGTATCGACCGGCTTGAGCGTGCCCCAGAGCGAGCTCGGCACGGGAGACGCCGGGGTTTTGCATTGCAGGAAGCCGCAACTGGCGTCGGAAGCGCAGTTTTGCGCGAACGCGGGACCGGCGAGACCCAACAAAGAGAGACCCGATCCGCAAACGAAAACCCGGAAAAGATTTGCCGATGTCACCTTGCTCACCTCCGGTGCGCTAAGCGGGCGCGCGGCGCAACCGCCGCGCGGCCGATTCCTCTAGGGCTCTTGTCGTCGATGGTACCGCGTCCCGGGGGGAACGGGAAATCGAGCGGCAGACGTAACATTTCGAACAAAACCGCGACCAGCTCGCCCCTTGCGCCGGCCCGGTGTGGATTGCGGAATTCCCAGACGACCCGGCCCTGGGGATCGACCTCCAGCGCACGGCCGTTTTCGGATTCCGTGATCAACGTGTTTCCACCGCTGAGCCTCTGGCAGGAACCGAGGGTTTTTGAGAACAGCTCTTGGCCGGCACGCCCCCCGAATTGCCAGAGGGCGTGATTCGGGGAGGAACCGAAAGGATCGATCTCCAACACCCGCGATCGATCTCCTCCCAACCCGGTGTTATCGAACATCAACAGATGACCGTTAGGAAGAAACGTCGGTTGGTGCTGTCGCCGGAAGCTTCCGGTCTCGGCCCAGACGATTTCCTCGCGATCGGGATCGAGGATGGCGATCGTGTTGAGCTTGAGCACCGAGATCAGGACATTGCCTTTGCGCAATACGGGATTTCGAGCCGCGAACCGGCCATCCAGAAGCTCCAGCGTGTTGGTGTGGAAAATGTCGCCCGCGGGGGGCCGCCGCGCAAGCAGGCCGCGATAGCGGGAATGCTCGAAGGCATGAAGGATCGAGATCCGGCGGCGGACCGTGCCGTCGGACTTGAGTACCGTGATCATGTCTTCGAGGATTCCTTCCTTCGGGTTCAGACGGGGAATCAGCTTGCCGTCGCGGTCGAGCACCCAGATGTCACCGTCGGCCGTCACCTCGAGATCGTGATGAATCCCGCCCCGGTGCGACCAGAGCACGCGCGATCGGGCATCCAGCTTTACCAGCCCTTGCCCCTCGTAGATGCCGAGCAGGTCGCCATTGGGAAACAGGTAAGCCCGGCGCCAATACTCCAATTTGGCCATCGCCGGATCTTTCGCGAGATCGGGCCAAAGCCGGCGGAGCGGATAGCGCCAAGCGTGAAGGGATCGACCGTCCATATCCATCAGGACCGCTTCGGCGGCATGCCCCGAAAGGTAGAGGTTCAGCCCCGCTTGTTCCGCCCCGGGAATCAGATGAGCGACGACCGGGTGATCTTCGGCCGGCCGATACCCTTGGAGGTAGGGCAAAGCCCGCAGATTCGGCAGCGACTGCTCGCCTTCAGCAGATGCCGTGCCGTCGGGGCGCGCCCGGCGCCACTTACCCGTGAGATCGGCGTCCTCGGGGCCGCCGGACGAATCGGGCTCCGGATTGGCGGCGGAGTTCGCGGCCGAGGCGCCTACTTTGGCCTCCGGTGGCGCAGAGCCCGGCCCTTTCAAGCCGCAGCTCGAAGCCAGACCGACGAGCAGAGCCATCGAAACCATCTGAGCCGTCAGGGCCATCAGAGCCATCGGCCGCAAGGATCGCGGGGATTGCGGGGATCGCAGCGGGCGGGAAGTAAAAGAGGCCGCCGGAGTCACCTCCGACGGCCTCTCGTCGTTCACCGGTTCGCTGATCCCGGTACCGCTACCGGGTCTCACCGCGGATGTACGCGGGATCGTTGGTCCGGTTGTTGATCACCTGACCGGCGGCCAAAACCTTACCCGCCTTGACCAACACCTGAACCGTGAAGCCGTCCTCGATCGCCAAGCCTCCCAGGGGGTGCTCGCTTGGACGGATTTGCTTCATCTTGCCCGGGCCGAGCGGCAGGCTGGTAAAGCGGCCGAGAATCGTGCCATCCAGCTTGCGGTAGATCACGTCGTAGAGCCCCTGATCGGTCGACGGATTCATCAGCCAAATCGTCGTGCGCCAGGATGAACCCTGACGCAACCCCACCAGAGCCTGGCCCTTGCCCACGCCGGCCGCCTCTTGGTCGGACTGCGGGATCATCGACTGACCGAACCGCCGCGCCGGATTCGCGTTGTCGTAGCTCTCACCGGTCAGGCGCGGCAGCGGTCCGTTCGCCGTCGTGCTCTGGAACGACAGGAAGCCGACCTGATTCGTGATGTGCCACTTGTCGGCGATCACGTTGGCCAGGCGCTGGCTCTCCCCGGGTTGGAGCGTGACTCGAACCGGCGTCTGCGGCAGGCTCGACACACCGACCGCGGTGAACGTCATGTCGACCGCGATCGCCTGGGCGAGCGGGTTCGCCAGCACCACGTCGGTCTGGTACAGCGTGTTGTTGAGCCCCGGCTGGCTGAGCGAACCAACCAGGAACAACTTCTTGCCGGTGGGCACTTCGGCGCTGGCGAACGCAGGATCCTGAGTCGCCACCCGCAGGTTCGTGCCGTAGGGGTAGATCCGTCCACCCGACTTCGGTTCGATCTCAACCCGGTAGTCCGTGGCGTTGGCCACGCCGAGATCGCGGATTTCCTGCGGCTGGAACTGCTTCTGGCCGAAGCGACCGAGCGTCAGGTCGTCCGATTGGCCGATCTGGTGGCCCAGCGCATCGAAGAGGCGGATCTGGTAGACGGCGGGTTCCGAGTGCGGATTGCTCAAGCCGAAGTAGGCCACGCGATCCGAGTTGTCGTTGAGCCCGATCAGGTACATCCGAGCCTGGGCGTCGGCGGTACCGGCGGTATCGGACATGGAGATGCCGGGCACCGATTGACCGAACTTCGAGCCGTCCGTCTGCAGCGTATTGTTGAACGACAGGACGACCGGATCGGCCGAACCTTCGGTCACCTCTGCGGTGATGAAACCGACCGTGTTCTCGCGAGAGAACAACTGACCCAAGACGTCTCCGACGAACAGCGTTCCGCCGGCGGGAATGGTCCGGGTCTGGAGCGGCGGATTCGCCTCCACCGTGCCCCGCTTCAAGAACTTGAGATCGACTGTGATCGGTTGGTCACCCGGGTTGAAGACGTACAGATCGCTCGACTGTGTGACCACGCCGCGCGTCTGGGCGATCCAGGGGAGGATGACCGACTTGCCGCTGACGGTCGTAACGCCCGTGATCTGAAACACCCGGGTCTTGGTCTTGGTTTGGGCACCGTTGGTTCCGGTGAGGGAGACCGTGTAGCTCCCGGCCGCCGTGTAGGTGTGATTCGTCGTGGTACCGGTCGCCCCGGGGGTGGAATCGCCGAAGCTCCAGGTGAGATTGCTCGCCCCGACGCTGGTCGAGGTGTAGTTGATCACGGCGCCTGTGTCGCCCGTGCAGAGTTCGATTCCGAACTGGCTGGTGCAGGGTGCGGAGGTCGAGAAATCGACCTCGAAGGTCGGCGGCGGCGGACCGCCGACGACGACTGCCATCACCTTCTCCGAGACGCAGGTGCCGAACAGGCACCCCGGTCCCGTGCCGGGCTTGGTGACCGTGAGTCGAACGCTATAGGTCCCAGTGGTCCCAAAGGCATGAGAAGCCGTCACGCCGGAGGCCGACTGGCCGTCGCCGAACTCCCAGGCATAACCAGCCGGCGAGCCGGTCGAGCTGGAGCCGTTGAAGCTGATGGCCTGGCCCGCGGTCGGGCTGCTCGGCGTGAACGTGAACAATGCGGCCAGCGTTCCGCCGCCGCCGCCCGTTCCCGGATCTGTGATCGTCACCTGCCGGGTGCCGCTGGATCCGACGCAAGCGGTGTTGCTCGCCGTGACCGTCTTGCTGCCGACGGTCGTCCAGGTGATCGAGACCGTCGAAGCGGTCGAGCCGCCGTTGATCGTGCCGCCGCCCGCTCCCCAGACCCAACCCGCGGAGGCCGGATTGCAGCCCGAAGCGCTCGCCGTAAGGGTCACCGCTACGTTGATGTTTCCCGAGCTGGCTCCGCCCACCGTAACGCTCACCGGAGTGACGACGCCGCTCAAGATGATGTTCGAGTGGGTGAACACGTTCTCTTCCGAGGCTCCTCGCCGGACCCGAAGCTTCGGCCCGTATGTACCCGCGACCGTATAGGTGTGGCTGGTCTGGGGCGTGGTGCGGCCCGACTCTTCGTACGATCCGTTGCCGTCCCAGTCGTAATCGTAGAACTGGGCACCCTGAGAGCTGTCGACGAAGAGGATCGGCACACCGAGGTCCGCGATACATCCGAAGCCGCAGAACAGCCCGGACGCCTGGAACTGGGCGATCAGCGGCGAGGTCTGCAGGACCGTTATCGAAAGCGGGTCGCTGGTCTTTTCTGCCTCGACACAGTTCCGGACCTTCACGCGGACGACCTTGGAGCCGGTGCTCGTGTAGGTGAAGGTCGGGTTCGGTCCGGCCACCGGATCATTCGTGTAGGGCTTGAAACCCGCGCCGTCGCCGAAATCCCAGCTCCATTCGGTGGCACCCGCAGCCACGACATGGAACTGAACCGTGCCGGCCACGAACGGATCGGCGGTCGGTGCGAACAGATTCGGCAAGGGGGAAAGGGCGCCGAGCGTGAAGTCGACCGACCGGGTCGCCGTCGAGATCGTGTTTTGGACCTGGAGGGTCGCCGTGTAGTCGCCTGAGAGCGTACCGACCGTGCTCCACGTGAAGCTCGGGCTGGTGCTGGAGGTGACCGGCGAGCCGCCCGGACGAGTGGTTACCTGCCAGCTATAGCCGAGCGTCGGCTGGCCGGTCACTCCCGTCGCCGAGAAAGTCACCGGCTGGCAGACGATCGGATTCTGTGGCGAGAGCGAGACGCTCGCGATCACCGGTGCCGGATCGAGCACGGTGAGGGTCTTGTTCCGCGAAGCGCTGCCCGCCGCGTTGGTCGCGGTCAAGGAGATTGCCTTCGCTCCGATGCTGCCGAACGTAACCCCGGTCGGATTTTGCGCCGAGGAGCCGGTCGGATTGCCGTCGGGTTGGAAGGTCCAGGCCCACGAGGTGGGCGCTCCGGAGGAAAGATCGTTGAAGCTCACCGCGGTGCCCGGATAGACGTTCGCCGGGCTCCAATCGAAATCTACGACCGGAGCGACGCCGCCGGTTCGTCGGTGGATGTCGAGGAGCGACTGTGCCGCACGATAGAAATACTCGTTCTCGAACTTGCCCATTCTGGGCATGACCCGGTTGAAGCCCGTGGGGTTGCGCCGGTAGTAATAGTCCCAATAGCCCGTCTGCTGGCCGCCGAGCGAGACCTTCTGAGGCGGAGTGATGTCGTGAGCCTGCGAGGGAACCGAGACGTCAACCAGGAACTCGCGCTGGGGGTCGGGGGGGAAAGTGCCGCAGGCGTTGTCCGAACCGAAGTAGAGGAAGGGGCGCCCTGCGCTGCTCGAATAGGTGACGTACAGCTCCTCGGTTCCGCCAGGCATCGCCTTTGTCCAGATCGGGCTGCCGATGCTGCAGGAGGAGCCGGTAATGCAGGATACGTCGTAGATGCTGCCGGCAAAGTCCGTCCGAACACCGAGGTAGTAGTGGCCGCCGCTCTTCCACATCGCGACGCCATAGACGCTCGACAGCCCCGAAAGCTTCTGCACCGGCGCACCGGGATTTGCGACGTCCCAGATCTCGACGCTGGCGAGCGGCCCGGTTCCCAGGGCGACGAAGTTGTCAACGCCGTCGACGTAGCGAACCTGGGTGCGAGCCGCGATATGTCCGACGTATACCCCCGAGCAACTACCGGCGAAGTCGTCGAGGCAAGGAATCGACGGGGCGATCGCGCGAGCCCGAGTCACGTTATAGGCAAGCAGGCCGCCCGGACGGCTGACGGGATGCGCACCGCCAGCATCCGCGGCGAAAAACGCATATACCTGGTTGCCAATCGTCGTCGTATAGACCTGATTGCCGACGTAGCCGGAATTCTGGTAAAGCAGACGGGGGTTCGTGCGATCGGTGAAATCCCAGAGGGTGACACCGATGTCGGATTGGCCGGCGATCGCCCCCAGGGTTCCTTCGACATCAATGTCGCGCAGCGGCACCTTCAGCTCGCCTTGGGGCCAGAAGAGAAACGTCGACGGCGCAGCGATCGTCTTGACCGACACCGGGTTGGCCGGGGTCGATCGGATGTCCCAAACTTGAAAGCCGTGAGAAATCACCGCGTAGAGGTATCCGGAATCGATGTCCAAAGACATCCACAGCGGATTTCCGACCCCGTAGGAGCTGGTGAACTCGTTGAAATCGGTGTTGTCCCGGGCCGGCGCGATCACTCCCACGTCAACCGGCTCGAGCTCTCCCCAGAGTTGCTGAGGGACCGGGTGCGCGGGAGTCTTGCAGGCCATGAACCCGCAGCCTCCGTCCCCATCGCAATTCTGCGCCAGGGCTCGGTAATTCGAGAGTCCGCTCACGACCAAGACGGCGAACAGAAGGCTGAAGCGGGCTGAAGTGTAGATTCGATTCATAAGTCTCTCGGGCTCCCCATGGGGCAAGACGATCAGAACCTGAGAAGCGGGGCACCGCAGTTGCGCGGAGCCGGCTTCCCGCGACGGGGGGGACGAGCCGATCGGTAGCGTAGGCGGTCGCCTTCGGGTCCGATCATGGGCGCTCATGAAAATGCCAAGGCTGGCGGCTCCTCCGATCTACCTCACGCCAGGGAGGCGAGGGCCAGATCGCGGAAGCCAAAGAATCCAAAAGAGGAAAGCGGGAAACTAGGGGTGGGTTCGAACGAACCCACCCCAGGGGCTTCTTGAGTTAGCCGCCGATCAGCCGATGACTGGCCGCGCAGGCGCTGTCGAGCTGGATCGCGTCATAACCAACGCTGAACCGGCCCGAAGCGTCCATGACAACCGTCACCCAAGCCTGAGCCGCCGCCGGATCTTCCGGCGGGTTGGAACCCGCCGCAGCCACCGTGGTGTTCAGGTTCAGGAAGATCCAGCCGAAGTCGAACGACACCGGGAAGTCCTCTCCGTCAACGGCCGTACGCTGAGCCTCGGCCGGGAACGGAATGAGGAAGTCGCCCGGAGGCGGCGGCGAGAACGGCGGAACCTGCTGCAGCTCGGGGGTCTCGGCTTCGTCGAAGATCACGATCTGCTCTTCGCCGAGCGGGTACCACGCCGGGGTCGTGCCGCACTTGAACGCGTTCTGGTCAACCTTCGAGTCGCGCCACACGATGTAGTCCGTACCACCGGTGAACGCTCCGCCGTTGATGTAGCGGGCGGCGAAGTTCGTCGAGAGCGGCTCGCGGTTGTCCGCGGCCGTCCAGTTCACGTAACGACCATAGAAGGTGTACTGACCGGCGACCGAGGTCTCCGGGTTCGTGGCCGAAGCCTCGACGTGGACGAGCGTCTCACCCTGGGCGAAGTTCTCGCCCGAGTTGACGTAGAAGTAGTCGCCCCAGAGCACGTTCTGGTTGGTCGCGTCGCCCGAACCGCCGGAAGCGAAGTAGCCGGCGTCACCGGGGAAGCGCAAGGTGCAGTTGTTGACCGTGTCGACCGTGATGTAGCCACGGGCGATGTTGTCACCGAAGGCCCGACCGGCGCAGCCGTTCAGGATGGCCGAGAACGTACCCGTGTGCGACGCGCGCAGGTGGGTGACGAACGAAGCCGGGACAGCCGGCGGGGGCAACTGGCCGTTGCAGCTGGCGAAGTTGATGTCCTGCGAGAAGGTACCCTTGTGGCTGATGGTGTCACCCGGGTCCTGGCCCGCCGACGCGGTGCGCGGCACCGTGCCGTTGAAGATGTCGCGGATGCTGATCGACTGGACGTCATAACCGGTGAGGTAGACGTTGAAGTCGAACGTCGGGACCGAGAGATCCGACCACAGGACGACGTGGGCGAGAACGGCGGTCGCGGAGGCATTGTTGATGGAGAACAGGGTGTTGATCCCGTTCGGGTTGTTCAGATCGACCTCGAAGTACGGCAGCAGCAGGGTCGCCGCCGGCACGTCATCGATGGTGCAGATCGTCGCAACGGCCTGGCCGCCCAGGGCCAAAAGGCCCAAGAGAGCGAGACAGCTAACCGTTTTCTTCATTGTTGACAATCTCCTAGCACGTGGTTGAGAAAAACTGCGATGTTCCATCCGATGGGTAAAGCTTGCTGGCTTAAGACCAGCTCGGGAACATCACCTCCCGTTCAAAGTTTGGCAATCCGTAAAGTTGTTCTATACGCACGCGGTCCTAGCGATCGCGGGCTGGGCGTATTTCGGGGCGAGAGGGTCACCGTGCAGCTTCGTTCGCGATGATTTTGCGGACGAGTCGGGTCGCCTCAGGCGTTTATGCTGCCGCACTATAGAATTCGGTTCGCTCGGGTGTCAAGGGGTCGATGATGCCTTTTCGGTAGCTGGACCAGCGTTCGCCGAGAAATGCCAGGCCTGGATCGCCCCGCCCGAGGGGCAGCGGCCCGGGGCGAGGAGGGGCGAAGCCTCTCCGGCGAAGCTGCTCAGCAGCTCGGCTTTTCCATCCTTGTCCAGATCGACCAACACGGCGTGATAGCCCTTGCAGTCTTCCAGCTTGGGAATCCCGGCGTCGTCCTTGACGAATCCGCCCTTGCCGTCGCCGAGGAAGACCCAGGTCTCGCCGTCGCCGGTCAAGGCAACCAGGTCCGCCTTCTTATCGCCGTTCAGATCCCCTGCGGCCAGGGCGGTGACCGAAGTGCGCCCGTCGACCACCCAGAGCGAAACCCGCTTCCAGCTGCCGTCGGCCTGCGCCAGTTGGACGTCGACCCCGGTGCGCCAGACGCCGAGCTCGCGATTGACGAACCCGGTGGCAAAGTCATTTCTTCCGTCGCCGTTGAAATCGGCGATCGCCACGCCCCGGATGTAGCCCGAGGGGCGCAGCGTAGGAATGTTGATGCTCTGCCAGGAGCCGTCCTTCTTGGCGTAGTTCACGATGTCTTTACGGCTGAAGGTATTCGATGGAACCAGGATGTCCTTTCGGCCGTCATGATTCAGGTCGCCGAGTACGATGGCGTCGCCGAACAGCTGGTCGGTTCCCGTCCCTTGATCTTTGCGCACCCAGGTGCCGTTGCCCTGATTGAGATAGATCACGATGCCGTTGGAATCGTCGTTGCTCGTGCTGGATCGATCGACCGAAAGGCGCGGGCCTTCGCCGAGCGCGATGATGTCGGGCCGCTTGTCGCCGTTCCAATCGGCAATCGTGACCGCCCGGCTCGAAAATCCCGGCGACACGCCCCCTTTCGACACGACGAAGTCGAGCCCCTTGCTCCAGTCGGTAAAGTTGCCCTTGCCGTCGCCCAACAGGGCGATCACGCCATGGAGGTGGACTGCGAGCACCAAGTCGAGGTGCTTGTCGCCGTTCAAGTCGGCCACTGCGACGTCGCCGTAGTCGTAAGGCCGCTGGGCGTATTTCGCCTCCGACCAATAACGCCAGTTGCCCTTGCCGTCACCGAGGAAGATCTGCGGCACGGACAGGGTCTTGCGCGCCGCGCCGTGCACGACGTCGAGAAAACCGTCTTCGTTCATGTCCGCCAGGACGAACCCATGCCGCCATTGGCCGGTCGCCGGCAGCCCCTTGGAGAACGGGGTCGCCTTCACACTAGAAGTCTGGGGAACTTGGACGTAGCTCTTCGCCGCGGCATCCAGCATCTCCGGACTCGGCGGCTCCGGGCGGGCGGACATCGGGGTTTCGGCCGCCGTCTGTTTGTAGACCCGGTAATAGAAGTTCTCGTCGTCTTCCTTCTCAATCTTGAGGACGATGCCCCAGACGGTCCGGACGGTTCCATCGTCGTTCTTATTGTAGGGCCCCGCCGACTTGGCCAGCTTGTCGAGGAAATACTCTCGCCCCTCCGCGTCCTTAAACCAGACTCCATCCGGCGGTTGGGGTCCCGTATTGGCAGGATCGGTGCTCGTGGGCTCCAAATCGGAAGGGGTGTCCGCAGGATGCGCGGGGTTCGCGGTCTCCGCGATGTTGGCATCCTTCTCGGTCGCGACCTCCGGTTTCGCCTTCGTATCCGCCGGAGCCGCGGTCGCCTGGGCCTGACCGGCCAGGCTGCAAAGAAGGAACGCCGAGAGCGCGGCGAGGATGGGACGAAGGTGGGACGTGGGCATTTCTTGTCTCCAGGTCATCGGTGGGACCCAAGCGTACTTTGGGTCGCGGCCGTCGAAGAGCAAAATCCGGGCCGCGGAAGGCCGTATTCTAGATCTCGTCGACGAAGCTTGCCTTGAGGCGGCGGAAAAGCCACCCCCCGAGAGCGAAAAACCCGCATGCGAAAAGGCCGAGCGACACCAGGGAGGCACGCGAAGGAAGCGGCGAATCGGCGAGAAGCGCCGCTCGGTAGAGCCCGACGAGGCCGGTTAACGGGTTGAGCCCGACCCAAAAACGAAGCCGTTCTGGCACGTACGACGCCGGATAGACGATCGGCGTCAGGTAGAACCAAGCGGTAAGCCCCATCCCCAGGATTTGCGCGACATCGCGGAAAAAGACATGGATGGCGGCCAACAGCCATCCCACTCCCAGGGTGAGCGCCACCTGAACCGGGATCGCCAGCAGCAGCAGCGGCAGGCCACGCCAGGAGATCTCCCCGGTCCAAGCGACCACGGCGAAGAACGCGAGCATCGCGATCCCCTCGTGGACCAGCGCCGCGAGCACGACCGCGAGGCCGAGGATCTCGGCCGGAAAGCGCAGCTTCTTGACCAGGCTCGAATTGTCGGTCACCGAGGTGGTGGCGCGCAGGATCCCCTCCTGAACCGCCATCCAGGGGAGCAGACCGCTGAACAGGAAGATCGCGAAGTTGCCGTTCTTCACCCCGACCGCCGGCACCTTCATGATCGAGGAAAACACGAACCCGAACAGAGCGAGCATCCATAGCGGTTGCGCGAACGACCAGACCAGGCCGAAGAGGGAACCGGCATAGCGCCCCTTGACGTCGCGCCGGACCAGTTCTTTGAGCAGGAAGAGACGGCTGTTCATCGGGCGGCGGCTGAATTCACGAGGGACCCGGAGCGTCCAACCTCAGACGCCCGAAGCGTGTCGATCCGTTGGGAGAGTCTGGTCACGGCGGCGGAGTTTACAGGTGCCGGGCGGTTCCGGGCGCGTCAACCCCGCCCTCGGGTCAGGACAGCGCCGCTTCGGCCTTCGCCGGCTCCTTGATGCTCCGAGCGCGGCGACCGCGGTCCTCGGACCGGACGCCGAACGCTTCGAGCGCCGGGTTGGAGAACCCCATGTGGGCGCGGGCGAGGGCTGAGAGCCGGCGGATCGCCTGTTCGGCCTCCCGGTCGAGCTGGCGGCGACGGACCACGCCCTCTTTTCTCTGGCCCTCCAGGCGCTGCAAGTCGGATTGCGTCTCGCGCAAATCGGCGACCTTCTGCCGGGCGAGCGCGAAGGTCGCATCGACTCCGGGAAGGTCCCCGAGCACTTCTTGGATGTTCTGGACCATGCTCTGCCACCGGTCCAACCGGGCTGCGTAGGACTTGATGCCCATCGGGAACTCCTTTCTCGGAGGAAACGATCTGTGTTCTTGGCCGAGAAGAATAGCACACGGAAATCGGGATGACTGCGGAGAATGCACGGAACGCTCCGGTCAAGCAACGGATCGATCCGAAAGGTGAACGGAATGCTCCCTTGACTTGGCGGAAAACGGATCGCCTTCAGCGGAAAGATCCCTGGGCTGGCGGGAAAGCTCCGTCGTTTTCGCGGTATATCCCGCCGGACTCCAGGACCACCCCTGGACTTGCGGGGAAGGCTCCTTTGGATTCCAGGAAGGCACCTCTGAACCACAGGATGCTTCCTCTGGCTCTCAGGAAAACTCCTCCGGCTCTCCGGAATGCTCCTCTAAATCACCGGAAAAGGCCGTTACCTTGGCGGAGTACACCCTGGGATCTCCGGATGTTTCCGCGTAGGACAAGGCGAATTCCTCCGAAGAGGAGGAGTTTTCCTGTGAGTTCGAGGAAAGTTCCGGGGAATCCACGGAGCGTTTCGGGGAGTCCGGGGAGAATTCCGCCGAACGCCAGGAGATTTCCGCCCAGGACCCGGAGTTTTCCGCCCTAGAAGCGGAGCTTTTCGCCCAGCCCAAGAACCATTCCGCCGACCGCCAGAAGTCCCTTCTGGGCTTCGAACGGTGCTGTGACCGACCGGGTGACCACGTGTTCGTCTCGGAGCACTTCTGTCACCTTTCGCGCCAGCAAGCGAGCGCAACCCGCCGGTCCTCGCAGACTGAGATTCCCCAGACATTGGGACCCGTGTCGCCGCCGGTTCCCCGTAGCGAGGTCTACAGACGCGGAGCGGTTCAGAAGTGCGCCGGGTTCTACCCCTTGCTTGGATCTAAAACGCTCCAGCCGACTGATCCGTACAGTACCATTAGGCGCGCGAGCGCTATGCAGCTCGGCTCGGGGAATCGCTCCCGGCCGTAAAAGAAGGGAAGGCCGTTCATGAAGAAACTTACCCCCCGAAGCACCCGCTTCGCTCCCGCCCGGCTCGACGCGGTGACCGGTGGAACTCGCGCCCAAATCCTCGACGTCGGTGGCACGAACCCGCCCTCGGATCAGGATCCCGACGCCCGCACGCAGATCATCGATATCGGCTAATTTGCTCTGGCCGTGCCTGGTTTTAGGGCACGGCTCCTTACCTCTCGTTCTTCACTCTCCAAATCCTCGATTGACGGCTGGCGATTCCGGCGCTATTCTTCCGTCCAAACCGACGCTCCTATGCCATTTTGACATAGCCGCTTCGAGTGAGATGAGCCGAAATGATCGCTTCGCCCAAGATTCGCCAGGTCCAGCTCGTCGGCCGGAAGATCCGGCAGCTCCGCCGCGACCATAAGTTGACGCAGGTGGAACTCTCAACTCGTCTCGGAATCCAGCAGTCCGACCTCTCCCGCATGGAGAAGGGTGAATACCGGGTCAGCCTGGACACCCTGTTCCGCATCGTGGCCGAATTCAAGCTCTCGATCGGCGAGTTCTTCGACGAGGTGAACCAGGCGCAAGAGGTTTCGACCCGGGCGCTGCGGGTTGCCCGCGACCTCTCCGGCCTGGACGAGGCCGCCCAGCGCGAAGTCGAGGATTTCGTAGCCTTCAAACGCGAGCAGCTCGAGCGTCGCTCCGATGAAATGGGCGAGTGAGTGGGGGTCTCTAGTATGGATGTGATCGGTACGACACCCGCCAGTTACGAGCTCCTGCGCGAGCGGGGCCTCAAGTCCCTGAATCAAGGCGACCTTGAAGTTGCCCATCGCCTCTTCGAAGAAGCGCTTGTCCGGGCGCGTGAGGATGGCGAAGAGCGGCTAATCGACCGCGCCTTCTGCAACCTCGCCGCAGTGGAGATCGAGACCGGAACGATTTCCGATGGCGATCTGATTCGCTTGCGCGAGATTCTGATGCGCAACACCGACCTCGAAAACTGCTGGCTTGCGGCCTATAACCTGGCGCACGCCCACGAGTTTCGGAAAGCCTTCAAAAAGGGACTTTTTTACGCACGGATCTCGCTGGACAGGGCGGTAGTGCTCGATCGAGAGGACTGGAGGGCTGTCTCGCACAACAGCATTGGCAACATCCTCATCACCGAGAGCTACTTCGACCAAGCGTCAGTGGAATACGAGCAGGCGCTGAAATTGATGCCGACGGTACGTAAATTGGAGCGCGCGCTCATCCTGGACAACATCGGATACTGCCGGACCGTTGAGGGTCGGTATGCCGAAGGATTTCGCTATCTCTACCAGTCGCTGCGCACCCTTCGCGCCATGGGTGCGCGCGGCTTCGAGCGCTATCCCCGAATCGATCTCTGCTTTGCGATGTTGGAAATCGGCCGTTACCGCGCCGCCTACCGCCACGGGCTCGTCGCTCTGAAAATCGCCGAAACTGTCGGTGACGATGACATCGCGAAGAACGCGCTCTATCTGTTGGGCGAAGCCGCGAATCTGTCTCGCGACACACGTGGTGCCAGAGAGCACTTTCGGACGCTGCAGGAACGATTTTTCCCGAACGACCGGTATCTTCCGGATTTCCTGCTCGCGATTGACGTTCGCAAGCTGATCAACCTGAGAGCATAAAAGCGATGAAGATCCGGCACATCCTCTCAACTCTGTCTCTCGCGCTCGCGAGCGTTTCGCCGCTGTTTGCTGAAGCGCACGATCTTGCGCTCGGTGCGAATGGTGACATTTACCGGGTCCGCATCGGCACCTACGGGGATCTCTTCCCGACCGCGCTCGCTCAGTCCGATCTGACAGTGCTCGCCTTGGACGTCACGCATCCAGGCCCGGACGGCCCGACCACCCAACGGCTGCTGGTTCCGGGAACGGGCGGCAACGATGTCGAAAGCTCCCCGTCCCTCTTCTTTGAAGATTCGTCGAAGAGCGTCTTCCTGGTCTGGGAAAGCCGGATCAACCCGCTCCATTCCGTCCTTTATCTCACCAGCCTAACCGACGACCAGTTCGGCGAAGTGGTGCAGATCTCCGGCGATCGATACAGCTTCAAAAGCTCGCCGCGGATCGCGGTGAGCCACGACACCTTCGAGGTCGCGGGTGCGAGTGGCACCCCGGAGTCCCACTACCGCACCGTCGTCGAGACCGTTTGGTGGGAAACCACCGGAAGCGAAGACCGTGCCGTCTACGCGCCGGTCGTGTTGATCGACGGTGATTATCTCGGCTGGAACCCCGTGTTCCTGCTCGACGATCTCGCGAAAAGCGACGACAAACAAGTGGCGGCAGTTCCGTCCGGGCCACTGCTTCACGCACCTTCGATTCAAATCGGCGACGACGGCACGACGACCGTAGCGACGTTCGTCAATTCCGAGTCGGGGCGACTGAACACCCTTGAGATTGATGTCCTTTCCGTCGATCTTTCCGACATCGCGGCGCGGGTGCGGGCGAAGATTCTCACCTATCCCCGGATTCCTTCACCGATTACACCTCTGGCCGATGCGGTTCGGGCTCAAATCATAGAAATCGGCACTAATCTCCATCCGAGCGTCCGGGGCTTCATCGCCGATGCCGCTCGGGCTCAGATCATAGAAATTGGTAGCCGATTCACACCGGGGCAGGTCAGGCGGCTTGCCGATGCATTGCGAGCCCAGATCATCGAGATCGGCGCCGATGGATTCGGGGGGAGGGGCGGGCGTCAGCAGAATCTGGTCTATCGAGTCACCGAAATCATGGCTACGGCGACGGCCGAGCCGACCGTGGACAAGCCAGGTCACGCACTCGCCCTCCACACTACCCTCGACCTCCCGATACCCGACACCGGCGACGCCGTGCCGAGCATTTACACCTCGACCCACGGCGATTCCGTGATCGTCAGTTGGTCGCAGGGCGACAAGATCCTCTACCGTGAATCGACCGCGGATGGCTGGACCGACGTCCTGAGCATCACGCTCGGCGCCAACATGACGCAGGAACAGGCCGAGCAGATCCTGGCGCAGCGCGCGAAGAACCGCTGACCGTTTTCGCATGAAACGATCGAAGCCGGCTCGACCGCGAGGTCCAGCCGGCTTTCGCTTTTTTGGGGCGGCTTTGAATTAGTCGAAAATTTCGATCGGCCCGGCAACCGCTCGGGCGGGGACGACGCGACCGCCCAACTTCTCCATCTCGGCGGCGATCTCCGCCTTGCCTTCGGCGGGAACGAGCAGCGCGACGCAGCCTCCCGCTCCCGCTCCGCAGGCCTTTCCGCCCCAGCCGCCGAGCGCCGCCGAGCGATCGAGCAGTTCTTCGATCTTCAGTGTCGAGATCCCCTCTGCCAGGCGGCTGCGCGCCTGCCATTCGCGGAGCAGGAGGTGCCCGGCCTGGGGGAAGTCGTTTCGTTCGAGAGATTCGGCCATCGCTTCGGCCACTTCGGCGATTTCACCGAGAGCGGAGCGGACCTCGGC
Source organism: Thermoanaerobaculia bacterium (assembly GCA_038250865.1). Classification (GTDB taxonomy): domain Bacteria; phylum Acidobacteriota; class Thermoanaerobaculia; order Multivoradales; family UBA5704; genus DASYKS01. Next base: position 18,951 of record JBBSBW010000012.1, on the reverse strand, counting down.
GTCCTTTTCCAGACAGCGACGGACGACCTGCCAGTTCTGGCCGGCCGAAAAATGGCTCGCACCCGTGTCGACCAACACCAGATGATCGGAGAGCGCATCGAGATCCACCGCGATTCGGCGGACCCGTTCTCCGCCGGGGCGGTGCAGAATTTCGAGCGCCCCACCGAGCAACGCCGGGTAATGATCTTGGAGGCCGGTCGGCAGCCCCATCAATCGGGCTTCGAGGTCGCGGGCGACGTGGGTGCGTTCCGCGGCAGAGGAGCGCGGCAGGTCGAAAACCTCCTCGGCGAGAGCAAGGAACGCGACGCCGATTGCCGAACTGCCCCCCAATCCCCCGCCGCGCGGCGAGTCGCTCGCGAGGTCTAGCTCGAACGGGGGCAGGTCGAGCGCTTCGGCAAAGACGCCGATCAACGCCGAATCTTCACGCGCAGAGAGAGCGGAAAGAGAGGGAACCACAATCTCAGTTCCCGACTGGCGAACCCGAAAGTGCCGATCAGGGCTGGGAACCAGCGTGAGGCGCACGGCGACATCGATCGCGACGTTCACCGTCCGGGCGCCGGGAAATGCCAACCCGAGCGGCCAGATGTCGAGAGTTCCGCCCGCGAGATCGACGCGGCACCAGGCGCGGCAGCGCATTTTCCAGTCTAGCGAGCCAGGACCGTCGATGCACTACCGACCGGAACGCGTCGGCCCGCCATCTGCGGCGCCCCGGGCAGCGGAGCCGGCAGGCCCAAAGAGCCCCCCAGCCGGTCGACCTGACCGGAGACCCATGCCCGGCGCACCTCGTTCCGCCAACCGCGGAACGACGCGAGCTGGCGGGACGGCAGATCCTGATCGCGAACGCTGGTGAGCGAGAGCGGGTCGATCCAGCGCCCCTGATGTTGAACCCGGTAGTCGAGGTGCGGTCCGGTCGCGAGACCCGTCATCCCGGTATAGGCGAGGGTGTCGCCCTGGCGGACCCGCGCGCCTGGCCGGATGCCGCTGCCGAACCGCGAAAGATGCAGGTAGGCCGTCACGTAATCGCCCGCGTGGCGGACCTTCACCACGTTGCCGCCCCCTCGCTCAAAACCCGCGGAGACGACCACGCCACCCGCCGTCGATTGAACCGGCGTCCCGATCGGGGCTCCGTAGTCGATGCCATAGTGCGGCCGAAAGACGCCGAGTACCGGATGGAACCGTCGCATGCTGAAGCGCGAGGTGATGTGGGAATAACGCAGCGGCGAGCGCAGGAACATTTTGCGCAGAGGCTGGCCTTCGCCGTCGTAAAAAGTGCCGTCCGTACCGAAACGGATCGCCTCTTTCCGGCCGCCATCGCCCTCGTAACCGACCGCGATCACCTTCTGCACTCCATAGGGTTTGCCGTCCACCAAAACCTCTTCGTACAGCGCTTCGAACCGATCGCCACGATGGAGATCGCGCGCGAAATCGACGTCCCACTGGAGGATTTCGGCAATCCGATAGGCGAGCGACGGCGGGCCGCCGGCCGCCTGGACCGACGAGTCGAAAGCGCCGTCGATTGAGCCGCGGACCACGCGGAGCCGAGAGGTGCGGGCGAAATCCCGCCACCGGGACTTCCAGCCGCTCGCGCCGCGCGCCATTTCGAGTCGCCCCACGCCCGACACCGTGAGATCGAGGCCGGCCAAAGCCGCCCGTGGCCCAAAATATGCAGAAAACCGGTTGCCGGCGCGCAGCCGACGGGGGTCGAGATCGCGGGAAAAGGCGGCGATTGCTTGTTCGGCGTCACCGCCTGCGAGACCTAAGCGGGCAAAAAGCGAAGGGACGGTTTCGCCGCGGTTCAGCGAATATTCGACCGGAACTCGGGCGCGATCGAGCCATCGCGAGGTCGCGGTTGGCGAGGCAAGCCGCGGGGCGAACTTCTCGCGGAAGGCGGGAATGGAGGTTACCGGATACGGCGAACGGTTGTAGGCTTCCAACCGGTCGGTGGAAACGTTCAGCGTCCAGCCGACGAGCGCCAGTCCGACCGGCACCGCCAAGCGCAATACAGAGAGGGCGTGACGCCTATGGAATGCCATCCGGCCGGGGGTCCTCCTCGCCGTCTTTGAAGGCGGAATTCAAGGGCGGCCGAGACCAGGGCGTCAGCGACCACGGGCAGTGTAGCAGGCGGCTTCCGCCGCTCGCAACCCGTTTGCAGACCTAATTTACCGAACCAGCTCGGCGATCACCGCATCTGGATCTTCGGGCAGCTTGCCCCGATACGCCACTTGGCCGTCCTTGAGCACCAGAAGGCCGGGCAGAGTGGCGATCGAATATTTTCGCGAAAAACTGCCGTCGCCGTCGAGAAAAACCGGCACGCTCAAGCCCTTACCCGCAAGAAATCCGGAGACTGCGGCCTTCTCCTCCTGGAACGAGACCGTCACCACGCGCGCCTTGCCGGACCAGTGGCCGGCGATCTGGTTGACCCGCTCCACGATGTCGCGCGACTTTGGCGACCAGGAAGCCCAGACGACCACCACCGTGGCGCCCTGACCGACATCGGCTTCCGACAGGCTCTCGCCGCCCATTCCGGAAAGGCGCCAGCCACCCTGGGCCAGAAGCGGGACCGAGCCGGCAATGAGCGCGAGAAATACGCCAAGGATGAGAAACGCCCGGAAGCGCGAGGAAGTACGCATGATGAGCCCTCCTAATGGGGGCGGGCCGCAGAGCGGCGATGAGGCATGCTGGTGAGAATCTTCAACCGCAGATGTTCGGGCGCGCAGCAGCGCTCGCACCGCTCGCGCACCAGAATCAAAACCTTCCGAGTCTTGCCGACCTGATGGGCGCACTCGGGACAACGATCGACATGCGCCTGGAACGGCGCCAGGAGGTCTTCCTCCAGCTCATTGTCGAAGAATAGATAGATCACTTCGCTGATCCGCTTACAGTCCATCGATTCGGTCCCCCGGAATCGTTCGATCGATATGGCAAGACATAGGGTCAGCTCGGTGGTCTCTCTCGATTCTACCGGCGAAAACTCCAAGAGCGTTCGGGAAATTCCGCAACCCGGGACGGCCTTCGGCAAACCTCATTTCGACGGCGCCGGACTGGGCCGGCTTCTCATCTTGGTCGGCTCACCGCCGCGCAGGTAGCCGTGCCCCTTGGCGAACTCGAGCATCGCCGCTTCGAGCAGCCGGCGGCCGCGGTAGAGACGGCTCATCACCGTACCCACCGGAACCTCCAGGATCTCGGCGATCTCCTTGTAGGAGAAGTTTTCGAGATCCGCGAGGATCACCACCATTCGGTAGTCAGGCGGTAGTTTTTCGAGCGCCTTCTGGACGTCCCCGTCGAGCACGTTTTCCAGCAGCTCTTCTTCCGGGTTCGGATTCTGGCGTGCGACTTCCTCGCTCACCTGGCTCTCGAAGCTCTCTTCGATGTCGGCAAAGTCCGAAAACGCCGGGGCCAGCTGCTTCTTGCGATAGTTGTTGATGAACGTGTTCTTCATGATCTTGAAGAGCCACGCCTTGAAGTTGGTACCTTCCTCGAACTTGTCGTAGTAGCGGTAGGCTTTGAGGTACGTCTCCTGCACCAAGTCTTCCGCGTCCTCCGAATTGCGCGCCATCCGGTAGGCGGTGTTGTAGAGCGCATCGACGAAGGGCATGGCCGCCGCCTCGAAGTCCCACCCCTTTTGGTGGTCACCGCTCTCTTTTGCCACGGGAACTCCCCTCGCCATTTACGGCACCTGATCTCGATTCCGGCGCCTCCGACCCGGGCGCCCTCAACCGAGAGCTTATCGCATGGCGAGCAAGCTCTGTTTGATCAGGTCGATCAGCGGGCCGGGAAAGATCCCGAGAGCGAGGGTGAGGGCCGCGCAGAGGCCGATGCCGATCGAGGCGGCCGAAATCGCCGGGGCGGACGACGTCTCCCCCCCCGTGGCCGGTTCGGCGGCCGGCGTAAAGTAGAGGAAGACAACGATCCGGAAGTAGAAATAGAGCGACAGGGCGCTCGTCAGCACACCCACCACGGCGACCCAAGTCCAGCCGGCTTCGACCGCCGCGGCGAACAGGAACACCTTGCCGAAGAAGCCGCCGGTCGGCGGAATCCCGGTGAGCCCGATCAGGAAGATCAGCATCGAGGCCGCCAGATACGGCGAGCGGCGGCCGAGCCCGGCGTAGTCGGAGCAGGATTCCGCCGCATAGGTGCCCCGGCTCCAGAGGGCGACGACCGAAAAGGCTCCGATCGTCATGAACGCATACGCCGCGGCATAGAACATCGCAGCCCAGAGGCCGGTTTCGGAGGCGGCGAGTACCCCGATCAGCAAGTAGCCGGCGTGGGCGATCGAGCTGTAGGCGAGCAGCCGCTTGACGTTCGATTGGGTGAGCGCCCCGACGTTGCCCCAGATCATGCTCACCACGGCGACCCCGGCGATCACCGGCTGCCACTCGACCTGCACTCCCCCGAAGGCGACAAGAAACACCCGGCCGAGCACCGCAAACGACGCGAGCTTCGAGGCGCTGGCGAGAAAGGCGGTGATTGGCGTGGGCGCTCCGACGTACACGTCCGGAACCCAAAAATGAAACGGCGCCGCGGCGATCTTGAAGAACAGCCCGGCAGCGACGAGCAACCCGCCGAGCGGCGCGAGCCGGCTGCCTTGGGTGAGTGCAGCGGGCATCGCCCCCGCAAGCCCTTCCAGAGTGAGCGTGCCGGTCGCCCCGTAGAGCAGCGAGATGCCGTAGAGCAGGATCGCCGAAGAGAGCGCTCCGAGCACGAAATATTTGATCGCCGCCTCGTTCGAGCGCCGCTCCCGGGTGAAGATCCCGGCCAGGATGTAGCTCGAAAGCGCCATCGTTTCGAGCGCGATCCAGAGCGTCAACAGATCGAGCGCCGCGACCATCAGCATCAAGGCGGAGGTCGCGATCAGCAGCAGCGCGAAATACTCCGACGCGCGCGAAGCGATCGATTCGAGGCCCCGCGATGACATCAGGACCACCAGGCCGACGGAGGCGAGCGCCAGGAGCTGCCAGAAGAACGCATAGCCGTCGAGCACGAGGCTGCCGCCAAACAACCGGGCGGGTATTGCGCCGACCACCGAGCGCACCTCGAACAGAACCGCCGCCCCCAGCGCCAGGCTGAATCCCGCGACTCTTGCGGCGTCCTTTTGCGTCAGCCCCTTGCCGATCGCCCCGGCCACGAGCAGCAGCAAGCCCGCCGCCCCCAGAAGCAGCTCCGGGCCGATCAGAGCGACATCTCTGAGCGAGATGGCCGAAGGAAAAGGCATCTCAGCGTCCTAGAACCGCGTCGGGGTTCGCGACCGGTGCCGCCCGCTCGGCGTTCTCGACCAGAAAGGCGACCGGCTTTTCCAGAATCCGGAAGAACGGCTTGGGGTAAAGGCCGATCCAGAAGCAGAGCGCCACGATCGGCAGCAGGTAGACCAGCTCGCGGCCCGAAAGATCCGGAAGCTTCCGGTTCTCCTCGTGGCTCACCGGACCGAAGAAGACCCGCTGAAACATCCAGAGCATGTACGCCGCGCCGAGCACGATGCCAAGCGTCGCGGCGATCGCCCAGAGCCAGCTCCGAGAGAAGGCGCCGATCAGGATCGTAAATTCGCCGACGAAGCCGTTTAAGGTCGGCACGCCGATCGAGGCGAGGGTGATGATCAGGAAGATCGTCGCGTAACGCGGCATGACAGCCGAAAGGCCGCCGAAATCCGCGATCTGCCGGGTGTGGCGCCGCTCATAAAGCACGCCGACCAGCAGGAACAGCGCACCGGTCGAAAGGCCGTGGTTGATCATCTGGAGCACGCCGCCCGAAAGGCCCGGGCCGTTCAAGGCGAAGATGCCGAGCGTCACGAACCCCAGGTGCGAGACCGACGAGTAGGCGACCAACTTCTTCATGTCGCGCTGCGCCATCGCGCAGAGCGCACCGTAGAGAATGGCGATGACCGAAAGACCGATCATCCAAGGGACCAGCCGGCGCGTCGCCTCCGGGAGAATCGGCAGCGAGAACCGGACGAAGCCGTAAGTTCCCATCTTGAGCAGAACGCCCGCGAGGATCACCGACCCTGCGGTCGGCGCTTCGACATGCGCGTCCGGCAGCCAGGTGTGGAAAGGGAACATCGGCACTTTGATCGCAAAGCCGACGAAGAAGGCGAGAAAGATCCAGAATTGCAGATCGGCCGGGATCGACGGCCCGATGCGATGGAACTGCTCGATCGAGAACGAAAGCGGGTTGCCCGCGCCGGTCCAACCGAACAATCCCCGGCCGTTCCAGAAGTAGAGCGCGAGAATCCCCAGCAGCATCAGCACCGAACCGACGAGCGTGTAGAGGAAGAACTTGATCGAAGCGTAGAGCCGCCGCGGCCCGCCCCAGATGCCGATCAGGAAATACATCGGCACCAGCATGACCTCCCAAAAGACGTAGAACAGGAAGAAGTCGAGCGCGCAGAACACCCCCAGCATGCCGGTCTGTAGCAACAGCAGGAAGGTGTAGTACTCCTTTTCCCGTTCACGGATCGCGCTCCAGGACGAAAGAAACGCGAGCGTGCCCAAAAGCGTGGTGAGCAGAACCAGCAGCAACGCGATGCCATCGATCCCCATCTCGTAGCGGACGCCGATCGAGGGAATCCAATCGAGACCTTCTTTGAACTGAAACAGCGGTCCTTGGGCGTCGAATGTGAACCAGAGCGGCAGCGAGAGGAGAAAATCGATCAGCGCCACCCCGAACGCGAATCGCCGGATGGTCGCCGGATCGCGCAGAGCGAACATCACCACGAGCGCCCCCGCCAAAGGCAGGAAGCAGATCAGCGAAAGGATCGGCACTCCGTGTACCCAGTCGAACATGGCGCTCCCTCTCGAAAAACGAACCGACCCTTACCGCCACACCGCGTAGAGGCACACCAGGACGAAAGCGCTCAAAGTGAGCGCAAAGGCGTAGTTGGAGACCGCCCCGGTCTGAACGCGCCGCAGGGTGCGAGAGAAGCGGTCGAGCAGCCAGGCGGAAAGGTTGACCAGCCCGTCGACCACGTGGCAGTCGAACAGGCCGGAAAGCCAAGCCGAAAAGACCGTCGCGCGCCCCGCCCCATCGACCAGGACGCGATCGATCGCCCGAGCGTCGAATTTCGCCGCGAGGCGCGCGAGACTCCAGCTGCCGCGCACGATCGTCGCGTCGTAAATCTCGTCCACCCAAGCCTGGTGAACCAACAGAGAGTGGAGCCGCGGGAAGCGCACGGCAAGCGCCGCGCCGCGCTCGGGACCCGCGCGGTAGATCCGCAGCGCGAGAAGTATCGCCGTCACGGCGATTCCGAGCGCGAGCGCCATCCCGCCGATCTCTGCGGCCTGCGACAACCCGACAGGCCCCGCGGGAACTCTCCCCGAAAACGGGGCCACCACCGGCTCCAGGAACCGGCCAAATCGATTCTCTCCGCCGAGCGACTCCGGAATTCCCAGCCACCCGGCGGCGACCGCCCCAACCGCGAGAACGAACAGCGGCAGAGCCATCGTCCAGGGTGCCTCGTGCGGGGGATGCTGGGATTTCGGATCGCCGCGGTAGGAGCCCAGGAACGCCAAGGCAAACGCGCGGAACATGTAGAAGGCCGTGAGCCCCGCGGTCAGCAAGCCGGCCGCGTAGAGAACCCAGTGCCCGGAAGTACCGCTCGCCGCCGCGGCCGAGAGGATTGCGTCCTTGCTCCAGAATCCCGCGAACGGCAGGATTCCGGCGATTGCGAGGGCGCCGATCCCGAAGGCCCGCGCGGTCCCGGGCAGGCGGCTCCACAGCCCGCCCATCCGGCGCAGATCCTGCTCTCCGCCGAGCGCATGAATCACCGCGCCCGCGGCGAGGAACAACAGCGCTTTGAAAAACGCATGGGTCGCGAGGTGGAAGACCGCCGCCGCATACGCCCCGAGCCCCGCGGCAAGGAACATGTACCCGAGCTGCGAAATGGTCGAATAGGCGAGCACTTTTTTAAGATCGGTCTGCACCAGCGCGAACCCCGCGGCGACCAGGGCGGTCGCGGCACCCACCCAGGCGACCAGGGCGGAGATCCCCGGTGCGAGCTGGAAAATCCCGTTCGACCGCACCACCAGGTAGACCCCGGCGGTCACCATCGTCGCGGCATGGATCAGCGCCGAAACGGGAGTCGGCCCGGCCATCGCGTCGGGCAGCCAGACGTAGAGGGGGATCTGCGCGCTCTTGCCCGTCGCCCCAAGGAAAAGGCAGAGCGCCACGAAGGCGGCAAACGACAGGCCGAGCACGTAGGGCGCGCGGAGCGCATCGGTTGAAGCGGCTATGCGGGAACCGATCTCCGCAAACTGGAGCGTGCCGAAGCGACCGGCCAGGGCGAACAGCCCGGCGAGCAGGGCGAAGTCGCCGATCCGGTTGACGATGAACGCTTTCCGCCCTGCATCGGCGGCGCTCTCGCGATCGAAATAGAAGCCGATCAGCAGGTACGAGCAGAGCCCCACGCCTTCCCAGCCCAAGAACATCGAGGCGTAGCCGTCGCCGAGCACCAGCACCAGCATCGCGACCAGGAACAGGTTCAGATAGGTGAAATAGCGCCGGAACCCCGGCTCGCCGGCCATGTAGCCCACCGAATAGAGATGGATCCAGAAGCCGACGAACGTGACGACGAACAGCATCACGACCGACAGCGGATCGAGCAGAAGGCCGAATCCGATCGAAAGATCGACCGCCCCGCCCCCGGCGCCAGACAGCGGCAGCGTTCCGGGCGACATCCATTCCCAAAGGTGCAGCTCGAACGGCTGGGGCGACATCGAGCGCAAATAATCGGCGATCACCCCGAGCGCCAGGAGAGCCGCGGCTCCCGAGCTGCCGCAGGCGATCCAAGCGACCGTCTTCTCCGACGCGCGACGGCCGACGAGCAGCCCGTTCGCCAAAACGCCCAGGAGCGGCAACAGCGGCACGAGCCAGAGGAGATCGCGCATCGCTCTAGCCTTCCAGCTCTTGGGCCGCATCGACCCGCGTCGTCTGGCGCAGGCGGAACATGGCAAGCAGGATGCCCAAACCAACCGCCGCCTCTCCCGCCGCGACGGTGATCGTGAACACCGTGAACACCTGGCCGAGCAGATCGCCGCGCTGGTAGGAGAACGCCACCAGGTTCAAATTCACAGCGTTCAACATCAGTTCGATCGACATCAATATCGTGATCAGGTTGCGCCGGTTGATCACGCCGAACAGGCCGATCGAAAACAGCAGCAGGCTCAACGCCAGATAGTGTTCGGTGCCAACGTTCCAGACGTTGCCAACGCTCCAAACATTCGCGGGGCTCATTCGCGCCGCCCGAGCACCACCGCACCGATCATCGCGACGAGCAGAAAAAGCGACGCGATCTCGAACGGCAAAAGGTAACGGCGGAACAGCTCCTGGCCCAGCGCCTGCGGGTTGCCGACCACCTCGCCGCCGAAAGTCCGCAACCTTTCGGCCGAGCCAGCGGTCGACACCAAAGCCCAATTCGCGCGGGCGACCACCCCCACCACCCCGGCGAACAGGAGCGAAAGCAACAACGCCCAGGGCGTCTGGCGCCAGACCCGCTCCGACGCTTCGAGCCGGTTCAGATTGACCAGCATGATGACGAACAGGAAGAGCACCATAATCCCGCCGCCATAGACGAAAATCTGGACGATGCCGACGAACCCCGCATGGCGCAGCAGAAAAAGCGCCGCCACGGCGAGAAACGTCACCAGAAGCGATAGCGCGCCGTTCATCGGGCTTTTCCACGTGACCACCCCGACGGCACCCGCCAGAGAGAGCCCCGCGAACAGGTAGAAAAGGATCGCCGCGCCGTTTTCCTGGAGAAACCCCGCGAGAAAACTCATTCCGCGATCTCCTCGTCGGTATAGGCGGGGCGGCCGCGCCACCCTTCGAGCTGTTCTTTGTCGGCGTAGAGATGCTGCCAGCGATCGTAGGTCGCGAGCTCATAAGTCTTGGTGGTCAGCCAGATCGATTTCGGCTCGGTCGGGCAGCCCGTCTCGCAGAGGCCGCAGAACATGCAGCGCTGGAGGTCGATGTCGAACCGGTCGAGCTTCTTTTCCTTCTTGCCCGTCGCCTCGTTCAGCTCCTGGTGCCAATCGATGTAGATGATGTCGATCGGGCAGTCGATCGCGCAGAGGTTGCACTTGATGCAGCGCTCCTCGTCGAGCCGGAACATGCCGCGGAATCGATGCGCGGGCGCCAAGCGCTCCTCCGGATACTGCACCGTCTCTTTCTTCCGGAACAGGGCGCGGCCGGTGATTGCCAGACCCGCGAACAGGTCGAGCAACAGGAACCGGTCGAGGAAACGCTTCCAGGCGCTCACCCGCCTCACCTCGCGAGCCAGAGCTTGATCAAGGCGGTCACGAAGATGTTCGCGAGCGCCAAGGGCAACAACCATTTCCAACCGAGCGCCATCAGCTGATCGAAGCGATAGCGCGGAAACGTGCCGCGAAACCAGATGTAGACGAACAGGAAGGCGAAGACTTTGAGCGCGAACCAGATCGCCCCCGGCACCACGTCGAGCGGCGAAAGCCACGCGACGCTCGGGAACGGCCGCAGCCAACCGCCCAAGAACAGCGTGGTCGCGACGGCGGAAACCGCAATCATGTTCGCGTACTCGCCGAGGAAGAACAGCGCGAAACGCATGCCGCTGTATTCGGTATGGAACCCCGCCACCAGCTCGGATTCCGCCTCGGGCAGGTCGAACGGGTTGCGGTTCGTCTCGGCCACTCCGGCCACCATATAGATGAAGAACGAGATCAGCTGCGGAAAGACGTACCAGACCCGCGCGCCGCGCTGCGCCTCGACGATCCCGACCATCGACATCGTTCCCGCGAGCATCAAGGGTCCGACCAGGGCGAGGCCCTGCGGCACCTCGTAAGAGATCATCTGCGCCGCGGCGCGCAGGCCGCCCATCAAGGAAAACTTGTTGTTTGACGACCAGCCACCGAGAATCAAGCCGTAGACCCCGATCGTCGCAACCGCGATGACGAACAGAACCCCTGTGTCGATGTCGGTGACGAACCCCGAGAACCCGCCTGGGGTCGAAGACGGCGGACCGACCGGAACGACCGAGAAGATCACCAGGGCGGGAGCCACCACCAGGCACGGCGCGAGCACGAACGCCCAACGCACCGCGCGGCTGGGGATCGTGTCTTCCTTCACCAGCAGCTTCATCACGTCCGCGATCGGCTGAAGCAGCCCCCACGGCCCTACCCGGTTCGGGCCGACGCGTACCTGGAGGAAGCCGAGGATCTTCCGCTCGGCGAGCACCAGATAGGTGATCACCGGCAGGATGGCCAGGAACACCAAGCCGAGGATCTTCAACGCAGGCGAGATCGCGAAATAGAACAGCGTGTCCCCCGCCGCCGCGCGCAGCGATTCGAGCCCGAACGGCAGGGCCGCGAGCGCAGCGACCGCAGGGATTGGGATCACCGGTCGACCTCGCCGAGGACGATGTCGGTCGATCCGATCAACGCCACAAGGTCGGCCACCAGATGGCCGTTCGCGAGATCGGGCAGCGCCTGAAGGTTCATGAAGGACGGCGGCCGGACGTGGCAGCGGTAGGGGTTCGGGCTTCCGTCGCCCACGATGTAGAAACCGATCTCCCCCTTCGGACCCTCGATCCCATGGTAAACCTCGGCCTTCGGACCTTTGAGCACGCGCGGCCGCTTCGCCAGGATCGGCCCGCCGTCGGTCGCGGGGAGCAAATCGAGGCATTGGAGGACGATCTTGGTCGACTCCCTCATTTCAGCCATCCGCACGATGTACCGGTCGTAGGTGTCGCCGTTCTGAGCGACCGGCACCGCAAACTCGACTTCGCCGTACGCCTCGTAGGGGCGTGCTTTCCTTAAGTCGAAGCCGACGCCGCTCGCCCGCAGCATCGGACCGGTCACGCCGAGATCGAGCGCCGCCTCGGGCGATAGGACGCCCACGCCGACCGTGCGCCGCTTCCAGATCCGGTTTTCGGTGAGCAGCCCCTCGTACTCGTCGATCTTCGCCGGATAGTCGTCGCAGAATCGGCGGCAGGCGTCCGCCCAGCCCACCGGCAGATCGAACGGAAGGCCGCCGGGGCGCATGCAGTTGAGGGTCAGGCGCGCGCCGCAATATTGCTCGAACAGGTCGAGCACCCGCTCCCGTTCGCGGAAGCAGTAGAAGAACGGCGTCATCGCCCCAATGTCGATCGCGTGGGTCGCGAGCCAGACCAGATGCGACGAGATCCGCTGAAGCTCGGCGAGGATCGTCCGGATGTAGCGCGCCCGGGGCGGCACGGTGAGCCCCACCAGCTTCTCGACCGCTCCCACGTACGCCAAATTGTTGGTCGCCGCCGCCACGTAATCCATCCGGTCGGTATGCGGCACGTTTTGAAAGAACGGATGCAGCTCGAACAGCTTTTCGGTGCCGCGATGGAGGTAGCCGATGATCGGGTAACAGCCGACGATCCGCTCCCCCTCGATCTTCAAGTTCAGCCGCAGCACGCCGTGAGTCGCGGGATGCTGCGGCCCGAACGACAGCTCCATCTCCTCGCCTTCAAAGAGACGATCGTTCGGCTCGGCCGAACCGTTTGGCGCGCTCATTCGCCGCCGCCCTCATTCGTCTCGTCGGAAACGGGCGGCGCGGGCTTCGGCGGTCTCCACCCCGTGCCGGTTCCGGCGACCGGACCCATCGTGTCGCCGTAATGCTCCGGATAGATCGCGGCGCCCGTGTCGATCCCCTCGACCGGAAACTCCTTGCGCAGCGGATGGCCGTTGAAGCCCTCCCACAGGAGGATGCGGGTCATGTCCGGATGCCCCTCGAAGCGCACGCCGTACATGTCGAACACCTCGCGCTCCGGCCAGTTGGCACCGCGATAGACACCGGTGAGCGTAGGAACCGGAGTCGCCTCGTCGGTCTGAGTCTTCAACCGCACGACCCGGTACGCCCGATCCGGCGGCAGGCTCGCGAGATGGACCACGACATCGAACCGTGGCTCGCGGTTAGGGTAGTCGGCGCCGCACAGATCGACGATCAGCGAGAACCCGTGCGTGGTTTTCAGCTCCCGCGCCACGTCTGCCAACCGCTCGCGCTCGATGTCCAGCGTCAGATCGCCCGCGAAGGTCTTCGCCGACCGGATCGCGTCGGGCAGGGCCTCGCGCAGCGCCGCCGCGAGCGGATCGTCGTCCGCCTCGCGCCACTCCGGGACGACCGGGTCCCGCTCCCAAGCCGGCTTTTCGGCCGGTTTTTCATTCGGCTTTTCGGCCGGAGCCGCGGCGACTTCGCCTTCCTCGCTCATCGCGGCGCCTCGCCGGGCCGCGGCGCGGGGCGTTCCAGGACTCCCCCGGCGTTCTTCATCCGGTCGATCTTCCGCTGCAGGTGGAGGAGACCCCAGAGCAGCGCCTCGGGCCGCGGCGGACAGCCGGGCACGTAGACGTCTACCGGGATGATCCGATCGACCCCTTGGGTCACCGCATAGGTCCGGTACGGGCCGCCGCAGGTGGCGCAAGCGCCCATCGCGATCGACCATTTCGGCTCGGGCATCTGATCCCACAACCGGCGGACGATCGGCGCCATCTTCTCGGTCACCGTGCCGGCGACGATCATCAAGTCGCTCTGCCGCGGGGTCGCCCGAAAGACTTCGGCGCCAAAGCGCGACATGTCGTGGCGCGGATCCAGGACCGCCATCATCTCGATCGCGCAGCAGGCAAGGCCGAACTGCATCGGCCAGATCGCCGACCGGCGCGCCCAATTGAAGATCTTGTCGTACGTCGTAGTGAGAACGTTCGACTCCACGGCGCCCGCGGGGGAATCGCCCGTCTCGTCCAGAACCTTCAAGCCCATTCGAGTGCCCCCCGGTTCCAAACGTAGACGTACCCGCCGATCAGGATGGCGAGGAAGACCGTCATCTCGACGAACCCAAAGAGCGCGAGCTTGTCGAACAACACGGCCCAAGGGAGCAAAAAGACGGTCTCGACGTCGAATACCACGAACAGCACCGCGATTAGGTAATAACGCACCGAAAACCGGTGGTCGTGGGCGAAGCTCACCGCCTCGTTGCCGCATTCGTACGGATCGAGGTTCGTCCCCCCGAACCCCCGATGCCGCAGCAACCGCGCCATGAGCAGCGTGGACGCCAGAAACAACCCGGCGATGACCACGAATACGAGAATCGGGAGGTAATTGGCCATTCGTCTCCTAGAACCCTACAGGCGTCTCTGGAGCGACCTTCTCCGGACATCGTGCCTTGAGCTGCACGGATTGTGTCCCGGGCTCCGGGGGGTGTCAACGGGCCGGCGGGGTGGGGCGGCAGAGAGCCGGGCCTACTCGGGCGGGTGGTGTGGAGGCTGGGATGCGCTCCTATGCCATACTTTGTCCTTACGGAGTCGGTGCCTGTTATGCAAAACGCCGACTGAAGGGGGTGCGCCTTGAAGACCGCCATGAAGCGAGTTCCCGGTGGGACCAACCGGAGGGTCACAGCCCAACGAATCGAGACCGTTCCGGCGCGGGAAAAGACCTCTGCGCCCAAGGAGAAGCTGGGCCTCCTGGCCAAGCTCCAGAAGATCAGCATTGATGGGCCGGAGGACTTCTCTACCAATCTCGACCAATACCTGAGCGGAGAGCGGCAATTTGAAGCCGACAAGGCTGTTCGTTGACACCTCGTTTGTTATCGCCCTGATCAACAAAAGAGATCGCAATCATGAACACGCTACACGACTCGCCGCCGAGTACGCGAGCCGCGGGCTCCTGACAACGGACGCCATCCTGCTGGAGATCGGCAACGCCCTGGCTCGCAGCTTCAAAGCGCAAGCCGTTGAGGTGATCGAGCACTTTCTCACTTCGGCGGAAGTCGAAGTCGTCCGGCTCAACGCGGAGGGTTTCGAGTCGGCCTTCGACCTGTATCGATCGCGCCGCGACAAAAGTTGGGGACTTGTAGACTGCCACTCGTTTGTCGTGATGCGCCAAGGTAAGGTCGAGGATGCCCTCGCCTTCGATGTCCATTTCGGGCAGGCGGGCTTTCGCAGCTTGCACTCGAAAGTTTGAGATCACAATCTGTGATCTCAAAGCCTGGTCTCTTGGGCCACGGCGGCAATTCTCTACATGTCGCCCAAATATCAGAACTGCTCCATGATCGCCTCCGGCCTTAGGTTTTCTCCTCGCGGTCCCAACAGCCTTCGACAGTCCTGAGGGCCAAGGCACCTACTACCGAGGCCAACTCCAAATCGGCGTCTCCGGTTGGTCTATGGCGTAACACATTCCAGAACACCCAGTAGCCGATCGATTTTGAAAGGGCATCGCTCCATTCGCCGTCGCTGTTTTTCAAGAGTGCATCCATCGTGCGAGTGACGAACTCCTCGCAGTCCTCAAGCGCATCAAGCGCGTTCGCATGCCACTCTACGAGTTCTTGGGCGACCAACCTGCGAACAACCTTGTTCCACTCTGGCGGGTTACTGACATCGTGCTGCGCAAGGCCTGCGCAAACCGAACCAACACCGAGAAAGAAGTCCCAGTCTTCTGGCTTGGCCTGAGTGAGCTGTGGAAATCTGTCAAGCAATGGCACAAGGAATCCGATGGGCCCCAGGCGCGCCAGTCTTACAAGCAGTTTCGCATTCGAGACGGCCGGTGGTTCGCTATCTCTGGTGTTGGCTGGTTGAATCTGGCCCTCGGCAATCATTGTATCGAACCATTTCTTTGAGACCTTTCGCCTGCCGGATTTCCCGGGAAGCTCAACATCCACAGTTCGGCCCAGGAGCAATTCAAGGAACGTCGGTTTTGGATCTTTCATTGATCGTGTCGTCCCATTTGCGGGTAGCGATAAACCGCTAAGCGGAAATCCCTTTCTGCGGGTCAGAGCCACCACGGCTACAAGAATCGCGATGCTGTAGCGGGCCACAATAGCCCAACCAAGGGCATAACCAATTCCCTTTAGTGGCGCCTTCCAGTTCACAGCAATCCACAGACCTGCCAACGTCACGAAAAGGACGACTCCCAAAATGCCATCCACGACAAGCGTAAGCCGCCCTCTTAGTGGTGCGCTCACGATGGCCAAGACCACCGAAGTCGCGAGTGGAACAGTCAACCACCACGGACCTAGCCGCGAATAGCTGTCTACGAATGAGGGGAGGATAAAGTAACCAAAAAGACCGTAGGCGACCACAAACAGAACCAGAGCACCGGCTGGAGCACGCTCCTCATCCTGGTTCTCCATGCAATCCTCTGTCAAGGCTGTGCCTCTGTCACTTCCGCCGCCCGCTGACTGATTCTTAATAGCATATTGAGTGCTTCGCTTGCTCTTCCTGGGAGCTTTAAGTCGGGTTCGTCAGTTCCACACCTGCATCTGTGAGTACGGACCAGGCTCGCCCATCTGCTGATAGGAGCGGAGGAAAGTTGGCCGGTTCACCCGAAGCGTCTATTGGCCAGAATCGGTCCGCCCTCCGCTTCAGGTCATCTGAGACCGACTTGTCTTCTCCGGCAACAACTACCATAACCCCTCTCCGCCTCACTGCGTCCACTACAGGGACAAAATCGGCGTCACCAGAGATCAGTATGGCAACCTGGAATAGCCTATTGAAAGATCCTTCAAGCATGTCAACGGCAATGAGAGTATCTACACCCTTTTGTTGTCTTTTTTGGCGTCGCGACTTGCCCCGGAGTACCCCAAACGCAATCTCGGTGTCGTGGAGTAGCTCTACCGCCCTCCAATAGTCTTCAAGCGAGGAAGTGGCATCGTCATCCGGACGCCCGTCATAGTAGATGACTCGGCTCAAGCCAATTCTCTTGTCTTTGGGAAGTACCTGCGCCTGAGCTTTCGAGCATGAGGAGTTAGTTCCCCAGTGCTGAACGATGTTCGAATACGTAATTCGGACTGCCAAAGTCCGAGGGTCGGGTAGGAAGTGTCCGGAGTCTTTCGCTATCTCCCTCAAGTGCGCACCATCCACGAAGCAATAAGCGTTCATGACCACTCCTACGGTTGCGATCCGCATTATCTTTTCATGCTTTCAGCCGCGATTCAGCTGCGCAAGAAACTCTTCGACCGAAACGCCGGCCTGTCGAAGTAGGCCCGCGAGGGTGCCCAGCTTCACCTCTTTGTGATCCGGAACGACACACCCCGAACTCCCTCGGCGAAGCACGACGTAGCTACCACTCTGGCGGACCCGGACAACCTTAACCTTCAAGAACGCGCACGATGCGCGCCCCTGAGAGATGTGGCAGTTTAGGCATGGGCAGGGACGAAGAAGGATGTGACCAGCGGCGGCAGGGAGCTAGCCAGCGGGAACTCTTGCAAGTAAAGAGTCGTGGCTTCCCTAAGATTTTCGAGCGCCTCTTCGATCGATTCCCCTTGCGTCGTGGTGCCCGTTTCAGGGTTGAGAGCGATGAAACCGCCTTCTTCGGCATGGGTCAGAACCGCAGTGAGCTGCATGACGAGACCTCCGACCAAGGGTCTGGGAGTAAGCGCTGTTTGAACCCGCGGCGACAGATGGGCCGCGGAGCTTGCAAGAAGGCTAGCCGGAAGCCGGCAATCCGGCAACCACACTGGCGGCATTCCGTTTCCCTTCAAGCGCTACCCAGGAGTCATGGGGCGGGGGGTGACCAGAACCGGATTAGGCGGCAACGGCGGCGCGGTGAGGCTCGATTGGGCGGCCCGGCGCTCTGCGGCTTTGGCGATGACTATGCGGGAGCCAGCCGCCCCGAGGTCAGATCCCCGGATCGGGGACCTTGAGGCCGAGATTTTGTTCGAACGCTTCGTAGGCTGGATCGGCGTGCAGGAGCGAGATGTTCTGCTGTATGCACCAGGTGGCGATCAGGCGTTGCGCGAGGGGAGGAACTCTCTCCCCCTTGGCGGCGAGGACCCGCGCGAACCCGGCGCTTGTACCTGGACGGCGGCCCTGCGGGAGCCCAGGTGGTCGAGCACCTGGAGGAGTCGTTGGGCTTTGAAGGAACGCGCTTCCGCTATCGAAGTCTGGGCCTCTCACAGGCTCGGGCCGAGGATTTCCTGGCGCGACCCGAACCGCTGGCGTGGGCCTGTGCGGCGCTCGCCCGGGCGCCGAACGGCGACAGGCGGGCTTTGAGGCGGAAGTGTCTCTCAAAAATCGCGGCAGCCAAGGGAATCGACGACGGCGCGCGATTCCGGCTGTTCAACGGCGTGGCAACCTATTTAGAATTGGACGGCAACGCCGCAGCGGAGTACGCGGCGTTGCGAGAGGCCGAAACCGGCCCGGAGGCGAAGATGCGACCGATTACCTGGGAAGAGAAGGTCGAGGCGCGGGGGGTGGAACAGGGTCTCGCGCGGGGTTTGGCGCGAGGGCTCGAAGACATGCACGAAGTTCTCCTGCGCCTGCTACGCAAACGTTTCCCGGCACTGCCCGGCCAGGCTGTCGAACGAGTCCAGGCGATTTCTTCGACCGATGAGCTTGGTTCCCTCGCCGAGCGGCTACTGACCGCCCGATCTCTCGAAGAGCTGGGGCTCGCCTAGGCGCCAGCCCGTCGTTTTGTAGTTCGGTCGCCTGAAGTATCGAGACTCAACCACCCCTTTTACGTCTTTTAGGTCCGAACCCAGGCCTCGCCGGAAGAGGCCACTTCGGGAGGACCCAGAATGGCGGGTGGTCACGATCAACTCTGGAAGGATCTGATTCAGGCGTTTCCGGCCGATTTCGTCCGCTTGGCCGGGCCGGACCTGGCGCCACGGCTGAAGCTCGACGCGATCGAGTTCCGGCCGGCCGAAGCGCCCTCGGACGCCCCTCGCAGCAGAGAGCGCAGGCTCGACCTGATTGCGTGGGTGGAAAGTCATGAGGGTGAGCGGGCGCTTCTCCACGTCGAAATCGAGCTGCAGTTCCGCACGGCGACGGCGATTCGCCTCTTGGCCTACAACCGCCTGCTCGCGTTGCGGTTCGACCTGCCCGTGCAGACGATCGCGTTGTATCTGCACGGGGGCCCTGCGGGAGCCCAGGTGGTCGAGCACCTGGAGGAGTCGTTGGGCTTTGAAGGAACGCGCTTCCGCTATCGAAGTCTTGGACTCTCGCAGGCTCGGGCCGAGAACTTTCTCGCGTGCCCCGAACC
>JBBSBW010000011.1:0-143439 GCA_038250865.1 Thermoanaerobaculia bacterium | reverse complement strand
TTTTTTCGTTGGATTATCCTTTTCATCCTCATTGTGGGGCCCGCCGCGGGGCGTTCTCTCTCATCCTCTTGTCCCCGGTTGGGTTGTTTGGGTGGCGCGCGGCGGCGCCGCCCCACCCCAAAACTCCCGGCCCAAGGGGGAGCCAGGCCGCGGCCGGTTGCCTTTTGAGTTTGTCGACGTGCCGCCATAAGCTCGCCTGGGCGCTCAAGGCCGCTTGAGGAGGAACCTCCAATGAGAAACAACCCCCTGGACGAAATCGATCCGCGCCTCCTCGGTGATCGCCTGCGCCAAGCGCGGGAAGCCCACGACTTGACGCAGGAACAAGCCACCGATCAATCCGGGGTGGCCAGCGAGACGCTCGCGGCCATCGAGAAGGGCGCTCGACAGATTCGTCCAGAGGAACTTCTGCGGCTGTCAACGTTGTACGGATGCCAGCTGTGGGAGCTTTTGCAGCATGGAGAACTCCCCGAGGTGCGCAAAGCGATGGAAGCTTTGGGTCCGATCAAAGCCGATGAGCCCCTCCCTCCGCAATACGTTTCGCTCGCCGTCAAGGCCTGGGAGCAGGCCGAGCTGTCCGAGGGACAACTGGCGCACGTGCTTCGCACGGATCGCATCGGGGCTCGCTTGATCATCGAACAGGTGCAGGAGCTTGCGACGACGGTTGCTATTGATTCGAAGCGTCAACTCCATAACAGTGCGAGGATCTAAAATGTACAACTGGCTCCCGATTGCAGCAGCACTAGCCGGCGTACTTCTTGCCGGAATTATTTCTTATCTTAATAACGCGACACGGTTTTATCAAGACAGGAGATGGCAAACCGAACTCCAGTTACGTGCAAAACTTGAAGAGATCTCCTCGCTTTGCGACGAAAACTACTGGCGTTACGCAAAAAGCGCGAGATCAGTGGTCGAGTACGTTGAGTCGCGGCGCGACAGTCCCGAGGTCGACTTGCCCTCTCTCGGTCGCTTAAATACACTGATCTCCTTCTACTCTCCTGACCTCAAACCGCAGCTCGCTTTGATCGAAGAGGTGAGAAACTTTCTTGAGGAGGCTATCATTGAGGCAAGCCACGCACGCGGCGCCGAGAAGTCGCGTCGGCAAGAAGTCAACAGCAAGCTCGCTCAAGCAGACGTCAGAATGTATCGAGCGTGCGGCTCCATGGCAGCCGCGACTGCCTCGCTGGTTTACGCTGAGGTAAGCAGATCGATTCGTCGAAAAAGGAACGACTAGCTTTTAGCCTGGGAACCAGCGAATTGCCCACTTCGCCCGCACTTGGCCTAAAACCATACGGTCACTGTTCAGCCCAAATTGTTGTTGTCAGAAGAATCTGGATTCGATACCGGCGTCTTCAAACCATGAAGAACCCGAACATGAAAGCCGGGGTATTTGCCTTCGATCAAGCGGACGAATTGTGCTCGGCTCAGATTCTCACCCGTGACATTGTCGTGGAATCTCAGGTTCCAGCCACTACCGCCCTCTTTTGTCACGCTCACTCGCTTGAAGGCCACGGGTATCTCCTACTCCACTCGAGCCAAGCAGGCCCGCCATTCTGATCTCCCGGAGCGATCCGGATTTCACCGGGCTCTTAAGGTTGTTTTCGTGACGACCCCCGGTCGCCGTACTCTTAACTCAAGAAGGAAGTAACACGACAATTCGCAGCAGTCAAGAGCACAACGTAGATAGGAGTGAATAGGACGGCGGCACTTTCCAGCGAGAATCGGGGTCGTAATTCGGGCGCCTCTCGGGATCAAACGTGCCCAAACAGCCCGGCAAGATCGATCGAAAGTCCGGGTAGGGGCGACGACGTTAGTAGTAGATCGCCATCCGCGGCCGAAATCTCCGCGACCTTCCGGTAGCGATCCCCCTCCAGGAGGTAAACGCTCACTGCCTCACAGAACGGATCGACGATCCAATATTCAGGGATACCGTGCTGGGCATACAGCCGAGGCTTGATCACTTCGTCTCGATGGCGCGAGCCGATGGAGAGAATCTCGATCACCAGATCGGGAGGGCCGTGAACGCCATCTTCGGCGATGCGGTCGTGGTGCTCTCGGGCGACGAACAGGAGGTCAGGCTGAACGACGGTGATCTCCGAAAGCACGACATCCGTGGGTGCGAAGAGCACGGTCCCGATCGGCGAGGTGGCGAGAAAATTGAAGATCGCCGCGAACAGCCGCCCGAGCAGCGTCTGGTGGGTCACGGTAGGCGCGGGCGTCATCAGCAGCTCCCCCTCGATACGTGAACGCCAGGGAGCGAAGGGGCTCGGCCATGGAGAAAGTATAAGCGCGGTGCTCGCATTGCACCACTCCGGGCACCAAAAGAGGTGCTCTCTGATGCATCACAGCGGATGCCGACCAAGTTCATTAGGGGATTCAAGGCCGCTCTCGCTCGGGATGACGGCCGCTAATCTATAAGCCCTATCTAAGCTTGACAATCTGTCCGTCTCCGGGTTACAATAGCCGTCGCCGAAAATAGTTCTTTCGAGGACCGATTTCCAGGCCCGCAGAGCAGGTGGCGCTTGTCTCTCGGCAGCCTTTATCGAGGTTCAAAGAGTGCAACGGCCTCGCAAGGTCGGTGGTTGCCGAGTTGCAGCGGTGACGGCGATTTTGAGACCGCCACCGGCTCGCGACAACGGTAGTCGGCCCGCAATTGTCGCAATCGCGCCCCCGACTGCCGCAATCCTCCTGGGATTGTGATCGCCGTGCCCAAACTACGGAGAACGCCGCGACGACTACCGTAATCCCGGCGCTGCCGCCGCAAAATTTTTCGCAACTGTCGTAATCGCGGCACCGTGGCCGTTATTTTTCGGCGGTCACGGTGTCTGAAAGAGGCCCCGGGCTCTCGTAAGGCCTACGGCTGGACCTCAAACGCTCCAATGTCCGTACCAGGCCCCACGATGCGCGCGTAGCCCGGGCCGCGTTGGTCGGTGAGGAGCGTCGACGAGCTGGTTCCCGCGTCGAGCGCCGGGCTGCCGGTTAGCAATGGCATCGTCCAGGTCGGTCCGCCGTTGTCGCTCAGGGGGCCGAGGCCCGGAGAGCTCACGCCACAGAGGTTTGCGCCGCCCAACGTCGTGGTGGCGCACACCACCCCCGCGGGCAGGTCCGCGGCGGCCGTGTCGAACAGGTTGTAGCCCGCAGTGACGTCCGGCGCCACGACCGCGGGTCGGTCGTTCTGGGCAAACAGATTCGAGCGCGCCACCAGGTAGGACATAGAGGCCGTGACGACTGCCGTACCACCTCCTCCTCCGACCTGCGCGTTACCGTAGAACGTCGAATTGAGCAGCGTGATCGGAACCCCGCTATAGACAACCTCCCCCGAGGTGGAGGAGTTGCCCACGAACGTGCAGTTTTCGACCAGCGCTTTTCCCGCGGCCGAATAGAAAAGGATCGCGGCGGGGCCGTTCCAATGAATGGTGTTGTTCTTGAACAAGGTGCGCCGAACGGTCGAGAGCCCGGGGGAAATCAGGAATGCTCCGGCCGCCACGTAGTCGCCGAAGTTATCGCTGAACTCGCAGTCCTCGATCAACGCGTCGCCTGAGTGCCAGAGCGCTCCGAGGTCGGACTGATTGAAACGGAAGCGGGTGCGACGAAGGGTCAGCGAGCCGTACGAAGAGATCGCCGCTCCGTGCGAGGCGACGCCCAAGAGAGCGGTGTTGGCGAGGAAATCGCAGTCTTCGACGACGATCGTCGTGGGGGGGCCCTGTACATTCCACTCGGTATCCATCCGAATCCCGCCGCCGTGGGAGTTCCACGGCCCGGGAAGCGAACTGAAGCCATTGCGAAGGGTGAGGTCGCGCACGGTGAGGACCGGCGGCCGCAGCAGGTCGAGCACGAGAATCGACATTACCTTGCCGCCGGAGATCGAGAGCTGGCTCGCCCCCGGCCCCTGAATCGTCAGCTCGGGCTCGGTGAGCCGCAGCTCGCCCAACGCGGGATCGAGCCGCAGGGTTCCGGTGACACCGTTTGAAAATTCGATCGTGTCGGCACCGGGGTCGAACGCGCCGCATTCGTTGGCGCCTTTTAGGTTCGACGAGTTGTGCGCGGAAATCGCCTCGCGGAGCGAGCAACCGTCGCCCAGGGTCAGATTATCGTTCAGATGCTGGACTTTGTAGTTCGCGGCGCTTAGAGGCAGCGCGCAAAGGGTGGTGACGAGAAAGAGCGGGAACCGATGTTTTCCACGCATGAGCCTCTCCGTTTCGAGGTCCGCCGGTTGGACCTGCAGCCCTAGAGGCGAAGGGACGCGCAAATTGGGGCCACGCCATGCAACGTTTTGGATACGATCGGCGCCAGAATCGTAGGCACCTCAAATGCGGAGCTACTTTTGAGCGAACGCTCTTCCGGTCCATCCGGCGCGGAGCCCGATCCGCGCGAGATCACCGAGCTGCTCGCGGTCTGGCGCAGCGGCGACGATCAGGCGCTCGAACGGCTGGTTCCCGCCGTTTATCTGGAGCTGCGCCGGCTCGCCGACCGGCAGCTTCAGGGCGAGCGCTCGGGGCACACCCTCCAGCCGACGGCGTTGGTGCACGAGGCGTTCTTGAAGCTGCGCGGCCTGCGCGACATCCAGTGGCACGACCGCACCCATTTCTTCGCCTTCTCTTCCCGGATCATGCGCCGGATCTTGGTCGACCACGCTCGGGGCAAGATGGCCGCGAAACGCGGCGCGGAGTCCCCTCACGTCTCGCTGCTCGACAGCGATGCGGGAGGAGTCGAATCGACACTCTCGGCCGCCGAGCTGATCGACCTCGACCGTTCGCTCGACCGTCTGTCGGCGCAGGAGCCGCGGCTCGCCCGGTTGGTCGAAGTACGTTTCTTCGGCGGGCTCACGGTCGAGGAGGCGGCGGAGGTGCTGGAATGCTCGCCCCGGACGGTGAAGCGGGATTGGGCGTTCGCCCGCGCCTGGCTGCTCAAGGATCTCGGCGCCCTCGGCACGGCGGCCCCGCGATGATTGCCGAGGAGCGTTTCGCCCGCCTGCGCACGGCATTCCACGAAGTCATCGAGAGAGGGCCGGCCGGCCGCGACGAGGCGATCCGCCGCTTGAGCGGCGCGGACCTGGCGTTCGAGGCCGAGCTGCGCGCGCTGCTCGCCGCCGACGAGCGTTCGACCACGCCGCTCGACACGCCGCCGCTGCGCGCTTTGCGCGACTCGAAGGGTGGGTCGCCGGAGGAGGAGGCACCGGGCGCGGGAGCCCCGGAAACGATCCCCGGCTACCGGCTGATCGAACCGATCGGCCGCGGCGGCAGCTCGACCGTCTACCTCGCCGAGCAGCAGGGAGATGGCTTCACCCGCCCGGTGGCGCTCAAGGTGCTCGGCCGCTGGGTGGACGCTTCGCTGCTGCGCGGATTTCGCGCCGAGCAGCGGATTTTGGCGGCGCTCGAACATCCGGGCATCGCCCGGCTCTACGACGCGGGGATCACCGCCTCGGGGCGGCCTTTCCTCGCGATGGAGCTGGTGCGCGGCGTCTCGCTGGTCGAGCACTGCAAGCGGATCGACGCCCCCCTGCGCGACCGGATCGCGCTGTTCCTCTCGGTGCTCGAAGCGGTCGGGCATGCGCACGCCTCGTCGATCGTCCATCGCGATTTGAAGCCGGGCAACATCCTGGTCTCCGACCGGGGCGAGCCGAAGCTGCTCGACTTCGGCATCGCTCGGCTGCACGCGTCGGAGACCGAAGGGAAGTTCGACGTCACGGAGACCCGGCATCGCGCGATGACTCCCGCCTACGCGAGCCCCGAGCAGGTGCGCGGCGAGCCGGTCGAGCGACCCTCGGACATCTATTCGCTCGGCGTGGTCCTCTATGAGCTGCTCTCCGGCCGCCGGCCCTACAAAATCGGCGACACCAGCCTCGAAGCGTTGGAGCGCGCGATCCGCGATCAGGATCCCGATCCTCCGGGCCTGGGCGGCGATCTCGACGCGATCGTCGCCAAGGCGCTGCGCAAGGAGCCCGAGGAACGCTACGCCTCGGCCGCCGACTTCGCCGCCGATCTGCGGCGTTTTCTAGACGGCCGGTCGGTGCTCGCGCGGCGCGGCTCGCTGGTCTATCGCCTGGGCAAGGAGGTCCGTCGGCGGCGTGCGCTGTGGCTCAACGCCGCCCTCGCGGCGCTGCTGCTCGCCGGGCTCGGAATCTGGCTGGCCGGGGGCCTTTCGGGGGCGGCCGTCGTCGATCCCAACGCCTCCCCCTGGCTCGCGATGCCGATCGCGGCTGCGGCTCGGGCGAGCTACGCCGAAGGGCTTGACGCCCTGGCGCGCTCCGAGACCACGGTGGCCATCGCGAAACTTCGCGCCGCGGAAAACGAAGATCCCGACCAGCCGTTGGTGCACGCCGCGCTCGCGACCGCGCACTCCCGGGCGGGCCACGACCTGCTCGCCCGATCCGAGGGGCAGCAGGCGCTCCAATTGGCCCTTCGGGCACCGCGTGAGAGCCGATTGCTGATTGAAGCGGTGGCGCTCCAGACCTCGGGAAAGAAGGCCGACGAGCTGGAGCGGCGCCGCTCGCTTTGGCTGCTCGCCCCAGGCAATTTTGAGGTCGGCTATTTGCTCGCCAAGAGCCTCGTCGAAGGCGGAACACCGGATGAGGCTCTCCAGCTGGCCGCGAAGCTTCGCGCTTTGCCCGCTCAGAGCCAACCGCCGGGGGCCGAGCTCCGGGTCAATCTGGTCGAAGCCGAGGCGATGAACGCCCTGGGACGCCCGGTCGACGCCGCCCGGATCGCGCAGGCGACCGTCGCCGAGGCCAAGGCGCGCAAACTACCGCTCCTCGCCGCCCAGGCGCTGCTGCAAGAGAGCCAGGGCCGGGACGGCATGGGCCAACGCGATCAATCGATTCCGCTCGCGGAGGAGGCCCGGCGCCTGTTCGAACCGCGGGGCGAGGGCGGAGGCGTCGTCCGGGCGCTGAATCTGGAGTGCCTCGGGGCGGTGCGGCAGTCACGCCACGAGGAAGCCGAGAGATTGTGCGGCGAGTGCTCGCGCCGGGCCAAAAAATTAGGCAACTCGAGCGGTCTCGCCCGCGCCCTCAGCAACCTGGGGATTTCCCGCAGACGCCGCGGCCTCATCCTGGAGGCCCGGGAGTCGTTTTCCGGAGCGCTTCAGATCGAGCGCGAGAGCGTTCTTGGCGACCGCGTCGCTCAGGGAAAATATCTGCACAATCTGGCGAACCTCGATATGGACCTGGGGAATCTCGCCGAGGCGGAGAACGGCTTCCGCCAGGCGATTGTGATCCTGCGCGAAGCCGACAACCAGCTCAGCCTGATGCGCACGCTCGGATCTCTCACCGTGGTTTTGATGTATCGCGGCTCGCTCGCCGAGGCCGGAACCGTCCTCGATGAAGCCGAGCCGATCGCGCGGAAAGCCGGTTCGCCGAGCGACCTCGCCAACACTCTCTGGCAGCGCGGCGACCTGGCGAAACTCGAAGGAAAAATGGACGACGCCCGCCGTTGGTACGACCAGACGGCGGTCCCGCTCCAAAGCGTCAGCGCGGGAGAGATGATCGCCCGGTTCGAGGCTTCGAGGAAGCAGCTGGCGGAACCGTCCGAGCGCTCCTGCCGCGATCTCGAATCGTCGGAGCAGGAGCTTACCCGGCTCGGCGATCGGACCTCCGTCGAGCTTGCGGTGGGTATTTCGCGCTGCTGGAGCGATGCGGGTTTTCCGCGCGAAGCGAAGCGCTGGCTCGACCGCTCTGAGAAAGAGGCGACAGCTTCGCAACTGCCTTCGATCCGGGTGGAATTCAAGCTAGCCAAAGCCGCCGTGGCGCTCGGCGCGCGCCGTTGGTCGGAGGCGGACGAAATCCTCCAAGAGGCCGCCGCGGAATGCCGCCGCGTGTCGCTCGGCTACCACCTGATGGAGACACGGCTGCTCGAAGCCCGCCTCGCGCTCGACCGGGGCGATCACCCGGAGCGGGTTCGCACGCTGGCCGAGGAGCTGGAGCGCGACGCGAAGGCAGGCCTTTTCGGCAAGATCGCCGAAGAGGCGGGCAAGATCCTCCGCGCCCCTCGTCTTCGCGCCTAGCTTAAGGAGGGCCGAGGGCGAACAGGATCGACTTCTCGTTCGTCTGGGACACGACGTAGAGCCGCCCTTCGGGCGTGAGCGCCGGGCTGGACGTCCGGAATTCCTGGTTCACCAGGGCATGCGTGAGGCTCCGCAGATCGTGGCTCCAGATCCCTAGCTCCTGAAGATTCGGGGCCACCACTTCGGTCAGACTCGCGGCGAGGCCGGTCGCGGAGCCCAAGGTGTAATGCGGCTGTGGCCGGGCGGTCTCGGCCAATCCGGTAGTTCCCGGCTTGAGGAAGTGGACCGCGAATTCGGACGGCACGATCCAGACGTCGGGCGCGAGAGCCGGCGGGTGGACCACCCGATAGATCGCGTCGAACGATTTGCGAGACAGGGTGTTGAGATCGTAGATCCGCACTTCGGAACCGCTGGTGCCGAACACGATCAGCCCTTCGGGCGTGACGGCCGGGCTCGAAAGGCGCACCCCGTCGTCTTCGGCGTGATCGCCCCAGCGCTTGACCAGGCGCACCGCTTCGGGGACTGCGGGATCGAACTGGAGGACCTCCAGCCGCACCTTGCAATGGTCGTCGGTAACCGCGACGAGCGGAGCCCTGGGGGTCGCAAACCCGTGCAGCGGGGTATCCAGAATTGCCGGAGTCGAATCGGGCCAGTCGCCGATGACGGAAAGCTGCGGAGTCACGTCCCTCGGATACGTCGAACCACCGGACCCCTTCGGGGAACGGGATTCCGCGCTGAACCAGCCGCCTCCATGAAGGTGGATGCACGTTTCGCCGACGGGGTGCCGGGCGAAGAGCCGGCCGCTGTCGTCGTAGACGACCAGCTCGTGAAAAGTATAAGGGGCAAAAGTCACGTCGGGCCTCGAATTCGTCGCGTGGACGAAAATGAACGACCGGCCGTCGAGGGTCCAGATCTTTGCCGATCCGGTGGCTGTGCTGGGCACCGTCAGCACCGGAAGATCGACCTGCCAGACGATCTCGCAATTCGACGCCAGCCGCACCAGCGCCGTCTGCTTGAGGGTTTCCTCCACCGTCCGGGTGACGAGGATCGCAATGTCACCGTTTGGAAAGATCGCGGGGATCGAGTGGATCGACGACGATCCCTTAAAGATCCGCTTGCAGTTGACGCTGCCATCGGGACGGAACGACCAGAACGTCCCGTTCACCGTTCCGAGATAGATCGTGCCACTCGCGGAATCGACAGCCGGCCCGCTCAATCCCACTTCCCCATCCAGCTGATACGCCCAGTTCGCCACCACCGGAAGATTCGTAGTGACGTTGACGAAACTGGTATTCGCCAGGTTGCCGTACGCCTGATCCCAACCTCCCGCGGCTCTCGCCGGCATCGCGAGACCGAGCAAACCCCAAAGAATTCCCAGACCGACCGAAACCCGCCGGCTCCCTCCCCAACGTGTGCGCATGGCTTTCTCCTTTGACCTGCAGAACGGTGATGCGAGGGAAGGCGGGAACCGGAAGAAAAGGGGGCCAAGCTTCAGGGCGGGCCGAACGCGAACAGCTGTCTCACCTACAATTGCCCCTCGCCAGGGCCTTGCTCTGAACACGGATCGGTGTAATTCTCCGTCCTGTAGCCATGAGATTCGAAGGCCGGATGCACAAGCAGGGGCGCTACTGGGCTATCGAGGTGCCCATCCTCGGCGTCGTCACTCAGGGCGGGACTCGATCCGAGGCCTATCTGATGGTCGCCGATGCCATCGAGGCGCTCGTCAACAAGACCGGTTTCTCGGTCGAAGTGTTTCCTGGGGATGGAGGTTATTTCGAAGTGGGCTCGCCCGACTTTGCACCACTAACGGCCTTGATGCTGAAGCGCCAACGGTTGCTGAACGGGGTCACCCTGGCCGAGGCGGCAAAGCGGCTCAACGCCTCGTCTCCGAACACCTACGCACGATATGAACAGGGGCGCACTATGCCGTCCGTCGAGCAACTTGGCCGGTTGCTCGCAGCGGTCAATCCCGGCTCCGATCTTTTGATTGCCACCAGCCGTCAGAGGCATCCGGAATAGACCCGGTCTGGCGATCCTCTCCGACAGACCCGTGGCGTCTCGCTTTCTCGACCCCGCTACTTGCCCGACCGCTTCTTGAACGACCAAGTGAAGGCGAAACGGGCGGCCGTAGCGCCGTCCGGCAGCCGGCCGATCGTCTCGGCGCGCACGGTCTGCGGTTCGCCCGTTTCGATCGCCCGGGCGACCGCCGCGGAGATCGCCGGGCCGGCCTCGCAGGTGAATGAAACGCGCGAACTTGCCTTCTTCTCGAATGCCGCTTCGAGCCCGACGATCAGGAGCGCCACCGGAGCTTTCGAGGCTTCGATCGCCGCCATCGCGAGAGCGCCGGTCGAAAGCTCCGCGGCCATCGCCTGCGCCGCAAAATAGATCGAGCGAAACGGGTTGGTCGACCGCCAGCCGTAGGGCAGCGAGACCACACAGCGCTCTGCCGAGATCTCGTCGATCCGCAAACCGGAAAACAGGGCGAGCGGCAGCTTGCCGAGGAAGAACAGCCGCATGAGGAACCGCGAGCGGGCTTGGCGGAGGAACTTCGAGTCATTCGTGGGGGGCATGAGACGACGGATCTTAGCGGACGGAACCGCCCGCGGAGAGTTTTCCTGGACGCGGAGCCCGGGGTCGCACCACGGCGATCCGCTGCCGCGACGCAGAAAACCTCCGCGGCAACGCGAAAAGCCGGTGAAATGAAGGGAAGTACGGGCGACGCGCTCCGTGGCCCTGCTGGTGCGGCACGGAGCGCCGGTGTTGCGCGGCGAGGTACCGCTGGTGCGGCACAGGGTACCGATGGTGCGCGACGAGGCCCCGCTCTCGCAAGACGGCGCTCCCCTGCTGCGGCACACGAAATCAGTGATGCAACTCGAAAAACAGGCGACGAGACACGGCGCACCAGTACCGAGACACAACGTGCCGGGTCCGCAACACACAAGACCTGTGCAGAGCAACAAGATCGCGTTGCACCGGAGGACGAGAGCGCTTTCCCGCCTCTCGGCAGTCGTTCCCGGTCTCTAGGAAGAGGTGCCCGGGTGCCCATCATCGGTACTTTGCGTCGCATCCGGAGTCCGCAGCGTTGCATCCCGGGTGATCAGCGCTTCGAAGCCGCGCGCGTGCGGCGCAACAGCGGTGCATCGCGTGATTGCACCGGTGCATCGTGTCGCATCACCCGTCGGCCGCTCCGCCAGAGCGGTTTCCCGCGCCTCAAGAGGGGTGCCCGCGGCGCAAACCGTCGTCGCGCGGCTCAGTCCGGCGGTGCTGCGGCCGGCGCCTGCGGATTGTAGTAGCGCGTCGGCAAGCGCCCCTCCCCGCGAAGCTCGACCCTTAAGCGGCCAGCATCCGCCATCTCCTGAAGCACCCGGAACAGCGAGCTGCGATCCGGCTCCCCGTCGAGCAGCGCCAGCAGATCGTTCCGGTCGAACCGCTCCGGAAGCTTCTCCAGAGCAGCCTCGACCTCGGCTTGGAGCTGCCCCGGCGGCCGGCGCACGCGCTTTTCCGGCGGCCCGGGAACCTCCCGCTCCCGAGCCGGCGCGGCGGCCAGAAGCGCCGGAACCGGGAACCCCGGCGCGATGTCCCCCTCCGCCATGGTCATCCAAACGAGATCCAACGCCCGCCGCTGCTGGCGATGCGCCGCCTCCAGAAGCTCGATCCCCGCCTGAAGCTGCTGGTCCAGCAGCCGCTTTTGGTTCTCATACTCGCGTTGCGTCATGCGTTGCATTGCAACACAACGGGCCTCTGCAACGCAAGGTGATGCAACGCAATCTGGAGTGGGTTCTGATGGGTGACCCGGAGCAAGTGGCCTCAACGTTGAGCGGCGCGCCCCGGGCCGACGACACTCTCGGCGCCCGGCCGCCTTCGCAACGCACTTGAAGGGCAGATAAAGCTCCCCTGGCTCCGACGACTTCTGTGACGAGCCAGTCGCAGTGAAACTATGCGATTATTGTGGAGAATATTTGCCAGAAGAAGACTTTGGCGGCTCCGGAACCTGTCATCGCTGCTTCTCAGACAGGGTGGCAGCTGAGCAATGACGTGCGGCCCAACACTGGCGATCGAGCTAGAAGGTTTGATGTGTTCACAGGAGGAATAGCATGGCCAAAGCGTCAGCCGAGGTGATTACGCATTGCCCGAGCCCTAAGTGTGGCAAGCCTATCTACTCGGACCACAGCAATCCTTGGTGTATCGAATGTGGCGAACCTCTTCCGGATAACGTTCAGGAGCAGATCCCTCAACTCCGCGAACTAAGAACGAAAGCCTCAGCCGCACGATTAGGCCTGACGGAGCCAAGAGCTGTGGATCCCGCAGGCTTGGCCCACAGAGTCGTGTCGGAATCGCCAGGCTCGCAATTGCCGCGGCCGCAGCCTGAAGCTCAACCTCATCCGCTCCTCTCGGTATGGCTCGAACCCGGCGCGACGATCTCGCGGATTGCCTCGTCCACTCCTATGAGACTGTACTATCCACTCGCAGCGGTTTGGGGGGCGTCCTTCAACCTGAGCAGAGCAATCCGTAAAGGCATCTCAGCCAAGCAGCTCGCAGAGGCTGGGATCTCGTCGGCTTGGGGGATTGTGGCGGTTAACCTTGCTTACGGGGCGGTGTTCGGGATCGTGGCGCTATGGGCGCTGTCCTTCCTCTTTGCCTGGATCGCTAGGCGACTCGGAGGCCGAGGGGGGGCTCGACAGGTTCGAACGGTCTTGGCGTGGTCGTCGGTCCCTCACATCCCCAATCTCGCGCTGGCCGTCCTGGTTCTCTTGTTCGGCGGAACGGCGGTTCTCACAGCCTCACATCCAACCGGGACTTCCATTTCAGACCATCCTCTTCAGATGGTGTTTGTCCTCATCACGAGTGTCTTGGGATTCTGGGGGCTCGTGATCTCAGTCGCGGGAATGAGCGCGATCATGGAGATTAGCGGCCCACGGGCGTTCGGTGTGTACTTGCTCGGCGGAATCGTTGTGTTCGCGACGCTGCTCTTGGTTATCGTCGGCGTGCGTTAGGCGCTCGACCGGCAGGCGCCAGGAACGCCCATTTCGACGCCGGACTGAACGCCAAGCGGCGCGCCTCGGATCGAATCCAAGGCGCGCCGCTTGCTTTCCTGCGCTTTGAGTTCGACGTTCCCTACCGCTTGCCCACCAGATAGGGAATCGCGATCTTGATCGCATCGCCGAGGATCGCCGTAGCTTTCGATTGGCCGGTCGCGTCGTCGGTGGTCCAATCCTCGGTGAACATCGCGACGCTGAACTGGTGGGTGAGGGAGGAGTAGTCGCCCGCTCCGAAATCCCAGTTCCAGGCGAGGCCGATCCAGCTCTTCACTTTATATTTGCCGCCGTCTTTGCCGCCCCAGGCTTGGAACGCTCCGGCGGCCGGCGGCGCGTAGGAGTTGTTCTTGTCCAGCTCACGGACCAGGTCCCCTTCGTCGAAGACGGTCAGCAGGTCGTGATCGGCGACGCTGCGGAAGAAGCGCCCCACCTCGGCCGGGGTGACCGAGTTGGCAAGGGTGTTGTAGTAGAGGTCGTAGCGGCTGTTGGTGGAAACCGGCGAGGCGTTCAACTTGTTGAAGCAGGCGATGTCGGCGGCGGTTGAGTAGCTCTTGTCGTTTGCCCGGAACCAGCTTTCGAAGCTGTGGCAGGGCACCGAAAACACGCAGGCGTCGGCGCTCGCTTCGATCCGCTTATCGACCTGGCAGATGGTGGTGATCTCGCCGACGTTCTGCATTTCGGCCTGGCTGTCGAGAAACTTGTTGACCGCGAGCGCGCCGTCGAAGTGCTCGATCAGGCCATGTAGCCGGTCGGTCGAGCAGCTGTCGCTGTTGTTGATCATGTGGTCCAGATAGGTCGCGACGGTCTGGTTGTCGCCGATGTCGGCCTTCGTGAAGCCGCGGGTCGCCTC
Organism: Thermoanaerobaculia bacterium; assembly: GCA_038250865.1. Classification (GTDB taxonomy): domain Bacteria; phylum Acidobacteriota; class Thermoanaerobaculia; order Multivoradales; family UBA5704; genus DASYKS01. Next base: position 129,558 of record JBBSBW010000011.1, on the reverse strand, counting down.
GCCGCGCCAGTCGGTCGTCCGCAGTTGATAGAGGTCGCCGGCCGACATTTCCGGCATCGAAACTTCCTTGGCCGCGATGAAAGTCTTCGCCGCGGAGGCGAGATAGAACGGCTCGTTCGGATTGAAGGCGATCCAATGGCCCGTGGTGAGATCCTCGATGTAGAAGCCGACCGAACCCTTGCGGCCGTCGGTTCCGTTCGTCGTGTACTCCGTGAGCTTCGCTTGGAGCGAGGCGATCTGCGCGCCGGAAAGGACGACGTTGCCGGTGAGGACGTTCCTCGACTGGCGGCGGAGCCAGATGCCGGAGAAACGGAGTTCCGAGCCGACGTAATACGCGTCGAGGTCGACTTCCAGGTAGTTCGCTTTTTTCTGCCCGATGATCTCGGCCTGCATTTGAGCTGCCGTCCGGTCGCGTAGCGAAATCCAGTTGTCGATTCCACCCTCGCGCACCCAGAGCCCGGCGTAGCGCAGCCCGGCGGCGGTCGGATAGGCGGCGATGTCGACCGGCCGATACCCGGCGTTCTTGTAGAAGGTCCACCAGGCGGTGTAGTCGGCCGAGGTGAGATCGCGCTTGTAGCCGAAATCGGTAAGGCCGTCCTGCACCCAGACCGCGGCGTAGAACGTCTGGCTGCCCACGCGATAGCCGTTGACCCGGATCGGGCGGAATCGCTGTCCGGCGTACTCGGCCATTTTGGTGTCGAGCTGCGCGAGGGTCAGGATGCGATGGGACTTGAACGCCTTGCTGCCCCCCTGCTCTTTGATCCAGATCGCGTCGTAGAGCGCCTGGCCCGAGACGACGTGGGCGTCGAGGTCGAGCACACGGTAGCCCTGGCCGATCAGCTGGTCCCAGAGCGTCTGGTAGGCCGTGGCGGTCAGCCCTCGCTTCGAGGTCCAAGAGGCGATGCTCGGATCTTTGTGCCAGAGGCCGCTGTAGCGGTTGGCGGCGCCCGACTTCTCGACGCCGGACAGGTTGACCGGGGCATAGCCGAGGTCCTTCCAATGGGTCCAGGCCGCGCTGTAATCGGCATCGACCACCCCGCCCACCTCTTGGCCGAAGACGACCGGGTTCGAAGCCCAGGGACCGACGGCGAAAGCGGGAGAGGCGAGCGTCGCGGCCAGAACGAGCGCAGCGGAAACTTTCAGGCGCGTCCGGGAAAGGATGTTGGCAAACATGGCGTCCTCCTGAGTCTTTCGAGGCCCCAGGTTCGGGATCTCGTTCGGGTTCAGGAGGAGGAACGCGCCTCGGAGGGCGATTCCCTCACCCCGGCGGCAGATTCATTCGATACGGGATCGCATCACCGAGCCGTCGTGGCGCATGGCCAACTCCTCGCCGGCCGCCACGCGGTAGGACCGGCCGGCTCCGTCGAACGTGACCGAGCCCTCACGCACCCGTACGCGAAGAGGAGGAACGGCCGTGTCGAAACACCGCACCTCGAATCGCGGGCCGGCGTCGTGGATCGAACCGAACGGCGTCCGGACTTCGAGCGGCGGACTGTCCGGCTGCGCCCCCCCAGCATCCACGTCGAGCACCCCCTGCTCCAGTCGGACCACGTCGATCGCGATGAACTGCAGCCGACTCCCGGAATCGATCCGAACCGTCGCGCCCCCGGCCAGGCGAAGCGAAGCGTTCGCGTCCTTGGCGGTTCGCATAAGGACGCCCTTCGGCACCCCTTCGCCCGGAAAGGCCTGGCGCCAATACCCCTTCCCGATAGAGACCTCCAGCCGCCCGGTCGCCTGTTCGATCGCCGCCACGGGCGTCGGATGGGCGGAAGGTCCGTTCCTGAACGTGAACCAGCCGAAGGCGATCGCCGCGAGCAAAATTGCGGCGCCCGCCGCGGCGAGCCTCCAACGATTGGCGCTGCCGGTCCGGCTCTCTTGAGGTTCGCTCACAGATTGATTGTAGCCGCTGCGCGTTTCGGCCCGCCCTAAACGAACGGCTGTGCCGAAAACGGTCGAGAACGACTTCAGCGATCGCGCCAGTAGTCGGGACGTCTCTTTTGATGGGCGACGGCGACGATCTGGATTTCGAGGTTGGGGCCCAGCCGGTAGATCAAGTGGAAGGGGTACCGATTCGGGAACACGTAACGACGGCAACTGTTCCGACGGATCGGCCAACGTTCCGGCGCTTCAATGACCGCCGCGACCGCCTGGTCGAGGGCCAGGACGAAGCCGTGCGCCGCCAGGGGGCTCCGCTCCGCGTACCAGACCTTCGCCTCGTCGGCATCCACGATCGCATCGGGATGCCAGTCGGGCTCATTCAAGGCCATCGAACAGGCGCCGACGAACCTCCGACCAAGGCGTCATCTCGACCGAGCCCTCGTCGATCTGGCGAACCCTGCGATCGATCTCGCGATCCCACGCCGCTTCGGCTCCCGGGTCCGCTTGCGGATGAAGGCTCTCGATCAGAGCCCCGGCGATCGCGGCCCGAGCCTTCTCGTCGAGAGTCAGGGCCTGTTGAAGCAGAGTCTCCACGGTCATACCATTGATTGTACAGCCTCTCGACCACGAACGGCTTCGACCCGCCCCCCGAAACCGCTGTGTTACGCTCCCGGCCGGTCTCTTCCGCCGTCCTTTCGTGAGGGCAATTCGTGCCAGATCGTTCGTCCCCAGGCCCGGCCCCCAGACTTCCGGAAACGTCGTACGCCGAGCCGGACTATGCCCGGCTGCGTAACGATTTGGCGAAGGCAATCGCCAAGGTGTGTCCAGGATGGCTGGCGGATCGGCGCGACGATCTGGTTCAGGCGGCTTTGATCAAAGTGATGGAACTTTCTCGCCGACGTGAGGGAATGGTCGAGCTTTCTTCGTCTTACCTGTACCGGGTGGCGCACAGCGCTCTCGTGGACGAGATCCGCGCCCGGAGAAGGAGGCACGAAGTGAGCCTGGAAGAATCTGAAAGCGAGCACGCGGCGATCCCCGCCAAAACCCCCGACCCGGGGGCGACTTCCGCCGCGGCGGAAGTCGGCCGCGGCATCCGCGATTGCCTGGGAGACCTGGTCCGCGACCGCCGGCTCGCCGTGACGCTCTACCTGCAAGGACACGGCGTGCCCGACGCCTCGCGACTGCTCGCCTGGTCGGCGAAGCGGACCGAAAACCTGGTCTACCGCGGCCTTTCCGACCTGCGACGCTGCCTGACCGACAAGGGGCTTGCGCCATGATCGAAACCGCCCCGGGGATCGAGCGCCTGCGCCGCGCTTTTGCCACCTACGACGACTCTCTCTCCCCCTCCGCTCCCTCCGACATCGAAGGCGAGGAGATCGATGCCGAGCGGATCTACCTCGCCGCCGCGGGCGAGCTGCCCGAAGACGAGCGCCGCGCGGTGATCGACCAGGTGGCGACCAGCGCCGCCGCTGCAGAAGTCTGGCGCCTCGCGGTCGAGCTCCAGCGCGCCGAGGCCAAAGGCGCCCAAGAGGACGAGGAGGCGGCTTTCGAAGCTGACGAGATCGACGAGCAGCCCTCCGCCGAGGTCATTCCGTTCCGAGTCGCAGCCCCGGCGCCGCGGCGCTTCTTTCCGCGACGGACGCTTCTGGCGATCGCCGCGGTGCTCGCAGCGACGATCGGTTTCAGCGTCTGGACGAGAATGCACACGCCCCCGCCGGGGCTGCGCGGCGGCAACTCCGCCCTCTCGGCGACGATTCCGGACGGCGCGGTGCTTCCGCGCGGCGCGTTTCGCCTGGTCTGGGTGCCGCTGCCCGACGCGGAAGTCCGCTACACCGTTCGGGTGACCACCGAGGATCTTCGGCCGGTCGCCGAGGGTCGCCATTTAGAGAAGCCGTCGTACCAGGTGCCCGAAAGCACGCTCGCGGCCCTGCCGGCCGGCACCCGCCTTCTTTGGCAGGTCGAAGGCCGGACCGCCGACGGACGAACGGTCGCCTCGCCAGCCTACGAAGTCGAGATCGCCCCTTGAATCCAGGCCGAGGGAAAGGTGAGGGAATCGCCGCGCGGGAAGCGTTCGAAAGGGCAGACCCTGAAACTTTTGGAGACCTGAACCATGAAATCTCTCTCTCCCTTCAACTTCTGCCTTCGACGCTCGGTTCTCGTCGGCCTGCTGCTCGTGCTCGCCTCGGCCACGCAGGTCCAGGCGCAGAATCGTCTGCGCAGCACGGCCTCGACCGGCATCTACACGCTGCTACCGAACCATACCGTTCGCCTCCATCTGGTCGACGTCGGCCCATCGACCACGCCGACCTCGACGGCGAGGATCGAGTTGCGCGACGATCGCGGCACCCTGCTCGGCTTCCGTACCGCCACGCTGCGGCCGGGCAGTCCCGTCCATCTGGTGCTGCGGGCGGCGAACCTGCTCGGCAGCCGGCCGTTTCTCTACGTTCGAGCGGTCGCCGTCCTCGAGACCGGGATCGACAACCTGAAAAGCGTGCCGATCTTTTCTACCGAGATTCATCCCGAGGGTCCTGACGACCTGGCGATCGATTCCGGCACGCAGTGCCCGATGCGCAACATGGGCGACCCGCCGACCCCGATGAAACCGACCTACTCCTGCGGCGGCTGCGACGTGATCCACGATCTGGTCGCGGCGAGTTTGAACTGATCCTCGTATGGAAACGACGGAGGTCCGCCATCGGTAGGTTTCCCCAAGACTTTCCGCTCGGCGTCGGAGCTTCCGGTGGCGGGCGGATCGCCTTGGGCCTGGTCCTCGCGCTTCTCGGCCCGACCGCCCTCCGGGCCGGCTCGGCGCGGCCCGCTCCCGAGCCGGATCCGTTCGCGACCTGCGATGCCCAAGTCCGCGCCGCGCCGGACCAGGACCGCTCCTATCTCTGCTTCTACGAAGCCGGGTTCGCGGCGAACCGACTCGCCGCGGCGGATGCCCGACTGGTCCGCGCCGGTCGCGGACCCCAAGGAGCCGCCTGGGTGGAACTGGTCCGCGGGCACATCGCGCTGGCCGCGGACGAGGACGCCGCCCTAGCCTTTTACCGCTCTGCCGCGGCCGATTTCGCCCGGCTCGGATTGCCTCAGGGCGAGGTGAGGGCGCGTGCCAACCTGCGCAACATCCTGCAAAGACGCGGTGAAACGGCCGCCGCCGCCGCGGAGGCGGCCCGCGCCCTGGCGGTCGCCGACCGGGCGAACGATCCCGACCTGCTGACTCTCGCGCTCATCTTGGAGGCCAACCAGCTGATGGAGAGCGGCGGCGACCTCGGTCGCGCCGGGCGCAACCTGCGGCGCGCCGAGGCGCTCCTCTTCCCCAAAGGGCCTCCCGTGCGTCAGCGAGGCTGCCTCGAATCGCTCGCCGGCTTGAGCTTCCGACTCGGCCGATACGACGAGGCGAGCGGCTACTACCGCCGCCTGTTCGAGCTGAACCGCGCCGCCGGGGACTTGGACGGTCAAGCGATCGTCGCCTACAGCCTCGCCCTCACCCGCCAGAGGCAGCTCGAAGAGCTGCCCGAACCGGGCGGCATCGAAGAGGTCGAAGCGCTCTCCCGCCAGGCGCTCTCCCTGGCGCGCGCCGCCGGCTCGCGCCACATGGAGCAACGGAGCCTGCAACTGCTGGGCGAGAGCGAACGGGCGAGCGGCCGGAAAGAAAGCGCTCGGAAGATCCTGGACGAGAGCCTGGTGCTGGCCCGCGGCCTCGAAGAGCCCGAGCGGGTGGCGAACACCCTCTGGTCGCTGGCCCAAATAACCGAGGGAACCGAAGCGACCCGGTTCGCCCGGCTGGCGATCGCCGCCGCGCAAGAGATCGGCGACCCGCGCTCGCTCGCGATCTCCTGGCAGGGGCGCATGCGGGTCGATTGGCGGACCTTGCCGCGGGAAGCGGCAGTCGCGAGTTGCTTTGCGGCCCTGTCGGCGATCGAGTCGCTCCGCATCCTTCAGACCGAGGAGGAGAGCCGCGTCGGCCTGTTCTCCGCCTGGACCCAAAACTACCGTTGGCTCGCGGGGAGGCTGCTCGACGGCGAGGCGCCCGACCTGCCGCGCGCCTTCTCGGTGATGGAGCGGATGCGCGGCCGTTTCCTCTTAGAGAGCCTCGCCGCCGCCGGCACAGCCCCGGCGCGCCCGGCGGACTCGCTCACCGGGGTCGCGGCGCCGCTGGCCGTCGTTCGCCGGACACTTGCGCCGGACGAGGCTCTCCTCCTGTTCCAGCTCGGCTCTTGGCGGGACCTATACGGCGATTTCGCCGGCGGATCGTGGCTGATCACGATCACCCGAGGCGGCGCCCAGGTCCATCGTCTGGCCGACCGGGCGGAGATCGAAACGCTGCTGCCGATGTTCCTCGGTCTGCTCGAACGAAGGGACGGAAAAGAGGCGTCCGCCGCCGCGCGGCTCGGCTCGATGCTGCTCGGCCCGGCGCTTGGCACTCTCCCCAAAGCGGTTCACCGGCTGGTGATCATTCCCGACGGCGCGCTCTACAGCCTCCCCTGGGATGCCCTCCGCGAGAGCCCGGAAAGCCCGCCGCTCGGCCTTCGCTACGAGCTGGCGCTCGCCCCCTCGGCCACCCTGTTCGCGCACTGGCGGAACAGCCCCCGGTCGGTCCCCGCGCGCGGCGCCCTGGTCCTCGCCGACCCGGAACCGCAGCAAATCGGCCCGGCCGTGGCAGCCCGGAGGACTTCGGTCGCTCCAGGCGACGAGGCCCGGTTCGGCCCGCTGCCCTTCGCCCGGCGCGAGGGCGAAGGCGTGAAAGATCAGCTCCTTCTAAGCGAGCTGTGGGTCGGTAGGCAGGCGACGATCGAGAAGCTCGCACGGACGCCCCTGGCACCGTTTGCCGTGCTCCATTTCGCGGCCCATGCGATCGCCGACGCCGCTCATCCGGATCGCTCGGCGGTCCTGCTCGCGGACGGCCTGCTCCGGCCGCGCGAAATCGTGGCGCTGCCCCTGCTGGGAAAACTCGCCTTCCTCTCCGCCTGCCGGACGGCCGACGGCACAATCGTCTCCGGGGAGGGGACGATGAGCCTTGCGCGGGCGTTCTTCCAAGCCGGGGCATCCACCGTCATCGGCAGTCGCTGGCCGCTCGCAGACGACGAGGCCGAGCAGCTCTCGGAGAGCTTCTACCGAGCGCTTGCCCAAGGCGCCACCGCCGGCCGGGCACTCCGCCAGGCACGCCGCGAAGCGGCTGAAGCGCGGCTCCCTCCCGCGGCCTGGGCGGGCCTGGTGCTGATGGGCGACCCGGCGTTCGCACTGCCGCTCGCTCTCCAACGCCCGCCGCGCGCGATCCCGGCCTGGGCGTTCGGCCTCGGCGGGCTTCTGCTGGGAATCGGCGCGGCCTTGGCGTTCAAACTCGCTCTGGGCCGGCGAGCGACGCGCTCGGCCTGAATCGGATGGCATTCGCCGCCTCAAAGTTCTTTTTCGAGGAGTCTCGTCCGATGGCCCAGGTGAAGACCTTTCGCGGTTCGACGATCCGATGCGCCCTGCTCTTGCTGCCGCTATTGCTGCCGCTGCTAGCGGGCTTCGCCTGCAGCCGGCAGGAAGAATTCGACAAGCTGTTTCGCGAGAAGCTCGCCAAGCGGGCCCTCGCCTGTTTCCATCCCCTCGGCGAGATCAAGACCGCCGGCCCGATCAAGATCGGCGGCGAAGGCTTCCGCGGCACGATCTATTGGAAGGGTGGATTCTCCGGCAACGACTACGAGACCCGTGTCGAGGCGAAGATCGGCACCGAGGTCGCAACCATCCACCTGATCCAGGACACCTCGCCGATCGCGGCTACCGAGACGACCTGTCTCGTGCCGCTCGATGATTCCGCGGTGCCGGCGCACGAGGACGCGACCTCCGGTGACGAACTGACCAGCGACGAGCTTCCGGCCGAAACCTCATCGCTGCCGAACGACGCGCCTCCTCCGCCGTAAGCCACGACCCGTTCAGGCGCAAGGGGGCAGCTTGCCTGCCCCCGCTTCCCCACTAGGGCTCAATCGCCTCGATCGTCGACGGTTCCTTCTTCTTGAACATCTTCCGGAACCAGGCGCCGAGCGCCGCGATCCCGAGAATCACGAACTTCTTCGCCGCCAGCAGCCCGACGAGCAGCGCCTTGAACAGGCCGGTCTTCGCCGCGAGCGTGCCGAGCACCAGGGCGCCGATACCGTATTCGGCCATCTTGTCCTTGCCCGGGATGAAGTCGGCATAGCGATGGCCGGGGTTGAACTCGACCGCCGGCAGAAGCTGCTGCATTGAGGTCTTGACTGACGCCAGCTGATCGATGGTCGAGACCGCGTTCAGTACCAGGACACCGCGCCGGCCCAGCACGCGGATGTTGTAGTTCAGGGTATCGAGGGGGGAGTCGCCGAACTTGATGTCTTTGGCCCAGTACATCTTGTTGGTCGCCTTGTCGTACCGCGGCGGTTCGGCCCAGCCGACCAGCTGCATCGGCTCGTAGCCCGCCTTAGTCCGCTCCTTGTTCTCCTCGGAGACGCTCTTCTGCATCTGGCCGAGCAGCTCGTTGTAGTCGACCTTTTCCGCACCTTTGTCTTCGACGTAGCCATCTTCTTCATAGGTGATGACGATGCCCCACCCCTCGGCCGAGAGCGGGCTCGGCTCGGCGGGAATGATCATGCCGAGCGTCTCGTCCCCGGGAGGATTGCCCCACCCTTCGGTCAGCAGGCGCGCCGCCTGTTTCGGATCGAGGTAGCGAAACTCGGGGCCGAGGTTGAACGTCGCCTTGCCGCCCGCCACCTGGACCGTCCCCGTCTGGTAGCGCAGCTCGGCATCGAGCTTCGTGGGATCGGTCGGGGCGGCTGGCGGCGTTTGGGCGAATCCAGCGGCCACGGCGAACGGTACGACACACAGCAGGGCGGACAGAATCCGCGCGGGTTTCCGGCTCATCGATTCCTCCAATCGCTCTCTCGATATGGACGTCGAAAGTACCCGGAGCGTTTAGGGCGGGTCAAGGATTTCGCGATGGATCCTCAGAACGCCGGGATCTCCACCCCGGCTCGGATGCTCCCGGTCGTGGAGCACGGTGACATGCGCCGTCCGGGCGTCCTTGCCCGATTCGTCGACCACGACCCCGCCGCCGTTCCAATTCCGTTCGAGGAAGATCGAGTTCGGCGAACGGAGGATCAGGCGCAGGCGGCTGCCTGCGGGAAGGACCCGATCGACGAACGGCAGCTCGAACCGATAGTCGAGCGGCACGCCGGCCGGCACCAGCTCCTGCTTCCCAAGGGAGGCGCGGTATCGGGCGCGCACCCAGTCCTCGCCGATCAGGATCGCCGCTCCGTCCGGTCCGATCATTTCCACCCGCGCCATCAGGTCGGCATCCGGAACGTCGAGCGCGAGCCAAACGATAAGGTTCGGGACGCCCGCGAGCTCGAACGGCCGGTCGAATGTGCCAGCCGTACATCGGATTGCTGGCCGAAATCGGTGCCGCCGCCGCCAGATGAGGCGGGCGCTCGTCGATCGTGCTCCACACCGCCCGCCCGCCGTACGAATGGCCGATCATCCCGACCTTGCCGTTCGACCAAGGCTGCTTCGCCAGCCACTCGACCACGTCGTAGCCATCTCGCCCATCGTGGTGCCAGGGCTCGAACGGTCCCTCGGAAGTCCCCCGCCCGCGCACGTCGACCGCGGCGAACACATACCCCCGCTGCGCGAAATACACCGCCTCGCCATGGAACCCGTCCGACGTGTACGGCGTCATGTTGAACACCACCGGAGCCGGACCGGTGAGCCCATGCGGCCAGGTGTCGCATCGGCTCCCCCGGGAGGTTTTCAAGGTGGCTTGACAGGCTTACCGCGGCCGGAAGTAGCGCCCCTATTCCGGAGCTTTCTCTTCGCTGAGCTTCGACCGTTTCCGCGCCGTCGCCAGCGCGCTTTCGTGCGAGCGGCAGACGGCGAGTTTTTCGGTGCGGCGGGGGAAGCCGGCTTTGCCGAGGACTTCGAGCGGCTGGTGTTGGACTCCGGCGAGGACGACATAGACGTTCATCCGGTGGAGTCGGTCGATCGCGGATTCAAGGGCGACCAAACCGGTGGCGTCGATGGCCGGGACCGATTCGAGATCGAGGATCACCACCGCGACGCCTTGCGCCACGCGCTGGAGGGCGCTCATCGCTTTTTGGGCCGCGCCGAAGAAGAGGGGGCCGGCGACCTCGTAGACCAGGACGTCTTTGGGCAAGCCCTCCGCCACCAGGGGATGGGTTTCTTCGGCCATCTCGCCGCCGGAGACCTCGGCCATGCGGCGCATGAACAGGATCGCGCCGAACAGAATGCCGAAGGTGACGGCGACCACCATGTCGAACAGCACGGTGAGCAGGAAGCAGGAGAGCAGCAGGAACGTGTCGCTTTTGGGCGCCTGGCGGAAAGTGCGGGCGAAGTTGTGGACCTCGCTCATGTTCCAGGCGACCAGCAGAAGGAGGGCGGCGAGCGAGGCCATCGGCAGGTAGCCGAGGAGGGGGGCCGCGACCAGCACGGCGGCGAGCACGACCAGGGAGTGAGACATCGCCGCGATCGGCGAGCGGGCTCCCGAGCGAACGTTGGTTGCCGTGCGGGCGAGCGCTCCGGTCGCCGGGATGCCGCCGAAGAACGGGGCGACCAGGTTGCCGATGCCTTGGGCGAGCAGTTCGCTGTCCGGGTCGTGGGTCTTGCCGGTAAGGCCGTCCGCGACCACCGCGGAGAGCAGAGATTCGATCGCGCCGAGCATGGCGATCGCGAAGGCGACCGGCAGCAGTTGGCGGAACAGATCGAACGAAAGGACGAGCGGCGCGCCGTCGGCCCCGGGCAGGTTCCAAGGGAGCAGAGGCACCGGCGGCAGTTGAGGAATGCCACCGTGGATCACCCCGCCGACCTCGTAGTGGAAACGGCTGGCGATCGTCGCGACCTCAAAACCGGGAACGAAGTGCGAGAGCGCCGCAGCGAGCAGACCGCCAAGGGAGAGCGCAACCAGCGGCGCGGGAAATTTTCGCGTCAGGCGGGGCCAGAGGAGCAGCACTGCGAAGGTAAAGGCTCCTATCGCGATCTCCGGCCACCGGGCGCTCGGAATCGCACGACCGAGCGCCACGGCGCGCTCGGCGAAATGCTCCGGCATCTTTTCAACCGTGAGGCCGAGGAAATCTTTGAGCTGGAGCGTCGCGATCACGACCGCGATGCCGGTCGTAAATCCCGTCGTCACCGGATAGGGGACGAACTGGATCAAACCGCCCAGCCGGCCGATACCCATTCCGATCAGGATCACCCCGGCCATCGCGGTGGCGAGCAGCAGCCCGCCGAGCCCTTGGCGCGCGGCGATCGGCGCGAGGACCACCACAAACGCGGCAGTCGGTCCGGAGACCTGGACCTTCGAGCCGCCGAGAGCCGCGATCAGAAAACCGCCGACGATCGCGGTGTAGAGCCCGTACTGGGGCGGCACGCCGGACGCCACGGCGAGCGCCATCGAAAGCGGCAGGGCCACGACGCCGACGACCGCCCCGGCGAGCAGGTCGGCCCGCAGATCGGCCTTTCCGTAGCCCGCGGCGAACGTTCGCCGCAGCGCTTCGGCGAGCTTGAGAGGAAACTGGGGCGGTTTCGTTGCGGCAGGTACGTCGGAAGGCGGCGCAGCGCGCATCAGAGAAGAATAAGGGAAGAGGGGGCCGGCCGGCCCTACCCTGCCGGGCGGTCTACGCCTCGGATTCTTCCGGTGCTTCGTCCGCTTTCCGCACCATCTGCACCACCGCCTCCATGTGTCCGGTCTGGGGGAAGAGGTCTAGCAGTGCGAGACTCTCGACGTCGAACGACTTGGTGAGCTGGCGCAGGTCGCGGGCGAGCGTGGCCGGGTGGCACGAGACATAGGTGAGCCGCGCGGGGGGGCGTTCGGCGAGCACGGCGCGGACCCGCTGCGACAGGCCGGCGCGGGGCGGATCGACGATCACCCGGTCGGTCTCGTAGGGGAGCTTGCCGATCCAAGTTTCGAGCGCGCTGGGGAACGATTCGACGTTTGTCAGCTTGTTTCGCCGCGCGTTGTTGCGCGCGTATCGGACGGCGATCCGGTCGGCTTCGACCGCCACCACGTGGCCGTAGCGCTTGGCGAGCGGCAGGGCGAACAGGCCCACTCCGGCGTAGAGGTCGTAGGCGGATTTGCCGGTCCAAGGTCCCACCGCGGTTTCGACCAGTTTCGGCAACAGGCCGCGGTGTCCTTGGAAAAAGGTGCGCGCGTCGTAAGCGTAGGTGATTTCGCCGGCGGTCGTCGTCACGGTGGTCGTCACCTCGCCGTGGGGCAGCCCTTCGATCACGGGCGCCGCAGTGACCTGGCCGTCGTCGCCCGCGGCGAGGTCGATGCGGCGCGGCGGCTCGACTCCGGTCAACTCCCCCAATAGCCCGGGCAATACGGCGAGCAGCGCTTCGAGCTCCGGCACCAGCAGGGGGCATTCCTGCACCGGAATCAGCCGGTTGCTCGCCCGGGCCTGGTAACCGACGAAGACATCGCCGTTCGCGTTTTTCTCGGTCGTCAGCTCGGTCCGCAGGCGGTAGTGCCAGGGCTCGCCTGTGATCACGGAGAGATCGGCGGGGAGGGTGATCCCGCCCATGCGGACCAGCGTCTCGCAGACCGCTTGGGCGCGCGCCCTGGATTGAACGCCATCGTCCAGATGCTGGAGGTCGCACAGACCAGTCGCCGACAGCGCGGGGTAGGGATCGGGCCGGCGGCCCGGACCGGGCTCCAGGATCTCGACGATCTCGGCGCGCGCGTAGTCGGGCTTTCGCTCCGTCAGCCTCACGCGTAGCCGGTCGCCAGGTGCCGCGCGCGGCACGAAGATGGGAATGCCGTCGAGCCGGGCGATCCCTTCGCCGCCTGCCACCAGCTTGTCGATCGAAACCTCCAGCTCGTCGATTTCGGCGAGCCGGACGCTCGCGGGAACCGCCGCATCGGGCCGGCGGCTCATAGCGCCCTCAGAATCTGAATCCGCGCGGCGAGGGTTGGAAGCTTTTCTTCCACCGCCCGCTCCAGATCCGCGAAACTGTGGCGGTGCGAAAGGTGTTGGAGCACGATCGCCTGGTTGTGGAACCTGTCGGCGCGCGCGGCGATCTCGTCGATATGCATATGTTTGTAGCGGACCGCGCGATCGCGGAGCTCCGAGGAAAGAAAGGTGCATTCGAGGATCAGCACCGGGGTGGTGAAAACTCGCGGTTCGAGGTCGAAGACGCCCGGGCCGGTATCGGCGCAGTAGGAGACCCAAAGCTCTTCGACCGTCTCTTCGATCGCCACCCCCGAGGATCGCAGCGCCGCGAGCTCCGACGACTCGCGCCCCTGGTAGGCCGCGGCCAGGCGGTGCTTTTTTCGCAGCAGGTGGAAGCCCAAGCTCGGCACCACGTGATCGACCGGAAACGCCTCGACGCAAAGATCGCGCGCCACCTCGACCCGGTCGCCCGTCTCCAACGGGAACAGCTCCCAGCGGTAGGAGACCCGCTCCATCCGCTCCGCCGCTTCAACGAAGGCGCGGATGTCTTCGGCGATCTCCTTCGGGCAGAAAACCCGGGTGGCCGCCGATTCGTGGAGCGTCCGTTGCGAGATCGCAAACGGCAGGCCGAGCGCGTGGTCGAGATGGCCGTGGGAGACGAACAGGTCGCGCGAGCCGCCGAGCTGAAGCGACCCCCGGCCGACGTCAAACGCCAGGCCGGGGGGATGGATCTTGAGCCAGGTCGAGTCGCCCGCCCGGGAGGACCCTTCGATGCGGAGCGCGCCCGGCCCCGATTCGATGCGGACTTCGACCTTCCCGCTACTCATGATCGAATCAAATCAGATCTCACGGAAAACGAACCGGCGAATCGGCGCGAGCCTCTCCGCCACGCTCGTCGGATCCGGATCGATCAGCCAGAGCGCCGCCGCGATCGAAGAGACCAGCGAGTTGCCGTCCTGGGGGGTGAAGCAGAAGCCGTAGATCTCGCGGTTCTTCCGCACGGTCAAGGTCGGGGCCACCACCACCGTCTGGGACAGGATGCGGCCGAAATAGCCATGGTCGCGGCCGAAGCTGAAGATCAGGTTCGAGGAGCGCTTGTCGGTCATCGAGACCCGCGGGTTTTCGCGCAGCCGCCGCTTCACCTCGTCGAGCGCGATGTCGCGGTTGACTTCTAAGCTGAACCAGATCGAGTGCATGTATTGGGTATTGAGCTTCACCGCGCTCGAAAACAGGTTGAGGTCGAGGCCGAGCGTTTCGAACACATGGTGGGCGTCGTGCGCGTGGTGGGTGCCGAACAGATCGTCGTCATGCTTGCCGACCGAAGGGGCAGGGACGAAGCCGCCGTCCTGCGAAATGTCGTTCGCCCGGCGCATGCATACGAACGTGCCGCGTTCGAGCGAATAGCCCGCCGCGCCTTCGTCGCACAGGGTCTTGATCAGGGTCGTGATGTTGTGGGTGTTGCAGGAGACCACCTGGATGTAGCGATCCTCGCCGGGGATCAACGTCTCGTCGTTGATGCCGCGGGCGTAGGGCTTGCCGAAGCCGAACTCGCTGCCCTGCGCCAGGAACCCTTTTGGGCCCGACAGATGCTTGTAGATCTGCTCTTTGTTCTCGTTGCCGGCGGGGGTGCAGTCGATCACGACGGAGGCCCGGTCGAGCGCGTCGCTGGTGTCGAAGCTCACCTTATGGCCGAGATTCTCGAAGCTCTCGCGCACGTCCGGGTCGGCCGCGAGCTTGGCGCCGCGCGCCATCAGATGGTTGATCTTCGCGCGGTCCGCGGGCAGCGCCGTCCGCTTGTGAAAGGTCACTTCGTCGATTCCGAGCTTCTCGCGGAAGTCCGTGAACAGGCCGATCAGAGGCTCCCCGATCGTGCCCGTGCCCACGAGGTGGACGATCTTGGCCATGGCTACCTTCTCCTGGGTAGGAATTGCGACAGACTGAACCTGACGATAGTAGGGGGGCGGGGCGAGCCCGCTTGAGGGCCAAGGGTAACACAGCCCCTTCAGTCGGTCGGAGCCCCGTCTCCTTCTGCGCCATGTTTGCCGCCGCCACGCCAATTTGGGTCGCGGCGGGCGAAGGCGTCGAGTTCGCGGGGGATTTCGAGATAGGTGCGGGTGACTTTGGGGTCGCAGATCTCGTTTTCGCACTCGTAGCTGTAGACGTTCCAGTCGTCGCGCCGCGCGAAGGCGGCTAAGGTCTGGTAGGTGTTGCAGTTACCGCACTTGATCGAGAGGAAACGAAGATCGATCGAATCGCTCATGGGGTTCTCCTTGTCGCCGCGGACTCTACCGCTCCGCGGCCCTATCGCGGCGATCCATAGCCGATGGCGCATAGTTTGCTATCGTCCCCTTCCCGTATGGCAATTTTCCGCCCCCCCCGCACATTTCCCCTCCTGCTTGCCGCGGCGAGTCTGCTCGCCGTCCTCGAAGGAAGCGGCGCGGCTCAAACTCCCCCGGGCGGAACGGGAGGACCGGGCAAGGACGATCCGGCGGCAGAGTTTGCAGACAGCTTCTCGGTCGGGTACGTCCTGGTGCCGGTCGTCGTACGCGATGGCGCCCGCTACGTCCAGGGGCTGGGCCGTAAGGACTTCACCTTGAATGTCGATGGCCGGCCGGCGAAGTTCGAGAGCTTCGAAAGCCGGGCGGACGCTCCGGCGAGTCTGGTCTTGCTGCAAGATCTCTCGGGCAGCATGGAGGCGGGAGAGCGGATGATCTGGAGCCGGAACGCGGCCAAGTTCTTTCTCGATCAGGCGGCGACCGGCGACGAGTTCGCGATCGCCACCTTTTCGGACGGCGGGCAGCAGATCGACATCCCGTTCACCGACAACGTCGGCGCGCTACGCGAGGCTGTCGAGACTTGGAGACCGTGGGGAAAGACCGCTTTGCACGACGCGGTCGCCCACATGCCGGAGATCTCCGGCTCCGGCCATAATCCAAAGCGCTTCGCTTTGCTGATCACCGATGGCGTCGACAACGCCAGCTCGATTTCCCCCGACCAGGCGCGCGAGCTGGTGCGCTCCGCGCAGGTGCCGGTCTACGTCCTCGGGCTCGACTCGGGCAGCCCCTACTCGCTGGATGATCAGGGCAAGAAGGTCTACCGCTACGCCGACGTCTTGAACCTCCTCGCCGCGACCTCCGGCGGGCGCTACTTCTCCATCTCGTCGACCGACGAGCTCAACCTCGCATTGGCCGCGATCCGCGACGATCTGCGGCATCAATACGTCTTAGGCTTCGCGACCGGCGATGGCGCCGACCGTTTCCACCGCCTGGAGATCCAGGTGCCGGGAAAAAGGGCAGTGCTGTTCCGGCGCGGTTACACCGGTCCTCCCCCCGCCGTCGGCGTGGGGAGATGAACCGGGATCCAGAGTGCGTCGGCAGAGCCGGACCGACCTGGATTCCGAATCCTTAGGAGGATTTATCTCATGATGACGTCCGTCAAGTTCCCAGCTCTCGCCCTCGTGCTCGCGGGAGGGCTGCTCGCCTCCGGTTGCGCCACCAAGAAGTACGTCCAGAAGGAAGACGCCAAGGTCACCGACCGGGTGAACGGCGTAGAGGGCCAGGTGGAAGAGGTCCAGAGTCAGAACAAGCAGCAGGACGCCAAGCTCCAAACCCATGACCAGCAGATCGGCGAGGCCTCCCGCACCGCGCAAGAGGCCCTCCAGCGCGCCCAGGAGGCGGGCAAGCTCGCCGAGGGCAAGCTGCTCTACGAGACCGTGCTGACCGACGAGCGGGTCCACTTCGGCTTCAACAAGCACGAGCTGTCCGCCGAGGCAAAAGCCGCGCTCGACGAGTTCGCCGAGAAGCTCAAGGCGGACGGCAAAGGGGTCTACATCGAGGTTCAGGGGCATACCGACGCCGTGGGCTCCGACGATTACAACGAGGACCTCGGTCAGGCGCGCGCCCAAGCCGTGCGCAATTACCTCGCCCGCCAGCATCAGCTGCCGCTCCACCGGATGAACGTGATCTCGTACGGCGAGCTGGCGCCGATCGCCGACAACAAGACGGCCGACGGGCGGGCGCAAAACCGGCGCGTGGCTTTGGTCGTTCTGCGGTAGTTCCGCTGCTCGCAGCCCGCGAGCGGTTGAAACCGCTCGCTACGTTACGACGTCCCTCCCGGGACGTTGCCAATTTCAACTTCGAGATCTCGGGCCCGGCATTGCCGGGCCCGTTTCCTCGTACCATACCCCCGTGAAACCGATCTATCTCGTCATCTTCGTCGTCGGCCTGGCCGCGGGTTTGGCGCTCATTCCGCTCGTTTCCCACACCTCTCCGCCGACCGGTCCGGCGGTCAAGGCGGACGCTCGGCAGGCTGGGTTGCCGATGGGTTGGATCGCGTTCGGGTTCCTGGGGCAGGCGCTGTTTACCGGCAGGATGCTCGCTCAGTGGATCTCGACCGAGCGGAAGCGCCAGAGTGTCGTTCCCGTGGTGTTCTGGTGGCTCAGCCTGTTCGGAGGGGTGATCCTCGCCATCTACTTCCTGCGCCGCGGCGATCCGGTGGGATCGGTCGGCCAGCTCGCGGGTTTGGCGGTCTACGCCCGCAACCTCACGCTGATCCTCAGGCCCCGGCCTGCGCCAGAATCTTCTTGATCATGTCGGCGTCGGCGATGCCCGGCTCGAAGAAGGCGACTTTGCCTCGGGTGTCGATGATCAAAAGCGTCGGTAGCGCGAAGACACCGAGATCGTCCGAAACGCCGTCCGGATCGAGTAGCACCGGATAGGGAAACGGCTTGTTCTTGATGTAGTTCTTGACCGTCTCTGAGGTCTCGCCGACGTTGGCGGCCAGGAACTGCACCCGCTTGTTGCCTGCGTAGCTCTTGGCCATCGCATCGAGAATCCGCGCCTGAATTTGGCACGGACCGCACCAGGTCGCCCAGAAATCGACCACTACGACTTTGCCGGGGAAGTCGGGTGGCCCCAGCGATTTGCCCCCCTCCAACGTCTTCAGGCGAAACTGGGTCGCCGCGGTCGTAGCGGACTTGGCGGAGGTGGAAGACGCCGAAGAGGAGAATCCCTCCTGGCAGCCGAAACCGAGCAGGATCGAGAGCAGGGCGAGGAGGAGGACGGGCCGGAGGCGGAGCAGGCTGAGCGTCTTCATGGCACGGGGAATATATGGCAGAAAACCGAAGGGGAAGAGAGCTTTCGCCCTCTTCCCCTTCTCTCCTCCCCCTACTGGTACAGCAGCACGCCCCTCCAGACGCGCCTTCCCCGCCCTACACAACTCGGATTCCAGCCGCGGATCTTAACTGCAACCGCTGGTCGAACCGCAATTCAGGCATTTGTAGCAGCTGCCGTTCCTCACCATGATCGAGCCGCAGTCGTGGCAGCTCGGAGCGTCCTGCTGGTAGAGGAAGGTCACTTTGCGCGATTCCGCGACGAGCACCGGCTCCAGGCGCCCGCCGCCCAGAAGGGCGACCGCGGGCGGCGCTTCAGCGGAGGGAACCTCTTCGCGCAGGATCACGCCGACGTCGAACTTCTCTTGCGGAGACAGGAACTTGCTGGCCATCCAGCGGAAGATGTAGTCGATGATCGACTTGGCGATCGGAATCTCGGGGTTCGAGGAGAAGCCCGAGGGCTCGAATCGGGTGTGGCTGAACTTGTCGACCAGCGTTTTGAGCGGCACGCCGTACTGGAGCGCGATCGAGACCGCGATGCCGAACGCGTCCATCAGCCCGGAGATGGTCGAGCCTTCCTTGGCCATCATCAGGAACAGCTCGCCCGGCTGGCCGTCGTCGTAGAGCCCGACCGTGATGAAGCCCTCGTGGTCGTTGATCGAGAACTTGTGGGTGATCGCGCGCCGCTCGTCGGCCAGGCGACGGCGGATCGTCCGGCGTTCGGCCGCGAGGTTGAGCGCGGTCGCCACCGGCGAGGATTCGTCCTTCTTGGTCGACAGCGGCTGGCTGCGCTTGCAGTTATCGCGATAGACCGCGATCGCCTTCAAGCCCATCCGCCACCCTTCGACGTAGGCCTGGAGGATCTCGTCGACGGTCGAATCCTCGGGCATGTTGATCGTCTTGCTGATCGCGCCCGAGATGAACGGCTGCGCGGCGGCGAGCATCTTCAAGTGGCCCATGTAGTGGATCGAGCGCGCGCCCTTGTTCGGTTTGAACGCGCAATCGAACACCGCGATGTGTTCGGGCTTCAAGTGCGGCGCCCCTTCGATCGTGTCGTTCTCGTCGATGAACTCGACGATCGCGCGGGTCTGCTCGCGGTCGTAGCCCAGCCGCTTCAGCGCCTTGGGCACCGTACCGTTGACGATCTTGATCATGCCGCCGCCGACCAGCTTCTTGTACTTGACCAGGGCGATATCGGGTTCAACACCCGTGGTATCGCAATCCATCATGAAGGCGATCGTGCCGGTCGGCGCGAGCACCGAGATCTGACTGTTGCGCAGGCCTTGCTTTTCGCCCAGCTCGACCACCTCGTCCCACGACTTCTTTGCCGCTTGGAGCAGGTCGAGCGGCACGTGGGCCGCCTCGATCTTGCGGATCGCGTCGCGATGCTTGCGCATCACCCGGCTCATCGGCTGCCGGTTCTCCTGATAGCCGGCAAACGGCCCCATCGCCGCGGCAAGCCGCGCCGACTGGGCATAGGAGGCGCCGGTCATGAGAGCGGTGATCGCCCCGGCGTAATCGCGGCCGGAGTCCGAGTCGTAGGGCAGGCCGCGCGCCATCAACAGGGCGCCCAGGTTTGCGTAGCCGATGCCGAGCGGCCGGAAGGCGTGGGAGTTTTCGGCGATCTTGGGCGTCGGGTAGCTCGCGAAGTCGACCAGGATCTCCTGCGCCGAGATGACGATCTCGCACGCGTGCTTGAAGCTCGCGACATCGAAGCCGGTCGTGTCTTCATAGAAGCGGAGCAGGTTGAGCGACGCCAGATTGCACGCCGTGTCGTCCAGGAACATGTACTCCGAGCAAGGGTTGCTGGCGTTGATCCGCGCGGTGTTGGACGAGGTATGCCAGTCGTTGATCGTGGTGTCGAACTGCATGCCCGGATCGCCGCATACCCAGGTCGCCTCGGCGATCATGCGCATGATTTTGCGCGCCTTGAACGTTTCCATGGGCCGGCCGTCGATCCGCGCGCGGGTCGACCAATCGCCGTCCTCCACCACCGCCTTCATGAACTCGTCGCTCGCGCGCACCGAGTGGTTGGCGTTCTGGTAGGCGATCGAATCGTAGGCACCACCGACGATGTTGAAGCCCCCTTCGTAGCCGGCGTCGATCAGCGCCCAAGCTTTCTTTTCCTCGATCTCCTTGCAGCGGATGAAGTCGATGACGTCCGGGTGATCGACGTCCAGGATCACCATCTTCGCCGCCCGGCGGGTCTTGCCGCCGCTCTTGATCACCCCGGCGAAAGCGTCGAATCCCTTCATGAACGAGACCGGACCGGAGGCCGTGCCGCCGCCCGCCAGCGGCTCGCGCGCCGAACGGAGCGCCGACAGGTTCGAGCCGGTTCCCGAGCCGTATTTGAACAGCATCCCCTCGGTCTTCGCCAACTCGAGGATCGACTGCATCGTGTCGGCGACCGAGTTGATGAAGCAGGCCGAGCACTGCGGCTTTTCTTCGATCCCGACGTTGAACCAGACCGGCGAATTGAAGCAGGCGTATTGGTGGAGCAGGATGTGGGTCAGCTCGGCGTGAAACGTGTCGCCGTCGGCTTCGGTCGCGAAGTAGCCTCCCTGGCGGCCCCACGCGGCGATCGTATCTGCCACCCGGCCGATCAGCTGGCGGACGCTGCGCTCCCGATCCAGCGCACCCAGGTGGCCGCGGAAGTATTTCGACACGACCACGTTGGTGGCGGTTTGTGACCAGGCCTTCGGCATTTCGACGCCCTTCTGCTCGAAGATCTTCTCACCGCGCTCGTTGGTGATCAGGGCGTCGCGCACCTCCCACTCCACCAGGTCGTACGGGCTCACGCCCGGCGTCGTGTAGTAGCGCTGAAACTTCGACCCCTTCGTTGCCTCGGACGTGCGGCTCGACGCCTCGTTCGAGTTCTCAGGAATGAGGGTCGGTTCGGTCGCCATGTGGTAGCTCTCCTAGATGTACTGCCGGTTAGGCGTGAGCAAAAGTTACAGCGGCGGCCGGGCGAGATTCCGCCCGTACCCCCGTTCCTGAAGCTTCGTTCCGCGTCGGCCAAAGTACCGCCCGGGCTATTGCGTGTCAACCCCTCTGAACCACCACCACTAGCGGCACCACCGCGGCATAGCACCACATCTGGTAGATCCACGCTCCACAGGATTTCCACAGGTTTTTCCTCTAGCGCGGCGCAATTCCGCCACAGACGAACACGCCCGGGCAATCCGGTGCGTGCCTGGGCGACCCCCTCCAAAATTCCCGGCCTTGAACCGCACTTATAATCCACCGCATGCCCGCCAAGACTCCGAAGAGCGCCGCGCCGCCCACCGTTCTTCTAACCTCCTCGGGAATTCCGATCCTTCCTTCGTACGGCCCCGAGGAGATCGCGGGCCTCGACCGCCAAGCGATCGGCCGGCCAGGCGACTACCCGTTCACCCGCGGGCTCTACGCGGAGATGTACCGGCAGCGCCGCTGGACTATGCGTCAATACGCCGGGTTCGCCTCCGCCGAGGAGTCGAATCAACGCTACCGCTACCTGCTCGCCCAGGGGACGACGGGGCTCTCCGTGGCGTTCGACCTGCCGACCCAGATCGGCTACGACTCGGACCACGCGTTCGCGCTCGGCGAGGTCGGCCGGGTGGGGGTGGCGATCGACTCGATCGAGGATATGCGGCGCCTGTTCGCCGACATTCCGCTCGACAAAGTCACCACCTCGATGACAATCAACTCGACCGCAGCGATCCTGCTTGCGCTCTATCTCGCGGTGGCCGAGGAGCAGGGGGTCCCCTGGGAGCGCATCGGCGGCACGGTGCAGAACGACATTTTGAAGGAGTACGCCGCGCGCGGCACCTATATCTACCCCCCCGGACCGTCGCTGCGCCTGGTCACCGACGTGATCGCCTTCTGCGCCGATCGGGTGCCGAAATGGAACACGATCTCGATCTCCGGCTACCACATGCGGGAGGCGGGCTCGACCGCGGTCCAGGAGGTGGCATTCACCCTGGCCAACGCGCTCACCTACGTCGGCGCGGCGCTCGAGCGCGGCTTGGAAATCGACGCCTTCGCGCCCCGCCTGTCGTTCTTCTGGAACGCCCACAACAACTTCCTCGAAGAGGTGGCGAAGTTCCGCGCCGCCCGGCGCCTCTGGGCTGAGCTGGTGCGCGAACGGTTCGCGCCGAAAGACGAGCGCTCGCTCTGGCTCCGCTTCCACACCCAGACCGCGGGCTCGACCTTGACGGCGCAGCAGCCGACCAACAACGTCGCCCGGGTCGCCCTCCAGGCGCTCGCCGCGGTCTGCGGCGGCACCCAATCGCTCCACACCAACTCACTCGACGAGGCGCTCGGACTGCCGACCGAAGTGGCGGCGCGGGTGGCTCTCCGCACACAGCAGGTGATCGCGTTTGAAAGCGGAGTGGCCGACGTCGCCGATCCGCTCGGCGGCTCCTACGTCATCGAGGCCTGGACCGACGAGATCGTGACCCGGGCGCGGGCCTATATCGAAAAAATCGACCAGATGGGCGGCGCGGTCGCGGCGATCGAGCGCGGTTTTCAACAGCGCGAGATCGCCGACGCCGCCTACCGCGCGCAGATCGCGATCGAAGAAAAACGCGACCTGGTGGTAGGCGTGAACGCCTTCACCTCGGATGAGGAGCTGCCGATCGAGGTGCTGAAGATCGCGCCCGAGATCGAGCGCGATCAGGTCGCCCGGCTCCAGGCGCTCCGCGCGCGGAGGGACGGCGCGCGGACCGCCGCAACGCTCGAAGCGCTGGCCGCCGCCGCCCGAGGGGACGCGAACCTGATGCCGCCGATCCTCGATTGCGTCCGCTCCGACGTCACGCTCGGCGAGATTTCGGACGCGCTGCGTGGGGTGTTCGGCGAGTATCGGGAGGCGGATCTCGACTAGGCGAAAGATTCTCGAGCGTCCGCTGTCGATCTCACCGCATCCCGTTCGACAAGAGGTCGAACCCGGGGCTTGAAGCCTCCTCTAAGGAGAATCTCCCATGAACTACCTGCTGCTGATCTACGAAAACGAAGCCGCCTGGACCACGATGTCGCCCGAAGAGCAGGGCAAGATCTTCGGCGAATACATGGACTTCACCGAATCGATCCGCGCTTCCGGACACTACGTCGGCGGCAACCCCCTCGCTGCGACCCATACCGCGACCACCGTGCGGGTGCGGGACAGCAAGACCCTCACCACCGACGGCCCGTTCGCCGAGACCCGCGAGCAGCTGGGCGGCTACTACCACATCCAGGCGGCCGATCTCGACGAGGCGATCGCGATCGCGGCACGTATTCCGGCGGCGATCGTCGGCTCGATCGAGATCCGGCCGATCCCGCAAATGGGCGGTGGGGACCAGTAGTCCCCCTCCTCCCGAAAACTCGCCTTGACCTCCGAGCCCGCCGCCGGCCCCTTACGCCCGGACCTCGCCCTCGAACGGATCGTCCGCCAGGAATCCGGCCGCGCGCTCGCCACCTTGATCGGCCTCCTCGGCGACTTCGACCGCGCCGAGGAGGCGTTTCAAGATGCCTGCGCGATCGCGCTCTCCGCCTGGCCCGCGACAGGAGTCCCCGGCAACCCGCGTTCCTGGCTGATCTCGACCGCGCGCCACAAGGCGCTCGACCACCTGCGCCGCGAGAAGGTCCTCTCGGCCAAGCTCGAAGCGGTCGCCCGCGAAACCCCCGCCCAGACCGAGGCCGCCGAGCCGGACGACGACACCGACGAATCCTGGCCGGATGACCGCCTGCGCCTGATCTTCACCTGCTGCCACCCGGCGCTCGCCCCCGAGTCGCAAGTGGCGCTCACCCTGCGCACCGTCTGCGGCCTCTCCGCGGAGGAGATTGCCCGCGCGTTCATGGCGCCGCTGCCGACGCTTCAACAAAGGATCGTTCGGGCCAAGGCGAAGATCCGGGCCGCCGGCATCCCCTACCGCACCCCCGAACCCGCAGAGCTGCCCGACCGGCTCGACGCCGTGCTCGCGGTCATCTACCTGGTGTTCAACGAAGGGTACGCCGCGACCGCAGGCGACGCCCTGGTCCGCCGCGAGCTGTGCGGCGAAGCGATCCGCCTCGGCCGCCTGGTAGGGACCCAGCTTGCCGACCGGCACGAACGCCGGGCGGTCGAAGGGCTCCTCGCCCTGATGCTCCTGCACGACGCGAGAGGCGAGGCGAGAGAAGCACCCGACGGTCTGCCCATCTTGCTCGAAGCCCAAGACCGCACCCGCTGGGATCGCCGCAAAATCGCCGAAGGCCTGTGGCGGGTAGAGAAGGCACTCCGCGCAGGCCCGCCCGACGCCTACGCCCTAGAAGCCGCCATCGCTGCCGTCCATGCCCGGGCCGAAACAGCCGAAGCAACCGACTGGCCCCAGATCGCCGAGCTCTACGCCCTCCTCCTCCGCACCCGCCCCTCCCCCGTCGTCGAGCTGAACCGGGCGGTAGCGGTAGCGATGGCCGAAGGGCCGGAGGCGGGGCTGGCGCTGCTCGACCGATTGGAGGCGAGCGGTGCCCTTGCCGACTACCACCTGCTCCCCGCGGCACGGGCTGACCTCCTTCGGCGCCTGGGGCGGACGGCAGAAGCGGCGGAGGCGTATCGGAGGGCCTTGGAGTTAGCGCGGCTGGAGCCGGAGCGGCGGTTTCTGACGGGGCAGTTGGCGGAGGTGGCGGGGTAGGCGCAAGGCCGAGAGTGCTATCGTTTCGCGATGAGGTTCCGATGGGACTCTGAAAAGGCCGCCAGCAACCTAGTCAAACATGGCGTGTCTTTCGAGGAGGCCAGTACCGTTTTCCGTGACGCACTTTCAACGACGGTCCGGGATTTCAAACATTTGGCGGAGGCCCGATTCTTGACCACTGGTCGCTCGCTTGATTCTGGACGGATCTTGATCGTCTGGCATACGGAAGATGAAGATTCCCTGCGGGTGATCGGGGCGCGACCAGCTACTCCTCGAGAGCGGAGGACTTATGAGTCTGGAGACTAAAGAGGAAAACGCCGACGAGATGGAACCGGAGTACGACATCCGAGGCGGGGTCCGCGGGAAATATGCCGAGCGATACCGCCAAGGGACGAACCTCATTTTGCTAGACGCGGACGTTGCCGCTGTCTTTCCCGATACTGCGGCGGTGAACCGAGCCTTGCGGCTGCTCATCGAAGTGGCGCGTCAGCAAGTCAGGCCCGAGGCATCGTAAGAACATAGGACGGGCTTCCCAGTAACAAACGGTTTAGGCACCCCCCTCAGCTACGAGCTTGAAACCGAGTTCCGTAGCCATGCGGTGGAGCGATCGGAGCTGGCGAGCCCGAAATCGTTTGCCCGGTGGGAACACCGCGCTCCATCGCCTCGTTTTGCCCGCCGCGCCATCCTCTTGAAATACGAACGTCCGTTCTGTACGATCCCCACATGGCGCGAGACAGTTCTCGGGAAACGATCCTCGACCGGGCGGTGCAGATCGCTTCGGTGCAGGGGTTGGACGGCCTTTCGATCGGTGGGGTGGCGACGGCGGTCGCGATGTCGAAGGGGGGGATCTGCGCGCACTTCCCCTCGAAGGCTTCGCTCCAGGCCGCTGTGGTCGAGCGGGCGACGGAGATCTTCCGCGGCGCGGTGGTCGAGCCGATCTTTTCCCGTCCGCCGGGGCTCGAACGTCTGCGGGCTTTGACCGACGCCTGGTTCGCGTATCTGGCGGCCGAGACGTTCGAGGGGGGATGTTTTTTCACCAATGCCCTGTTGGAGTTGGACAATCTGGAGGAAGTAGAGGCGCGTGGCGCGGTCGCCGGGCAGTATGGGCGGTATCTCGACCTGATCGAGCGCTTGGCGGTGGAAGCGATTGCGCGGGGCGAGCTGCGGGCGGAACTCAATCCGCGGCGCTTCGCCTTCGAGCTTTTGAGCTCGCAACTCGGCGTGCTGGTCTGGCGCGGTCTGGGGAAGACCGAAGAAGGTTTCGCCCTGGCGCGCGCCGCTTCGAACGATCTGCTCGTGAGAAGCGCGGTGTAGAAGCGCTTTTCTGCTCCTCACGCAGCCCTTGGGTCCCTATTAAACACGAACGTCCGTATCCTTAGAGGAGAATCCCGTGACACACGAATCCGATCACCGAAGCCGCATCGGCGCGCTCGCCTGGGCTCGACGCAATGGCGGACGGCTCAGCGCTGGCGAGCGGTTCACCTACGCCCGCGCGACGATCGGCCGGACTCTGCGCTCCGAAACCGGCCGCGCGCTGCGCCGGCTGGGCTTTGCCGGTCCGAAGCAGGTCACCCTGGCGCTCGGGGAGGTCCCGCTGCCGGCAACGCCGATCGCGGGCGCCGCCGCCGCGCTTTGCGCCGAGCTGTCGACTCCGGCGCTCGCCAATCATTGCCATCGAACCTATCTGTGGGGCGCGCTGCTCGCCGCGCGCGATGGAGTGAGGTACAACGCCGAGCTGTTCTACGTCGCGAGCCTGCTCCACGACCTCGGCCTCACGGAGAGATTCGCGCCGCAGGGCCAGGTCGCCTGCTTCGCTCTTTCGGGCGCCGAGGCGGCGGAGCGGTTCGCCCGGCGGGAGGGGTGGACGACGGTTCGCGCCGAGATCCTTGCCGAAGCGATCTGCCTGCATCTGAATCCGACCGTTTCGAGGGAAGAAGGGCCCGAGGCGCATCTGCTGCGCCAGGGCTCCGGGCTCGACGTCGTGGGGCTGCGCTTCGGCGAGGTCGCGGCGCCGACGCGGGCGGAAGTGCTCGGGCGGCATCCGCGAATCGGGTTCTCGAAGGAGCTGGCCGCGACGCTGACGCGCGATGCCGGGCAGCACCCGCACACACGGATGGCCGGGCTCTGCCGCTTGGGATTCGCCGGTCGGGTCAAAGGGGCGCCGTTTTCGGATTGAAGCGTAAAGGCGCCTCAGTACCCTTCCACAAGTCGATCGGCCTGCCGGTCCTCTGCCTGTTGTCACGCATCTCTTGCTCCCTCGCACAAGTGGTATCTCTGAGACCTCTTTATCTGCGCAGCGAACGAATGAGCTTCCCTCATGGCGAGGGGGTGTGGGATAACAGATTTAGGAGTGTGGAAATGAGAAAGAAGCTCCGCCTCAACAAAGAGACCCTCATTGACCTGGAATTTCGCGCTGCGGAGGGTGGCCGGCCGCCCGTGACCAACGCCGGTTGCTCCGGTAGCTGCCAAGAGAGCTGCCTGGGCGGTGCGACCTGCCAGGCCGGCTTCTGCTACACCCAGGGGTGCCCAGACAGCTTCCCCTGCGGCTTCTAAACACGGCTCGTCCGCGCGGAGGGCCTCGCTCAGAGAGCCCTCCGCGCGTCTCCGGAAGGCCGCCACCCCTATGCTAGACTCACCACCGCTTTGAACGACGACCCTCCGAGTTCGCTCCCCACCCTTCGGCTGCGCTTTGGCGCCTGCCGGAATGGCCGGACATCCAGCGTCTCCCCCTCCTGTAACCGATGATCCCCTTCCTGATTGCTGCGGGCGTACCTGCCGAGGCCGGTTTCATCGCGCCTTGGACGGGGTTCTTTCTCGCCCTCGTACTGATCCTGCTCAACGGTTTCTTCGTTGCCGCCGAGTTTGCCTTGGTCAAGGTGCGGCCGACCCAGATCGAGCCGCATACCGGGTCGGGACGCCGGGCGGGCAACATTGCGGCGTACATGATCAAGCATCTGGACGCCTATCTTTCGGCGACCCAGCTCGGCATTACGCTCACCAGCCTCGCTCTCGGCTGGATCGGCGAACCCGCGTTCGCCTGGATCGTCACCCCAGCGATCACGGCGATCACCGGCGGAGCCAATCCGGCGCTGGTCCATTCGGCGGGCGTCACCCTCGCGTTCCTGATCATCACGATCCTGCACATCGTGCTCGGTGAGCTGGCGCCGAAATCGCTCGCGATCCGCAAGTCCGAAGCGACCACCCTGTTCGTCGCTTGGCCACTGTTCGCGTTCTACAAGGTAACCTATCCGGCGATCTGGCTGCTCAACCTGTCGGCGAACGCCCTGCTCAAACTGGCCGGAATCCAGCCGGTTTCAGAAGGCGAGCTGGCGCACGACGAAGCGGAACTGCGGCTGCTGCTCTCCGGACCGCAGGCAGGCGACCTGTCGCACCAGAAGCGCGAGCTGCTGGACAACATCTTCGAGCTGTCGCACCGGGTGGCGCGGCAGATCATGGTGCCGCGCGGCGACGTGATCTATCTGTCGACCGAACGGCCGCTGGACGAAAACCTGCGGATCGCGCGGCGCTCCGGCCATACCCGCTTTCCGCTTTGCGAGGGCGACCTCGACCATCCGATCGCGATCGTCCACATTAAGGACATCTTCCGCGCCGACCGGCCGATCTCGAAAATCCAAGACATCGCGCGGCCGATCGTCTTCGTCCCCGAAACGCTGGAGCTCGACCGCCTGCTCAAGCGGATGCGCGCCGAGAAGTTCCACCTCGCGGCGGTGATGGACGAATACGGCGGGGTCTCCGGCATCGTCACGCTCGAAAATGTGATCGAGGAGATCGTCGGCGAAATTCAGGACGAATTCGACCGCGAACCTGCGGAGCTGGAAGGGCTCGCAGGGAGCGACGGCGTCTACCACGTCTCTGGCGCGATGCTGGTCGAGGACCTCGAAGACGAGCTGGACCTGGAGTTCTCGGAGCGCGACGAGGACACGATCGGCGGTGTCGTCCTCTCCGAGCTGGGCCGCGTGCCGCAGGTCGGCGACTCGATCGTCCTGGGCCCCCTGCTGCTCGAAGTGATCGCGATCGACGGGCATCGGGTCAAAACCCTGCGCGCCACTGTGCAGTCCGAATCGTCCGTGGAACTGCCGGAAAATTAGGCCGGTGAACGACTTCGAGCCCTGGTGGCTCACCCGGCGCGCCGAGCTGCTCGGACTCGCCGCCGAGGCCTCTCCCGCCTATGTCTACGATCTGGCGAGCCTCGATCGGGCGGCCGCCGAGCTTGTCGCGCTCGGAGTGTTCGATCGCCTGCTCTACGCGGTGAAAGCCAACCCGCACCCGGAGATCCTCCGCCGCTTCGCCGCGCTCGGCCTCGGTTTCGAATGCGTCTCGCCCGGCGAGATCGAGCGCGTGCTCCAGAGCTGCCCCGAGGTCTCGCCGGACCGCGTCCTGTTCACGCCGAACTTCGCCCCTCGCCGCGAGTACGAGCAGGCGTTGACGACGGGTGTCCACCTGACGCTCGACAGCCTGCATCCGCTGCGCCATTGGCAAGAGAGCCTCGCCGGAAGCGAGGTGTTCGTGCGGCTCGACCTCGGCCGCGGCCTGGGCCATCACTCTCACGTCCGCACCGCCGGATCGTTCTCAAAATTCGGCATTCCGCGCGAAGAGTGGGAGGAACTCGCGGCGCTCGCGGTCAGGGCAAACGTGCGCATCGTCGGCCTCCACAGCCATGCCGGCAGCGGCATCCTGGAGCCCGACCTGTGGTGCCAGACCGCCCGCGACCTGATGGCCGCCGTTCCGCTCTTTCCCGAGGCCCGGGTGCTCGACCTGGGGGGCGGGTTGGGACTTCCGGCCCCGGGGCAAGCGCCGCTCGACCTGCGCCCACTCGCCACGACCCTGGAGCGATTGCGCCGAGATTTCGCGGAGGGCGGCAGGAAGTTCGACCTCTGGCTCGAACCGGGGCGCTACCTGGTGGCCGACGCGGGAGTGCTGCTCGCGACCGTCACCCAGGTCAAGGGCAAAGGCCAAAGCCGCTACGTCGGAGTCGACGCCGGCATGAACTCGCTCATCCGGCCGATGCTCTACGGCGCATACCAGGAAATCGTCAACCTCAGCCACTTCGGCGAGCCGCTCACCACCCGCGCCGACATCGTCGGCCCGATCTGCGAAAGCGGCGACGTCCTGGGAGTCGACCGCCACCTCCCCGAAACCCGCGAGGGGGACGTCCTCTTGATCGCCACCACCGGAGCCTACGGCCACTCGATGAGTTCCCACTACAATCTGCGCGAGCCGGCGCGGGAGGTGGTGATCTGATCGGGCCGATGCGCGGGATCGTCCGGACTCGATTCCGGCGATAATCCCCCGATGCGCCCCTTCGCCTCCCTCACCCTCCTCCTTTTGGCCGCCCCGACGTTCGCTCAGACCTCCGCCGAGGTTCCCCCGATCCAGGACAACTCGTTCCTGATCGAGGAGGCCTACAACCAGGAGATGGGGGTGGTGCAGCACATCACCACCTGGGAGCAGGATCGCGACACCCACGACTGGAACGCGACGTTCACCCAGGAATGGCCGTTCCTCTCCCCGAAGCACCAGTTGAGCTACACGCTGGCTTGGGACCATGCGGCGGCGGCTTTCGGCGCTAAAGGGAACGGCGGCCAGGGGGACCTGGCGCTCAACTATCGGTATCAGGTGCTCGGAGACGGCAACGCGCCGGTCGCGTTTTCGCCCCGCCTCACCCTCCTGCTGCCGACCGGCGACGAGAAGAAGGGGCGCGGCGCGGGAGCGGCCGGCCTGCAGGTCAACCTGCCGCTCTCGGTCGTGGTCTCGCCGCGCCTCGCGGCACACACCAACTTAGGGTTCACCTGGACGCCGAACGCCAAGGACGAATTCGGCGACAAGGCTGACAATTTTTCTCCCCAAGTGGGTCAAAGCTTGGTTTGGCTAGTCCATCCTCGCGTCAATCTGATGCTCGAAGCGGTCTACGCGAACGAGGAGGCGACGGTGTCCCCCGGCAAGACCGAGCGCAACAGGAGCTTCACGATCAGCCCCGGCGTCCGCTGGTCGTACAACTTGCCCAACGGTTTGCAAATCGTGCCCGGGGTCGCTTTTCCGTTCGGCGTCGGACCGAGCAGCGGGGACAAAGCGGTGTTCCTCTACCTGAGCTTCGAGCACCCGTTCTGACGGTAGTAGGCAGGTCGAAGGAGGCGGGGGCCGGCTGGCACACCTCTTGCTTCGGCTTTGCGCGAATTCTAGTCGCCAAGTTCTTCAAGCTCTCGGGAGGAGCCATGCTTTCAATTCGTCGTGGGTGGTGGGTTACCACGCTCGTCTTCGCATTTTTCAGCACCGTGTCGCTGTCCGCTCAGCCGTTGCAGAAGTCGGCGATCCAAGTCGATCCAGGCAACACCAAGCTCACCGGCCAGACCTTCGGCTATCGCCTGACCTACCGCTGCAACGCGACGGTCGGCAACTGTCTGAACGCGGTGGTGACGGACGTTCTACCCCCCGAAGTGGTGTTCGTCTCGGCGATCGCGACGAGCGACGTCGCGTCGACCGCGACCCCTGCGGTCGGCAGCACGGGCACCGTGACGTTCACCATGATCAACCCACTGCCCGCGGGCAACTCGGGCGACCTGATCATCAACGTCCGGTTCCCGAACGGCTCGACACCGAACGGTACGGTCGCGACCAACACGGCAACCGGCACCAACCTCGCGACCCCTCCCGGATCGTTCATCACCCCGCCGGTCGCCGTGACCGCGGTCGCCAGTTCGCAGGTCACTTTGCAAAAGACTCTGCTCACCGCCCCCGCGAACCTCGACATGCCGGAGAGCTACCGGTTGCGGATCGCGGTCTCGGGCAACGCGGGCTCACTCAACCTGACCGCCGTGGGGCCTGTGGTCGATACGCTCCCCGCAGGCACCGTGTTCAACGGCGCCTCCCCCGCCGCCGACTGCCAACCCGGCTGTGTCGGCACGACGCCCGCGACGGTGACCTGGACTTCGCCCTGCAGTCTGCCGGTCGTCGCCGGGGGCAACTGCGACATCACGGTCAACGTTACCTTCCCGAGTGCAACTTTTACATCGGGCGCGAACGTCACGAACTCGTTCACCGCGGCGGGAACCCCGCTCGGCGAGCCGGCGAATCCGAATCTCGGGGTCGGTACGGTCACCCATCCGGTCACCACCTTCGTGCCGATCCCCACCGCGGGCCTGGCCAAGAACGTCGCGGGCAACAGCCCGAACCCTCCGACGCTCAACCAGACCTTCAGCTACGAGCTCGTACCCAGCAATACCGGCAACGTTCCGCTCGACAACATGGTCGTGACCGATACGCTGCCGATCGAGCTGCAAGTCGCGAGCGTGACCACCGGGGCCTATTCAAACCTCGCGGACTTCGCGGCGGGCGTGGGCGTGCGGGTGAGCTATGAGAAGAACACCGCCCCGGGCGTCTTCACGCTCTGGGGCAGCTCGCCGAATACGACCACCAGCACGACGCTCTCCGCACCGCCCCCGGGCCTCGGCGCGGGCGAGTACCTGACCCGCATCCGCTGGCAGTACGGCCAGGCGGCGGTGGGCATGGCGGCCTCCACTCGGCCGCTGGTCACCGGACAGATCATCAATCCGGACCACGCGGGCGGGCCGGTGGCGTTCGGCGACACGATCCACAACTGCGTCGACCTGACCTCGGTCTACACGGCAGGGCCGACCAACGCCAACCAGAGCACTTGCCGGGACTTCACTCTCTCCGGCCCGTTCGTGCAGCTCAACCCGGCGAAAGACAACCTCTCGGGCGGGCCGTTCAACCCCGGCCAATCGGTGGCGTTCCGGCTGCGGGTGCGCTCCGCGCCGCAGT
Source organism: Thermoanaerobaculia bacterium (assembly GCA_038250865.1). Taxonomy (GTDB): domain Bacteria; phylum Acidobacteriota; class Thermoanaerobaculia; order Multivoradales; family UBA5704; genus DASYKS01. The sequence continues at coordinate 97,228 of JBBSBW010000011.1, read as the reverse complement.
CGAGCGATCCGGTACCGCTCCAAAGCTTGGTGGCGACCGATCTGCTGCCGGTCGATCTGTTGTTCTCCTCCTGGACGTTCGACGATCAAGGAACCGGCCTGCCGGCGCCGCAGACCTTCGACCAAATCCCCAACTTCGCGGGGACCGGCCGCACGCTCCTGCGCTGGCGGTGGAACGCGGGGAGCGGCAACCTGGCGGTGAACCAACAAGTTTGGATCAACATTTCGACCACCGTCCGGACCGGCGCGTTCAACGGCAGCCTTTCGAACGACTTCACGCTGGAGCACGACGCTCCGGGGCTCGGGCAGCGCTGCTCGGGCTCGTCGCAGAGCGATCCGTTCGACCTCGACGGCGACGGCGACACCGCCGAGACCCTCTGCCGCGCGACCGGTACGATCACCATCTCGCCGATCGCCCAGCTGGTTTCGAACAAGCGGGTCGAAGGCGCCTGCGACGGCGGCTTCACCGCATCGTCGCTCGGCACTCTGCTCGGCGGCTCGATCGACTATCGGCTCTTGGTCCAAAACGTCGGCACGATCCCGATGAACAACTTCGTCATCATCGACATCCTGCCGTTCGTCGGCGACACCGGCGTTCTCGACACCAATCCGCGCGGTTCGCTCTGGTCGCCGATCCTCACCGCGCCAATCGTGCCGCCGCCGGGGACGACGCTCTACTACAGCCTGTCGGGCAACCCCTGCCGGCCGGAAGTCGGCGGCCCGAACAGCGGCTGCGACCCGCCGGCCTGGACCACCGTGCCCCCCGTGCCGATCTCCGCGGCTCGCTCGTTCAAGGTCGAGTTCGGCGCGCGGGTGATCAACCCGTTCGACTTCCTCTCCTTCCAGTTCCGGATGACGGTTCCGGCGAACGTACCGGGCGGCGGCGCCCAGGCGTTCAACTCGTTCGCCTACCTGGGGGAACGCTCGGACGGCATCGGCAACCTGTCGGCCGAGCCGAACAAGGTGGGGGTCGCGATCGGCACCTGCCCGGCGGCCTCGCTGGGTGATTTCGTCTGGATCGACACAAACCGCAACGGCCTGCAGGACGACGGACCGACCGGCGTCAACGGCGTCTTCGTCGAGCTGCTGGCTCCCGGCGCGGACGGCATCGCGCGCACCGCGGACGACGTGCTGGTGAGCACAACGGCCACCGCGAACGACTCCGGCGGCGCCCCGGGCTGGTACCAGTTCCCCGCCCTCGCGGCGGGCAATTACTTCGTGCGCTTCTCGCCGCCGCCAAACTTGGAGGTCACCACCCGCGACGCGGGAGGAGACACGATCGACTCGGACGTCGATCCGGTGACCGCCTGCAGCCCGGTGGTCGTGCTCGGCCCCACCGATTCGAATCAGACGATCGACATGGGGCTGATTCCCCCCGCCACCGCGGCGCTCAGCAACTACGTCTGGTTCGACCGCAACGGCAACGGCATTCAGGACGAGCCGACCACCGCGGGGGTTGACGGCGTCGCGGTCAAGCTGTTCGCCGACAACGGCAACGGCACGCCCGAACCAGGCGGCGCGGACGGCTCGCCGATCGCGATCACGGTGACCGCCAACGACGTCTACGGCCAGCCCGGCTATTACCTGTTCGAAAACCTCCTGCCGGGGGTCAAGTACTTCGTCCAGTTCATGCTGCCGCCGACCGCTTCCGGGTTCACCCTGCGCGACGCGGGCGGCGACGACGCGATGGATTCCGACGCCAACACCGGCAACGGCACCAGCCCGGTGGTCATGCTGATGGCGGCGGAGACCAACCTCTCGATCGACGCCGGGCTGGTCCGGCCGGCCGGCGTGCTCCGGCTCGGCAACCAGGTCTGGATGGACAATGACAACGACGGCGTCTATGAGCCCCAAGACGGCGAGATGGGCATCGACGGCGTGCGCCTCGATCTCTACCTCGACGCCAACGGCGACGGAATGCCGACGCTCGACGAATACGTCACCACGACCTCCACCCTCACCACCAACGGCTTCGCCGGCCGCTACGAATTCTCCCAGCTCGCCGCGGGCAACTACATCGTGGCGGTACCGGCCTCGAACTTCCTCGGCTCCGCTCCGCTCGCGGGCAAGCAGAGCAGCACCGGCAACGACCCGGCGCCCGATCCGGACGATGACGTCAACGGCGACGACAACGGCACCCCGGTGGGCGCCCTGGTCGCGAGCCGCCCCATCACGCTCTCTCCGGGCGGCGAGCCGACGAACGACGGCGACTCCGACGCGAACAGCAACCTGACGGTCGATTTCGGTTTCGCGGTCGTCGGCGGGACTCCCCCTCAGTTCGACTACGGTGACGATCCGGACGTGGTGGTCGGCGCCTTCTCGCCGACCGATTACCAGACGACCGCGCTCGACGCGGGCGCCGCGCACCGTGTCGGGGTCCCCAACGCGCCTTACCTCGGCGCCTGCGTCGATGCCGATCCGGGCACCCAGCAAAACACGATGGCCAACGCCGACGACGCCAACTCGTACGGCCTGACGGTCGGCACCTGTGCCGTTCCCGGCGACGATGAAGACGGCGTCTCCTTCACCAACCCGCTGCGAGTGGGCTCGCCCGTCAACATCGCGGTCACCGCGGCCCCCGGCACCGCCGCCTGCGTCCTGTCGGCCTGGATCGACTGGAACCGCGACGGCGACTTCCTCGACGCGTCTGAGCAGATCGCTTCGGCCGTATCGATCCCGGCGGGCAGCACCACGATCCTCAACCCGGTGGTACCGGCCTTCGCCCGGCCGGGCATCACCTACTCGCGCTTCCGCTGCGCAACGGCGGCGGTCGCGGGGCCGACCGGCATGGCGCCGGACGGCGAGGTCGAGGACTACCTTGTCGCGGTGGTCGGCATGGACTTCGGCGACGCGCCCGATTCGTACGGCACCACGCTCGGCGCCAACGGCCCGCGCCACGACGTCGATCCGAACGCGCCCCTCACCCTCGGCACCTGCGAGGACACCGAAGCGGACGGCGTGCCGGGGGCGACCGCCCTCGGGGACGACAACGCCCAGGGCAACACGGGCGTCGGCCTCTGCTTCGACGACGAGGACGGCGTCACCTTCACCTCGATGCTCATCGCCTGTCAGAGCACCTCGATCTCGGTCGCGGTGGGCGGTGCGGGCGGTCGGCTCGACGCCTGGATCGACTGGAACCGCGACGGCGACTTCCTGGATGCGGGCGAACAGATCGCGACCAACCTCGCGGTGGCGGCGGGCGCCAACGCGCTCAGCGTCAACGTCCCCTGCAACGCCACGCCCGGAGCCTCGTTCGCCCGCTTCCGGGTGAGCTCGGCGGGCAACCTGGCTCCCACCGGCTCGGCCGCGAACGGCGAGGTCGAGGACTACTCGATACTGCTGAAGGGGAGCGACTGGGGCGATGCCCCGGCGCCCTACCCGACGCTCGCCGCGAACAACGGCCCGAACCACGGGGTCGATCCGAACACGCCGCGTTTCCTCGGCTCGTGCGTCGATACCGAGGCGAACGGCCAGCCGACGGTCCCCGCCGACGGCGACGATCTGGGGGCTGGCAACGGCACGGTCGGCACCTGCGCGGGCAACGATGACGAAGACGGCGTGTCGTTTGCGACTCCGCTCATCGGCTGCCAGGCGGCGACGATCGCGGTGACCGCCAACGTCGCCGGTCGGCTCGACGCCTGGATCGACTGGAACCGCGACGGCGATTGGCTCGACGCGGGAGAACAGATCGCGGCCAACCTCGTGCTCGCGGCGGGCGCCAATCCGCTCGCCCTCACCGTTCCCTGTAACGTCAACCCCGGCCCGACCTACACGCGCTTCCGCTTCAGCTCCTCTGGCGGGCTCTCCTTCACCGGGGCCGCGATGGACGGCGAAGTCGAAGATCACCAGGTGACCTTGATCGGCGCCGATTTGGGCGATCTGCCCGATACCTTCGGCACCACCTCCGGAGCGGGCGGCCCGACCCACGGCGTGAGCCTCGGCTCGACCCTGCGCCTCGGCAACTGCGTCGACTCGGAAATCGAGGGCCAGCCCTCGGCCGGGGCGACCGGCGACGACCTCGGTGCGGGCACGAGCACCGCGGGTACTTGCACCGCGGCCAACGACGACGAAGACGGCGTCTCCTTCACGGGCAACATGATCGTCGCCTGCCAGCAGGGTTCAGTTTCCGTCTCGGCGGGCGCAGCGGGCCTGCTCGACGCGTGGATCGACTTCGACGGCAATGGCTCCTTCGGGGCCGGCGAGCAGATCTTCGACAACCGGGCGCTTTCCGCCGGGGCGAACACGCTCACCTTCGCCGTTCCCTGCACGACCGCGCCGGGCTCGCGCGGCGCGCGCTTCCGGCTCAGCTCGACGGGAGTGGTCGGCTCGGGCGGCCCCGCCGCGGACGGCGAGGTCGAGGACTACTTCGTCACCGCCAAGGGGGTCGATTTCGGCGACGCGCCGAACAGCTACGGCACCACCTTCGCGGCGAACGGCCCGAACCATGGCGTCGCGGCAGGGACCAACCTGTTCCTCGGTTCGTGCGTCGATACCGAGACCGACGCCAACCCGCCGCTCGATGCGACCGGCGATGACGCGACGGCGGGCCCGACGACGGGGACCTGCGCGGGCGGCGCCGACGATGAAAACGGCGTCACCTTCTCCGGCCGCCCGAGCGCGTGCAAACCGTTCTCGCTCTCGGTGGTGGCGAACGCCGCCGGACGGCTCGACGCCTGGATCGACTGGAACCGCGACGGCGACTTCCTGGATGCGGGCGAACAGATCGCGACGAATCAGTTGCTCGCCGCCGGACCGAACGCCCTCACGCTCGACGTACCGTGCGACGCGGTCGAAGGGACCACGTTCGCCCGCTTCCGTTTCAGTTCGGCGGGGGGTCTCGCTCCTACCGGCCCGGCCGCGGACGGCGAGGTCGAGGACTACGCGCTGCTCGCTCAAGGCTCCGACCTCGGCGACGCGCCGAACAGCTACGGCACCACCGTGGCGTCCGGCGGGCCGATCCACGGCGTCAATCCGACCACGCCGCTCTTCCTCGGCTCGTGCGTCGACACGGAAGATGACGCGCGGACGCCGCTCGATGCGACCGGCGACGACGTCTCGGCAGGCGACCAGACGGTCGGCACCTGCGCGGTTGCCGGCGACGACGAAGACGGTGTCGCGATCCCGATGTTGATCGCCTGCCAGACGGCCACGGTGACGGTGACGGCCAACGCCGCGGGCCGCCTCGACGCCTGGATCGACTGGAACCGCGACGGCGACTTCGCCGACGCGGGCGAGCGAATCGCCTCCGCCCAACTGCTTGCAGCGGGCGCCAACGTTCTCTCGGTCGCCGTCCCCTGCTCGACGGTCGCGGGACCGAGCTTCGGCCGCTTCCGTTTGAGCTCGGCCGGCGTCGCGGGCTCCGGCGGTCCGTCGCCTGACGGCGAGGTCGAGGATTACGCCGTCACCTTGAAGGCGGTCGATTTCGGCGACGCGCCGAATACCTACGGAACGGTGCTCGCGAGCAACGGTCCGCACCACGGGGTTCTCCCCGGTCTCTCGCTCGGACCGGCGATCGACGGCGAGCCGGACGGGCAACCGACCCCGGGAGCCGACGGCGACGACGTCAACGGCGTTCCCGATGACGAGGATGGGGTCGCGTTCAACACCGGTGCAGTACCGATGGTGACCGCGTGCGGCGTCTCGAACCTCACCGTGACGCTCGCCGCTCCGGTCGGCGTCACCCAGGCGCGGCTGGACGCCTGGGTCGATTACGACGGCGACGGAATTTTCAACGAGCCGCGCGATCGGGTGGCGACCGGAGCGATTCTCGTCCCCGGGCCGAACGCGGTGAGCTTCACGGCGCCGTGCGATGCGAAGTCGGTCGCGAGCTACGCCCGCTTCCGGCTGAGCACCACTGGAGTTGCCACCTCGGGAGGCCCCGCAATGGACGGCGAGGTCGAGGACTACGCCGTGGTGGTCAAGGGTCTCGACTTCGGCGACGCGCCGGACCCGACTTATCCGACCCTGCTCGCCAGCAACGGAGCACGGCACGCGGTGCTGCCCGTGAACAACCCGACCCTCGGTTCGACCGTCGATACCGAACCGGACGGCCAGCCCTCGGTCTCGCACAACGGCGACGACACGAACGGCACGCCGGACGACGAGGACGGCGTCTCGTTCCCGACCGCGTTGATCCCGGGCACGAACGGCACGATGAACGTGACCACGGGCGGCACGGGCGGCAACGTCTCGGCCTGGATCGACTGGAACCAGGACGGCGACTGGGCCGACGCGGGCGAACAGATCGCCACCGATCTGCCGCTCGCCGCCGGGGTCGCGCAAGGGATCGCTTTCCCCGTGCCAGTCGGCTCGCTCCAAGGCACCGCCTGCGTCCGGGTTCGGATCAGCAGCGCCACCGGACTCAGCTTCACCGGCCTCGCGCCGGACGGCGAGGTCGAAGATCACATCGCCGCGGTGGGAGTCGAGCAACCGGCGATCGGCATCGCCAAACGGCTGGTGAGCCAGGAGCGGCTCGACGGCTTCCGCTTCCGTCTGGTCTTCGCCCTCCGGATCGAAAACCTTGGCAACGTGCCGCTCTCAAACGTCCAAGCGACGGCGAACCTCGCGACCGCCTTCGCCCAGGCCGCGAGCTTCACGGTGGTCTCGGTGGCCAGCCCGACGTTCTCCCCCAACCCCGGCTTCAACGGCGGCGCCGATCCCAACCTGCTCGCCCCCGCCAACACCCTCGGCGTCGGAGAGAGCGGCGAGATCGAGCTGATCGTAAACGTCGATACCGGAGGCAACATCGGCCCCTACACCTGCTCCAGCACGGCCACCGCAACCAGCCCCGCGGGAGTCGGAGTGATCGACGTCTCCGAAGACGGAGACAACCCCGACCCGGACGGCGACGGCGACCCGAGCAACAACGGCACGCCGACCGTCTTCACCCTGGTCTCCAGCGTGATCGAGATCCCAACGCTCGACACGGTCGGTCTGGCGTTGCTGGGGGTGCTGCTCGCGTTCGGGGCGCTGGCGTTCCTGCGGCGGCGGGGGGAAGGGCGAAGCTGAGGCTGGTTGGGTAACTGGAAGGACCCGAGCCCCCGATGCCGCAAGGTGTTGGGGGCTTTCGTGTTTTTGGGAGCTCTACCCACTGATTCGCCCTGTCGCAGCTGGTCTTTAGGCGCTAGGCGCATCCTCCGGATTCGTAGTAGCTTTGAGGAGACACACGCGGGAGAAACGATGGCAACGCTCACCCTGCCCTACCACAGCGATCCCGACATCCTTGGCGGCACTCCGGTGTTCGTCGGTACCCGGGTGCCCATCAGCACCCTGATGGAGTACCTGGAGGCCGGTGACCCGCTGGATGAGTTCTTGGAGGACTTCCCCTCGGTCGAGCGCGACCAGGCGATCGCCCTTCTAGAGATGGCGAAATCGGTACTGCTTGAAAGGGCGCCCGCGGCGTGACTCCTTGGGTTCTTCTAGATGAGTGCGTGCCTCGCCGCTTGACACGGGACTTCCCATCCAATGTCGCGATTCACGTCAGGGATCTCGCCTGGAATGGACTCAAGAACGGGCGGCTCCTGGAAGCGATGCGCGCAAACTACCTCACCGTTCTGGTTACCGTGGACAAAAACCTCTCTTTCCAGCAGAACCTCGGCGCATCGGGGATCGCTGTGATCGTTCTCCATGCGATCTCAAACCGGCGCGCAGACCTCGTAGCGTTGGTTCCGCAGGTGATCGAGGCGTTGGATTCCGCCCTGGCAGGATCGGTGCTTCATGTGGCAGGCTGAGCTATCCGAACAGAGCGGAAGTACTCCAGGTATCTGCGAAGACCTGTCTTTCTACTCGACCATCTGGGCCGATTAACTCTTATGCTGACGCCATCTCAACGCATTACCCTGATGACAGAAATCAGTACCCGCCTCTCTACTGCGAAATGGCATCTCGTAGATGTAACTCTGACCCAATTTAAACTCCCCACTTCTTACGAATGGCAGGGCGATCAAGATGCTTACATAGTTGCAATGATCAAAGAGGCGCCTGACAATATCCTCGTTGAACTCGGACAACATCTTGGGTTCCAAATCGAAGAAGTAGCGAACTCCAGCATCGATCCTTCGTTCTGGCGTACGAGAATGTTTCGGCTATTCCTTTCACACCTATCGACAGAAAAAGAACTCGCAGCAGCGCTTCAGGGTGAACTACTTGGATTCGGCATTTCAGCTTTCGTCGCCCATAATGACATCGAACCAACCCTCGAATGGCAGATCCAGATCGAAACTGCATTGTCAACGGCAGATTCCCTCGTCGCACTACTTCATCCCGAATTTCACGAGAGCAGATGGACTGATCAAGAAATCGGCTTCGCTATGGGTAGAGGGTTGCCTGTTTTCGCGGTTAGATTTGGTCAAGACCCGTACGGCTTCATCGGTCGATTTCAAGCGTTCTCCGGTCAAGGCAAGCCCGCTTCGATAGTCGCACGTGAGCTTTTCGACTCTTATCGAACAAACAAGCAAACTCGACGGCGAATGACCGAGGCCTTGGTTTGCTTGTTTGAGGACAGCAACAGCTTCGCTGACGCCAGGGCACGAATAGGCTACCTGGAAGAGCTTGAGTTTGGGGACGCCGGATTGGCTTCGAGAATCGAAGCTGTCGTGGCAACCAATTCTCAGATATCTCAGTCTTTTAAAGTTCCAGGACGGGTCGAGGCGCTCGCCAAGAAGTGGCGGGGGATCTAGTTGCAGGCTTCTGACGTCACCCGGGGTCCTCGAATGCGGCTTGGACCTCCTCGGGCAGAGGAGAGTCGAAATCGTCCGAGATCCGAATCTGGCCTTCCCATCCCCCGGACTTCCGAGGAAGAACTGAACGCTCGAACGGCACCAGCTTCGCGAGCGGCCGGCCCGCCTTGCTACTCGAACACGTTCTCCACTGGCGGGAGGAGTGCTCCGGACCCTCCGAAGATCGTCACGGGCCGGCGGGAGATCCTCACCGCTCGCCCGAAGAGACTCCCGGGGCCGTCCGGAGATCTTCACGGGGCTTCCCGCCGACTTCCGGGACCTCCCGTAGTGCCCCGCGACCGTCCGGAGCTGGCTCCCGGAGAGCCGAAGAGCACCACGCGCCAACCGGAGAGCGGTCCCGGTCTTGCGGAGAGGCTCACGGTCCGTCCGTAGGCAACTCCCGAGGACCGGAAGGGGGTTGCCGACCTTCGGTGACCATCCTGGACGACCCGGAGATCTCTTCCGACGACCGGGAGGTTACTTCCAACCGTCCGTAGGCGATTTCGGAACAGCCGGGGGCAGCTCTGGAAGGTCCGTCGATCTGCTCGATTTTGGCGGGCACCTCCTCGTTTGGCCTCGGCGCAACATTCGTGCGATCCTTTTCCTGGTCGGGGGAGCAAATAAGGAGCGCCATATGGTTCGATCGTCGTTCGGCCGGTTCGTGGGTGTCCAGGGCGTCTGGGGGTTCGTGCTTCTCGCCCTGGTGGCATTGGGTGCGGGTGTTGTTTCCGCGGAACCGGCCCGCGCCGCCGCGAGGCGTGGCGTCGTCGGCGGGATCGATTTCGGCGACGCCCCCGACAGCTACGGCACCTCGCTCGCCGCCAACGGCGCGCGGCACGTGCTCGATCCGTTCAATTCGCTCCTCTTGCTCGGCTCCTGCGCCGACGCCGAAAATGATGCTCGAATGCCCTTCGACGGCACGGGCGACGACGCGGACTTTGGGGTGCCGATTGGGTCCTGCGATACCGGCGACGACGAGGACGGCGTGGTGTTTTCCGCCGCGCCGTTCATCGCCTGCCAGGATAGCCAGATCGGGATCATCGCGAGCCTGCCGGGCAGGCTCGATGCCTGGATCGATTGGAACCGCGACGGCGACTTTCTCGACGCCGGCGAGCAGATCGCGACGAACCTGGCGGTACCGGCCGGGCCGAGCGCCTTGAATGTCACCGTGCCTTGCGGCACCTCGGCAGGCCCGTCGTACGCCCGGTTTCGCATCAGCTCGGCCGGAGGTTTGGGGCCCACCGGCCCGGCGCCGGACGGCGAGGTCGAGGACTACACCGTGACGGTCGAAGAGGTCGATTTCGGCGACGCGCCCGACAGCTACGGCACCAGTCTCGCGTCGAACGGTCCGACCCACGGGGTCGCGCCGGGCAACACGCTCTACCTGGGTTCCTGCGTCGATTCCGAGCCAGGAGCCCGCACGCCGTTCAACGGCACGGGCGACGACGAAGCCGTGGGCAATCTGACCACGGGTGTTTGCGCCACCCCGGGAGATGACGAGGACGGTGTGACGATCCCCCCCTTGGTGGCCTGCGAGATCGCCGATCTCACGATCGTCGCGAGCTTCACCGAGCGGCTCGACGCCTGGATCGACTGGAACCGCGACGGCGACTTCAACGACTTCGGCGAACAGATCGCGACGCGGCTCACGCTGGTTCCCGGGGCGAACACGCTTTCGGTCCCGGTGCCCTGCACCTTGTCGGTCGGAGGTTCCTACGCGCGTTTCCGCGTCTCGTCCAACGGCGTCCTCGGCCCCGACGGCCCGGCCGCCGGTGGAGGCGAAGTCGAGGACTACGCGGTCGACCTTTCGTCGGGTGTGCTCGCCGTCCCCACGCTCGGGGAGACGGGCCTCGCGGTGCTTGCGACGCTTCTGGCGGCGGGAGCGTTCTTCGTCCTGCGGCGGCGAAGGGTACGCGGCTAAGCCGGTCGGACCTTTTCGGTCAATCCGCGGAGAGCCGCGGAGATTACTTCAGCCGCAATACCACCCGGCCCGCCGGGCCTTCGAGTTCGACCTCCGCGGCGTCGATGCGGCGGACGACGTAGCCTTCGACCACTTCGCCGCGGCCGAGCGCGGCGCCGTTGATCAGGGCGATCGGCGCCTCTTCGGAGTAGGCGATGCCGCCGAGGCGGAAGTGCGGACCGCCTCCGGGGAGAGCTACTTCGCGGACATAGGTCTGGGTCGCCGCGGTTGAGACGGCCCCTGCGGAGGGCGAGCGAGGGACCGAGGATTTGACCGGAGCGGTCGGCGGCACGCTCGGCTTATCGGGCAACTCCCGGGAGGGCGTCGGGGCGACCGTTGCGGCCGGGGGTACGGCGGTGGGTGTAGCGGGCGCGGCGACCGGGGCCGGTTTGGGATCGGCAACCCGAGGGGCTGGAGCGGATACTTTCGGTGGCAAGGTCGCGGCGGGGGGGGAGAGAGGAACCGCGGCGGTAGGTACCGGTGCGGAGGGAGCGGCGGGGATCTCCGCTACGACGACCGGCGCAATCGGAGGCGCAACGGGCGGCCGGCCCCAGAGCAGCCAGGCGATCACTCCCAAGAGCGCCACCGCCGCTCCGGTCGCGATGCCCGCCCAGACCGGGGCGCGAGAGGCTCGCCGCTCGGCGTAGAGCTTGGGGATCGGGCGCGGTCCGTCGTGGCGGGCGGCGTCGCGCTTCACCGCCTCCTGGCGGGAGGCTTCGTGGCGGGCGCGTTTGAGCGCTTCGTCGATCAGACTCAATGGGCTTCTCCTTCGAGTTCGCGGATCGCCCGCCCGACGTGGCGGTAGCGCAGCTCGTCGGCGCCGAGGACGAAGCCGCAGAGCAGCGCCTTGTCGCACACCGCGTTGATCAAGCGGGGCACGCCTCCGGCATAACGGTGGATGCGCCGGATCGCCCAGCGCGTGAAGGTCGGCCGGCCGTTGGCCCCCGCCACCTGCAAACGGTGCTGGACGTACTGCTCCGTCTCGGCAAGGCTTAGCGGCGCGAGGTGGTAGCGCACGGTGATCCGCTGGCGCAGTTGGCGCAGGCGCCGGTCGTTCAGCTTGTCGCGCAGCTCCGGCTGGCCGATCAGCACGATCTGCAGGAGCTTCCGCTGGTCCGTCTCCAGATTCGACAGCAAACGCACCTGTTCGAGCAGCTCGGCATCCAGATCCTGTGCCTCGTCGATCACAAGCACGACGTCGTTGCCGGAATCGAGCTGTTCGAGTAGGAAGCGATTGAGCGTTTCAAGCGCAGTCACCCGGTCGATCCGCGAATGGTGCGGCAGGCCCAGCTCGACCAGAATGGTGCGGATCAGCTGCGCCGACGTGAGCATCGGGTTCAGGATCAGCGCCGTCTTGTAGCGGCTCCCAAGCTGTTCGAGCAGCGCGCGGCAGATCGTGGTCTTGCCCGCCCCGACCTCTCCGGTCAGCTGAATGAAGCCTTTGCGCTCTTGAAGGCCGAACAGGACGTGGTTGTACGCCTCGCGATGGCGGTCCGAAAAGAACAGGAACCGCGGATCGGGCGTCAGGTTGAACGGTGGCTCGGTAAAGCCGTAGAACTCGTCATACATCCCGGCCGCTACTTTGCCACAAAAGGCGGTGGCCTCCCTCTAGAGCGGGCAGACCGGTAAGGAACCGGAATTTCTGGTGACGGGAGAAGACCGGAAAGGCTTGCCGACTCACAAGCGCCGTCGGGGGAGTGCAGCGGGCCGGCCCGATCCGCAGCGAAAGCGGGGGCCGGCCCGGCGGGGCGAGGCGGTTTAGATCGGTCGCCTACCTTGGATCAGGCGAACCAGAACGATCACGATGGCGATCACCAGCAGGACGTGAATCAAGCCACCCATGGTGTAAGAGGTGACGAGGCCCAGCGCCCAGAGCACCAGGAGAATCACTACGATGGTCCAAAGCATTTGACTCCTCCTTCGGGAGAACGTGCAGTTCGGAAAACCGATCGGCCAGCCGATGCCGTCCGTCGAAACTTTCCATCCGTTGAATCCCGAGCACCTTGCCGAGATGCCCTCTCCAAAAGCAAGTTCGATGCCGCCCCGTAAATTTCCCGGCCAAGTTCACGGTACGACCTCACGTTACGTCAGGTGCAAGAGACACGCGAGAACGAAATTGGCGCCGTTCGTCCCTGCCCGGGTGCGCGCCGCCCGCGAACGGCATACTCTCGCGACTCGTAGGTTTTCGACGGAAGGAATCCTCCATGTTGCGACGTCCCGCGGCCGGTCTCATTCTCGGCGGACTCATGTTCGGCGCCTTCGCGCTCGGTACCGGCTTTGCCGCGACGAAAAAAGACGATCCTCCTCGGATCGAAGGCGAGGAGGTCGAGGTCAGGGTGGTGAACGTCGAAGCGGTCATCACCGACGCCGCAGGTAAGCGCGTCCGAAACCTCGGCCGCGGGGATTTCGAGCTGATCGTGGACGGCAAGAAGGTGGACGTCGATTATTTCTCCGAGATCGCCGAAGGCGCGGAGGTGCAGCCTTCGAGCTCGTCCGCGGTGACGACGGCGGTGACGGCGGCGATGGCGAAGGTTCCGGCCGCCGCGCCGGAGCCGGAGCGGGTGGCGCGCAACTATCTGATCTACGTCGACGAGGTGTTCGCCCTCGCCAACGTGCGCGACGTCGTGCTCGCGCATCTGGCGACCGATCTTTCGACTCTAGGGCCGGCGGATCGCGTCTCGGTCCTCGCGTTCGACGGCAAAAAGCTCGACGTCCTCTGCCCCTGGACCGGCGACCCGAAGCAGGTCGCTGCCGCGCTCGACCGAGCGCGCCAGCGCCCCGCGGTCGGCAATCGGCTGCTCGCCGACCAGCGGCGCCTGGAAGGAGATGCCGATTTCATTCGGGAAAACGGCGAGGCGTTGGCCGACGGCGATTCGACCCAGGGCGCCAACGCCTCCCGCAACCTGATCGACACGATGTCGAAACGCATCAGCCCCGAGGCGCGCACGGAGATCGGCAAGGTGACCGAAGCGCTCGCGGGCGCTCTTCGGGGACTCGAAGCCCCCCCGGGCCGCAAAGTGATGCTGCTGCTCTCGGGCGCCTGGTCGATGCAGGTGGCAGGACACCTGTTCGGGCCGCTGCTCGCGGCGGCCGACCAGAACGGCTACACGATCTATCCCGTCGACCTGGCGAATTCGAGCGCCGGGGAGATCTCCGCCTTCGACCAGCTCGGCCGCGCCACCGGAGGGCATGCCGTGGTCGCCGCGGATCTGCGCATCCTCCCCGCGGTCGAGCAGGACACCAGCTCCTACTATCTCCTCGGCTTCAGCCCGACCTGGAAGCCCGACGAGATTCGCCACCACGTGGAAGTCAAAGTCACGCGGCCGGGGCTCACGGTCCGCACCCGCGGCTCGTTCCTCGATCGCACATCGAGCCGCGACGCGGCGGCCCGCGCCGAAGGGGTCCTCCTGCTCGGCGGAGATCCGACTCGCCAAAGGCTCTACGTGCTGCTCGGTGCGCCGAAGCGGCTGAACCGCAAAGAGGTCGAAATCCCCGTGACGCTCGGCGTGCCGGTCGAGCTGCTGCTCGAAGGAAGAGCGGCCGGCCCGCAGCGCATCGAGCTGCCGCTCGCGGTCGCGATCCTCGACGCCGATGGCCGCCGCTCCGACCTCGCCGGCTCGCGCCTCCAGGCGGATCTGCCGGCGACTCTCCCCGCCGGCACCCTCGCGCGCTTTCAGACCGTGATCAAGATCCGCAACGTCGATCAGAAGATGGCCTTCACCCTCGGCGGCTTGAGCGACAGCTCGACGATCTGGGGCCGCGCGGAGTTTCGGATGGCGCCGAAAGGGTAGCGCGCCGAACTTGTCGCGGCCGTTACGCGATCGACTCACCTTTGACCTTGGGCGGCACCCATAAGTGCAGACGCCCTCGCGGCCCAAGGAGATCTGCCATGAAGAGAAAATTGTCGCTACACAAAGAGACCGTTCGCCTGCTCGTCGAGTTCGAGCTACGCGACGCAGTCGGTGCCGTATCAGAAGCGATCACCTGCCGCTATAACACCTGCTTTTCCGCCTGCGTCACGGCAGCCGGCTGCTCGAACAAGCCTACCTGCTGGTAGTTCCTAGAGCGCTGACAACTCCCCGAGTACCCGCTCCAACCCCGCAATCAGCCGGTCTGCATCCGCCTCGCCGAAGATCATCGCGGGGCGGAGCTTGATCACGTTGTGGTGCGGGCCGTCGGTACCGGCGAGGATGCCGAGGTCGCGGAGGCGATCGACGGCGTAGGCGGCTTCTTCCTCAGCGGGTTCGAGTGTCTCGCGGTCTCGGACCAGCTCCAGTCCGAGGAAGAAGCCGGCGCCGCGGGCGTCTCCCGCGATCTCGTGCTTTTCGGTCAGCGCTCGGAGATCCGCGAGCAGGCGATGGCCCACACGGCGGGCGTTTTCTTGGAGCCCTTCGTCTTCCACCACGTCGAGCACCGCAAGGCCGGCGGCGCAGGAGACGGGGTTGCCTCCGAAGGTCGAGAAGAACTCCATGCCGTTGTCGAACGCGGCGGCGATCTCCGGTGTAGTGACCACCGCGCCGAGCGGGTGGCCGTTGCCGATCGGTTTGCCGAGCACCACGATGTCGGGCACCACGCCTTGCAGCTCGAAACCCCAGAACGCAGACCCTAGACGTCCGAACCCGGTCTGTACCTCGTCGGCAATGACCACGCCGCCGTGGCTTCGGATCGCGCGGTACACCGCTTCCAGATAGCCCGGCGGCGGCACGATCTGTCCGCCGACGCTAGGGCAAGATTCCGCGAGGAAGGCCACGCGCCTCCCCTCCCGCGCGAGCTGCGCCGCGATCTCTTCGACCGGCAGCGCGAAGTTGGGTCCCGCTTGGCGGTCCCCGCGCTTCCACGCGCCGCGGTAGTCGTCCGGAATCGGCGCGGTATGCACCCAATCGGGCGCCCCCGCGCCCCCCGGTCCGTCGTGCTTGTAAGGGCTCGCGTCGATCAGGCTCGTGGTGTGGCCGTGGTACGCCGCTTCGAGCACGATCAGATCCCGCCCGCCGGTCGCGGCCCGAGCGAGCCGAAGAGCCAGCTCGTTCGCCTCGCTCGCCGAGTTGACGACATAGACCACCGAAAGCGGCGCCGGCATTTTTTGAGCCAGGCGTTCGGCGTAGCGCACCAGGTTCGGATGCAGATAGCGGGTGTTGGTATTGAGCAACCCCACCTGCGAACGGATCGCCTCGACCACCCGAGGATGCTGGTGCCCCACGTGGGCGACGTTGTTGTACACGTCCAGATAGGCGCGGCCGTCCGCGTCGAACAGATGTTGGCGAAACCCGCGCACGATTTCGAGCGGCCGGCGGTACGAGAGCGAAAGGTTGCGCCCCACGCGAGAGCGGCGGGCGGCGAGGATTTCGTCGAAAGTCGGAAGCGGCGCCGGAAGTCGATCGGCCGGTATGCCGAGCAGTGAAGTCGGATCGGCCGACAGCGCCTGCCAGACCGCGCGCTCGCTTGGGCGAGCCGCCGTCGGGAACCGCGCGCCGAGGCCGAGATCGTCGGCAAGAAGCTGAAGCCGGACGTGCGGCGGCCAGCCGCCGTTTTCTTCCGGTCCCGCCACTCGGCCGATTGGAGCGCCGCGTTCGATTGCCGTGCCGACGGCGGGGAGGGAATCTGAGGTGAGACCGAGCCAGACAGCCCTCACCCCCGAGAACAGCTCAGAACCGCTTTTGTTTTGCTCCCCTCTCCCCTTGGGAGAGGGGCCGGGGGTGAGGGCTGTCAACACCCGCGCCCCGGCCTCCGTCTCCAAAATCTCGACCACCCTTCCCGCGAACGGCGAACGAATCTCGCTCCCCGCGGGCAGAAAAAGCTCCGCCCCAAGCTGAATCGTCGCCGGCTCGATCCCCGGCTCGGGCGGAATCGGCCCCAGCGGATCGAACAGGCGCGCCTCGCCGTAGCTCCCAAGACCGATCTCCGCCGTCTCTCCCGACCCAAGCTCGCGCTCGATCAGCGAACGAAGCCCAAAAGGTTCGAGATTTCGAGGATCGGCGCCGAGAAGAAGGCTGCCGACCGAAAGATCGAGCGGGCGAACCCGCGCCAACCGATCGAGAAGCGGCGGCGCGAGGATCGGCGCCGGAGACTTCCTCCACTTCCCGGGAGCCGTTTTGAGCGGAGCCAACCCGCAAGCGTGGCGAAGCGTCGCGCGCACCAAGCGCGGCGGCAAACGATCGAGAGCTTTGAGCGTCGCCCAAGCGGGCGCTGCGCTGATCGAGACATACGGATCATGCGGAGCCAGGGCGTGACGAATCGCGGCGTTCATCACCGACACCGCAAGCCGCATCGCCACGAGGGGAGCGAGGATCTCGACCTCTATTTCGGTGAGCGGCGCCGCCTGCGCGTACCCCGACGCCACTTGCGCCAATGCGGCGAGCGGATCGTCCACCCCGAACAGGGCATACGCCGCCCCGACGCCCAAATCGCAGATCCGCGGCGAGCGCACCATGTCGCCGAAATCGATCAATGACACCGCTTCGGGCGCCCGGCCCTGTCCGCCGCGAACGAGGACGTTCCAATCGTTAGCATCGCCATGGATCGCGACCTTCGGCAAGGTCGCGAGCACCGGTGCCGCCTCCGCGTCGAAACGCGCGAGAGCCCGTTCGACCAGCGCTCGGCGCGCCGGTTCCTTGATCACATCCAGCCGTTCGCGAATCCACCCCGCCCGCACCAAGTCCCACCGCAGCTCCCGATCGAGCGCCGGGTGCTCGAACCCCGAAAGCGCCACCCCCACCCGGCCGATCAAGCGGCCCACGCTCTCCAGCAATCCGGGAGTCCGCGTCCCCACCTCCATCAACGGCCGGCCCGGCACCCACTCGAGCATCCAAACCAATCGGGACCTGCGTGCCACGACGACCGGAGTCCAATTCGTTTTCGCAGAATTCGAAACCACCCGGGGCATTTCGAGATCCGGAGCCGTCCGGGCGACATGCGCCAGCGCCGCCGCCTGGAGATCGACGAACGACGCCTCGCGCTCCGGGTGCATCACCTTGAGCACCCGCTGCGACCCATCGGAACGGGTCAGGTGGAAATTGTTGTCGTACTCGCCGGGCAGGCGGCGAAGCGTGCCCGAGTGGCCCCAGACCCAAAAGAGGATTTCGGCGGCTTGCGGCTCGGAGAGGTAGGAGGGGAAGGTGTCGATGCGCATAGGGTGGAGGGAGGATAGTGCGCGGCTGAAAATCGCTTCCTATTCTAGAACCCGCCTCCGCAAGCCGCTATAGGCTAGGAGTGAACGTGAAGCATGTCCACGCCAACATCGATTAGAAGATCGTTTATATAAGATGTCAAGCCCTCGGCGCAGCTCGCGTGGGTGGTTTGGCTTCCCGCCGAGAACACAGCGCGAAGCATGCCGTCAAACTCTCTGATAATCGCTAGCGAGGAAGCTGTCCTCTCAAATCCGTAGCGCCCGAACATGAGCATGAGGACCGACTCAACACAGGCCACCCTTCCGCTTATCGCCCGGCGAACGTCCGATAGGCCCTCTTCCTGAGACAGCGATCGCATCGCTCTTTTATCATTGCTGAGAAGGAAGCAATCCTTGTTCTCCGCGAGTAGTCCAAAGAGCAACGCCTCGCCAGGATCGATTTCACCAACCGAAACACGCTGGAGCAAATCCTGACTGGGAGGATCGCCAATCGGGGGTATGCGCTGACACCAAAAAAGGGCTGAGTTTCGAATTTCTTCGGGATATTTCTCCGCCAATCTACCTTTTCTCAGCATAAAGGGCAGCGTCGCCAGTCGGCGCATATCTTGAATTGAATAACCGCAGCATTCCCCTACTTCCTTCAGGAGGCCCGACGCAGAGAAAAGGATGAATGCATCGGAGTCAATATAAAACAACCCCCTCCTAGGTTGGGGAGACAACCGCGATGAATCGCTCGGAGTCTTCACTGAGCTTGTCAGGGTCGATCCTTTTTCGCAGTGATGACTGCAAAATTTCGCGCGCTCCTGAGTCGATGTTTAGTGCCTTCAGGGCCTCCGACGCTACAGCCCAGCGGGCATTCGACCGCGCGTAGACGAGCGTGTATACCCCGGGATCGATTGCTTGGTCCGGACCAGTCTGCGCGGCAACAACGGCCAATCGCTTGCTGCTGAGCCTTAGGTTATTGATCAGGGGGTGTCTCCGCCCTGTTAGCATTTCGCAGGCATCCTCGTCGGCCTGCCGCTCTTCCATGTCGTCCGTCTTCGATTTGAGATCTTCGTCCACGAGAGGATCCCCCCCTGGCCGCACATGCCTGCGCAGAATATGGCTTAGCTCGTGAGCAAGGTGAAATACAACCCATGAGGGACCATCCCTTTTTGAACCTAGCGCCAAGACAGGACGTTCCCCGCAAAACATAGCCAAGCCGTCAAAATGTTTGTGATTGCGCTCCGATCTCCGATCAGCATGAAACACAACGACTCCAGAGTTCCAGCAGAACTCCAGGAGCGACTTCAAATCAACGACTCTGTTGGTGAGCAGGATCTTTTGACGAATAGCCAGTGCGCTGGTCGGCAGTTCGAAGCCGGGAAGGGGTCGACTCGATTTGATGAAGATTTCGGCTGCCCGTTTCGCGATAATTACGGAGGGAATTGCCCGATTGTCCGTGCTATTCGCGTAACGCTTAAATTTTACGTGCGGCACATTGAGATGCGCCAGCGGCTGCGAGCGATCCGCAAGGGCCGACATAGGAACCCCAAGGTGTCTTGAAACTAGAAGCTCTGCAATGGCGCGATTCGCCGGGACTGATGCAAGTGAGTCTTCCCACCATTCGGGAAGCACCGCATCCCGAATGAATGCTGCATCGAAGCCTGCAGATTTAAGACGAGCGTAGATATCGCTCATCGGATTGGTTGCGGTCGAAATAGCGCACCCCCTCTTGAATGCAACTGTATCAACCCCACCACTTGTACTTGCAGAGCAAACTGTACACCATACCTGGTGGCAGTGCTAGTTCTCCGCCCCTATTTTGTCACTAACTACGCCCAATTTACGCCTTTCTCGCCCCAACGCGCCAGGGCTGCCCTCCAGGATAGCCGCTATTCGCCGTAGATAGCGGCGGCGCCTGCCCGAGAAGCGCGCTCGCCCGGGAATCTCCGTCGAGCGCGTTTCGGGAAGGGTAGAGCGGCGCTACGGCCGCAGCGCCCAGGGTTCCGTGCCGGTTGCTGCGTCGTAGCCGGGGAAGAAGATGCGCTCGCCCACGCCGATGAAGTCGGAAATCGGGTTGGAGCCGCGCGGGGCGACGCGGCGGACCGTTCCCGCGGCGGTGCCGTCCGTCTCCCAAATCCCTTCGAAGGTCGAGAAGGCGAGACGGTTATCGAGGACGGCGAAGGCATAGGGGGTCAACACCTCGCGGCCGTCCGGGTAGCGGAGCTTCATGGTGCCGCCTGCCGTTCCGTCGGTCGCGTAGAGGCGGCTGTCCTGGCCGGGATAGACCAGGAGGCCGTTCCACAGGCGCGGCTCCCGGCCGTTCGAGCCGAAATCGCGTCCAGCGCCTTGGGCGCCGAGGACGAGCGAGGTGCCGTCGCTGCTCCAGAAACCGTTCTCGAACGACGAGCGGTAGAAGAGAATCGCCCGGCCACCAAGTGAGAAGAGGCCCGTTTCGGTCGCTACCTGGCCCTGGCTGTCGCGCAGCGCGCCGACCTTGTGGGTGCCGGCCGGCGTCAGGTCGGAAATCCAGAGCGCGGGCTCGGTGCCGACCTCAGACTCTTCGCCCGAGACGTAGTAGAACTTGTCGCCGATCTCGACGATTTCGCTCGACAGCTCGAAGAAAGAGCCGACCAGCGCCGGATAGACCTCAGCCAACCGCCGCGTGCCGCCGATCGTCCCGTCCGAAATCCAGGGCTCCAGGCGCTCGAACGGGTCGGCGGCGAGGAAGACCAGGCGGTTGCCGAGCGCGCGGAAGACGCCGCTTTCGGAGCTGTCAGGGAACGGGAAGTTGCTGGCGAAGTCGGACAGGCGCACCGTGCCGACGGCGGTGCCATCCGTAGTCCAAAGCTCGGAGGCGTGGTCCGTGTCGATCGCTTCGAAAAAGAGCCGGGAGCCGACGCCGCGGAACCTACCCGTAGGCTGGAAATCACCGGTGTCGAGTCGGAAGGTGCCCGCTTCGGTGCCGTCGCTGATCCAAATTTGGGCGGATTGGAATCCTGTGCCGAGGATCTGCGCGATCCGGCTTCCGAGGTCGGCCGATTCGACGTAGGCCGGCGAGAACTGCGAATCGTCGAACCGTTGCGCGAGCACCGTGCCGGCGGCGGTGCCATCCGACGACCAAAGCTCGAGGGGGCGGTCCGACCGGTCGAAGCCGGCGAAAAAGAAACAGCGCCCGCCGCCGGAGCGCAACCTAGTGGGAAACGAGCCGCTCTCTTGGCTCGGATCGAGGTCGGCGATCAACCGGGTGCCCGGCAGGGTGCCGTCGCTCGTCCAGGGCTCGGAGCCGTGGACGTGGTCGTCGAGACCCAGGAATGCGCGTCCGCCGACGACCGCGCCGAACTGAACGTCCAGCCGGGAGTCCTCGTCCACCGGCTGCGCGAGCCTGTGGGTGCCGGCAGACGTGCCGTCGCTCGCCCACAACTCATCGCCCGAGAACGAGGGACGAGCCGTGAAAAAGACCTTGCCGCCGCCGGCCAGGAACAGCTCGGGCTGGGAAGATCCCGAGGGACTCAAGTCCTTGACCAGGCGAGTGCCGGCCGGAGTCAAGTCGCTGGTCCACAGCTCGGAACCCTCGCCGGGCCGTGTGCCGGCAAACCAGATCCGGCCGCCGTCGACGGCCCCGATCTCCTCCAACCCCGAGCAGGTGCCCGGGCAGACGTCGATTCCGCGCGTGCCGCCCGGCGTGCCGTCGCTCGACCAGAGCTCCCGGCCGTGGGCGTCGTCCCCGGCGACGAAGGCGATGCGGGAGCCGACGGCGATCAAGGGCGGCGTGAAGTTGTAGAAACCGAAGCTCGCGATCTTGCGGGTGCGCGCCGGAGTCCCGTCGGTGGCCCAGACCTCGCTGTCCAGGACCTGATCGTCGCTCTTGAGGAGGGTGAAATAGGCGTTACCCCCAACGGTGGTGAACGGGTCGACGGGGAAGTTCGAGGGGACCGTGACTCCCAGGGTACGCGTACCGGCCGCCGTGCCGTCGCTCGCCCAGAGCTTCACTTCGGTCGCCCCCGGCGTCGCGGCCATGAAATAGAGCAGCCGGGTGCCGACGGCGCCGACGGTGCGGATCTCCCCCGTGCCGACCGTCGCGATTCGCCGCGTGCCGGCGGCCGTGCCGTTGCTGGTCCAGAGACCGCCGAGGGCGAAGAACCAGAGCCGGTTGTTGGACCAGAACAGGTGCGTCGGCGCCGAGCCGGCGGGGCCGGGCTGGAGGTCCTTGACCAGCCGGGTTCCGGCGAGTGTGCCGTCGCTGGTCCAAAGCTCGTTGCCGGAGGCGGCGGTGTCGCGGGCGAAGTAGATCCGTCGCGGTCCCGCGATCGCGCTCCCCGTACCCGAAGAAAAAGGGGCAGCGATAGCCCGGGTACCGGCGACCGTGCCGTCGGTCGCCTGGAGCCGGCAGCGCTGCGGGTCGCAGGAGGAGAAAAACAGCAGCTCGCCGGTCGCCGCAAGGAAATTGAGCGAGGTCTGGTTGCGCACCAGGCGGACGGCTCCCGCGGCCGTTCCGTCGCTCGCCCACAGGCCGATGCCGGGAGTGCTGGCGATGAACAGCGCGCGCGAACCGATCCGGACGAACCGGTTGGGCGAGGAGCCGGCGCTCCGGAAAGTCGGATCGACATCCGCCACGCGATAGGGGGTGAGCGCCCGAGCGGGCGCGCTCGGCGCGAGGGCAAGACTGAGCGCGGCGACCGCGAAGGCCAAGGCACGGGGCATGTTCATGCGTTCTCCCAACTTTCTAATTCGGCCGAAGCGCCCAAAGCTCCGGGCCATGCACGAGATCGTCCCAGGCGAAATAGACCCGATTTCCCGCGGCCAATATTTGAAGGATCGACTGGTTCGACGAGCCGGAAAAGTCGATCGGCAACGTCCCCTCGGAGGTGCCGTCGCTTTCATAGAACCCATTCCGGGAGCCGATCACAAGCCGAGCGCCGAGCAGGGCAAGACCGGACGCCTGGATCTGCAGACCGGAGGAGTCTGTCGCCTGCACGGTCACCGCGGCGGTGCCGTCGGTCGACCACAGAGTGCCGGTGCTCCCGTTGGTGTACCAGAGCCGCCCGGCATAGACCACCGGCGGGACGAAAGAATCGAGCCTGGCGGAACCGAGCACATGGGTCCCGGCCACCGTGCCGTCGCTCGACCAGAGGGCGCTGCCGAGCGAGTCGGACGGGCCGAAGACGAGCATCCGCGCTCCGAGGGGAAAGAGCGACCAGCCGCCGGAGCTGGGGCTGGAGAGATCGAGCGGACCGACCGCCACCGTGCCTGCGGCGGTGAGGTCGGTGCGCTGGAGGGTCGCCCCTTCGTCCCCTGGGTTTGCCGCGACGAACCAATACCGGCCGCCGAGCGCGGCGATCGGGCTCTTCGCCGCCGCGAGCGGCAGATCGAGGAACGGATAGATCTCGGCGATCGGCCGGGTGCCGCCAGGGGTGCCGTCCGAAATCCACCGCTCCTCGCCGCCGCCGGGCGACAGCACGGGGGCGATGACGCGATCGCCGAGCGCGATCAGGATCGGCTGGCCGAAGTCGGGACGGAAGGGGTCGGGCGGAACGAGGTCGGTAAGGCGGGCCGTCCCTCCGGGGGTGCCGTCGGTCGCCCACAGCTCCGAGCCGTGAGCGGGGTCCGAAGCGGTGAAAAACACCCGAGGGCCGGCGACGAGGAATCGGCCGTCCGCGCTCGCGCCGTCGGGGAGCAGCGGGCCGCTACCGGCCGGCGAGCCGTCGCTCCCGACGAGGGTGCGCGAGCCGAATCGGGCGCGGGCGAACAGCACCAGGTTGGCTCCGGCCGCGGCGGCCTGGGTATTCGAAAGTTCCGAAGATTCCGCTCCGGGCACGAAGTCGTAGGCGAGCCGGGTGCCCTCGGAGGTGCCGTCCGAGGCCCACAGCTCGCGACCGTGCTCGCCGTCGTCGGCGAAGAAGAACGCAAGGCTGCCCGCTGCTGCAAACCCGCCGGGATTCGAGCCCACGACATTGTCGGAGTCCAGGTCGTCGAGGGCGAACGTGCCCGCGGGCGTGCCGTTCGAGATCCACGGCTCGGTGCCATGGACGGAGTCGACACCCGCAAAGACGATCCCCGAGCCGGAAAACGCCGCGGCGCTGAGCAACTGGCCCTGGCCGGGCGGCGTGACCGCGATCGTGCCCGCCGTGCTGCCGTTGCTGGTCCAGATCTGGCGCGAGGTGTTGGTTCCAGAGGCGACGAAATAGATCCGGCCACCGGCCGCAAAGAGCGACAGCGGGTCGCCGGAGCAGGTTCCGCGGCAAAGGTCGCGCACGAGACGCGTGCCGCCCGGGGTGAGGTCGCTGGTCCACAGCTCGACGCCGCGGGCCAGGGTCAGGCCGCTAAACCAGAACTTGCCGAGCGCGGAGATGCCGAAGTCCCCGACACCCGAGCACAGGCCGGGACAGAGATCCTTGACCAACCGGGTCCCCGCCGACGTTCCGTCGCTCGTCCACAGCTCAAAGCCGTGGCCGTCGTAGCCGTAAAAGGCGACCCGCGCGCCCACCGCCGCCAGCACGTCCTCCTGGCCGGCGGACATTTCGGACTCGACCCGGCGGGTGCCGGCGGCGGTGCCGTCGCTCGTCCACAGCTCGCGCAGGCTGCCGTTGTGGACGAAGAAGTAACCGCGCCCTCCGGCGGCGGTGATCGGACCACCGGAGGAGGGGAGGGTCGCCAGGCGCAGCGTGCCGACGGAGGTGCCGTCGCTCGCCCACAGCTCGCTCCCGGAGTGGTAGAGCAGGCGACTTCCGATGAGGGTTAGGAACCGGCCGTCCTGCGAGGCGCCGAGCCGCCGGGTCCCTCCCGGCTGTCCGTCGCTCGAAAACAGGGCGCCCGACACCGCCTGCAGGTCGGCGAAATAGAACACCTTGCCGTTCCCGCCGGTCAGCTCGCGAACCCGCCTTGCGGCCATTCCGACGCGGCGGGTGCCGGCCTGCGTGCCGTCGGTTTTCCAGAGCTCGGTGCCGCGCCCGGCGTCGAACGAAACAAAAGTGCGAGGAGGGCCGGAGCCGGCGGGAACGACTGCCTGGACCTCCGCGAAGCCGACGAACGAGGTGGCGACGATCCGTAGCGTACCGGCCGGTGTGCCATCGGTGCTCCAGAGCCCGCAGCCGCCGCCGCAAGCGGAAAAGTAGGCACGCGGCCCCGCGGCGACGAGCGAGGATCGGACCTGCTGGTCCTCGGCGCCAAGCCGCAACGTCGCGCCGGGCACGCCGGCTGTGGCATAGAGCGTCGGCCCGCTCCGAGTGCCGGCGAGGAAGGCAACCCGACCGCCCAGTGCGACGAAATTACGGGGGGACGAACCCTCGCTGAAAAACTGGGGATCGATGTCGTCCACGAGATAAGGGACGGCGGCGAACGCCGGGGCGAGCGAAAGCGCGGCGGAGAGCGTCAGTGCGAATCGAAACTTTCTCATGATTCCTATGGACACCTTTCTCTGCCAAGGCGTGTGAACGCCGGCAACCGCTTTTTCCAGAAGGATAGGCGCGATCGGCCGGCAACCTCGATCAGGATGGAGGGGAGGCTACGGCCGCAACGCCCAGATCTCCGTGCCGGTTGCGGCGTCGTACCAGGGAAAGAAAATGCGGCCGGCCGCGGGGAGAAAGTCTCTCCCGGGCAGCCCCTCCCGGGGGGCCAGGCGGCGTACCGTGCCCGCGGGGGTGCCGTCAGTTTCCCAGATGCCGTCGGTGGCGGCGTAGGTGAGCCGGCCGGAAAGCAAGGCAAAACCGTTCACCGAGTCGATGGCTTCGCCGGTTGATTTCATCAGCACCGCCGTGCCCGCTCCGGTGCCGTCGGTCGTGTAGAGCCGTTCGTCGTCGCCGAGGAAAACCAGCCGATCGTTCCAAACCACGGGCGTGAGCGCATCGGCATCACGGAAGGACAGGCCCAGGTCGGCCCGTTCGCGCTCGAAACGAGCACCGTCGCTTCGCCAGAACCCGTGGTCATCCCCGCGATAGAACAGGATCACCTGGTCGCCGAGGGCGAAGAGACCGGCCTCCGCCGCCGGCAGGCCTCCCAAGGTTTGCAGCAGACCCACCTGCCGCGTCCCGGCGACCGTCAAGTCGGTGACCCAAAGAGCCGGCACTGTTCCGACTTCGGATTCCTCGCCCGAAACGAAAAAGTACTTGCCGCCGGCCGGGACGATTTCGCTCGACAGTTCGGTGAACGGCGCGACCAGGGCGGGATCGACGTCGGCCAGAGGGCGGGTACCGCCGATCGTGCCATCCGAGACCCATGGCTCGAAGCGGCCGAAGGAGTCGGCGGCGAGAAACACCAGGCGATCGCCGAGAACGCGGAACGGGCTGTGCTGGAGGTCAGAGACCTCGGGAAACGGGGCCGTGTTGGCGAAATCCGAAAGTCGCAACGTGCCTGCCGGAGTGCCGTCCGAGGTCCAAAGCTCCCGGCCATGCTCGGCATCGAGCGCCTCAAAGAAGAGCCGCCGCCCCACCGCGCGGAGGCGCCCGGTCGGTTGCAGGTCTGCGGATCCGACGCGAAAGGTGCCGCCCGCTGTGCCATCGCTGATCCAAAGTTCTGCCTGACCGAAGTCCTGAGCGCTGATCAGCGCGATGCGGTCGATCAGATCGGCCGTACGGATCAGGTACGAAGAGGGAAAGGCGCTCAGGTGGAGCCGTGCCGCGAGCACGGTACCCGCCGCGCTGCCGTCCGATGCCCAGAGTTCGGTCTCGCCGCGGCGAAAATCTTCGTTGGCGAGGAAGAAACAGCGCTCCGCCCCGGCTTTCAAGGCATAGGGAAACGAGCCGCCGTCTTGTCTGGGTTCGAGGTCGGCGAGCAGCGTCGTGCCCGCCGGAGTGCCGTCGGACACCCAGGGCTCGGAGCCATGTTCGAGGTCATTGAGGCGAAAGTATGCGTGGCCGTCAACGATCACCCCAGGCGTGACTTCGAGTAACAATTCCGGATCGGGTGGACCGAAGAGCAGGCGCGTGCCGAAGCTGGTACCGTCGCTCACCCAGAGCGAGACCTCGGTACGATCTCGAATCGTGAAGTACGCTTTACCTCCCCCCACCAAAAAGCCCTGCGGCGACGAGGACAAGCTGCCGACGACGATGTCTTTGACCCGGCGGGTGCCGGCAGGCGTGAGATTGCTGGTCCAAAGCTCGCTGCCGACCGTCTCGTCATAGCCCGAGAACCAGATCCGGCGACCGTCGGAGGTGCCGGCAGCGTAAACGCCGGAACAGGATCCCGGACAGATGTCGATCGGGCGGGTACCGGCGGCTGTGCCGTTGCTCGTCCACAGCTCCGAGCCATGATCTCGGTCGGAGGCCACGAAGCCCACCCGCGTGCCGACGACGACGAAATTCGGCATGACCGCGCCGTTCTCAAACTGCGCGAGCCTGAGAGTGCGAGCGGGGGTGCCATCGCTCGTCCACACCTCATCGTGGGCCCCGTCGGCGTCGCGGCGCGAGATGGCAAAAAACGCCGCTTTGCCGTTCGTGCCCAACGGCGCAACGCTGTTCGCCGAGAACGGGGCCACGCTCGACAGGACGCTCGTTCCTGAGGCCGTCCCATCGCTCGACCAAAGGCGCAGTTCGAACGTACCCGGCACCGGAGCGAAGAAAAGAAGGCGCGTCCCGGCCGTGCCCGCTTGGATGGGGTAGCCGACGGTGGTGGCGATTCGGCGCGTGCCGACGGCCGTGCCGTCGCTGGTCCAGAGTTCGCCTAAGACGAAGAACCACAACCGATCGCGAAACCAGACTCGCAGAAATGGCGAGGAGCTTGCGGGACCGGGCGCCAGATCCTTGACCATTCGGGTTCCGGCAGGCGTACCGTCGCTGGTCCAAAGCTCCGCGCCCTTCGCGGGAGTGCTGTGGTTGAAGAAGATCCGCCGAGGTCCGGCGACCGTGCCCTCCGTGATCGCGGCGAACGAACCCACGAGGGGGCGGGTGCCGGCCGCCGTGCCGTCGGTCACCATGAGCCGGCAGCGCCGAGCGTCGCACGACGAGAAAAAGGCGAGTTCGCCGGTCGCGGCCACCGCGTGGATCGAAACCTGGTTGCGCAACAGTCGGGTTGTACCTGCGGTCGTGCCGGTGCTCGACCAGAGGCCGAGCCCGGGTGTGCGGGCAAGCAACAGCACCCGCGAGCCGACCCGGGCGAACCCGCCGGGCTGCGAGCCAACGCCTTGGAAAGTGGGGTCGAGGTCGGCGACGCGATAGGGCACGGCGCCAAACGCCGACGCAACCGGAAGCCCGACGGCTAGAGCCAGAACGAAGCGGATCTTTCTCATGCTCAACACGGACACCTCTCCCCGGACCGGGGTGTTATCACTCGCCCTCTGTGAGTGGGGCGAGGCGCTACCGGCCCGGCAGCCGCGCCGCCACCCGCCCATACGCCTCGCGGAACGGAATCCCCTCTTCGAGCACCAGCCGATAGGCGTCTTCCGCCGCGGACAGCTCCGGATCGAGATGAATCTTCTCCGGCAGAAAGCGGACGCCGGGGAGGGCGTGGGCGAGAATTGCGGTGGTTTCGAGCGCGAGGTCGATGCCGCGAAAGAGCGGCGCTTTGAGCAGCTGGAGGTCGCGGTGGTAGCCGGAGGGGAGCTTCGCGGGGATCGCGAGCGCTTCGAGCAGCCCCGCGTGCCCCGCGGCGGTGCGGGCGCGGATCAGCTCGAAGACGTCCGGGTTGCGCTTCTGCGGCATGATCGAGGAGCCGGTGGTCATCTCGGCCGGCAGGCTCACGAAGCCCAGTTCTTTCATCGAGAAGAGGACCAGATCGGCGGCCAGGCGGCCGCAGTCCTGGAGCAGCAGGGCGATCTCGAACAGCACCTGCGCCTCGGCCTTGCCGCGGGAGAGCTGGACGGCGGTCACCGGCTGGTGGATCTCTCGGAACTCGAGTTTGGCGCGCGTCGATTCGCGGTCGATCGGCAGGATCGCGGGGACGCCGTAGCCGGCGGCGGAGCCGAGCGGGTTTTTGTCGATCCGCCGGAGCGTCGCCTCGAACCCTTCCGCGTCGTCGCGCATTTCGCTCGCGAAGCCGCCGGCCCAGAGCGCCACGGAGCTCGGCATGGCCGGCTGCATGTGGGTGTAGCCGGGGAGCGGCAGTCCCAAATGGCGCGCGGCGAGATCGTCGAGCGCCGAGCCGATCGCGCGGGCGCCTTCCGCGAGGTCGGCCACCGCGTCGCGCAGATAGAGGCGGAGCGCGGCGAGCACCTGGTCGTTCCGCGAGCGGCCGAGGTGGATGCGCGCGCCGGCTTCGCCGATCCGTTCGGTGAGCCGCCGTTCGAGCGCGGTGTGGCAATCCTCGTCCGCCAGCTCGATCCGCCACGCTCTCGCGGCGTGCTCGGCGCCCAGCGCTTCGAGACCGGCGCGGATCGCGGCGAGATCTTCGTCCGCGAGCAGCTTTTGTCCGGCCAACATCTCGGCGTGAGCGATCGAGGCGCGGATGTCGTAGGCGACCAACCGCTCATCGAGCGCGTGGTCCTCGCCCGCGGTATAGCGGAGCACCCGCTCGTCGAACGGCACGCCTTTATCCCAGAGCCGGGTCATCGCCACCCTCGGGCGAGCGCATCGATCAATTCGCCGTAGAACCGTACCCCGGCGAGGATTTCTCCCTCTTCGACGTACTCGTCCACGCGGTGCGAACGCTCGGAACGGCCGGGGCCGCATTTGATCGCGGGGGCGTCGATCAGCGCCCAATCGGAGAGCGTCGGCGAACCGTACAGCCGCGCTACCGGACGGACGGCGAGGACCGCAGCCAGCAACGGCGAATCCTCCGGAGTCGCGCGCGGCCGCAGGCGGTCGGAGAGCACGCGGACCTCCGCGCCCACCGCGCCGCCGATCGCGAGCGCGATCTCTTCCGGAGAGATGGCGGGTGTCGTCCGCACATCGAGCAACGCCGTCGCTTCGGCGGGGAGAACGTTGCGGGCCGTTCCGGCGCGCAGCTGGGTCGGTTCGATCGTCACCGGCCCCAGCGCCTCGTGGAGGGGGAATTCGATCGCCTCCAGCGCCAGCAGGTCGCGCGCCAACTCGCGCGCCGCGTTTCGAGCACCGAGCGATTTGGCGTGGGCCGCGTGGCAAGCGTCGCCGCGAGCAACCAGCTCCAACACCATCAGGCCCTTCTGGGCGACCGCCACGTCGAGCCCCGTCGGCTCACCGACGATCGTGCCCGCGAGGTGCCGGCCGCGCTGTTCAAGCGCCGCGAGCACGCGTTCGGTACCCACGCCTTTCGTCTCCTCCTGTTCGACCAGCGCGAGGGCCAAGGTAAACGGCAGCGGCCGGCCGAGACAGGCGACGAAGGCCGCCGACATCGCCGCGACCGAGGCTTTGGCGTCGTTCGACCCGAGACCGTAGACGCGCCCCTCTTCGACCGTCGCCGCGAACGGATCGCGGGACCAGCCGGGCGCGGGGGGCACCGTGTCGAGATGGGTGTCGAGGAGGATGATCGGCGCGCCTGGATCTTCGCCCTCGTGGACCGCGAGCAGTGTGTTTCCGAACCGCTCGATCCACGCACCGCGCGCGGCGAGCCAGGCGCCCATTCGCTCGGCGAGCGGACCTTCGTCGCCCGAGACCGAAGGGGTCGACACCGCGAGCCGGTGGAGCGCGAGGACGTCCGCGGGCGAGGAGGTAGCGTTCACCGATCCGGCCTAACCGGCCGCCGCCAGCTCGGCCGGGGAGAGGGCGTGGATGTCGGCCACCACCAGGGTGCCGCTCCCCTCGTTGGTGAACACCTCGCGCAGCAGCGCGTCGGGAGCGGTCTGCGAGATCACGTGAACCCGCCGGACGCCTTGGAGCAACGCCTGTTCGATCGCCGCCGCTTTGGGCCGCATGCCGGCGCCGAGCGCCCCTTTGCTGTTCAGCTCGGCGAGACCCGCAAGGTCGGTATACGAGATCCTGGAGCCCGCGTCCTCCTCGCGTTCGAGAATGCCCGCGGCGCCCGTTAGTACGATCAGCTTCTCGGCCGAAAGGGCGACTGCGAGCCGGGCGGCGACGGTGTCCGCGTTGACGTTCAACAGGCCGCCCGCCTCGTCGGCCGAGATCGGACTCACGACCGGCACCAGCCCCGCGTCGAGCTGGGCCAGCACCACTTTGGGATCGACCCGGATCACGTCGCCCACCAGGCCGTAATCGATGGTCTCGCCGTCCACCTCGACCGGCGGCCGGCGGCGCGCGACGATCAGGCCCGCGTCCACCCCCGAAAGACCCACCGCCGGTACGCCCACCCGGCGGCAAAGCGCGAGGATTTGCGTGTTCACCGCGCCGTTCAACACCATGGTCGCGGCATCGAGCGAGACCGGATCGGTCACCCGCCGGCCGGCTTTGAATTCGACCGAGGCGCCCAGCGCGGTGGCAAGCGCCGAGGCCTGCGGCCCGCCGCCGTGGACGAGCACCACCCGCACGCCGAGCCGATGGAGGATCTCCACCTGTTCGAGCAGCGCGATCGTCGTCCGCTCGTCGGCGAACGCGCCGCCGCCGGCTTTGATCACGAAGGTCTTGCCCTGATAGAGGCGGATATACGGAATCGCGAGCTTCAAGCCCGCGACCTCGAGGTTCGAATCGTGGTGGTTCATGCGGCTCCCTCCAGTCCGGCCAAGCCGGCCAACATTCGATGCAACACCGCCATCTGCGCCCACATCCGATTGTGGGCTTGGGGCAATACGGCGCTCCGCGGCCCGTCCAGCACTTCGTCCGCGACCACCACGTTCCGCCGCACCGGCAGGCAGTGAAGGAACCGCGCGCCGGGCGCCGCGGGACGGAACCATGACTCGTCGACCGTCCAGTCGGCGTAGCGGGCGCGCAGATCGGTTTCCGTTGCCAGATCGCCGTAGTGCTGGGCAGAAGCCCACGATTTGGCGTAGATCACGTGCGCGCCGGCAATCGCCGCCGCCCGATCCGCGGTCTCAGAAACTGTTCCTCCGGATAGCGCGGCCGAGGCTCGTGCGCGCGCCATCAGCGGTTCGGGAAGCGCATATTCGTCGGGCCGCAGCACCGTCACGTCCATGCCGCGCGCCGCGGCCATCTGCACCACGGTGGCCGGCACCGCGAGCGGCAACGGCTTGGGGTGGCGCGCCCAGCTGAGCACAAGCTTGCCGCCCGCGGGAACGCCCAGATCGTCGAGCGTCTTCCAATCGCCGAGCGCCTGGCACGGGTGGTCGATAGCCGATTCGAGGTTGATCAGCGGCACGGGGTACGACGCTTCGAGCGTTGCGGCCATCGCGGCGAACGTCGCATCGGAAAGATCGGCTTCGAGATCCGTCCCGCCCGCGAACGACCGGATGCCTAGCGCATGGGCGTAACCCGCGAGCACCGGAATCGCCTCGCGCACGTGCTCGGCCGCCGCACCATCCATGACGACTCCCGTGCGGGTTTCGAGCTGCCAGCTCCCCTGGCCGGGCGAGATCACGAAGCACGAGCCGCCGAGCCGCGCCATGCCGGCCTGGAAGCTCGAAAGCGTCCGGAGCGACGGGTTGAAGAACAGCAGCCCGAGAACCTTGCCCGGCAACGTGCGGGAGAGCGCCGCCGGATCGGAATGTTTTTCGAGCCGCGAGGCTAGCGCCAGCAGCTCGCCGATCTCTTCGCCCGAGTGCTCGGAAAGCGAGACGAAGCGCTTCACTTAGAAGCCCCGGGCAGCTCGCGCAGGGCGGCGACCAGCGCGTCGACATGGGCGTCTTCGAGCACCAGTGGCGGTAGCAGCCGCAGCACGAACGGGTCGGCGCTGGTGCCGGTCATCAGCCCGCGATCGAGCAGCTCGGCCTGCACCTCTTTGGCCGGCCGCGCGCAGCGAAGGCCGAGCAGAAAACCGGCGCCCTGTACCGAAGTCACGACGCCGCCTACGCACTCGGTTTGGAGCCGCGCGGAGAGCCGCCGCACCCGGGCGAGCAGATCTTCCTCTTCGATCGCGGCGATCGTCGCTTCGATCAACGCACAGGCGAGCGGCCCGCCGCCGAACGTGGTGCCGAGATCGCCCTTCTTCAAGCCCGCGGCCGCCGCATCCGAGACCAGCACCGCGGCGGCGGGAAATCCCCCCGCGATCCCTTTGGCGGTCGTCAGCAGATCGGGGGTGACGCCATGGAGCTGCGCCGCGAACGGCTGACCGGTGCGGCCCATGCCGCACTGGACCTCGTCGAAGATCAGCAGCGCGCCCGCAGCCTTCGTCAATTCGCGCGCGGCGGCGAGGTACGAAGCGCCGAGATCGACCGCGCCGGCCATCCCCTGCACCGGTTCGAGGATCAAAGCCGCGACTCCGGAATCGCCCTCCCCGCGAGGAGTGAGAGCACGCTCCAGCGCGTCCAGATCGCCGACCGGCACGAACTCGACCTCGAACGGATTCGAGGGGAAAGCGGCCCATTTCTCCGACCCCCAGGTGACCGCCGCCGCCGCCGCGGTGCGGCCGTGGAAGCTCCCTTCGAGCGCGATCACCCGGCCGCGTCCGGTCTGCCGGATCGCGAGTCGCAACGCGTTCTCGTTCGCCTCGGCGCCGCTGTTGACCAGGAAGGCCCGGGTCAATCCCGCGGGAGCGAACGAGACGAGCCGGTGCGCCGCGCGGGCGCGCACTTCGAGCGGCACCAGGTTGCTCTGGAAGAACATCGTCTCCGCCTGGGCGGCAAGGGCCGCGAGCAGGCGCGGATGGCCGTAGCCGAGGAGAGCCACCGCGTGGCCGCCGTAGAAATCGAGCAGCTCGCGGCCGTCGCGGGTAAAAAGCTTCACCCCCAGGCCGCTCACCGGCTCGACCGGCAGCTGGGCGTAGACCGGCAGCAGCCAGCGGGCTTCTTCGTCGGCGGCTTTCGCCGGTGCTTCCAATTCGACCATTCCGTTCCCCTTCCCGCTCAAATCCAACCCAATCCCGGCTGCGCCAACCCCGCGACCTCCGGCAGATCGAGCAGCCGGTTCATCCACTGGACCGCGCCGCCTGCCGCCCCTTTGACCAGGTTGTCGAGGGTCGAGAACGCGACCAGATCCTCGCCGCGCAGAGCGAACGAAAGGAGCGCCCGGTTGGTGCCGGCGACGTCTTGCAGCCGCGGCGGTTTGCCGCCCGCCGGGGCGACTTTGACGAACGGCGAGCCGGCGTAGAACTGCGCCACCCCAGCCACCACCTCTTCCAGATCGACCGGCCGCGCCAGGCGGGCGTGGATCGTCGCGTAAATGCCGCGAGCGTACGGCCCGGATTGCGGCACGAACGCGATCTCGACCGGCCGGCCGGCGGCCTTGCCCGCGTGCAGCCGCATTTCGGGCTCGTGGCGATGGCCGAGCGGGTTATAGGCGAACAGGTTGCTGCGCCGCTCCGGGTGGTGCGTGGTGGCGGTGGGCGTCCGCCCGGCGCCCGTGCTGCCGGTGACCGCGACCACCGTGAAACGCGGCTCGATGAACCCGAGCGAAAGGAGCGGCACCGAGGCGAGCAGCACCGACGTGGTGAAGCATCCCGGATGGGCGACCCGCCCGAGCGGCGCTTCGGCAAGGTGCTCGGGCACGGCAGAGACGAACTCCGCCAGCCGACCTGGCGCGCCGTGCGGATGGCCGTAGACCTGGCTATAGCTCACGGCATCGGGAAAGCGGAAATCGGCCGACAGGTCGACCAGCTTCACCCGCGCGCCGGCATGCTCGGCGTTCTCCAGCAGCGAATCGACCAGTGGGGCCGACGCTCCGTGGGGCGCGGCCGAAAAGACCGCGACCGTCTCGTTTTCGGCGAACAGCCGCGGCAGCGCATCGACCCCGAGGAACTTCAAATCGGGATACGCCCCTTCGAGATGGGGAAACGCCTCCTCGATCCGGGTTCCCGGCTTGCTCTCGGAGATCACCGCCAGGTCGCGCAGGAACGGATGGACCGCGAGCAGCCGCAGCAGTTCCCCCGCAACGTAGCCCGAGCCGCCGATCACCACCGTGCGGGCGGTATGGTTCGAAGTCATCAACTCGCCATCTCCCCTCCCGCGACGCGCGCGGGGTCGTACGGCATCAATCGCGAGCGGACCAGCTTGGCGAGCCGCTCCCCTTCGGTGCGGGCGTTGATCGCCGGAACGCCGACCGTCTCCTCGATGATCCGGGTGCCCACCAGGTTGTCGGTCGCGGGTCCGGTCACCGCCACCGGCTCGACGCCGAACCGCTCGCGCAGCAGGCGCACGCCGCCCCAGGCGGCAACGGGATCGTTCGCCGCGAGGATCACCGCGGTGAACGCTTTCTTGATCTCCTCGTCGTCGAGGATCGCGTCCACTCCGTAGGCGCCGAGCAGGCCATCGCCCAGCTCGACCATGATCGCCTCGGGCTTGCCCGCGGCGAGCTGGGTGAGCATCGTCCGGGTGACCGCGGCGGCGTTCACCCCCGAGGTCGAGACGACGCCGAAGTCGGTGAAGATCGCCGTCGTCCGGGCGCCCGCGTCCTCCATCGCCAGGATGTCGCGGCGCAGCGACACGCCGGTCGCTTTGAACGCGTCGACCGTGTAGCCGGCGTGCGACAGGTGACGGATCAACGTGCAGGCCGCCGCGGTCTTGCCGCTGTTCATGCATGAGCCGACGAGCGCGATCACCGGCACCCCGGCCGCCTCCAACGGAGCCGAAAGGTCGAGCGGCCGTTCGCCGATCCGCGCCGGCACGCCCACCCGCTCGCCCAGGAACGGGAACGACAGAACGGCGCCGATCACCTCGGCATCGAACGGCGGCCCCAGGTCCGGATTGATCGAATCGCAGATGCCGATCACGCCGCCGATGTTGAGCAGCTGGACTTTGTCGCCCGGCACCAGGTGGTCGGGCAGGTGGCCGGAATAGCCGAACAGCGCCTGGCGGTGGCCGAGCGCCCCGGCGATCACGTCACCTTTCTTCACCAGAGCCATCCGTCCGCTCGGCAGCTCCATCTGGTTATAGGTCGTCTTATCGGTCAGCACGCGCACGGCGACCACGATCCCCTCGCGACAGGGAATCTCCGAGCTGGTGAGCACCTCGCGCTTCAAGCGGCAGGTGCGGGTCACCGATGCGATCTTGTCGAGAATCACGGCTTTCATTTAGAGGTCCTCCGAACCGGCCCGCCGATAGAGCATGCCGGGTAACGCCGCCAAACGCGACAAGCCCCGCGCATCCTCCGATGTCCACTCCCCCGCCGCCTCCCCGTAGACGCCGCGCGTGGCGGCGAGCAACGAATAGGGCGACACGACCCCCTCGACGAACAGGTTGCCCGGCCGAAAGCGCAGCCGCACCTCTCCCGTCACCCGCTCTTGGGAGGACAGCAACAGCGCCTCGATGTCGCGGCAGACCGGATCGAGATGCTGACCCTCGTGAACCAGATCGCCATAGGTGGCGGCCACGGTTTCCTTCACCCGCTGCTGCCGGCCGGTGAGGGTCAGTTTCTCCAGCTCGCGGTGGGCGACGAGCAGCACTTCGGCGGCCGGCGCCTCGAACGCCACGCGCCCCTTGGTGCCGAGGATCGTGTCGCCGAGATGGATTCCTCGGCCGATCGCATACGGCGCCGCCTCGCGCTCGATTCGCTCGATCAGCTCGACGGGCGAGAGGTTCTCGCCATCCCACGAGGTCGGAATGCCGCGCACGAAGCCGAGCCGATGGAAAGCCGCGGGGCGCGGATCGTCGAACGCGCCGTGCGACAGCACCCAAGCCTCCTCGGGGATCGTCCCCTCGCTCGTAAGGGTTTCCTGGCCGCCGATCGTCGTCCCCCACAGGCCGCGATTGATCGAATAGGCGGCTCCGAACGGCGGAATCGGCAGATTCTTCGCCTGAAGATAGGCCACCTGCGAGGCCCGCGGCCGCGGATGGTCGCGCACCGGAGCGAGGATTTCGAGGCTCGGCGCGAGCGTACGCAAAGCCACCTCGAACCGGACCTGATCGTTGCCCGCCGCGGTGCAGCCATGGGCCACCGTGCGCGAGCCCAGCTCCGCCGCGGCGTGGGCGACCGCCTGCGCCTGGATCGACCGCTCGGCGCCAACGCAGAGCGGATAGAGCTGGCCCCGCCGGACGTTGCCGAGGATCAGAAACCGGAGCACCCGATCGAAGAATTCGGTCCGAGCCTCGATGCGGTGATGCGCCACGGCCCCGAGCGCGCGCGAGCGCTCGGCCAACTCGTCGGCCGCCGCCGCGTCGAGCCCGCCGGTATCGACGGTCACCGTCACCACCGGCCTGCCGTAGCTTTCGGCGAGCCAGGGGATGCAGTACGACGTATCGAGCCCGCCCGAAAACGCCAGGACGATCGGCTCGCCGCGGGTCGGATCGAGAGCGGGGATCGCGGCCGTTTCAGTCATCTCAGCCATGGGTGTGTTCCTCCCGCAAAAGGTCCAGATGACGAAGGAACCGCTGTTGATCCCGCGCGTTCGCGGTGGCGACGAAGATCGTGTCGTCGCCCGCCAAAGTGCCCACCACTTCGGACCAGCCGGCCCGATCGATCGCGATCGCCACCGTCTGTGCCGTGCCGACCGCGGTTTCGAGCACGATCAGATTCGGCCCCGCCGTCCGCGCGCCGTGGACGAAGCGGCCGATCGGTCCGAAATCCGCCCCGGCCTGAACCTCTCCGCTCGGCGCGACGTAGTGCCCGGCGACTTTCGCCACCCCGAGAAACCGCAGATCGCGGCTGACGCTCGACTGCGTCGCCTCGATCCCCTGAAGCCCAAGCAGCCCCACCAGCTCCAGCTGGTTCGCCACCCGGCGCGCCCGGAGAAGATCCAGGATCACGCGGCGTCGGTCTCGGTGCAGGTCGTCTTCAGGGCTCATGGTCCTCGCTCCCATCGCGCGCAACTCGCGCAGACGGCGCGGCGCGCAAAAGAATGCGGCGGATACTGCATTAGACTGCATGAATAGTCAAGCGGATTTCGGGTGCGGGGCGCGTCGAAACCGGTGGAATTCGGTTTTGCAGAGGTGCTCCCGAATTTTGCACTTGTGCGCCGGAACTTTGCCGTTGTGCTCCGGCGGATTGCACAGGTGCGCTGGGAGATTGCCGTTGTGCACAGCGCCCGCGCATAGGTGCGCTGCGATTTTGCAGGGGTACACAGGGGGATTGCACAGGTGCGCCGGCGGATTGCACCACTGCAAAATCCGGGGGCACCTGTGCACTGCCGAATTGCACAACTGCAATCTCCCCGCGCACCTGTGCAATCCTCCGGTGTACCGCCGCACAGACGCTGTGCACCTCTGCAAAGTTTTGGTGCTCAAGAACTCGGAGGCTCCGCGAGCCATCCCGCGCTCGGGGGAGAGGAGCCCGGGAGCGCAACACCGCAACCGGGCGCCGTTGCACCGAAGCCGAAAATCGCCGCACCGATCTTCGTTCTCGAAGCGCCCGTCGCCCTCAATACTCCGGCGGTTGGGACCGGCTACGGAGCACGACCGTCGCAGCCTATCTCAGGGGCAATCCCAACTTCGAAGCCCTCAGCCCGCAGACGCCAAATCCACGCGCGGTGCGGCCCGTTCGAGCGCTTCGGCCAGCTCGCGGGCTTCCGTTGCTGTGGCTGCTTCCCCCTCTACGGAGGCGACGAACCGCCGGTAGTCCAGGAGTGCCTCACGCTTCAGGCCGAGCGATTCGAAGATCGGCTTCATGGACCGGACGAGAGTGCGCGCTTTTCCGGTGCGATCTTCGCGCAGCAGGGTTTCCGCCTCGTGAAGACCGGCGATCGCCGCATCGGCCGGTCGCCCGATCGCCTCGAAATCCCGGCGAACTTCGGCGAGATCGCCCAGGGCCTCGGCCGTTTTCCCGAGCGCGGCGGCGACCCGGGCGGTCATCCAGCGCAGCCGCAGAGGGTCCAGGATACCGCCCGTCGCCTCGGCGAGAATCTCTAGGTCGGCCAGCACGGCTTGGGCCTCTTGCGGTCGGTCCAGTTGAAGTAGGGTCTTCGTCAGACTCCACGCCAACCGCCAACGATTCCGCGGCCCGCCTTCGCCCTGTTCGATCGCGGGCTGCGCCTCGCGCAAGGCGCTGAGCGCCCGCAGTCTCTCTCCGGTCTGGTCGAAGAGGGCAGCCTGGAGGAGCAGCAGGCGGGCTCGGTTTTCCGGGCGGCAACCGGCCAAGGCCCGTTCGAGCAGCTCTTGCGCCTCTGCCGGCAGCCCTTGATTGAGCCGTAGGGAAGCTTCGAGGCCGAGCAGCCGGGCCGGATCGAGCAACTCGCCCTCTTCATCCTCCTCACCGGGGGCTTCTCCGAACGAGCGGCGCGCCAGCGCCAAGGCGGCTTCGGCGACGGGGAGAAGGTTCGCCGCCCTGCGGACGTTGGCGAGGAACACCCCGGCGTAGCCAATCCGGCGGGCTCGTCGCGCCGCCGATCCGGGCGCCAGCTCCGCCACCCGTTGCGCCAGCTCCATTAGCTGCAGGGCCTCCCCGGCGCAATCTTCAGCGACGTTCTCGCTTTCATCGCACAGCCGGACGAGGAGGGCCTCGGTCTGGTATTCGCTGCCGTGCTCGATGACCAGGACACGCTGCCTCGGCGTGCGCTTCGCGAGCCGCTGCCATTGCGACTCGGCCAGCGCCACGCCGAACGGATCGTCGGGATTCGGCTCGAAAGGCGGCGGCACCGGCCGGGTTTCGAGCGCTTTGAGAGTCGGGGCGAGGATCGCGGCGAGCCGGCAGGCCATTTCCGCGGCGAGGTCTTCGTCGCCGGACCTTTCGAAGGTGGAACCGATCACGAGCGCCGACGCGACGACCTGCCGGGCGAAAGGGAGCGACACCTTGGCGCCCGCCGCCAGCTGTTCGATCTGCTCGGCAGTGAGCGCCGCCTCGCCCCGCCGGTGCTTCGACAGGGCGACCGGACGGACCTTGCCGCGCCGGGCGAATTCCCCCGGGGTCAAGCTGCCGAGCACCTGCAACACCTCAGGCAGCATCTTTTCGGCCCGCGAGACCTCCGGTTTTCCTCGTCGAACCCCTCTCGCCGCCGAGATTTGCATCAATCATGATCCCCCATGCCCGAAATCGCGCATCGCGCACCTGGAAGCTGTAGGGGCGCACGGCACCAACGCCCGCGCCCGAACCTCCCGAAAGGAGATCTCATGGACTTCAAGATTCCCCTCCGGCCGGTCCGCCGCCTCGGCGGCGTGCTGCTCGCCCTTGCCCTCTTCGTCGGTTTCGCGGTCCCGGCCCAGGCCGCGCCGCGCGGTGAAGTCCCGTTTTTCGCCTCCGCTTGGCGCCTGCTGTCGGCTCTCTGGGCCGAGACCGGCTTGGAGGCCGATCCGGGCGGACGCAGCCAACCGGCGGCGCTTTTCGGCCAAATTGGATTTGAAGTTGATCCCGGCGGACTGACGGCGCCCGCACCCCCGCCGCCGAGAAATGTCGGATTCGAGGTCGATCCCAACGGGTAGGCCGGCCGGAGAATGGTCCGCCCGGCGAGCAGCTCGGACGAGTGAAGGGGCGTCCCGCCACTCGTTCCGTAAGAGACGCCTACTAGGCATCGCGAGGCGCCCGGCAAAGGGCACGCGCCGCCGCTCGGGCCATTTCAATCGTCGCACCCTCCCGTTTTGCGGCTTCGACAAACAGCTGCACGGCGGCGAGTTCTTCGAGTTCCAGGCCCAGCACATCAAAGATCGCCTGCATGACGGCCATCAATTCCCGCACTCGACCGGTTCGCCCCTCGCGCAGCAGGATCTCTGCTTCGTGAAGGCCGACGATCGCGGCATCTGCGAATAGGGGCATCGCGGCGAATGCACGTCGGACCGCAGCCAGCTCCACGAGGGCCGGTTCGACCTGACCCTGGGCCGCCGCGACGTTTGCTTCCAGCCACCGGAGGCGAAGGAAGTCGAGCGGTTGGGCTAGGTCGATCGTCAATCGGCGCAGTTCGGGAAGGAGAACCGCGGCATCTTCAGGATTTCCCTGGATCAAGAGAAGCTTTCCCAGATTCCACCGCAACAGCCAACGGTGCCGCGGTTCGCCCCCAACGCGTTCGACGGCCGGCAGAGCCTCGCGTAATGCAACTAACGCCTTCTCGGAATCGCCAGCCTGTTCGAATGTCGTGGCCTGGTTGAGGAGAAAGCGGGCTCGATCGCCCGGGGTGCAGATCGCCAGCACCCGGCCTAGCAGCACCAACGCCTCCGTGACCCTTCCTTGGTTCCGCCGTAGCGAGGCTTCGCGATCGAGCACCCGGGACTCGGGGAAAAGGCCTGTAGGATCTACCAGTCCATACGGAAACCGCTCGCAGCAACGCGCCATCGCCCAATCCGCCTCGCCCAAGTCGTTTGCCACCCGGTGCGAATTCGCGACGAACGCAAAGACAAACCCTTGCGCCCTCGGGAGCTCAGCGTATTCGGGAATCATCTCCGTGACCCGCAGTGCGAGTTTGGCGAGGTTCACGGCGCCTGTGGCACTACGCGAGGCGGCCCGTTCGCTCTCGTCGCACAGCCGGGCGCAGAGGGCGGGGGTTGGGAAGCCGCGGCAACTGTCCACGAGCGCGAGGCGATTCGCGTGGGGCAGCGGCGCGAGCACCCGCCAGCGCTCTGCGGCGTCGGCTTTCGCGGCGGCGAGGTCGGACTCCCACCGCGTTCTTTCGAGCAGGCGCCGCATCTCCGCGCTCGCGTTGGCGAGGGTCTCTTCGATCACCCGATCGCGCGGGTCGGCCGCGGCTCCGGAAGCGGTTTCACCCTCCGGCGCCTCCTCGGTCGCCGCGAACGCGATCGCCGCTTCGACCTGCCCCGGTTTCGCCCGCATGAGACCACCGAACCACTCCAGACGCTCGCGGGCGAGGTCGATGGTGCCCGATTCGAGCCGCCGGATCGTGCTGGGATCGACGCCGGCCTCGCGGGCGAGATCCCCCTGAGTCCACTCCAGGAGGATTCGCAGTTGTCGCAACGCGCGCGCCAGAAGAGGAACGGTCGGTTCGGTCATTCGCTGCATCTCTATGACACACAAGGTGCTCGACGCAAGCTTTGCGAGACAAGAAATCGCGTCTTTTTTTCGCAGCCGGTATAGATTTTCTCCCTTCGCAACACGAGGGGTTTTCGGCTCGCCGGCCCGGAATGCCTCATTCCGCGCATTTTGCGCACAAATTGCTGCGCTATCTATTCAGTTAGCCAAGCAATGCTATAGTTGTTTGGCATGAGATACCGAAAAGAAACAGTCACGCGCGCACCCTATGAGCGACGCCTGGCTCTCACCGCGGTACTCCTGTTTGTAGCCCTTCGCCTCCCCATCCGGGCGCAGCCCCCGGAACCGATCACCTACGAAGATCCGCCCGAGATTGGCACCGACCCCGGCACTACCACCGATCCGAGCCTCCCGCCTGAAGAGTGGACTCTCGGCGACCCCCTGCTGCCCTACGATGGCGACC
Source organism: Thermoanaerobaculia bacterium (assembly GCA_038250865.1). GTDB lineage: Bacteria > Acidobacteriota > Thermoanaerobaculia > Multivoradales > UBA5704 > DASYKS01. Next base: position 55,294 of record JBBSBW010000011.1, on the reverse strand, counting down.
CGCTCTCCCTCGACGCAGCCAAGCTGTACGACGAAAACCCGAGTCTGATCGGCACCGATCCGAGCTATGGAGCCAGACTCGCCGACACCAGCTGCGCCACCGAAACCCGGACGATCGTCCCGGTCAAGATCTCGCCCACCCTGCCGCGCTATCTCTCGTATCGGATGAAGAACCGCCTGCTGATGGGAGACTCGGCCGACGCCGGCTGCCACCTCGACCTGCCCGCCGACAAATGCAACTTCGCCAACCACCCCACGACCCTCCAGGCCACCCGCAACGAAGGCCTCGACAAAACGCGCCTCTGGATCGCGCTCGCGGGAGAGAAGACTCCCATCAACGTCCCCTTCCTCTACTGCGCCGCCGCCAACACCAGCCCCGACTGCGCACCCGCCCCGGCGGGCTCGTACCCCTTCTGGCGGCTCGACAAACCGAACGACCTCTATTTCTCCCGCCTGCGCCAGGTCGTCTCTTTCGCCCAACTCAAAGACCTGCTGGTCGAAGTGACCTTCTTCGCGCCGTTCGAAGGAGACTTCTTCGCGGCCGGCCCCTGGGGCGGCAAAGGGCGGCTGCCGGGTGCCAACGGCCAGCTCGAAGTGGTCAAGTTTTCGCAGGAAGAATACGCCGTGGTGGACGACCCGCTCGGTACTCCCGCGGCGCTGGCCAACTTGAAGATGCGCGCGGCGCAAAAGAACGTGATCCTCTGGACCGTCCGCGAGCTCTGGTGCTACGACAACGTCTGGTGGGAGATCGCCAACGAGCCCGAGTCCGAAACGGTCGATCCGCTGGCAGTCGCCAAGTGGCAAAAGGACATGATCCGCGCGACGATGAACGAGGAAGCCAAGTACCCCAAGCTCGATCCCGGCGGACATTTGATCGCGGTGCAGCCCTTCAGCCAATTGGGCGCCGACCAATACCGCAATGATCCGAACGTGGATATTTTGAACGGGCACTACACAACGGTCATCACGGACTTCGCGTCCACTCTGCCGGGAGGTGTATCGCGCAAGCTTGACGCCGGCGCTCTCACCCTCGTCCAAAAGTACGGCACCCGCCAGCGCCCCTTCGGCTTCAACGAAACGAAGATCACGCCGTTCGGCGGCAAAGGCGGCACCCGGGCGCACGTGGACGGCGTGCTTCAGCAGGGCTTTCCCGAGCCGGCGCGGGCGGAGGCCTTTGAGTTCGTGCTCGACCAGGGGGAATCCACGACTCCTGGGGTTACCTCTCCGGGGGCGGCAACCCGAACACCCCGGCCGACGTCCGCAAGCAACTGGGCGTTCTGGCACGGCTTGTTCGCCCGTACATCGAACAGGGGAAGAAACTGTTCTCCTCGCGGGCTCCGGCCTGGGTAGGTCTAAATCTCTACCCGGACGGCACCACTCTCACCGACCTCGACACAGCCAGAATTTCTCAGCGCTACTGGGCTTCGCTCCAGACGTCGCTCACCGATGCGAAGCGGCTGTTCCTCCTCTACCTTCACCACAGCACCGTCCGCTGCCAGAGGCCAAAAGACCCAGCGCACCCGGACCAAGCCCCCCCGGAGGCCGACTTCGGCCTCACCGGTTGCCCGCGGAATGCTGCCAACCTGCCTGTGTTCCTCAGCCGCAACGCCTACGACGCCCGAATCTGGCCGAGCAACAAGTACCAGGCGGTGTTGCCGCTGCTCGACCTGGGGCTCGCCAACGGCAGATTCACCGTACAGTGGATCACCCCGGCGACCGGCTCGGTGACTTTGACCCAGACGATCGATTGGGACGGCCGCCTCAAGACCTGCAACCGCGGCAGCTGTGTGATCCAATCGCCCAAGTACGCTTACGACATCCTCTTGCGGGTCCAGCAGCAGTGACGAGAGGGAAGCTAACGCAATGAGAAAGTCTTTGGCCCTGCTGCCTCTCTGGCTCTTCTCCGGGGGCTCCGCTTTCGCCCAGCTACCGATCAGTCTCCCCCTCACGCCCGCACAAGTGACCTGCGAAGAGCAGCAGGCCGGCCGGCTGATCCACCGAATCTCTGTAGCGTACCTCGGCTCGAGCCTGTTCCTCTGGCGCTCTTCCCCGCAAGGTGGCACCTACCGGGGCCTGGTTGCCACCAACGACATGCGCTTCGTTACGGTTCAAGGGGATCGATTCCGCCAAGACCAGCAGCTCGCGTTCGATCTGGTCCTGCGCCGCGGAGACGATTTCCTTGACCCGCGGCGGTCGCTGCTTCCTCAAGCCACGCTGGTGCGCCGCGAAACGGCCTCCAACCTGGACGTGCCCATCGGCCTACGCGGAAACCTCTTGGTTCAGATGGACTTGGCGCCCCAAGTACCGAATCCCGATGAGCCGACGATTCCTCTGCGGATCTCGACCCGCACCGACCGGGGGGAGGAGAGCGCCGACGGCGCAGGCCGGGGGCTTCTGGTGGACGATCTGCTCACCCCCTGCCACGGCGAGGTGACGGATTTCGACCTGCGGGTGTTCGCGATTCTGGCTCGGACGGTGCGGCCGACCACGTGCTTGTTGGAGCCGTTTGTCAATCCACCTTTCTGCGCGGCCACCCGCTTCAAGTCGGTCATCTATCGCGCCGAGCAGCCGTTCACCTACCGAGTGGACGTCTACCCGTATACCTCGACTTGCAATGAGGACGGTGAGTGCGGTTTCGGCGAATTTCGCATGCCGTTCCTTTTCCGCGTCGAAATAGATCCTCGGGGTCGGCTGGTCGGAGGCACCGTAACGGCGCTGCCGTTCTGCGAGCAGCCGGACGGGACGTTCCTGACCACCGGCTGCCTCCAGGTGTTGGATCCGGGCGTCGGCCTCTACGTCCTTCCTCCGGTTCGCCCCGGTGTGGAGGTGCAGGGCGAGGCGGTCTTCCGTCGCGGTGCGCATTTGAACATCGACATCATCAACAGCGAATTCAACGTCTTCAACGCCGACGTGAATTGGCCGGATCTTCTGCGCGACACGGCGTGGAACGGCGGGCTGGTGCCTTGAGGCTGGGGATTGGCCGGCTCCCCGAAGGAACTCGCGCCATGAACAAGCTCGCACTTCTGCTGCCGCTCTGGCTCTGCGCCGGGGGCTCCGCCTTCGCCCAGCCGCCGATCAGTCTCCCCCTCACCTCCGCGCAGGTGACCTGCGAGGAACAGCAGGCGGGCCGGCTGATTCACCGCCTCTCGGTCGCCTACAACGGCCCCAGTCTCTACCTCTGGCGGTCTTCGCCGCAGGCGGGTGCCTATCGCGGCTTGGTGACCACCAATCATCTCTACTTTGATCCGAGCACCGTGCAGGACATTCTGCTATGCGTCAACTGCAAAGGGCCGTGGTGATCCTGGCCCGCGCGGGCTCCAAAGCGGAAGTCGAATCCGAACTTTCGGAACATTCGGCGTGCAAGGTGGAAGCGACGGTCGATCCCGCCACAAAGACCGCGACTTATTCGGTAGTGGTCACCCAGGCAGGCGCGACGATCGCCGAACACAAGGCGAGAGTAACTATCGAGTAGGTCGCTGGTCGAAAAAGGGGCGCGGTCCGGCAACGCGCCTCATTTCGTGCGTTGCGATGCAGAAGTGCGGCGTTTCACGCGAAGCTGCGCAGGCGGCCGATTGCCGACCTATCGTTTGTGCATGGCCGACGCCCCCAACCGCAATTCGAGCAGGCGTCAACCCTCCGTTTCCCGGGGCGCGCGGGCAGGAAGGATCGACGCGCGCCCTCCTTTTCCTCCTTCTCCACAAACCGAAGCCCACCCCACCGCCGCAGCAAAAGGCGAGGGCACGCCCTCGCCCCCGCCCCGGGCTTCCCGCGGCCGGGCGCGCATGAGCTTTCCCGCGGATAGGAGCGTCCGCCGCTTCGCCCGAATGCTCATGCACCGCGGCGAGAGCGCTACAAAAGACGGCGACTTCACCGAGGCGTTCCTCCATCTCCTTCGAATGCGGCGGCACGCCCGGCGTACGGTGCGCGACGAGTGGTGGCGGGATCTGGGGGAGGCGTCATGAAAAAGGTGCGCCCGATCAAGGAAGCGATCGAGAAGGAGTTGGAGAAATTGGAGAAGGCGCGTCGACGAGGGGGACTCTTGCGCGAGACGGCATTGTTGAGATTCCGCTGGGTGCCCAACATCCGGAAGATCGTCGAGTACGTCGCCGAAGCGCTGTTCAAAGGGGCGGGAGCGCAGCCGCTCGATCCCCAACGGCTCGGCGAATCGATCCGCCGGGCGAAGCTCCGCGCTGTGGGGCGCGAGTTGCGACACCTTCAGGACGTCGTGGAGGAGGTGGCCGTGGAGCCGTCTCCGGCGGACCTCGGCGATGGCGCGCCGCTCGATCCAGCAGAACGCCGACTGTGCGAATGGGCGGAAGAGCAGCGGCGGGAAATTATGCGCCTAGCCGTGCGGTTCGAGCGGCGGATCGGGCCGGCACCTGACAAGGGCAACGACTGAATTGGAGCGAATCTCAGTCCCCTTTCGGCGCGGTGTCCTTCTTTTCCGGCTTGGCCTCGCTCTTGGTTTCCGACTTGCTCTCCGACGAGCTCGATGAGCTGGCAGAACTCGAAGAGCCGCTATCGCTCTTCTCGCTCTTGGCGGCGTCCGATTTTGCGTCTTTCGCCTCGGACGAAGAGGAGTCCGACTTTCCACCGCCGCTCTTGCCGGCGTAATCCGTGGCGTACCAGCCGCTCCCCTTGAACTGAAACGCCGGGGAGGAGATCAGCTTCTTGACCTCGCCGCCGCATTTCGGACAGGCGGGCAGAGGGGGATCGGAAAACTTTTGCAGGTGCTCGGTGCGCGTGCCGCACGCCAGGCATTGGTATTCGTAGATCGGCATCTGGGAGCAACTCCTCGAAGGGCGCGAAGGGATGAATGCGGCGCTTCAGGGGCCGGGCTTGGGGGTGGCGGTCCTGAACCGGATGCGGATCGCCCCCGTGCTCTCGTCGAGGGGGGGCTCCGCGACCGGCGCCGCGGGCACCTCGCACCGGCGGATCAACTGCAGCGCGGCAAAAGCGTAGAGCAGCTTGCCGTTTTCCGCCACCCCCCGGGGTCCCTGGGTGCAGATGTCGAACAGGGTGCGGCGGCCATCGACCAGCTCCAGCAGGCGCATCTCGTCGGTGTCGAGCGCGGTTTCGATCAGATCCTCGGTGCGGAAGCAGGCCTCGAACACCGTCTCTTTGCGGCCCAGCCGGGCGACCAGGGTCTTGGCGTTCTGCGACCGTTCGATGCCGCGCAGGATCACCTGGCGCATGGGCAGCTGGATGCGAACCGCGTCGGGCGTCCGAAAACCGCCGATCTTGAATCGGATCTCGCCGTCCGGCCAGTCGAACAGACTCCAGACGATCCCCTCGACCTGCTGGCGGATCGCCTGATACACCTGGGCCGGGGTGAGCAGGCCGCGCTCGATCAACAGCACCCCGAGCCGCCGGTTGGTCTGCCGACGCTCTTCCATCGCTTGGGCGACCGCCTGGGGCGTCAGCAGGCCGCTGCGCTCCAGGTGGTGGCCGAGGCTATCGGCGAGATCGGACGAGCTGGCGGATACGACATTGCCTTCGCGCAGGAAGATCTTCTTGACCGACCCTTCGCGCCAGGCTTCCATCTGCCCCGGTACCTGGAAACGGTCGATCGTATAGAGAATCTCCGGCAGGGCGACCTCGGAAAGGCTGCCACGATATTGAAACGAAGCTTCCTCTGTGGGGGGGAGGTCTTCCTCCGTTTGCGACTGCATCATGCCCCGCTCTCTTTTCGGATCGGACGAAAGGATACCATTGGAGACCGTCGTTTAAGTCGCCCTGAGGAGCCCCCCGACCATGATCGCCCCCGAGGAAGCCTGGGCACGGATCGCCCGGGAGCTTGACCGCCGCCGGCCGCAGACCCTCTCGCTGCCGCGCCGCGAGGCGGCGGGCCGAACGCTAGCGGAAGCCCTGGCGGCGAGGGTGGACGTTCCCGCCTCGGACGTCTCGGCGATGGACGGGTATGCGGTGGGGGCCCTGCAGGGGGACTTCGCTCCCGGCGGCGACCCGACGCCGGTGGTCGGAGCGATCCGCGCGGGCGATCCGCCGGGCTTTCTCCTGCCGACGGGCGCCGCGGTCCGGATCATGACCGGCGCCCCCATGCCGGAGGGCGCCGACCGGGTGATCCCCGTCGAGCAGACCGACGGCGGAAGCGACCGGGTGCTCTTTCGCGCCACCCCGGCCGCGGGCGACCACATTCGCCGCCGCGGCGAGATCCAGCGCGCAGGGGACCCCCTGTTTCCCGCCGGAGCCCGCCTCGGCCCGGGCGCGCTCTCCTTGCTCGCCACCCACGGCTACGGCGACATCCCGGTGGTCCGGCCGCCGACCGTCGCGATTCTCGCGACCGGCGACGAAGTGGTGCCGCCCGAGGTCGAGCCCGGGCCGGGCCAACTGCGCGATTCGCACACCGATTTCCTGCTCGCGGCTTGCCGCTCGTTCGGGCTCGCCGCCGACTCGCTGGGCATCGCGCCGGATCGTCAGGAGGAGCTTTCGGCCCGGATCGAGCGGGGCCTCGGCTACGACGTGCTGCTTCTGTGCGGCGGGGTCTCGATGGGCGAGTACGATCTGGTCGAGGGCGTGCTCGCCCGGCTCGGCTGCCGGATCGTGCTCGACAAGGTGGCGATCCAGCCGGGGCAACCGCTGGTCTTCGCGGTCCACGACGGCGGCATAGTGTTCGGCCTGCCGGGCAACCCGGCGTCCGTCATGGCTTGTTTCTGGCTGTTCGTCCGCCCGGCGCTCCGGCGCTGGCTCGGGGCGTCCGATGGCTTCTGGCACGGTGCGCTCGCGGCAGAGCTTGACGCGCCGCTGCCCGGCGCGGGAGCGCGCGACCGCTTCCTGACCGCGGCGGTGACCTTTTCTTCGGGTGCGATCCGCGCCACGCCGAATCTATCGCGCGGATCGCACGACCTCGCCGCCTTCGCTCTCGGCACCGCGCTGGTCCGCGTTCGGGCCGGCGCGCCGCCGCAGCCGGCCGGCGCGCCGTGCGAAATTCTACCGCTCGGCGATTGGCGCGAGTGATCCGCGATAGGTAGAGATTACAGTAAAGACTACAAAAGATGCGCGCCATCAATAGGTGATGACCGGCGCGAGCTTCGCCGCCAGCTCGATCCACTCCTCGATCATGCTCGGGATCGGAATCCGCCGGGTCAGTTTCCTCACCGCGTTGACCTCGGCCATCTTGACCGCCAAATGGCTCGGCTTCCTTGTCCGCAACTCTTTAATGGTGTCGACTCCGGCCCCTTCCAGCAGCTCGGCGTACTGCCGGCCGACCCCGCGTACCCGCATCAGATCGGCGAGGTTGGCCCACTTGAGCAGCTGCTCTTCAGAGACGCCGCTCTCCGCCGCGATCCGCTTGCGCCCCTTGGGATCGGCGCACCGCTTAAGCAGGGCGGTGGTCGTCTTCACACCGACCGTTCCGAGCTTGGCCGCGTAGACCGGACCGATACCCTCGATTTCCTCCAGGGGATAGCTCATGCCTTTCTTCCTCCTTGTTGGCCGAGATTCGACACGACCGCAGCGCATCGAAGGCCGCCGCAGATTACGCGAGCAAGGAGCAAATGTCGCGCCAAACTTTCGACTTTACGAGCAACCGACACCCGCCAGCTCCCGTTCCTCGATCGCAAAGGCCGGAGCCGATTCCGCGGACTCGATTTCCAGCTCCAACATCCGGCGCGCGTGCGGCGCGAGGCGGAGGATACGGCCCCCTTCGAGATCTTCGATCTCCAGCGCATCGGCAGAGACCTCCGCCAGCAGGAAGGCGCACCCTCCGGAGGTATCGCCGCGGAAGAGCCAGCCGGTTCGTAGCTTCTGCCAGCCGCTGGCGGACCAGGCACCCAAGGTTCCCGCCGGGAGTCGCAGCCGGGCGCCGAGCCCCGCGGCGGCGAGGGCGGCGGCCCCGCCGATTCGCGGCGCGAGGCAGCGAAGCCCGAGGCCGACCGACGCGAGATCCGCCTTAAGGTTGGATTCGAGCACGATCCCCGGAGCCGGCGCAGGCCGGATCGCCGACGGAGCCGATGGGGCGAGGAGCGCGAGGTCGGCCCCCGCCAACGGCCAGAAGCCGGCGGTCGCCCCGGCCGGGCGAGCCGACCAGCCGAGCGTCGGCTTGCCGGCACCCACCTCGGCCAGGTCGCGCGAGTCGAACCGAAGGCGGGGGTTGGTACCGCTGGAGCGGGGGCAGAGCAAAGCGTAGAGACCGTCGCCGCGTGGAGAAGGCACAAAAAGGCTAGAGCCCCGAAACAGGAGGCGTAAAGAAAACGACATGACCTTCGGTCCTTTCGATGGAGTGGGCAAGCGAGGCTCGGGCGTAACCCGCCATCGAAAAGGCGGTTCGCCCTCTCGGAGGCACCTTGCGGAGGAGCTCGGGGAGAAAATCTTAGGAGTCGAGGATGCTCGGTGGAGCGACCCGAATCCCGCCTGCCATTTGTTCTACGTAAGAAACATGGAAACGGTTACATCGGCACGACAGAACCTTCGGCGCCCGAAGGACCGACACCGTTACGCAAGCGTCGAAACGGCGCGCGGGCCGAGAAGTAGGGTTTCAGCAAGACAAGTGCGGCTGGACAAAGTTCGGATTTTCAACGCGGTAAATCTGGAATTGGGCTACAAACAGCTACAGATCTACTCACCCAGGGAGGTGACGAGCTATGGAAGATCATGAAATCGACGCGGTCGGTTGGGTGCGCCGAATTCGCGATGAGCTCTACGAAGAAACCAAGAACCTGTCTGCCGAAGAGCTAATCTCGTTCTATCGAATTCGCGCCGCTGCAGCCAAGGATAAACTGTCTCGGCTGCGCGTGGAAAGAGAAGAAACGGTGTTGAGGAGCGCATAACCCAGCAGCGCCCCCTACACTCCGAAATACCTCGCATCCGGGTGCTCCAGCACCAACGCCGAGACACTCGCTTCCGGGTCCATCATGTCCCCCTCGGTCAGCTGAACGCCGATCTCCTCGGGCCGGAGCGCCGTGAACAACTGGCGCTGGAACGCGAGGTCGGGGCAGGCCGGGTAGCCGAAGCTGTAGCGCTTGCCTCGGTAGCGGGCGGCGAGTTGGTCGGTCGTGGACAGGTCGGGGGGATCAGGGAAACCCCACTCAGTGCGCAGGCGGTGGTGGAGGTATTCGGCGGCAGCTTCGGCGGTTTCGAGCGCTAGCGCGGCGAAGGCGTGGCTTTTCAGGTATTCGCCGTTGTTTTTCCAGGTCTCCACCCGCTCGCGGACCCCTTCTCCCGCGGTGGTGACGAACAGGGCGATCGAGTCGTTCGCGAGCACGTAGTCCGACAGGCACAAGCCCCCTTCGCGCGCCTGGCGCGGGAAGGTCCATTCGGCGGCGACCTCTCTCGTCTCCGGGCAGCGCAGGGTGATCCGGTCCCCTTCCGCTTCGGCGGGGAAGAAACGCCAGACCGCGCGGGCGTGGATCGCGCCGTCGCGGCCGATCGCCTGCAGCTCTTCGATCAGGGTACGGAGCTTGGCCAGCCGCTCGTCCCCCGCCTCTTCGAGCTTCTTGACCGAGCCGCGCAGGCCGAGGTGCTTGCCGTAGACCATCTGCGGATTCAAAAAGCTCCAGACCTTGTCGAGGTCGAGATCTTCGACGTGGCGCTCGAAATCGGGCGGCGGGGGTGCGATCAAATCGCGGCGAATGATCACCGGCGCCGCAGTGCTTCCCTCGCTCGGCGCGGAGGACTCGACCGCATCCACCCGGTCGGCGGCTTGGATCTCGGCCACCTCGCGTTCGAGCGCCGGACGGGCTGCCGGGTCGGTCAGGCGCTCGACCAGCGACAGGCCGTGCATGGCGTCCTTGGCGTAGGTGCAGAGGCCGCCGTAGGCCGGGGCGATCTTTCGGTGGGTGAACCTTCGGGTGAGCGCGGCGCCGCCGACGATCAGCGGCAAGTCGATCCCCGCAACACGAAAGTCGTCCGCCGTGATCACCATCTGCTGCGCCGATTTGACCAGCAAACCGGAGAGGCCGATCAGGTCCGGCTTATGCTCGCGGACGGCGTCGATCAACCGCTCGGACGGCACCTTGATCCCCAGGTTGATGACTTGGAACCCGTTGTTCGACAGGATGATGTCGACCAGGTTCTTGCCGATGTCGTGAACGTCGCCCTTGACCGTCGCGAGCAGAATCTTGCCGCGGGTGCTCCCCTCGACTTTTTCCATCCGCAGTTCGAGGAACGACACGGCTGCCTTCATCACCTCGGCGCTCTGGAGCACCTCGGCCACGATCAACTGGTTGTCGTTGAACAGGCGGCCGACTTCGGCCATGCCGGCCATCAGCGGGCCGTTGATCAGATCGAGCGGCGCGGGCCAGCGCGGATCGGCGAGGGCGGCTTCGAGATCGGCTTCGAGCCCCTCCTTTGAGCCCTCAACGACCGCGCGGGCGATCCGCTGTTCGAGCGGCAGCTCGGCGCGCGACGCCTTGCTCGCGGTGGTACCGGTCCGGCCGCGGAAGTAGGCGGTGAACTCGGTGATCGCCCGCTCCGATCCTTCGACGTCGCCGGGCGGCAGGAAGATCAGCGCCTCGGCCAAAGCGCGCTCCTCTTCCGGAATGTCGGCATAGCGGGCGAGCTTTTCGGTGTTGACGATCGCTGCGTCGAGCCCCGCTTTGGTGGCGTGGTAGAGGAAGACCGAGTTGAGAACCTCGCGCCCGGCCTCCGGCAGGCCGAAGCTGACGTTACTGACGCCGAGGATCGTTTTGGCCTCCGGAAACTGCTCTTTGAGCGCCGCCACACCCGCGATCGTCTGCGCCGCCGAGCCGATGTAGGCCGCGTCGCCCGTGCCGCAGGGAAAGACCAGCGCGTCCCACCAAATGTCCTCGGGGAGGACGTGAAACTCGTCGGTGAGCAGGTGGAAGCTCCGCTGCGCGATCTCGACTTTGCGCTCGACGGTCACCGCCATCCCCTTTTCGTCGATCGTGCCGACCACCAGTGCCGCGCCGAAGCTCTTCGCCATCGGCACCACCCGGTCGAAGCGGACGCGGCCGTCTTCGAGGTTGATCGAGTTGAGGATCGACTTGCCCTGGCAGTAGGTGAGCGCCCGCGCCATCACGTGGGCGTCGGTCGAATCGATCATCAGGGGAGCCTTGACCAGGCGGATCAGCCGGCCGAGGAACGCCTCGACGTCGCCGCGCTCGTCGCGGTCGGGATCTTGAAGGCAGACATCGAGCACCTGGGCGCCCGCCCGCACCTGGGCGCGGCCGACCTCCGCGGCGGCTTCGATTTCGCCTGAGGCGATCAGCCGCTTGAACTTCCGGCTGCCGAGCACGTTGGTCCGCTCGCCCACCAGGAGCGGCCGGTTGTCGTCGGTCAGCTCGACCGCTTCGAGGCCGGAGACCCACGCCCGATGATGATGCGGCACGGCGCGCGGCTTGCGCCCCTCGACCAAGGCGACCAGCGAGCGGACATGGGCGTCGGTCGTGCCGCAGCAGCCGCCCACCAGGTTGAGCCAGCCGGCGTCCAGAAAGCGGCCGAAGACCTTCTCGAACACCTCGGGGCCTTCGCGGTAGCAGCCGTCCTCGTCGGGGAGCCCCGCGTTCGGCACGCAGGCCACCCGCACCTGGGCAACCTCGGCGAGCGTGCGCAGCGGATCGGTCATCCGCTCCGGGCCGGTCGCGCAGTTGATCCCCAGATAGAGCAGATCGGCGTGGGCGACCGACGCGACCAGCGCTTCGGCGTCTTGGCCGCCGAGCAGCGTGCCCGTGGTCTCGAACGTCGCCGAGACCGCGACCGGAATTCGCCAGCCGGACTGGGTAAACGCTTCTTCGATGCCGATCAGGCCGGCCTTGACGTTGCGGGTGTCCTGCGCGGTTTCGAGCAGCAGATAGTCGGCGCCTCCCGCCATCAGGCCGAGCGCCTGAATGCGAAAAGTCTCCTGCAGCTCTTCGAACGTGACGTTGCCGGTGACCGAGATTGCCCGCGTCGTCGGCCCCATCGAGCCCGCGACGAATCGCAGCTTTTGGCTGGAGTCCCAGCGCGCGCAGGCCGCTCGGGCGATCGCGGCGGAGAGGCGATTCAATTCAAACGCCTGGTCGGCGAGATCGTACTCGGCCAGCACCAGCGGCGTCCCGCCGAACGAGTCGGTCTCGACGATGTCGCAGCCCGCTTTCAGGTAGCGCTCGTGGACGCCGTCCACCACGTCCGGCCGGGTGCGGCAGAGGTTCTCGTTGCACCCTTCAAGCTCCGGCCCGCCGAAATCCGCTGCGGTGAGGTTCGCCGCCTGAAGCGCCGTGCCGGTCGCGCCGTCGAGCACCAGAATGCGCTCGGCGAGCGCTTGGATCAGCAGGGCACGGCGGGTATCAAGATCCGCCGGCTTCGGAGGGATCGACGGGATCGGAATCTTCACGGGTACGGCGGGAACGGTTGACATCACGGCCTGCACTTTCCCGGGCCAACGAAAAAGCCCGCATCGCTTACCATCGCGAGAGCGGGCTGATCGTTGCGCCGCGGACAGTTCGTTGCCGACTCTTTCGAATCGGCCGCATCCCCGTTCGGGTTCTACCCGACTTCCGAACAGGATGGCACCTTGGGTGTCCGCCCCAGGTTGCCGTGCCCCACGCTATCGGCGGAGCCTCTCGCAATGCTGCCGAGAGGCTAACCGAGGGCGAGGGTGGTGTCAATCAAGTGTCGGCTTTTACACAGCCTTTACCGCGCGGCGCCGCCGATCTGAGCTTCCCGATCGAGGTGCAGAACCAGAAGGGTACCTTCCGGGATCTCGATCTGCTGGGGCGCCGAGTGCGAAGCGATCGCCGCTCCGGCGAGCGCGCCGACCAGAGCGCCGATCACGGTTCCAGCACCGCGCGACCCGTTGCCGCTTAAGGCCCGTCCGAGCACCGCTCCGGCCGCGGCGCCACCGCCCACAACAGCGGCCTTGCGACCGGGCGAGGCCGCCTCGCCGATCTCTTGAAGCGTCGCGTAGATCGGCAGGGTCTCTCCCGAGGGGAGCACCAGATCGGTGAACCGCAGCTCCAACCGGGGAGGGGCTCCGCGCCGGGCGCCCGAGGCTTCGCCGATCACGCCATGAACCTCCGACCCCTCCGGGATGGCGACCTCTCCATCGACTCCGACGTCGCGAGCCACGCGGACCCGGAAGGTGTCGCCGGTCTTCGCGGTGGCGCTCGACAGGCCACCGAGAAGCTCGACCGTCAGATTCGCTCCGGCCGGCACGGTCACCGAGGCTGCGCGCTCGGGCTCCGGCTGATCGGCCGGCTCCCGGTCGTCGTAACCTCGATTCGAATCGTCGCCCAGCTCGGGACCGTCGGCCAGCTCAGAACTCTCCGGGTCTTCCGGGCGGGTCGCTTCCGGTTCGGCAGGGGCCGGTCTAGGAGCCTCGGCGCGCGCCGGTTTCGGGGTGGCCGTTCTCGCGGCGACCCGGGCCTCGCGGGCGCGCAGGTCGCGCTCGCGGCGGGCCAGCTCGCGTTCCTTCGCTTCGAGATCCGCCGCTTTGAGATCCACCGCAGGCACCGCCTCCGGAGCGGGTTCGGCGGGCGCCACCTCGCGGCCGGCCCCCAGCTCGTCGTGGGTGCGGGCATCCGCCTCGGAAACGGCCTCAGCGGCCGGGGTGGGCGAAGTCTGAGCGATCGCGACCGGTGCGGGCGACTCTTCCGCGCCGGATTTCGAAGCCTGTTGAGGCGAGCAAGCGGCCAGGGCCGCGAGAACGAGCGCGGGGATCAAAGGGGCGAAACCACGGGACTTCATGACGATGTTCCTCCGGGAAAAGAAACCTGCGCAGGAACGAAACAGCAAAGCGGGTGCCATGAGCCGCCGCCCGCGATGAACTGAAAGACTGTCATCCCCCGGAGGACGGTGCCGCCGCTCGCGACGGACGATCCGGCAGTGGCTCACTTTGCCTCCTCGCTCCTTCGGGCGCCTTCGGCAGCAGCCAGTCGCTGCGGGACAAATTGAGCCACTGCCGGCTTTACCCTATCGGCGACGAGAGGGATCGAACGGCAGGACGCCCGCGATTTTGCCGCCGTCGCTCACGGCCGGGGCGCCGACCGGTTCGAGAGCGTTCGTAGGAACGCCGACGGGCCGATTTTCGCCCGGTGTTCCCCGATCGATCGAGCGCGGCCCGCGGAATTCCGTCCCTTTCACCTCCTCCGGCTCGACCGGGCCAAAGCGCAGGCCGAATTCCGCAGACGGATCGACGAACGAAGTGAGAGCTTCGTAGGGCACCGTGACCCGCTGGCGCGAGGCGTTGAAGTTGAGCGACACGGAAAACGCCTCGCGATCGACCTCCAGGTCCCAGAACTGATGCTGGAGGATGATCGTCACCTCGTCCGGATAGCTGTCGCGGAGGAACGCCGGGATGCGCACTCCAGGGAAGTTGGAGCGGAAGCTCACATAGAAAAAGTGGTCGCCCGGCAGCCCACCCTCTTCGGCCACCACCTCCATGCATCGCCTTACGACATCGCGCAACGCTTCGCGCACCAGCTCCTGATAATCCAATCGATCGTCGGCCATGCACGCGAGCATCGCCGTCCGCCGCCTCCCCTGTCAACCTCAGGGCGGGTCGTAGGTCCCGACCGGCGTCCACGGCCCGCAGCGGGCGATCCTTCCCGCGGTGAGGATCGAGCCCATCACCGCGCCGTATTTGCGGATCGCCCCTTCGCCGTAATGGCTGCACGAGGGGGTGAAGCGGCAGCGGACCCCGAGCGCGGGCATCGCTTTGGAGAGCGTCGCCTGGTAGCCATGAATCGCCAAGAGCAGGAAGTTCGCGGACACCTGATGCGCCGGCCGTTGAAGCTGGTCGAGGGCGAGCAGAACGAAGAAGAGGATCGCGCCGAGAAAGGCGCGGCGTCGGGTGATCATGGCCACGGCGCGGAGCCTACCAGGGGAGGGTGCCGGTCGCGAGGCGGCCGAGCCAAAGCGCCAGCAGTGCGGCGACGTGGCCGGTGACGACCGATCCGACCCGCCGCGACCAGCTCTCCGGGAACAGGCGGCCCTTCGCCGCGAACCATCCCCAGGCCAGCCAGCCGGCGAGCGCTTCGAGCGCGATCACGTAGACGAACGGATGGAACGCGAAAGCCTGGCCGAAATGCCCCTTGGCGAGCGCCGCGAAGCCCCGGGTCAGCCCGCAGCCCGGGCAGGGGATGCCGGTCGCGCGGCGGAACAGGCAGATCGAATTTTCGGCGCCCCCCGTCGGCTGCCAGGCGGCAAGGACAACGAAGGCCGCCAACCCCGCAAGTCCGACCAGGACCCACGGGGCGAGCGGCCGAAGGGAGCGCAAGGTCAGAGGTGTTACTTCCCGGCGTTGGCCGCCATGGCTTGGACGATGGCCATTCCACCGCCGATGAAGACCCAGGCGACGGTCAGGACCAGCAGGGCCGAGCCGACCATGCCAAGAATCTTGCCGGCTTTCGCCGCGCGCTCACCCGCGGGCGAGGACTGACCGGCGGTGATCAGCTGCAGCTCTTTGTTGCCGAGGTACCAAGCGAACGGCGCGGCGAGACCGCAGCAGACGACACCCGCGATCCCAACGATCAACGCCGTGGTCGCTTGGCTGCTCGCCTTGGCCTGCATGGGCGGAGGTGCGATCGGAATCGACATTCAAGGCCTCCGGATCAGAACTTGTCGGCGTACTGGCTGACGCCGGGGATGATGAACCGTTGGCCGTTGACCGCCTTCATGATGCACAGGACAGCCAGGATCAGCATTCCGATCGGAATGAAGATCGAGATCAAGCCCGCGAGGCACCCGAGGAACGGAATGTGGCCGAGGACGAAGAAGACCAGGCTGACGGCGACCCAGAGCACGCAGATCACCAGCCCGTGCTTGGCGTGCCACTGGACCTCTTTGTCGTCCTTCTCGACCACGAACGGGATGATCGCGAGCAATCCGAGGTAGGAGAGCACGAGCATCACCGTCTTGTTGCTGTTCGCTGCGCCAGCCGGCGGGGGCGGCGCATAACTCGGCGGCGGGGGAGGTAGGGGCTCACTCATCGCAGGGCTCTCCTTTTCAGAGGTCCGGAAAAACCTTATGTGTCCGACGTTTCTGGCGGGTTGAGCATACGCCATCGCCCGAGGGCGAACAACCGTGCCAGGACTCCTGGCGTCGCGGAGAGCCTTCCTGTTACGGCGCCGTCACCGGTTCGAGCCGCAGGTCGGCGAGGGCCGCCCGGAGAGCCGCTTCGTTCTCTTCGACCACCGCGAGATCCAGCCGGACGCTCTCCCCGTAGGTTTCGGCGATCAGCGCGACCGTCGGCGGCTGGATCAACCGCTTGACCGCGCCGATCTTGTCGTACGGCACGTCGAGAGTGAGCGTGAGCCTCACCGAGCGCACCGTTCGCGGCAGGCCGTCGAGCGCCGCGCGCACGGCGGCGGCGTAGGCGCGCGCCAGGCCCCCTTTGCCGAGCTTCACCCCGCCGAACCAGCGGACGACGACAGCGTGGACGTCCGAGATCCCGGCACCGCGGAGCACCTGGAGCATGGGCTTTCCTGCCGTACCCGCCGGCTCTCCCGCGTCGGAAGCACGCTCCCGGCCTTCGGCGCCGAGACGCCAGGCCCAGCACCAATGGGTGGCGTCGGGAAATCTCCGTTCGACTTGCCCCAGCGCCGCCCGAGCCTCCTCTTCCGAGGCAATGGGAGAGAGCACCGCCACGAACACCGACCCCCGATCGCGAAACTCCGCTTCCGCGGTCGCGGCGGGGATCGGGTAGGACGGCATTCGACCTCTACGCCGGCCGGCTACGAGTTGGCGTCGGCGACGACCCGCAGGTACAGCTCGCGATAGTGGCCGACGATCACGTCCTGCGCGAACTTGTCGACCGCGAGCTTCCGCCCCGCCGCGGCGAACGCCAGGCGTTTCGGCTCGTCGGAGAGGAGGTCGAGCGCCGCGGCCGCCATCGCGTCCACGTCGCCCACCGGGCGCAGGTAGCCGGTCTCGCCGTCGATCACCACTTCGGGCAGGCCGCCCGCGGTGGTCGCGATCACCGGCACCTCGCAGCTCATCGCTTCGAGCGCCGCCAACCCGAACGACTCGGTCTCGGACGGGAGCAGGAAGAGATCCGCCCCGACCAAGATCTCTTCGATCAGTGGGAGGCTGCCGATAAACGTGATCGCGTGGCAGAGATCGCGCTCGCGGCAGATCTGCTCGACCTTGCCGCGCTCCGGCCCATCGCCCACCAGGATCAACCGGGAGCGCACCTCGCGATGAACGCGCTCGAAGATCTCGACCACGTCCAGCACCCTTTTCACCGGCCGGAAGTTCGAGATGTGGACCAGCGTCCGCTCGCCAGGTTTCGCCCAGCGGCGCGCCCCTTCCGTGCCGCGGAATGCGTCGAAACGGGCGGGGTCGATGAAGTTCGGCACCACGTGAATCGTCTTGGTGAGCACGCCGAGCTGCTCGACGGTCTGCAGACGGAGCGATTCGGACACGGCGGTCACCGCGTCGCTCTGGACGATGCCGTAGCGGGTGGTTTCGAGGTAATTCGGATCGTTGCCCACCAGGGTGACGTCCGTGCCGTGAAGGGTGGTCACCACGGGCAGCGGCTGGGGCGCCAGGATCTGGCGGGCGAGCACGGCGGAGACGGCGTTCGGCACGGCGTAGTGGACGTGCATCACGTCGAGCTTCTGGTGGCGTGCGACCTCGACCATCTTGGTCGCCAGCGCCAGCGAATAGGGGGGATATTCGAACAGCGGGTAGCGCGGCACCACCACTTCGTGGAAGTAGATCCGCGAGCTGGTGAAAGTGAGGCGCGAGGGGAGGGCGTAAGAGATCACGTGGACCTCGTCGCCCGCCTCGGCAAGCGCCATCGCCAGCTCGGTCGCGACGATCCCCGAGCCGCCGTAGGTCGGGTAGCAGCTGATGCCGATCTTCAACGGACACCTCCCGGCAGGATCGAGAACAGATCGTGCACCGCCAGAGGGAGCGGGCTCCAGAACGGCTCGCCGTAGGTGACGCCGATCAGGTTGCCGTAGTGGCGCGCCCGGCCCTCCATGGCAAAATAGAATTCTGGAGTCGAAACCTTGGTGACCGGCCCGCCCGCTTCTGCGGACGCCGGAGCGCCCGGAAGATGGATCTGCGAGCGGTGGGCGGCGAGGCTCGCGATCTTCGCCTCCCAGACGTGCGAGACGTCGACCACGAAATCCGGCTCGAACGAATCGTGCTGCATGTAGGAAAAGACCGCCGCCGGCCGGTGGGTCGGATGCGCCTTCGAGCCGCGGGCCGCCAACCCGGCGTAGAAGCCGACCGCCTGCACCAGCCGATGGGCGCGGATGTGGTCGGGATGGCGGTCGTAGGGAGTGGGGCTGAGCACCATGTCCGGGCGCAGCTCGCGCAGCACCTCGATCAGCGCGTCCTCTTCCGCCGGACCGGAGCGGAGCGAGCCATCGCCGCAATCCAAAAACCGCAGCTCGACCGCGCCGAGCGCTTGTGCCGCCTCTTCGGCTTCGAGGCGTCGCTCTTCGGGCGTGCCGCGGGTCCCGGCCTCGCCGCGGGTAAGGTGGAGAATTCCGACCGACCGGCCCGATTTTGCCAGCGAGGCGACGGTGCCGCCGCAACCCAGCTCGACATCGTCCGGATGGGCACCGATCGCGAGAACGTCCAGTTTCATGACCCACCTCCCGTTCCTTGCGGCGGCGGAGGCGGAAGCTCGATCGCCTGGAGCCAGCGCGGATCGAGATCCATCCCCTGCCAGAGCGCCTCCCCGGCGCTTTCCATCGCCCGGGTCGCGAACTGGGCCGACGACAGCTCGCGCTCTTGGAGCTTGCCGTTCGGGCGGAGCAGATCGAGCAGTTGGCCGGCGCGCCGCGCTTCGACTTCGTTTTTCCGCGCGGCCGAGGCGCGCACCTTGTCGGCGAACAGATCGAGACCGCGGAGCGCCTGCTCGCGGGTCTTCTCCAGCGGTTTGTCGAGGCTCGGATCGATCGCCACGGCGAGGGGGGCCAGCTCATCGAGCAGCGCGGCGATTTTGTCGCGAACGGGCGCCACGAACTCGCCGCCGCCGCGTTCGGCGAGCCGCTTTTCGACCAGGCCCGGGTCGGCGACGATGCGGGAAAACGTCAGGTCGAGCGCCGTGAGGCGGCCGCGGGTGGCGGTTTCGACCAGGGTCACCTGCGGCCGGAGCGCCACGGCCGGACCTTCGATTCCGAGCGTCCGGTAGGCCGGAACGACCTGCGGAATGTAGGAGGTCTCGCCCGGACCGAGCAGCAGGATCGAGGTGCCGAGTACGGCGTCTTGAACCGCCGGTCGAGCGAGCACGCCGGGGCTCACCACCCCCGGGTTTTCGTCGATCGCGGCGAGCAACTGCTCGACCGGAAACTCTTCGTCGCGACCGCCTCGTCCCCGCAGGGCATAGCGGTCCGCGCCTCGCCATTCGATCCGCCGCCGTTCGCCGTGGGTGTAGAGGAACAGAGGCGAGAGCCCCCGTTGCGGCGCCACCTGGAGCGGCAGGCCGCGGCGCTCGATCTCGGCGTCCTGCGCGGCATAGGCGGCTTCGAGCGCCACCCGCTCCTCGACCAGCCGGCGCAGATGCGGCCGCTCCGCGGTTTTCAACTCCGGCAGCATCGCATCGAGCAGCAGGGGACATCGGGGGCCGAGCAGGTGCGCCATCAGGCGGCAGAACGCCTCGCCGAACCGGGCTTCGGGGCGGTACCAGCGGGCGAGCGTCTCGCGCCAGGTCGCAAACGTCGGGCCGGGGAACGCCTCGGCGATCTCGGCGTGGACCCGCGCCATTTCCGGCCCCAGCGTCCGGGTGCCGAGCGGGGCGAGCGGCTCCGGGTCGGGCCCGAGGTCGAACCGGCGCAGGCCGCTTTGGGCAAGCAGCGTCGTCTGCGCCACTTCCGCCCAATCGTGATCTTCGGTCGCGACCCAGAAGACGGCGACCGCGGGCTCCCCCGCCGCTTCGAGCTGCGCCGCCCAGCGCGAGGCGGCGACCATCTTCGACAAAGCGTAAAGCGGTCCCCCGAACAGCCCGGGCTGCTGGCCGGTCGCGACCACCCGGGTGCGCGGATCGGCGAGCTTCTCGGCCAGGGCATCGGCCGCCGGATGCCCGTAGGCCCGATTCGCCGTCGCGAGACCCGCCGCGAGCCCCGCCCTGAGATCGCCCCGATCGGGGCTCGGCCTCTGCGGCAATGCGGCCGGCGCGTCGGGATGGGCAAAGCGGAGCGGCGCGAGAAGATCCAGCTCCCGCCCGGCGAGGAACGCCGCCGGAATCGGCGGCAGAAGGCCGTTCGCCACGAGGTCGAGCGGCGCGAGCGGGAGCGCTGCCCGCGCCGCCGGAGCTTCGGTTTCGAGAGTCAAAGAGTCAGACGGGCTTGTGCCCGACGAGGATGAGGCGTTCGCTGTCACGGTCGTAAGGTTCCCCTCGAAAACTGCCGTAGAGATCATCGAGCGCCAAACCTACCCAGCGGAGGCCGGCGGTCACCTCCTCCGGCTGGTAGGCCCGCACGCTCTCCAGATAAGTCCGCGCGGGTCCGTCGTCGGGCACGACGCGGATCCGCTTGTTCAGCCGCTGACTCGCGGCGTCGTACCAGCGGTCGATCTCGACCCGCCGTCCTTCTACGTTCTGCACTTCCCGCGGGTTCAAGTTCGCGAGCGCAAAATGGGGATTCATCAGATCGATCAAAAAGCGGCCCTCGGATGTAAGTAGCCGGCCGATCTCGCCCAGGACCAAGAAGTTCTCGCGCTCGCTCTCGAAGTAGCCGAACGAAGTGAAAAAATTGAGCACCCACGAGAAACTGCCGTCGGCAAACGGCAGAGAGCGCATATCGCCCGCGACGCAGGGCACCTGGCCGCGGACTAGCAGGGTGATCGAGAGGTCGACGCCGAGCGCCCTATACCCACGCCGCCGCAGGGCCGCGGTATGTCGCCCGGCCCCGCAGGCCAGATCGAGCACCGCACGCGGCCGGGGTTCCCCCGGGGCACCGCCGAGCGCCTTTTCGACGAAATCGACGTGCCCTTCGGCCTCGCTCTCGTCACGGTTCGCGTAGAGCTCCAGATACTCGTCCCCGAACCATTCGCGATACCAGGCCATCGGAGGATGATACCGCCCCGGCGACCGATCGGGGCGTGAGGCAAGTCTCCTCGCTCCTTCGGGCGCCTTCGGCAGCGGCCAGTCGCTGCGGGACTTGCCTCACGCCCCGATTACGGCGTCACCATCGCCCCCATCCCGCCGCAGCCGTTCTTGGCGAACGACCGGCCGCAGCCGCCGGTTCCGCAAACGTTGCCCGAGAATCCCGCCGGGTTGATGAACTTGTGCCATTCGGCGACCTTGGTCTTCAGGCGCTCGGCGTCGTATCCCTTCTGGGTGATCAGATAGGCCGCCAGACCCCAGGTGCTTTTCGCCATGTTGCACGGGCAGCAGCAGGTGTAGGCGGTGTTCTCGTTGCAGCATGGGGCCGGCAGCTGGGTGAGCGCCGCCTTCTTGATCGCCTCCTGCTCGGAGGTCAGCTGGATCGTTTTGTAATAGCCGATGAACTCGACCGACTGGGCCTGCACGTCGGTAAACGCCAGATCGGCCGCCTTCGGCTTGGGCGCCGCGGCAATCGAAAGCGTAGCCGCCGCGAGGACGACGAGGGCAAACAGGAAAGGCTTCGGGTTCTTGTTCATGGTGGATCACCTCCCGGGTCGATGCGACCCGCTACTTCCATCATATTCGCTTGGCGGCGGGAAGATCTGACGGACCACGGCGCCAGACGCCGCCAGCCGCTACAATCGGCTGATGAGCGAAACTCCGATTCTTCGTCCCAACGGCCGCGCGGCGAATGCGCTGCGGCCGGTCAATCTCCAGCTGAATGCGCAAAAATTCGCCGAGGGCTCGGCGCTGATCGAGGTCGGCGACACCCGGGTGCTGGTCGCCGCGAGTGTCGAAAACCGGGTCCCCTCGTTCCTTCGCGACTCCGGCCGCGGCTGGGTGACCGCCGAGTATTCGATGCTGCCGCGCGCCACCCATACCCGCTCCGGCCGCGAGGTCGAAAAAGGCCGGCCGAGCGGCCGCACCTCCGAAATCCAACGCCTGATCGGGCGCAGTCTGCGCGCCGTGGTGGACACGACCGCGATGCCCGACCGGACGATCACGATCGATTGCGACGTCCTCCAGGCCGACGGCGGAACCCGCACCGCGGCGATCACCGGCGCCTACGTGGCGCTCACCCTGGCCTGCGCCCGGCTCTACCTCACCGGCGACATCGCGGCCTGGCCGCTGGTCTCGCCGCTCGCCGCGGTCTCGGTGGGCATTTTGGACGGCAACCCCCTGCTCGACCTCGAATACATCGAGGACCAGGCCGCTGAGGTCGACATGAACGTGGTCGCAACGGCCGACGGCCAACTGGTCGAAATCCAAGGCACGGGAGAGAAGCGCGCCTTCCGCCGCGACGAGATGGACCGCCTGGTCGATCTGGCTCTCGGGGGCATCGGCCAGCTCGTGGAAATCCAGCGCGCCGCCCTGGCCCCCACCCTCGCCGAAGTCGCGGAGGTCCAGGCGCGCGGCGGCCGGCGCAAGGCAGTGGCGCCGAAGGACGAGAAGAAGCTTTGGGGCCGGCCGTAAAGAGGTTTTCCGGCCCCGTGTGCCCACCCAGGCCGTTGGCCTGTCGTTTACGGCCTGAAGGGCCGTGTCACGTCAGCCCAGGCTAACGGCCTGGGTAACCTGGTGGCGGCCGGCCGTAACTCTCAATCCGTCCGCATCGACAAAGAAACCCCGCCCGCCCCGACCAGCTCCGGTTTGGGCTCTTCGGCCTCTTTCTTCTTCTCTTCCGTCTCGCCGGGGTTCCTGAACAGGTTCGCCTCCAGGTCGTACTGGCGGGTGTAGAGCGCGTGGTAGCGGCCGCCGAGGGCGAGGAGATCCTCGTGCTTGCCACGCTCGATGATCCGCCCGGCTTCGAGGACCAGGATCGTGTCGGCCCGGCGGATGGTCGAGAGCCGGTGGGCGATCACGAACGTGGTCCGGCCGCGCATCAGCTCGGCCAGGCCCTGCTGGATCAGGAACTCGCTTTCGCTGTCGAGCGAGGAGGTCGCTTCGTCGAGGATCAGGATGCGCGGATCGGCGAGGATCGCGCGGGCGATCGCCACCCGTTGGCGCTCTCCGCCCGAAAGTTTGACACCCCGCTCGCCCACCACGGTGGCCCAGCCGTCGGGCAGGCGGGCGACGAACTCCTCGCAGTGCGCGATCTGGCCGGCGCGCAGGATCTCTTCCTTCGGCGAGTCCGGCCGGGCGTAGGCGATGTTTTCGAGCACCGTGCCGTCGAACAGGAAATTGTCCTGGAACACGACGCCGAGCTGCGAGCGATAGTCGGCGAGGCGGATCTCGCCGAGGTCGCGGCCGTCGACCAGGATTTTCCCCTCGGTCGGTTTGTGGAACGCCGCGACCAGGCCGATCATCGTGCTTTTCCCTGAGCCCGAGTGGCCGACCAGCGCCGTCGAAGTCCCCGGCTCGGCGACGAACGAGATGTCGTGCAGCACCGGCGCGTCCTCTTTGTATTCGAAGGCGACGTGCTGAAACTCCACCTTTCCCTCGACCACCCCGAGCGGCCGACGCTTTTCGTCCCCTTCGTCCTCGCGCTTTTCGCCCAGGATTTCGCGAATCCGCTCGAGGCCCGCGAACGCCTCCGTGAGCTGGCTGCCGATCGAGACGATCTGGGCGATCGGACCGACCAACAGGCCCAGGTAGAGGGTGAACGAGAAGAACGAGCCGACGGTCATCCGTCCGGAAAGCACGTCGCCGCCGCCGATCCACATGATCATCACGCTCGCGAGGCCGACCAAGAGGGTGGAAACCGTGCCGATCGCCGACATTCCCGTGATCGTCTTGGCGACGTTCCTAAACAGAAGATGAACCCCCTTGGCGAACACCAGCGCCTCGCGCCGCTCGGCGCCGTAGGCTTTGACCACCCGCGCGCCGGAGAGGGTTTCGGAGAGCCGGCCCGCGACCTCGGCGTTGATCTTCGACCGCTCGCGGAACAGCGGGCGAAGGGTTGAAAACGCCATGAACATCACCACCGTGAACAGCGACAGGACGCCGAGCACGAGAACCGTCAGCCGCGCGTTCAAGGCGAGCAGGATGGCGAGCGCGAATGTCGCGGTGACCATTCCGCCGATCAGGTCGACCAGGCCGCTGCCGACCAGGTTGCGTAGACCCTCGGCGTCGTTCATCACCCGCGAGAGCAGCGCGCCCGATTTCGTCTGGTCGTAGTAGGCGACGGTCAGCCGGCCGACGTGGCGCTGGATCCTCCGGCGCATGTCGGTGATCGAGCGCTGGGCCGCCTTGCCGAGCAGTTGGGAGAGCGAAAACGAGGTCGTCGCCTGAATCACGGTGGCGACGATCGCGGTAAGGACCAACGGCAACAGGAGCGCCCGGTTGCTCTTGCCGATCACGTCGTCGAGCAGAAATTTGGTCGTGCCGGGCAGGACCAGGCCGGCCAGGCGGCTGATCAACATGAGAAAAATGCCCAGTGCCAGGCGCCCTTTGCGCGCCTTGACCAAGGCGGCGGCATCGCGCAAAGCCAGTTTGAGCGAGGGGGGCTTCTTGGCCTTCTTCTCCTGGGTCGCACCGGCCGCGGCCGCCTTGGCGCGACGGGACGAGACCTGTCCGCCATAGAGGCCGGTGCGCGGCGAACGGGTGAGAGGAGAAGGCGCCGGGGTGGTTTCGTCGCTCAATCGAATCTCCGGAAAGACGGTCTCTAGGACCGAAGGTCAAGATAACACTCCGGAACCGACGGCTCTTCCCGGCCGGTATACTCGCCCGCCATGGTGCAGTTGCTTTGGATTTCGCTCGGCGGCGCGATCGGCACCGCGGCCCGCTACCTGCTGGCGGGATGGATCTTGCGCTCGACCGGTCCCGGCTTTCCCTGGGGGACGCTCGCCGTCAACACGATCGGCTCGTTCCTGCTCGGCCTGGTGATGCAGGTTGCCCTCGGCACAACCCTCTTTTCGCCCACGCTCCGCCTGACGCTCACGACCGGCGTGATGGGCGGCTTTACCACCTACTCGACGTTCAACTACGAGACGCTCCGAGCGTTTCAGGACGGCGCCTGGTTGATCGCGTTCGCCAACCTGGGAGCGACGGTTCTCGGCTGCCTGGCGGCCGGCCTGCTCGGTTTCACTGCCGGCCGGTGGCTCGCGACCGTCTGAATCCGGCGGGTTTGATGGCCGGCAACTACCGGCCGACCCAGCGCTCTACCACGCGATTGATCACCTTCCGCGGGTAGCTCGCCTTCGTCGAGGGCTGCGCCTTGAGCTTCGCGAGCAGCGCGGGCAACACCGCTTCGACCGATCCCGCCGGATTCGCCTTCCAAAGCACGCTCTGGCCGCGGTCGATCAGGAACAGCGCGGGCTCGGCCCCGGTATCCGCCTCGACGCCATAGGCCGGCAGGAATGCGCGATCGTCGTGGAGCAAGGGGTAGAGCAGGCCCAGCTCCTTCTGCGCCGCGAGCAACTGCGGCATCGGGGCCTTCAAAATTGCCAGCGGCCGGGCGCGCAGCCGGCCCAGGCCATCCTGGGCTCGGCCGAGCGCCGAAAGATCGAGCTTTGCCCGCTCGTCGAGCGCCGGGGAGAGATAGACGACGAGCGCGGAGTGGACGCACTCGTCGCGCAGCATCAGGAGCACCCCTTCGGTCGACGAAAGATCGAAGTTCGGGGCGGTTTCGCCGATCGCCGGTCCGCGCACGGGGTCCTTCCTTCTCGCTTTTCTCGCGTCCCTACGAGCCGGGAAGCAATCCCGGCGGCAGGCTCTTCTTGATGTCGAACCAGATCACCATCGCCATCAGCAGCAGCACCATGACGAAGCCCACCTGAATCACGATCTCTTTGAAGCGCGTGGACAGGTCGCGCCGGATCACGCTTTCGAACAGCAGGATGGTGATCTGGCCGCCGTCCAGGATCGGGATCGGCATCAGGTTCAAGAGCGCGATCGAGATGCTGATGAACCCCATGATGTAGAGCAGGTGCTTGAAACCGACCCGCGCCGCGGCGCCGGTCTCTTTGGCAATTTCGAGCGGTCCGGCGAGGGCTCCGCCTGGGGGCACTTTGCGCGTGATCAGCTTGCCGATCACGTCGAACGTCTGGACGCAGATCCGCCAGTTGAAGATCACGCTCTCGCGCAGCGCCTCGCCCGGCGGGTAGTGCTGGAAAAAGCCGAGACCGACGCCGATCTTCCCCTTGCCGCTCTCGTTCCGGGGGGTCACCGAGATCGTCCGCCGCGTCGAACCGCGCCGGACCTCGATGTCGACCTTCTTGCCGGCCTTCCCCTCGATGTAGGCGACGAACGCCGCCGAATCCGCGATCGCAAGGCCGTCGACCGCCCAGATCTCGTCGCCCAATTCGAAGCCCGCGGCTTCAGCCGGGGTCTTTTCGAGGATCTTGATCAGTTGCGGCCGGACTTTCGGCGCGATGCCCGCGGTGTCGCCGATCTGGTAGTGCGGATCGAGCTTGGGCGTCACCGTCGCATCGAAGATTTTCGCGCCGCGCTGCAGGTGCAGGGCGACCGGCCGGTTCGGCGAGGTGGCGAGCGCGAAGCTCGCATCCTCCCAAGTGCTGGACGGCTTGCCGTTGATCGCCAGGATCACGTCGCCCCGTTGCAATCCCGCCTGTTCGGCCGACGAGCCCTTCATCACAGTCCCCACCTCGGACGGAATGACGGAGAGGTTCGGCACCTCGATCCCGGCCATGAACAGGCCGGCGAACAGCAGGATCGCCAGAATGATGTTCATCACCGGACCGGCCAGATAGACCAGGATGCGCTGCCAGCGCGGCTTGTTCAGGAACTCATGCGGGTCGTCGGTCACCTCGTCGGGGTTTTCGCCGCCGAGCCGAACATAGCCGCCGAGCGGCACCAGGGAGAGCCGATAGTCGGTTTCGCCCCTGCGGAAGCCCCAAAGGCGCTTGCCGAACCCGAGCGAGAAAGTGAGCACCCGGACGCCGAACGCCTTGGCGACCAGCAAATGGCCGGCCTCATGGACGAAGACGATGACTCCGAGGGCGAAGGCGAAGGATAGGGGGGTGATGAGGAAGTTGAAATTCATGGCTGTCTGTACGGTATCTCGAACCGGCGGGTTGCGGTACCCCCCGGGGATGCCGAAGAGGTGCGGGCCGGGCCGTCGGGCCACCCAGGCCGTTGGCCTGGGTAGAAAATGGCTGCCTTACGACTCCCGGAACCTGCGACCTCCACCTCACTTCTTAGCCTTCTCCTCCAACGCCGGCACCTTTCCCGTTGCCGCGGCGTACGCCTGATAAAGCTGCGAGGCGTCGGTCCAGGTTTCCGAGAGATCGTCATCCACCCGGGTCTCGGAGTTCCAGCTGGAGAGCGCATGGCGCGCTTCGGAGTTACCTGCGAGGGCCGCGGCCAGCACCCGGCCGGCCATCGCCTCCGGGTCTTCGACGGCGTCCGGCTTGCGCAGCCAGCCGGCGTACTCCGCGACCGCGGCGCGGATCTCCTCGGCCGAGAGGCGCGGCGGCTCGAACACCAAAGTGCGCTCGACCCGCGGCCCCAGATCGGGAAAGATCGCGACGGCGTCCTTCCAGACCGGCACGTCGATCCACTCCCCTCCTTTGCCGAACGGCCAGCTCGCCAGCTCAAAGACCTCCAAGCCGCCCGGCACCTCGTGTACCTCGGCAGAATCCAGCGGACTGAGCGACAGGATCGGCTCGGGCGTGCCGCAGGCGTAGACCGCGACCTCTTCGGCCCGCGCCCGGTCGGGCGCCAGGCGTTCGGAAAGATCGCCGCAGGCGACCAGAACGGGCAAGCCCACGGCGTCCTTGGTCATGCCGAGGGGCGGCTCCGAAGCGGCGCCCACCACCCGCGGCGGGCAAGGGCAGACGGTTTCAACTGGGGTCGTCGAGGCCGGCTGCGCGGGGGTCGGCGGGGGAACGCCTCCGGCGACTTGCAGGGCGAGCAGGGCGAAGAGCATGGCGCGCGATCTTATTCGGTTTGGCCAAAACCGTTACCATCCGCGGGTGAGCGCCACCGACCCTCTTCCCTCTCCTTCTCCCCTCTTTCCCCTGTACGCCGAACGCCGCGATCGTTTCCGGGCCGAGGAGAAGGTCTTCGCGCGCCGCTCGTTCCGTTTTTCCGTCGCCCGCCTGATCGCGGCCTTGGCGTTCGTCGGCTGCCTGGTCGCGGTCGTAGCCAAGGCCTCGGAGCCCTGGACGCTCCGATTTCCGATCGGCGGCGCGGCGGTCGCCCTCACGGTCTTCCTTGGCCTGCTGGGGAACCACGAAAAGGTGATCCGCGAAGAGAAGCGGCGGCGCGAGCTGGCGAAGATCCAGGAAGAAGCGCTCGCCCGGCTCGCCCGCGATTGGCAAGCCCTGCCGCTCTCAACCCTGCCCGCGACCGATTCGCCGCTCGCTCGCGATCTCGGCCTGTTTGGCCGCGCCTCGCTCGCCCAGCTTCTGGGCACCGCGCGCACCCCGCCCGGCCGGCAAACGCTCGTCCGGTGGCTTTCGGCCCCCGCGTCTCCGGCGGAGATCCGCGCTAGGCAGCAGGCGGTGCGCGAGCTGGCGCCCGAGATCGAGCTGCGCCAGTCGCTGGAGCTCGAAGCGCGGACGATGGACGAGGCGAACCCCGACATCGAGCCGTTCCTCGCCTGGGCGGAGGGCGAGCCCTGGCTGCTGCGCCGCCCCTTCCTTCTCTATCTCGCCCGTTTTTCCGCGGTCGCGACCGTCGTGCTGCTCGGGTTCGTGATCGCCGGCCTCGTGCCGTTTGCCGTCTGGTCGATCCTGCCGCTCCTGAACTTCGCGTTCTCCTTCGCGGTCGCCAAACCCTTTCACCACGCCTTCGATTCGGTCGCGGCCCGGGAACGCGATTTCGTGAGCTACGCCGCGCTCTTCCGGTTGCTCGAAAGGCGAAGCTCGACGTCCTCCAAGCTCACCGCCCTGATCGAAGCGACGACCACCGAAGGGGTCTCCGCCTACAGCCAGATCGACCTCCTTCGCCGCCGCCTGGCCCTGGCCGACGTGCGCCTTTCGGCGCCGACCCATTTCGTGCTCCAAAGCCTTTTCCTGTGGGATTTCCACGCGCTCGAACGCCTGGAGCGCTGGCAGGTGAGCGCCGGCCGCCGAGCCAGAGGCTGGCTCATCGCGCTCGGAGAAATTGAAACTCTTGCCGCGCTCGCCACCCTCTCCCACGATCAGCCGGAGTGGACGTTCCCCGAGATCCTCGACGCGGCCGATCCGGCCCATGCACCTGGGTCGCAGGCCGAATCGCCCCAAGCCCAGACCCTACGGGCGGTCGATCTCGGGCACCCGCTGCTAGCCGACGCCGAGCGGGTGGGCAACGACGTCGAGGTAGGCCCGGCCGGGACGTTCCTGCTCGTGACCGGCTCGAACATGTCGGGTAAAAGTACGCTCCTCCGCTCGCTCGGCACGAACGTCGTCCTCGCCCAGGCCGGAGGGCCGGTCGCGGCGCGCTCCCTTTCCCTGCCGCCGGTAACGCTCGGAACCAGCATCCTGGTCGAAGATTCGCTCGCCTCCGGCGTCTCGTTCTTCTTGGCCGAGCTGCAACGTATCCGGAGCATCGTCGACCAGGCCGAGGCTGCGCGCCAACAGGGGCGCACCCTCCTCTATTTGCTCGACGAGATCCTCCGCGGCACCAACAGCGCCGAGCGCCAGATCGCCGTCCGAGAGATCCTGCTCCGCCTGCTCGCCGCCGGGGCGATCGGCGCGATTTCCACCCACGATCTCGCCCTCGCCGAGCTGCCCGAACTGTCCCGGCTCGCCCATACGGTCCACTTCCGCGAGAGCTTCGAAGAGCGCGAGGGCGAGACCGCGATGACCTTCGACTACCGGTTGCGCGAAGGGGTGGCGCCGACCACCAACGCGCTCAAACTGCTGGCGATGGTGGGGCTGGGGCCGGGGTAGATCTTTCCGGTGCAGGACCGGTCGCGCTGGACGCGCTACCCCGCGTCGCTTCCTCGGCAATTGCGGCCGGCGCCAGGAGTGCCGCGAGGTGGCGATCGTGAAGCCGGGTGAGGGTCAGTTGGGCCACCAGCGCGCCGATCAGGGCGAAGAGCATGTCCCACTGCGTATCCCAGACGTCCCCCTGAGTACCCAGGAAGGCGTCGGCGCCGGAGCCACCAAGGACCGCTGCCCACCACTCGATGAATTCGTAGCAGGCACTGAACGCCAGGCAGACCGAGGTAACCAGGAAGAAGAGCCAGCCGCCGCGCCGGAGCGGCGTGCATCGCAAGAGGATCTCCCGGGCCAGGATGGCTGGGACGAACCCCTGCGCGAAGTGGCCGAGCCGGTCGTAGTGGTTGCGGGCAAAGTTAAAGAGTTCCTGGACCCAGAAGCCGAGGGGGACCCGGGCGTAAGTGTAGTGCCCGCCCAGCATCAAGATCAGAGCGTGTACGAAGAGCAGACGGTAGAGCAAGGGGGTCAGCGGAAAGCGGCGGTAGCTCCAGACCAGGAGGGGCGCACCGAGGAAGATCGGAAAGACCTCCATCACCCAGGTCGCCGGGTCGTAGGCCCCGATGCGCGACAGAAGGAGGGCCAGGGCCGCGAGGCCGAGCAGGACAATGGGCGCGCGTCGAGGGGGAAGCATCAAGTAAACCAGTTTAGCCCGAGACGGAAGCCGATTGGGAGCACGGCGGCGCGGTCGCCTCACCCCTCCGATCTGCCGAATTGGGCGTCCGGCCCGGGTTGGCCAGGATCAGGTTCGCACTTCGCCCCCGAACCCACGGGAGCGGCCGATCCGAGGAGCCGACCACCAACGCGCTCAAGCTGCTGGCGATGGTGGGGCTGGGGAGCAAGCCTTGACTGTGGTTGTGCTTGCGGCCCGAAGGGTCGCGTCCCGTCAGCCCAGGCTGGAGGCCTGGGTTTAAAATCGACCCCAAGGAGACCCGCCATGACCTGGATTCGCACGATCCCCGAGACGGAGGCCGACGACCGCCTCCGCCAAGCCCTCGCCGCGCAACGCGCCCTCTACCCGATCGAATACGCGACGCCCGCTCAAGCGATCGCCTCGGGAGCCCAAGGCATCGTCGCCTCGCACAGTCTGATCCCCGACGCACTTTTCCACTCCTTCGCGGCCTTCGGAGCCATGATGGCCCCGGACCTGCCCCTCGAACGCCGCCAGCACGAAATGATCGCGACGGTCGTCTCGACGATCAACCGCTGCCAATACTGAATGGCATCTCACGCAGAGTTTCTGCGTCGCGTCACTCTGGATGAATCCCTGGTCGCTGCCCTCCGCGACGACTACACGAAAGCCCCCGTCACCCCGGCCGAACGGGCGATGCTCGACTTCGTCGTCCAACTCACCCGAGATCCCACCGCCCTAGGCCCCGCCGACCACGACCGCCTGAGGCAGAACGGCTTCGACGACACGGGGATCCTGCAAATCACCCTGATTGCCTCTTGGTTCAACTATATCAACCGGGTGGCGGACGCGTTGGGGGTGGGGCGGGAGTAGGGGCAGATCCTCGATTTCGGACCCAGGCCGATGGCCTGGTGGGCACCTCTACGCGCGCGCTGCGGAGGCGGATGAACGGACTTTTCGGCGCGCGAGCACCTCGGCGACCCGGTCGACCACCGGTAGATCTTGCCGGGGCACGACCGGTCGGGTTCCGCGCCGTTGTGGTTCGCAAGGCGTACGCGCCGACGCGACGCGCGGAGGTAACTCTCTGATAGAAAAGAGGATGTTTTAGAGCGGTTGAACTGCTGAATCGCGCGCGAGCACCCCGCGCGAGGTCCAGGTCACCACTCCCCTGGCGCGGGGGAGTGGTGTTCAGGTGAATTTCACCACTCCCCTGGCCCAGGGGAGTGGTCCGGAGCATCTCAGGAGTGTTCCGAGACCTTTCAGGAACGTTCCGTTGATCCAAAAGAGTGTTCCGCGTAACACCAGGAAGACTCCGCTGTTCCAACGGAGTGTTCCGCGCAACATCAGGAACATTCCGTTTTTCCAACGGAACATTCCGTGCAGGCTTAGGAATAACTCGTTGGGTTAGAGGAGTGTTCCGCGTAACTTCAGGAACATTCCTCTAGTCTAGAGGAACATCCGGGGCTGCTCGGGAGTATTCCTCTGATCGAAAGGAACGTTCCGCGAAGCTGAAGGAGTTTTTCGCGGCATCTCAGGAATATTCCGGAAAATCCCAGGAACATTCCTCTCTCACTCCGGAACATTTCGCCAACTGAGAGGAATGTTCCGCGGTGCTCCAGGAATACTTCTCCGGCCTAGGGGAGTGGTGCCCGGGGCACGCGCACCGTATCCCCCGGCCGCCGCAGCGGTGTTCGGATCAAGATAAGCGGCTCTCGGACTCCGAACACCGGTGGGCGCGTGCGGCCGACTGCTGCCGGGAGCGGGAGAACCGGCCGCCGGGAACGAGAAACTTCCGGCCGGAGCCGGCACACCCCTATCCCGCGTCGCGCGCGCCCCTTCGGACTTCGAACGACAGGTGGTCCGGTCGCGCGTAGTGGCCACCCACGTCGAGGCTCATGTTCTCTTCTCTGATTCTGCTCAGATCCAGATCCGCGATCAGGATTTCCTCGCGGTCGAAGACCGGTTCGACCACGGGAAAGCCGTTCGGGCCGTAGATCGCGCTGCCGCCGCGGAGAATCCACGACTCGGGCCTCCGGACTTTCGCGGGATGCGGTTCCAACTCGGGCGGCAGGTCTCTGGCGCGCAACAGCGAGCCCGCGGCGGCGACGTAGCAGCGCCCTTCGAAGGCGTAGGAACGGCTGGCGACCTGGAGCATTTCGTGGACGTTCGGCCAGGCCGCTACGTGGAGGTCCTCTCCCGACTCGTGCATCGCCTGGCGGGCGAGCGGCATCCAGTGCTCCCAGCAGATCAGGCCGCCGATGCGGCCGAACGGTGTCTTGACCGCGCGTAGGCCCGAGGCGTCGCCCTGGCCCCAGATCATCCGTTCCGAAAAGGTCGGCATGAGTTTGCGGTGGTGGTTCCGGAGCGTTCCGTCGGGACCGTAGGTGAGCAGCGTGTTGTAGAGCGTGCCGCGGCCGGGACCCTCCTCCACCCGCTCGGAGACGCCGATCACGAGGACGGCTTCGACCTCCTTGGCGATCGCTCCCAGCGCCCGGCCGCTCGCGCCGTGGACCTCGACGCTCTCGGCGGCGTAGCGGGCGAAGACCTTCTTCACCGGTTCGTGATCCCAGAGCGCCACGTCGCGGCAGACGTCGAGCCAGGCGGGATAGCCGGGCAGCCAGGTTTCGGGGAAGACGATCACTTGCGCGCCGGAAGCGGCGGCGCGGCGGGCTAGGTCGGCGGTCGCCTCAAGGCCCGCGGCGAGCGAGGGGGCGATCTCGGCTTGGATGACGGCGAGGCGGAGCGTCGGCATGAGGCCAAGTCTAGACGACCGGTGCACGTTGAAACCCGTTCTCCGCCGCCCCGTAGTAGTCTCCAGCGACCCAACCGAACCCAGCCATGACCGCACTGCTCCTCGAAGCGCGCGACCTCACGAAGTCCTATAGCGGCCGACCGGCCGTTGCCGGGGTTTCGCTCTCTCTCGCGCCGGGAGAGATCTTCGGCCTGCTCGGGCCGAACGGCGCGGGCAAGACCACGACGGTTTCGATGCTCTGCGGCCTGCTGCCGCCGGATTCGGGGACGGTGCTGGTGGGCGGCCGGGCGATTTCGGGCGACGCCGATCCGGCGAAGCGGCAGATCGGCCTGGTGCCGCAGGAGATCGCGCTCTACGACGAGCTGTCCGCGCTCGCGAACCTCCGCTTCTTCGGCGCGCTCTATGGCCTGGGCGGGGCGGCGCTTGAATCCGCCATCGGCGCGGCGCTGGAGCTGGTCGGTTTGGCCGACCGATCGAAGGATCTGGTGAAAACCATGAGCGGCGGCATGAAGCGGCGGCTGAATCTCGCGGGCGCGCTGCTCCACGATCCCGCCGTCCTGCTGCTCGACGAGCCGACCGTCGGGGTCGATCCGCAGAGCCGCAACGCGATCTTCGACAACCTGGAGGAGCTGCGCCGCCGGGGCAAGGCGCTCCTCTACACCACCCATTACATGGAAGAGGCCGAGCGCCTGTGCGACCGGATCGCGATCGTCGATTCGGGCCGGGTGATCGCGAAAGGCACGTTGCGCGAGCTGCTCAAACTGCTTCCGGCGAGCAACCGCCTGCGGGTCGAGGTCGAAGGTGCATCCGAGCTGCCGGTCGCAGAGCTGAAAGCCCTGCCCGGGGTGGCCGAAGAGGCCGAGCCGTCGTTCGAGGACGGCCGATTGACGGTGGCTCTCTCCGATCTGTCGCTAGGCACCGCCTCCGTTCTTGGTTGGCTCACGGCGCGGGGCGCTACGCCCGGGCACCTCGCGAGCGAGCGCGGCAATCTCGAATCCGTCTTCCTTCACATGACCGGCCGGAGGCTCCGCGACGCATGAAGAACGGGAACCTCCCTGCCCTGCTGGCCCTGATCCGCAAGGATCTGCAGATTTTCATCCACGACCGGCGCGCCATGTTGCTGACGTTCCTGGTGCCGATCGCGATCGCCTCGTTCTTCGGTTACCTGTTCGGCGGCAACGGCGGTAAAAAAGGGGAGACCGGCAAGATCGAAATCCGCGCGATCGACCAGGACGGCACGGCGCTATCGCGCGCGGTGATCGCCGGGCTCGGCGGAGATCCTCTCCTCGCGGTCCGCCCGGCGACGCTGGAGGAAGGACGCGAAGCGGTCCGCACGGGAAAAGCCGCGGTGGCGGTCGTCCTGCCGAAAGGTTTCGGTGATGCCGCGGCGCGCAGCCTGTTCGATCCGACGGCAAAGAAGCCGGTCGTCGGCCTGCTTCACGATCCGTCCCACGTAGGCGAGCTAGCGATGGTGCGCGGCATGCTCACCCAACATGCCATGGAGGCGGTGAGCGCCGAGGCGTTCAACGGCCCGACCGGCGAGAAAATGCTCGACGCGCAGCTGCGAGATTTGGAAACGCCGACGCCAGGAATGTCCGGCGAGGAGCAGGAATCGCTCCGCAAGCTGCTGACCGGGGCGCTCGACATGAACCGCCGCTCGCGCGAGCCGGCAGCCGACGGTAGCCCGAATACCGCGAAGCGCGGACTGGGGATGCCGTTCGATATCTCGGCTCAGGAAGTGACGGCGCGCGAAGGGGTGCAGTACAACGGCTACGCCCACTCGTTCGCCGGCATGGGGGTGCAGTTCATCCTGTTCGCCGCGATCGATCTCGGCGTGGCGATCCTGCTCGAACGCCAAAAAGGAATCTGGAAAAGGCTCCGCGGCGCACCGGTCTCGCGCGGCATGCTGCTCCTGGGCAAAGCGCTCGCGGCGGCGATCCTCGGCCTGCTCACCTTCACGGTGATGTTCACTTTCGCCTTCGTCGTCTTCGGAGTCCGAATCTCCGGCAGCTTCCCAGGCTTCGTCGCGGTCGCTATTTCCTTCGCCCTGATGGCCGCCGCTTTCGGCCTGATGATCGCCTCGATCGGCAAAACGCCGCAGGCCGCGCGCGGCATCTCGTCGCTCGCCGTCCTATTGCTGGTCATGCTCGGGGGAGCCTGGGTTCCCTCCTTCATCTTCCCCAAATGGCTCCAGACGGCGACCCTGATCACCCCCACCCGCTGGGCGGTCGACGGCTTCGACGCCATGACCTGGCGCGGCGTGGGATTCGAAGGAGCGCTCGCGCCGGTGGGCGTCTTGCTGCTCTCTGCCGTGGTGTTTGGGGCGATCGCTTGGAATCGGTTCCGGTGGGAGGAGTGAGGGGGGAACTTCCTCAGCTACCATCGCATCCGAGTCGCTGGGCTGCACTTGATTGATGGAGACTGGTCCTTTGCTTTGAGTTTCTGGTAAGCACCTGCTCGCCGAGATCCTGGCGCTGTAGCGAATTGAGAATATCCTCTTCTTGCTCGCATACACACCGAAGCGAAACGTAACCACTGCCATAATTAACGCGCTTAGAAGCCCTGGCGCCCAAGATTTGGCACTCCCTTTCTCTGACCAGTAATATTCAAGAAACACAATGATCGGCAACGCCGCCAGTATTGCCACAATTGAGCGCCACTCCCATTTCACGACCCGCCTAAACAGATCGGCTTCTGCCTGATTGCTAGTGTGTCTCAACTCAAAACGATCCCAAACCAAGTAAACCATCATGAAAACTATGAAAACTAAATAGAGGGACATCATCAGAGTAGCAGCCGGTGGCCGTTGGCCACCCAAATCAATTGCGTTGAAAGCGCCATACATTGTAAAAACAAAAAGCAGATCCATTATGAAAAAAAACTCCTGGTATTGGTTGGTGAAGGAAATGTACAGATAGTCGAAAAAATAGAATGCTGACGCAATCCACGCAAGCATAAACTTTACCGAAACGGCCAAACTTATATTGTGGAAAAAATTGCAATTCAAGCTCCTAATTTGATGCCACGACTCGCCCAAAATCGTGTAAAAGATGCTTCCCAAAACTGCGGGGTAAATAAGACCAAGCATCAAGTCGTAGCTCAGGCGATTGACCGGGTTGATTTCGGCGCTCGAGTTCTCAGTCACGAGATGTCTCCTTTCTCAATCACTCGTCGTGGGGCATAAAGCGCGCGGACACTTGGCCTGAAACAAGCTCTCCCCTGGTCGGATTCTATGATTTGGCCTGTACTCGAACGCCAGAAAGGTTGGAACACCTCCGCGGCGCGCCGGTCTCGCGCAGCCTGCTGCTCCTCGGCAAGGCGCTAGCCTCGGCCATCCTCGGCCTGCTCACCTTCGCCGTGATGTTCACCTTCGCTTACGTCCTCTTCGGAGTCCGGATCTCCGGAAGCCTGCCGGGCTTCGTCGCGATCGCCACGGCCTTCGCCCTCAGGGCCGCAGCCTTCGGCCTGATGATTGCCTCGCTCGGCACCCCCCCAGGCCGCCCGTGGCATCTACTCTCTCGCCATCCTCCTGCTGGTGATGCTCGGAGGAGCCTGGGTCCCCTCCTTCATCTTCCCCAAATGGCTCGAAACGGCGACCCTCGTTACCCCAACCCGCTGGGCGGTCGACGGCTTCGACGCCATGACCTGGCGCGGAGTAGGAAACGAAGGAGCGCTCGCGCCGGTGGGAGTCTTGCTGCTCTCCGCGGCGGTCTTTGGGGCGATCGCCTGGAATCGGTTCCGGTGGGAGGAGTGACGGGGGCTTTCGTACCTCCAGATGGCCGGATAGGGCCGATTGAAGACGTTGGCAATCCGCCGCCATCAATCGGCTGTTTTGCCGCCGACAGGTCGAAAGTGTCGGTGAGTTGGCTGGCAATGGCCAGCCTACTGCTCTTGCTCCGCAACCTTCTTAATGTCTTCTCGAACCAGCTCAACCAAGTGGTCAATGGCACTTCCGTGACCTGCAGTTACGAAGTCCGCCTGCGATTCAAGGCTAACCCCGTACCTAAGCGTCACAGGTTTTTCGCCTTCGAATCCCCGAACTACCCTCCAACCCATCTCATCCGTCATTCTCACGCCGAATTCACGATTCCCAACATTGATTCGCTCGAAAATGGTCATTCGCCCTCCTTTCGCCGGAACCTTAGCGCAAGCGGAAATCGACGGCAACTCGGCTGCTCTCCGCCGTTGTGTTGGGGCGAGCCACTGGAGCCAGTTCCGGGGGGAGAAGTCAGGTGGGAACTCAGCCGTGCAGGGTTTGAAGTGGCCGGACCTTGCGGATCAACTCGAAGTCCGTGTCGTCATGCAGGAGAGTCGCGCCTTGTTCCAGCGCGATTTGAGCGATCAGGCAGTCGATCGTGCTGCGGAGGGTAATCCCTTTGCGCCGGCAATCGAAGTATATCCGGGCCGCCTCTCTGTGGCTGGCTTGCGGATCGGCCTCCGACACCATTTCGAGGCTGCCGAGGTAGTCCTCCAAGAGGCGCCATTCTTTTTCATCGCGCGCCCCTTGAAGAACCTCCTGGAAGCAGACGACAGGCAAAGCGAACGGAACCTGCTCGCGCTCGATCTGGTCGAAAAGGTCGAGGGTCGGCGACTTATGTCCCCGCAGATAGCCGATCAATACCGAAGTGTCGACCAGGATCACGACTCGATCCGGTGCGCCTTGTGGTCGTAGCCGGGCGCGAACCGGATCTTGCCCCGGAGATCCGCGAGGCTCTTCCGCTTCTGCGAGGCGATAAACACACGAAGAGCCTCGTGAACGAGATCCTTCTTGGTCTTGATTCCGCTCAGACGAAGCGCTTCGTCGATCAGATCGTCGTCCAGCACGATGTTGGTTCTCATGGCTCCTCCGTACACCTGACCATACACATCGTTCGGCTGCGCGGCAAGACCTCCCTTGCCCACTTCAAAACGCCAGGTCGTTCGGACGGCAGGCGGGAAGGTCGGCAGCACCTTCAGTCCCGCGCTGCCGCCCCTCCCCCCTATCTGTAAAAATCGACTCTAACCTCCCCGGAGGATGGAATCGATGGCCGAGCTTGAGCGCGGGGCCCCCCCCGCCGAACCGATCTCCCAACTGTTCGATCAGTGGCGGGCGGGAGACGCTCGCGCGCTCGACGAGCTGCTGCCGCTGATCTATGCCGAGATGAAACGCCTGGCCTCGCGCCAGATGCGCCGCGAATCCCCGGGGCATACGTTTCAGACGACCGAGCTGGTGCATGAGGTCTACCTCCGGCTGTTCGGCCGACGGCCGCTGGAAATCCACGACCGCAACCATTTCTTCGCGATCGCCACCCAGACGATGCGGCGGGTTTTGGTGGACGGCGCGCGGCGCGCGCAGGCCGGGCGCCGGCCGCCCAAAGGCTTGCGCGCAGATCTGGAACCGGGCGAGCTGGACCGGGTGGCCGAACCGGGAGGAGGAGAGGCGGCTGACGTGCTGGCGCTCGATGCGGCGCTCGAACGGCTTTCCGCCCTCGATGCGCGGCAGGCGCGGATCGTCGAGTTGCGCTTCTTCGGTGGCATGACGCTCGACGAAACCGCCGCCCTGCTCGAAGTCTCGGAGGCGACCGTGACCCGCGATTGGCGCGCGGCGCGGGCGTGGCTGAAAGCCGAGCTGGCCGAGGCGGGCGCCAGGCTACCGACATGAGCGCGACCCTTCACGCCCGGGCCAAGGAGCGTTTCTCAGAGCTGGTCGAATGCGCTCCCGAGGACCGGCAGGAGACGCTTGAGGCTCTGCGAAGAGAAGACCCGGAGCTTCATGCCGAGGTGGTCCGCTGGCTCGCGGCGGACGAGCAGCAGACTCAGGCGGATTTTCTCGATCGGCCGCCGGCCTTTCTGTTCGGCCGGCCCTCATCGGCCCCGATGGCCCCGATGGCTCCGATGGCCGGCGCCGAAATCCGCGGCGACCGGGGCTACCGGATCGTGCGCGAGATCGGCCGGGGCGGCATCGGGGTGGTCTATCTCGCCGAACGGGCGGACGAGTTCAAGCAGACCGTGGCGATCAAGGTGCTCCACCGGAGCGGCGAGGAGATCGAGCGGCGCTTTCGCTCCGAGCGGCAGATCCTGGCCGCGCTCGATCATCCGCACATCGCCCGGCTGCTGGACGGCGGCACCGCGAGCGACGGTTCGCCATTCCTGGTCATGGAATACGTGGAGGGGCGGCGGATCGACGAGGCCTGCGCCGCGCGGCAGCTCGACGCGCGCGCCCGGGTGGAGCTGATGCTCGGCGTCTGCTCCGCGGTCGCCGCAGCGCATCAACGCCTGGTGATCCACCGCGACCTGAAGCCCGCGAACATTCTGGTGACCGCGGACGGCACGGTGAAGCTGCTCGATTTCGGCATCGCCAAGCTGCTCGATTCCGCAGACGCGGACTGGACGGTCGCCGAAACGCGCTTGGGCGGCCAGCCGCTCACCCCCCGCTACGCGAGCCCGGAGCAGATGCGCGGCGAGCCGGTGAGCACCGCGACCGACGTGTATGCGCTGGGGGTGATCCTCTACGAGCTGCTCACCGGGCGCTCCCCCTATCGGGCCGATCCGCGCTCGCCCCGCGATTGGGAGCAAGCGGTTTGCGAGGAGGAGCCGCTCTCGCCGAGCACGACCTCGACGCGCACCGCGCTGCTGCGAGGTGTCGACGCAAACGACGGGAACAACGGGTACGACGCGAGCTCTGCTTCCCCGCCGCCCGATCTCGAAGTCGAACAGGATCTCGCGGCGATCGTGCTCAAGGCGCTGCGGAAGACCCCCGCCGAACGCTACCCGACGGTCGACGCGCTGGCCGAAGACCTGCGCCGTTACCTTTCCGGATGGCCGGTGACCGCGAGGAAGGGCACCGCGCTGTACCTCACCGGCCGGTTCGTCCGCCGCCACCGGCTCTCCCTGCTCCTCGCGGCGGGGGTCGCGGCGCTCCTCGTCGGCTGGGGTTTAAGCCTGCGCTCGCAGCTCGCGGCCACCCGGATCGAACGCGACAAGGCGGCGCGGGTCGCGGATTTCATGGTCGATCTGTTCAAGGTCGCCGACCCCGACCAGACCCGCGGCGAGACGGTGACCGCGCGCGATCTGCTCGACCGCGGAGTCGAGAAGCTCCATCGGGATCTGTCCGACCAGCCCGCCGTGCGCGCTCAACTGCTCGATGCCGTAGGCGCCGTCTACGACTCGCTGGGAAACTACCAGCCGGCGATCGCCAACCTGCGCCAGGCGGTGGCCCTCCGCCGCGATCTCCATCCCGCGGAGCCGTTGGCGCTCGCCGAGAGCCTCGGCCATCTCGGCGAGGCCTATCGCAACGTCGAGCGGATGCCCGAAGCGGAAGCGGCGCTCACCGAGTCGCTGGTCCTCCTGCGTCGCGACGTGCCGGCGGACGATATTCGCCAGCTCGTGGCGCTCAATCGCTTCGCCACCCTGCGCGGCGCGCAGCACCGCGACGACGAGCGCGAGAAGCTCCTGGAGCAGATTCTCGCCGCGCACTTGCGGCGGCTCAGGATTCCGGCGCTCCCCTGGGATCCGAAAGGGACTGCTCTTTCCCCCGAGCACGAGGATCTCTCCAGGGTGCTCCACAACCTCGGCGAGCTCGCCTATCGGCGGGGCGATCCCACGCTCGGCCTCAAACGGCTGGAGTCGTCGCTCGCGATCAAGCACGCGCTCTATGGGCCAGAGCACACCTCCATCGCCACGACCTACCAGGTCATCGGCTCCTGCTGGAGCGCCCGCGGCGACTACGAGAAGTCGCTTCAGGCGAACCGCAGGGCGCTCGAAATCCGCCGCCGCCGGCTGGGCGAAGATCATCCCCTGACCGCCTCGACCTACAACAACGTGGGCAACCAGCTGCAGTTGCTCGGCCGGCTCCAAGAGGCGATCCCGAACTACGAGCACGCGCTCGCCACCTATCGGAAGAGCTTCGGACCGAAAAGTCCCCAGACGGCGTTCGCGCTGTCGAACCTGGCTCCCGCCTACGCCCGAGCCGGGCGGCTCGAACAGGGCTTGGCGACGGCGCGCGAGGCGCTCACGATCCGCCTGGCGCTCTACCCCGCGACCGATGAGAACATCGCCTACACCCGCGCCGGCCTCGCGGAATGCCTGGCGCTCGCCCACCAACCGAAAGAGGCCGCCGAGGAACGCCGGAAAGCGATCGAGATTTTCTCCGCCGCCTACGGCCCCGATCACCTGACGACGCTCGAAACCCGGGTCGATTACGGCGCCGATCTGATCGCGCTCGGAGGCCTGGACGAGGCGGAGAAAGTTCTCCGAGCCGCACTGCCGCCGCTCGAAAAGAACCCGGACGGTGCAATGCTGGTCGCCGTCGCTCGCTTCGAGCTGGCGCGCTCTCTAGCCTCGCGGGACGAAAAAGAAGCGCGCCGCCTCGCTGAACAATCGCTCCAAACCTTGCGATCGCTGCCCGAAACGGCGCGCCTTCCGAGATCCCGCGTCGAGGCGCTGCTCGCCTCGCTGCCTCGCTCTTGAAACCTGGCCTACTGGGTGCAGTTCTGAACCGCGCCGTTGTTGCAGAGGTCGATCACCAGGGTGTGGCCGAGGTTCGAGGTCCGCAAGCGGCACTGAATACCGGTGTCGGTCAGGAGCGGATAAAAGACGTTCTCCCCCGTCATGAAATCCCACCAGAGGTTGACGCCCACGTCGTTCACCGCACCGCCCGGATAGGTCGTCTGGAGCCGCCCGGCGCGCTGGTATTCGGCGCCGTACGGACCCGCGCCGACCATGTTGACGAACTTGACCGTCGAGACGCCGTGGTCGATGACATTGGGGTTCGACGCGTTCGGTTTCGACCAGGTGCAGGCATACGGGCTTGCGGTGGGCCAATAGTTGACGGCCTGCGCCGGGCGCGCCGCGAGAGCTGCGCCGCCGACGAGAATGAGTCCGAAAGAAAGAGCCTTGAGCGTTCCGCGCATGATCCGAATCTCCAGGGTCGAAGCCGGGATCATCCCGGCCTCACTTGGATCAGCGGAGGAAGTGGGAAAACTCCGTCACGGGGGAAAAGAACTTTGACCTCGCCAACGAACCTGCCCCCAAAACAGCGAGCGATCGAAAAGTTTCCGCGTTTCGGCTTGAGCCAAGTCGCCCAACGGTTCCCGCGCGAGCCGCGGCCGCCCGCGGGCGGATCGCCCTCGAAGAGCGGGGACGTGGCGTGCCGGGAATCGTCTTGCTTTACCTCTATCGACCGCTGGTCGGCCCGACGATCCGCCGCTTTGCCCGGGCGTTGGAGTCCCCGTAGGTGACGTGACCAGTCGTCGAGAGCTTGGGGAATTCTTTTGGCAGGTCCGTCCAACCCACAGGGAGACTGCGGACGAATGGACCTAGGAGAAAGCGATGTCGGAAAAATCCCGGAACTCTGTCGGCATAGAAATAACCGATGAGCACCTAGCCTTCTTCGGCAGAATCAGAGATTTACGGGCGGAAATCCAGAACATCCAGAGGATAGCCGTCGAGGTCAAGGCGAAGAGCGAACAAGCCGATCCGAGCAACCGCGACCAAGCAGTAAAAGCGGCGATCCAGAGGAATGAAAAAATCTTTCGCGGCAATAGTGGGCAGATCGAATCTCGGCTGCGAGAGGTTCGAAGCATGCTGGACAAGTACGTCAAGCTTTATGATCTCTACGGGGATCCGGTCGCCAACATCGAGAATGCTTGGCAGCGTGCTACTTTGAGTTGGCCCACGAGCGGCGACGATACGGAACAAGCACTCCAAAACTTCACGGCGTTCACCCAAGAGCTCAAAAGCGTCGTGCTCTGGTGTGGAATGCTCACAATCCCCAACCGCGCCCGACAGCATCTCAGTCAATTGAGGATAGGCGGGGCTCTCGACTTTCACGCAAGCTTTGCCGACGAGTTGCCCGAGGTAGAGGATCGGCTTTTCATCCTGCGCTACATCCACTCCCACCCCGCGGTGGTGAAGGGCGTCGTCTCGCTAAGCGATGGGTTGATATTCAAGGCGGCAGAGACCTCGCTGCGGCGTACTTTGAGCCTATGGTTGATCTTAATCGCGGCTCTCTTCGGTTTCGTTGCGGTCTGGGCATCCTGTTGGTTTGGAATGATTAATTGTACGATCGAAAAGAGTCTGTCGAGTCTCATGCAGGGCTATGCACTCGTCCTGGTCGGAGCGGTGGCTCATGTCTTGATCGATTTTCTGAAGATGGACCGAGCCGGCAAGGCGAACACGTCCGGGCTACAGGATTGGTTCCTGCAAATTCACGTACGGGAGATTTCCTTTCTCCAAGTGGCTATCTCGCTGTGGGTAGGTTTCCTGCTTCTGGCCTATTCAACGGACAAACCTATCGACTGGAAGACCGCGTTTCTGCTCGGCTATGGTATCGATAGCTTCTTGGATCTCTTCTTGCAACGGTTTGCGTCGAAAGTCGCCTCGGGAACCACAACCCTCCAACGGGACCTGGGGGGATCCGCCGCTTCGCCACACCCGATCGGTGGAGGAGGTTAGAATCCCCGTCATCCCGGCTCGTTTCCAGCGGGGAACGGTTCCGGGAGGCGGTCGCCCTCAAATCACCCCGCGCGCCGCCAGCTCCGCGAGATCGCCGTCCGTCAGCCCCAACCGGCCGCCGAGGACGTCGCGGTTGTGCGCGCCGAGCGCCGGGCCGGCCCATTCGGTTCGGCCGGGGGTATCGGTGAGTTTCGGCAGGATCGCCGGAATTTTGAGCGGACCGGTGGGGGTGTCGACCGTTTCGAACAGGTCGCGGGCGAGGTATTGCGGGTCGGCGAACATGTCGGCGACGCTGTAGATCGAGCCGGCGGGCACTTCGGCTTCGCGCATCGCGGCGATCACCTCGTCGGCCGTGTGTTGTCTCGTCCAGGCAGCGATTGCTCCATCGATTTCCGGCTGATGGGTGACGCGGCCGGCGTTGGTCTGAAGGCGCGGATCGAGCCCAAGATCGTCTCGGCCGATCGCGCGCATCAGCCGTTTGTAGTTCGATTCGCCGTTCGCGCCGAGGATCACGTGCCGGCCGTCGCTCGTCGGATAGGCGTTGCTCGGTACGATGCCGGTGATGGTGGAGCCGGAGGGGGCGCGGATCAGGCCGAAGCGGTCGAATTCGGGGACCACGGCTTCGAGGCAGTTGAACACCGACTCGGTGATCGCCACGTCCACCGTCTGGCCCTTCGCCGGCTTCCGCCGCTCGCGGTCGAGCAGCGCGAGGGCGATCCCTAAGGCGGCATGGAGCCCGGCCAGCGTGTCGCCGAGCGAGAGGTTGGGCCGCATGGGGACCTCGCCCGGCAGGCCGTTGACGTAACGCAGGCCGCCCACCCCTTCGCAAACTGAGGCGTAGCCGGGAAACTGCGAATACGGCCCGGTCTGGCCGTAGCCCGAGACGCGGGCGACGAGGAGTTGCGGATGCTCCTTGCGCAGCTCGTCCGGGGCGAGGCCCCACTTTTCGAGCGTGCCGGGCTTGAAGTTTTCGATC
Source organism: Thermoanaerobaculia bacterium (assembly GCA_038250865.1). Classification (GTDB taxonomy): domain Bacteria; phylum Acidobacteriota; class Thermoanaerobaculia; order Multivoradales; family UBA5704; genus DASYKS01. Next base: position 10,724 of record JBBSBW010000011.1, on the reverse strand, counting down.
AAGACGTCCACGTCGGATATGAGCCGGCGCGCGAGGTCGCGCCCCTCTTCGCGGCGCAGGTCGATCGTCACGCATTTCTTGTTGCGGCCGAGTGAGTACCACCAGAGCGAGGTCCCTTGATCCAGCACGCGCCAGGTGCGGATCGGGTCGCCCTCGCCCGGCGGTTCGATCTTGATCACCTCGGCGCCGAAGTAGGCGAGCACCGTGGCCGCGAACGGCCCGGCCATCAGTTGGCCCATTTCGAGCACCCGGATGCCATCGAGCGGCCGGGGCGCAAGGTTGGGGAGGTTCGAGGGGTCGGTGACCGCCATGGCCACCGATCACACCATCCCGGGTCCCGCGACGCAAGGAGGGACCGACTCCGGCCGTTACTTCAGCGCTTCGATCCCGGCCCGCAGGGCGCTCTTCCTGTTCGCGCAGCTCGGCTGTTAGACTTCAGGCACAGGCGCGTACGCCATGTCTCCCCCCAGCCCCGAAATCAAGCGATCGAACACGCTCTGCGATCGGCCCTTCGTGCATCTCTTCGCCGAAACGAACGGCGAGGTCAGACCGTGCTGCATCGCGGGGTTCTTCCCCGAGAAGCTGAACCTCAAGGACCGCTCGGTCGAGGAGGTCTGGAACTCGGAGCCGATGCGGCAGCTCCGCCGCGACATGCTGGCGGAAGCGCGCAACCCGGTCTGCGAGGTGTGCTACGAGCGGGAGGACCGCGGCGAGGTCAGCCCGCGCTTGCTGCCGGTCGACGAAGAGGCGAGCCGCGAGGCCGGACAGGTCATCAAGAAGCCGGAATATGACTTCGCGCTTCCCGAGCCCGACGGCACTCTCACCGTCGACATCCAGTTTCTCGACATCCGGTTCTCCAACCTGTGCAACCAGAAGTGCCGGATGTGCAACCACCGCTACTCCTCCAAGTGGTACGAGGACGAGCTGCAGATGGTGGGGCCCGAGACCGAGCAGGGGCCGCAGCAGAAGCTGATCCGGCTGCCCGAGAACACGGTGGAGCAACTGATCCCGTACCTGGGCGGCGTCAAGTCGGTCTACTTCGCTGGCGGCGAGCCGCTGCTCATGCCGGATCACTTCCGGCTCCTCACCTGGCTCCACGAGAGCGGCAGGAAGGAAGAGATCGCGGTTTTCTACAGCACGAACCTCTCGGCGATGGACCACCACGGCGTGCAGTTCGTCGACCTCTGGAAGGGTTTTCGGCTGGTGAAGCTGTCGATCTCCTGCGACGGGTTCGGCACTGTGGGCGAGTACCAGCGCACGGGGTTCCGGCACGACGAGTTCTTCCGCAACCTTAAGTTCGTCAAGACCTTCGCCAACCCGATGAAGTACTCGGCCGCCAATCCCTATCCACTGAAGGACACCCGCATCATCTACGACGTCCAGTACACGACGACGATCTACAACGTCTTCCACGTCTTCGACTTCCTAGAGTACATGGTGGCAGAAGGCCACGTGCCCGACACCGACGCCGTGAACCTCGCCTATGCCTGGAGCCCGGCCGTGGTGTCGCTCAACAACGCCGGCGAGAAGGAGGCCATCGTCGCCTTCCTGGAGCAGGGCAAGGCCGGCATCACCGCCAAGAAGACGCTGGCCGAGATCGACAACCTGATCAGCTTTACCAAGCGGCGCAACGACATCCCGTTCGAGGAGGTCGTGCGCTGGAACGAGCGCCTCGACGAGATCCGCGGAACGCCCAACGCCTTTGCCGCGAGGCTGACCCCACCGCAGCCGAGCGGCGGGCCGCAGTGAAATCGACACCAGATCCAAAGAATTTGAAAATCGCGTCAGCCGCCCCCAGGTAGGATCTCACGCGAGCCTCGTGACCGACGATCCAGATCGGGACAACTCGGACCCAGGTCTCAGCCGTCGCGTGCCGTCGCGACCCAGGTCTTGACGGCTCGGCGCGCGTGTTAACGTCGGTCGCGGATCACCCCAAACCACAGGACTTTGATCATGCGCACGTTTTTCTTGGCCCTCGCCTCCCTCTTTGCACCCCTCGCTTCCCAGGCGGCCGACTCTCTACCCGCCTCCAAGGCAGCCGAGTCCCCGCTCGCCAAAGTGGTGTCCGCTCTGCCGTTCCGGAGTCTTGGCCCCGGGTTCATGAGCGGCCGGATTTCCGACATCGCGGTCCATCCGACCGCGCAGGGGACCTGGTACGTGGCGGCCGGTTCGGGCGGGGTTTGGAAGACCATCAACGCCGGGGTGACTTGGACGCCGATCTTTGACGATCAGGCGTCGTACTCGATCGGCGAGATCACGATCGATCCGACGAACCCGGATGTCGTGTGGGTGGGGACGGGCGAGAACGTCAGCGGCCGGCATGTCGGTTGGGGCGACGGGGTGTACCGCAGCCGCGACGCCGGCCATTCGTGGCAGCGGATGGGGCTTGCCGGTTCGCAGCACATCGGCCGCATTCTGGTGGACCCTCGCGACGGCAACGTCGTGTTGGTGGCCGCCGAGGGGCCGCTCTGGTCGGCGGGCGGCGAGCGGGGGGTCTATCGGACGACCGACGGCGGGGCCACTTGGACCCCCGTACTGCAGATCGACGAGAACACCGGTGCGACCGATCTGGAGTTCGATCCGGGCAACCCGGAGGTCGTCTACGCCGCGGCGTACGAGCGGCGGCGCCACGTTTGGGGATTCTTGGGCGGCGGGCCGAAATCCGGGATCTGGAAATCGACCGACAACGGCAAGAGCTGGCGCCAGGTGACGAGCGGTCTGCCGAAGGGCGACATGGGGAAGATCGGCCTGGCCACAACTCCGGCCGATCCCTCGTTGGTCTACGCCACGATCGAGGCCAACCAAGAGGAGCGCGGCTTTTACCGTTCGCGCGACCGGGGGGAGAGCTGGGAGAAGCGGACCGACTACATCTCGGGCGGCACCGGCCCTCACTACTACCAGGAGATCGAGGCTTCCCCGAGCAACGCCGATCTTGTCTATCAGATGGACGTCTTCCTCCACGTCACCCGCGACGGTGGGAAGACCATGGATTATTTGGAATCCGGCAACGATAAGCACAGCGACAACCATGCGCTCTGGATCGATCCGAAGAACGGCCGCCACATGCTGGTGGGCACCGACGCCGGGCTCTACGAGAGCTTCGACGAGGGGGAGGCCTGGCGGCATTTTCCGAACCTGCCGGTCTCTCAGTTTTACAAGATCGCGCTCAACAACCGCGAGCCGTTTTACGACATTCTGGGTGGTGCGCAGGATCTGGGCACCCTGTTCGGCCCTTCCCGAACGCTCAATCGCGACGGCATTCGCAACCAGGATTGGTACGTGCCGTTCGGAGCCGATGGCTACGGTGTCGCGTTCGATCCAGAAGATCCGGACCTGATGTATCTGATGTCGCAGGAGGGGAACCTCTTCCGCAAGAATCGGCGAGACGACGAGGGATTGTCGATCCAGCCCCAGCCCGCGGACGGTGAAGGCCCTGAGCGGTGGGGCTGGGACTCGCCGATCCTGGTGAGCCCCCATCGGGCGAACCGGATCTATTTCGGCTCACAGAGAGTGTGGCGAAGTGACGACCGGGGCAACAGCTGGACTCCGATCAGCGGCGATCTGACCCAAGGGAAGAACCGCTACGAACAGAAGTTCATGGGCCGGGTGTGGAGTGTGGATTCCCTGTTCGACAACAACGCGATGTCCAAGTACGCGACCACCACGGCGATCTCCGAGTCGCCGGTGAAGGAAGGCGTTTTGGGCGTAGGCACGGACGACGGGCTGGTGCAGGTGAGCGAAAACGGCGGCGAGAGCTGGAGCCGAACCGCAGCCCTGCCGGGGTTGCCGGCGTTCTCGTTCATCAACCGCGTCGAGATGTCGGTCACCGATGCCTCCACCCTCTACGTGGTGGCCGACAACCACAAGACCGGCGACTTTTCTCCCTACGTTTTCGAGAGCACCGACCTCGGCCGCTCGTGGCATTCGATGGCGGGCGACCTGCCGAAGGGGACGATCGCCTGGGCGATCCAGCAGGATCAGGTGCGCCCCGATCTGTTCTTTCTCGGCACCGAATTCGGCATCTACTTCACCCTCGACCACGGTAAGCATTGGGAAAAGATGGGCGGCCTGCCGACGATCCCGTTCCGCGACGTGAAAATAGAGCGGCGCGACGGCGACCTGGTCGGCGCGAGCTTCGGCCGAGGAATTTACGTTCTCGACGATTACGCGCCGTTGCGGCAGCTGACCGCCTCCGGGTTCGAAGGAGAGGGCGTGCTCTTCCCGATCCGGACCGCCTGGTGGTTCGTTCCCTGGCAGCCCGGCCAGGCGCCCGGGCGGCCGGAGCAGGGGACCGACGACTTCACCGCTCCGAACCCGCCGCAGGGCGCTCTCTTTACCTACTACCTGCGCGAAGCGCCGACGACCGCGCACGAGGCACGGCAGAAGGGCGAGAAGGCGCTCGCCGAAAAAGGCACCGACGCGCCGTTTCCCGGTTTCGACCGGATGCGCGCCGAGGACCTGGAGCAGAAACCCAAGGTGATCCTGGTCGTTTCGGATGCATCGGGCAAAAGAGTGCGGTGGATCGAAGGGCCGGCGAAAGTTGGGCTTCAGAGAGTGAACTGGGATCTGCGGGCCGCCAACCCGGAGCCGGTCGTGCTCGTTCCTCCCGCCTTCCAGTCGCCCTGGGACCAGCCCTCGAAAGGGCCGCTGGTCGCCCCCGGGCGCTACACGGCCGAGCTGATGATCGTCTCGGCGAGCGGCGTCCGTTCGCTCGCAGGACCCCAGTCGTTCGATGTGAAGCCGGTGCCGAACCTCGCCCCCGGCACCGATCCGCAGGCGGTGGCCGCCTTCCAGGAAAGAACGGCGGAAGCTCTGCGCAGGGTGTCGTCCGCCTCGGCCGAGCTCGATGAGCTGAAAGACCAACTCAAGCACATGCGCGCGACGTTGGCCGAAACACCCAAGGCGGACCCTGCCCTCTATGCCCAACTGGACGCGGTAAACGTCGCCGTGGCCGGCCTGAAACAGCGACTGGAAGGCGATCCGGCGCGCCAAAAGCTTTCCGAGTCGACTGCCCCGTCGATCGGCGACCGGGTCTCGGGCGTGAAAGACGGCCATTGGGAGACGCGGCAGATGCCGACGGCCACTCAAGCGCGCGACATCGAAATCGCCGAGGCGGGTTTGGGGGTTCTGGAGCGCGACTTGAAAACGCTGATCGCGGGAGACTTCGCGCGGTTGGAAGAGGCCTTCACGGTGGCGGGCGCGCCGTGGACTCCCGGCCGGCGGTAGAGCTTGCCCGTGCGCGGCGTCCCTACGGAACGAGAGTCCTTTCTCTCAGCATCTCGTTGACGAGGCGCCCTACTGCGATGCCGCGCTCATGGGCTTTCGGGGATATCGACCAGCACCTCCGCCTCCTGGTGCCGCTGGCTATGCGAACTGGAGCACGAGTTCTTTGCCGCAGGCCTCCGCGTATTTCCGCAGCGTGGCCAATGACGGCGAGTGCTTTCCGGTCGCGAGAGCCCGCTCGAGGCGGGCCACCGCAGGCGGTTGAGTACCCATCCGCTCGGCAACCTGGGCCTGGGTGAGTCCGGCTTCGTGCCGCGCCTTCAAGAGAAGATCGAGGAGTGCGCCTTCCTCTCTCTCAATTTTCTCTACCTCTTGGCGGACACCAGGCCGGCGCATCAACTTGGACACGAGTTGGTCATGGGTTCGCATTCTTGACCTCCTTCATGCGCTTTCGCGCGAGTTCGATCTCTTTCGGCGGAGTCTTTTGCGTCTTCTTGATGAACGAGTGCAACATCATCACTCGACGGCCAATCAACGTGCAGAAGAAGACTCTGGCGATACCTTCCCTACCCGCCAAACGGAGTTCGAAGAGGCCATCGCCGAAGGCGTCGGTATGAGGTGGCCCAAGATTCGGTCCAATCGCAGCGATGCGCCGTGTCAGTAGAACGTATCGAGCGGCGAGGGTGTCTGGAAGCTTGAGAATTCGCTCCTGGACTTCTTCGTCGAAGTACTCGATCGTGTAGTCCACGTCGCCAACATAACAAAAATGTTACCTCGGAACAAGCCCTGCCAGAGGTGAAAAGACCTGAACTTCCTGATCCCGGAGCTGGTCTCGACGGTCGGGGAGTTCCCCCCGCACGCGAGGAAATCGCAGCGGAGATTTCTCGACCGCTTCGAGCACCTCCGAACAGCGGCAAGAAACTGGAACCGGAGAAAACAGGAAGTGGGCTTGCTCGGTAGAGTTTGCCCGTGCGCGGCGTCCCTACGGGACGAGAGTCTTTTCTCTCAGCATCTCGTTGACGAGGCGCCCTACTGCGATGCCGCGCTCATGGGCTTTCGGCGCGAGCACCCGGATCAAGTCCTCATCCACCTCCACTTCAAAATGCCGCCTTTTGAGATCGGCCTCTACGGAGACCGTTTCAAAACTGTCGGGGTAGTCCGTGGTGTCATGCGTATCCCAGAAATTCGCCGCCTGCTCATAGCTGGCGAATTCGGCTGGAATCGGCTCAACCCGCTTTTCCTTGCTGCTCATAGAACCAGAGGGCGTCGTTTCCTACGAATCTACCATGGGCGATCCCATCCGCCGCACGATGGGGCTATCCTCGGGGAGCCGACTCCTGGTCGTCTCCCATACCGACACAGAGGAGAGCGTCCGGATCATCAGCGCGAGAACGGCAACCGCGCAGGAAAGCTCGGCGCGGCTGATCGCGCAGTGGCCCTTCTAGCGAGAGCTCGCGTCGGCGACACTTCGACGGGGGCCGTTCGAGGTGGAACGCGCCACGAATTCCGGTGCATTCGACGACAGATTCCAGTGGAAGCGACGATCAAACGCAGTGGAAGCGGTCGTAGTTTCCAGTGGAAGCGACGATCGATTCCAGTAGAAACGGCGCGATTTCTCGACCGCTTCGAGCACCTCCCGGACAGCGGCAAGAATCTCCTCGGCCCAGCTCCAGTCGGCTCTCTTCGTACCACTCCCGTGCTTCTCGGATGTCAGCCCGCGCTTCGGGCCAAATAAAAAGAGCGGGGGGCACGCGCCGCTTTTCTCGAGATCTTCGAGAGCCTCGCGCCAAGGAACTGCAGAGTTCGGATCGCTCTGGTAAGCCGCCAAGCGGCGGTCGAGCTCATTGGCCTGCCCATCGGTCAGAGGAAGCGCCTCCGGCTCATCCGCGAGGCTTTTCCACAGCTCGTTGGCGAGCTGCTCGCGTTCGGCGGGGGTTAAATGGCTGAAGTCAAAGAGGGGGCTAGCCATGGGTCAATGGTGATGGAGGCGGACGTTCGTTTCAACGAAGACCAGGGACTCGTGGGATGTGCGGTTTGGGGGCGTGGGTGGCGTTGGGCTGAGGCTACCACTCCTCGCCAGCACCAATTCCATTTTGGGGCCGAGACTGACAAAGAGGGAGGGCGCGCGCCCGGCCGGACCGCTTGGTGGTACATGCCCGTACCGCCGGCCTGGCGGCCAACGGGGCCCTGGTTCGTTGCATGCGTGTGCCAGCCAGTATTCGCAGACGAAGTTGTCATGAGGCTTAAAAGATCGTAAACTTTCGTGCAAGCACCCTCGCGGAAAATGCTGTGCCGAAATGGCGCAGAAGGTATTCATTGTTTTCACATTTATAACTTATTGGTTGAGAGGCGGGGTCTGGAAATGGATAAGGTCAACCACAGCACAGAACCCGAGCACTCACTTGCAGCTGCGCGAGCCTCCTCTGTCCTCAGTTGGTGCGGAGGTGCGACGGTTTGCCTCGTCAAAGACTTCCCGGAAGAGCGGACTCGTTTAGCAACAATCGGGGCGACGGTTCTATTTACCGGCTTATTTGCAGTTGCCTCCAGCGCCTACGCACTCTATACGGTCTTCGGATGGAGCCTGTGGGTTCCTGCTCTTGCAGTGCTCTGGGGAGCGATGATCTTCAATCTAGACCGCCTTATCGTGATGACAATCCACGGTGAGCCCCTTCGCAGACTATTTGCAGCGATCCCTCGACTCTTCCTAGCGACCGTTGTTGCACTGATCGTCGCCCGCCCTCTAGAACTATGGATATTTGCCCCTGAAATAGAACGTTCTATCGCTCTCGCCGACACAAAAGATAAGGATGGAGCGACCGAAGCGTGGAAAAAATCTAAAATTGGTGCTGAGAAGCGCTACACCGACGGAATTGCAACGGTAGAAGCCCTGGTCAAGAGCGATCCCACGGTAACCGCAGCCCGTGATTGCGACAGCCTGTTAAAGCAAGCTGTCGCTCGATATGACGCGGAACTTAGCGGCAGTGGAGGCACCGGTACTCCTGGATTTGGGCCCGCAGCCAAACAAGCCCTAATATATCTTAAGCAAACCCAGAGGCGTTGCGAAGATAGCTCGACAGAGGCACGCGAAGCACTTTCGGCTTCCCAAGAAACAAAGTCGGCGGCGATCGAGAAATACGCCGAGGCACGTGATACCGAAATAGAAACGGCCACCCAACTACTCCACAATCAGCTCGCTGCGCTTGACTCGGCTCGCACCGACTCCCTTCTCGGCCGCCATCGCGAACTCACCAAGCTCGCTTCCGATCAGCCCCCTGTCAGAGCGATGACATTCTTTGTAACAATGCTTTTTTGGCTGGTCGAGGTACTTCCGGTTGCCTCGAAGCTTATGTCTGGAGACTCAATTTACGAAGCTATAGTCTTTGAGCGACTCAATGCGGCACGGATAGGGAGTCGCGGCGCTCAAGAAGCTGAATCGGAGCAACTGAAAGCTGGACGGGAAGCGGCACTCCTGAAGGTCCAGGAGATGCGCGCAGAGGCAGAAGCTGCATCCTCTGTACGAAGAGAGGCCCTTGCACTCCATTATCAAGCAATAAGCGACGTTATCCGAGCAAGCCGGGAAAAATGGCAACCTCCTGGAACCGAAGTTGATGCGGCGGTGGACGGCTTGGAGGCGCTATCCCGCGCAACCCTCAGGCAAGCATGCGTCGCCGTTACCAGGGCCACAAAGGCAAAAAAGTATTTACGACCAGGTCATAGAGATCATGCGACCAATCCTGTTGTCAGTTCGGGGCACGTAACTCTAGGCTTATCCGTTGCGGCCCTTGTTACTGTTGCTGTCCTTGGTACTTTTGTTGCACTCACAGTTGTCGGTCCACTACCACGGACCAACCTCGGCATTTCTATTGGAATGGGTGCTCTCATCACCAGTTTACTGACCCTCCGACCGTTCTCCCTTCTTTTTTCACGAAGCTCCGAGTCTGAGCCCCCTCCTGGAACTGAGCCTGAGTCCGAGATTGAAGGACCACCTGGAACTGAGCCTGAGTCCGGGATCGAAGGGCCACCTGGGACTGAGCCTGAGTCCGAGATTGAGTCCCCTGGGATTGGAGTTTCACAATGAGGTTCAAATATCAATGGACACCCGAAACTACTGCCCGTGCCTTGGGCGGCCTTCTTGGCGTATTGCTCGGGGTTGCTGCTGTGTTCCATTTCTATGGCGATGACCTAGCGAAACAAAAAGACAGTGCGAGAAATAACGCGCTCAACGCGGCGAGGCAAAAGCCTCGCGTTAGTCAAGACAGAATCAAGCTTGATCAATCAGTAGCAAGTGCTTCAGGAGAGGATGAGCGTAGTGTCAGTCCGCAGCCGGAAGCTTCTGTTGCCTCTCAAGGAAATGATCGCGCCATTAGGGAGGAAGGTTCCCTAGAACAATATGATGAGGTTACTCGTCTTGGAGCCCTGGAGTTCCTTCGCCACCCAAATAAAGAACTGGCTAAAAATAATCCTGACCTTCTCCGTTTTTCCGAATTGTCACCATCCGCTCTAGATGATGAGATTGAGGATGTGGTAGACGAGGTGGCGTCATACGTTGACGACGGCAAATATGCACCAGAGCGCCAGGCAATCCTACACCGCAAAGCCAATGCCCTGTACTCCCTCAAGAAACTCCGTGGTCTACAGAACCTTTGGCTCAATCAAGCAACCCGCGAGCTAAACGACCTCGCCGTCTACCACGCAGAGAATGCATTGAAGCAAGACAATGCGCCGGCAGTTCTGGATACCGTAGTGGGAATCGGTGCAGAGTGGTCATTCCGCCTGACAATAAATCAACGAAAACGACTTATCGCTGTGGTCGAAAAAATTGCAACGCCCGTAAGGCCTACAGCGTCGCAGTGAGCTGTTTCTCTAGCCTAAAGCGTTCGAGACCTTGGCTTCAACTTAGCGCGACAGGACGAAAACTTCGGTTTCAACGTCGCAATCCCCCCACCGGCTCTCCGTCGAGCCGACGCTGCGCTTCGTGACCTTGCGACGTCGAGATCGTGGTCCAGGGTCCAGGCAAAGGCCAACGGGTATGCGTCGGATGGGCATCGGTGGTTGCCTAACGAACCGAGTCCTTGCGTAAGGAACCTCAGTTCTCCCACCGATCGGCCCGTGGATATTCCTCGCGCCATTTGAGATCATCCTCTGCCCAAGGTCATGCATGGGGATGGTAACTTCATGCAAGAGTCAGGCTCTCAGACTTTGCACAAGTCTCCCCTTAGCTCAGTTAGGCCGCCCGCGCCCGCCGCTTGAACGATTGTCATGCGGACCCTGCCTCCAAGGCAAAAAGAAGGCAAAGAATTCTTCGCTGCCGCTGATTATTGGCGTACTCGAAAACAACGACGGGCTTCTCTTCCAGAGTTCCTCGCTACCGTTGGCTTGATCAGGTGATCCGTCAGGTGAACACTCGTTCCGGTGGTCCCCTGGTCTTTTTCGGACACGCAAAAGCCTGCCCAATCGACGCTTTTGCAACTCATTGATTATAGGGGGGGGGGGGGGGGGGG